>JBDTRA010000104.1:0-15894 GCA_039931915.1 Flavobacterium sp. | reverse complement strand
CCAAAACAAGATCCGTCTCCGCTTCCTTATTTGCAGACTAAAGGAAAAAAGACTTTTGATATTAATTTAGAAGTTTCTATTCAGCCTTTAGATCAGGAGGAAACGGTAGTTTCAAAATCAAATTTCAAATATTTGTATTGGTCAATGAGCCAGCAATTAGCACATCATACTTCTAATGGATGCCGCGTAAATTCTGGTGATATGATGGGTTCAGGAACTATTTCAGGTTCAACCCCTGATAGTTTTGGTTCGATGTTAGAATTGACTTGGGGAGGAAAAAACCCAATAAGATTAAAGGATGGAAGCGAACGTAAATTCATTGAAGATAATGATACAGTAATTATTAGAGGCTTTTGTGAAACTAACGAAGTCCGTATTGGTTTTGGTGAAGTTTGCAGCCAGTTACTGCCTCCTTTTGTGAGACAATGAAGAGAAGATAAATTATCTAAAGATATATAAAATAGAAAAACCTTGTTAGTAGTGTTCAAACAAGGTTTTTTTATGCTTATTTTTTTGCTGCAGATTTAAAGGATTTTACTAATCCGTGAGAATCTGTTAAATCTGTGGCGAAAAAACTTTACTGAAACTATGCCGGAATCTGCTGACTCAAACAATGCAAAGTTCCGAATCCCCAGATAAAATCAATACAGCTTATTCCGATCACTTCACGATCAGGGAAACATTCGGATAATATATTTAAGGCTACACGATCATTGCTGTCATTAAAGGTAGGAACTAAAACGCAATTATTCAAAATAAGGAAATTAGCATAACTCGCAGGCAATCTTAAATCTTCAAAATCAACACGTTTTGGCATTGGCAAAGCTACAATTACCGGAGATTGTCCATTTTCCAGCTTTGCATTTTGTAAGCGTTTCAAATTATCCTGCAAAGGTTTGTAATTGGAATCATTTTTATTTGTTTCTACAATTGTAACAATTGTATCTTCATTTACAAATCTGCATAAATCATCTATATGTCCATGTGTATCATCGCCTTCAATTCCGTCTCCTAACCAAATAACATTCGTAACTCCAAGATATTCTTTAAAAACAGCTTCGTAATCTTCTTTGGTAAAACCGGGATTTCTAACCTGAATTGTCGGGTGCATCAAACATTCTTCGGATGTCAATAGTGTTCCTTTTCCGTTTACATCAATTGCTCCACCTTCAACAATAACAGGCTTTCCTTTGTAGCGTACCTGAGTTAACGGAACATCAATAAAATTAGCAATTTTTCCGGGAACAAATTTATCTAATTGATAGTTTTTGTATTTAGCCCATCCATTAAAATTAAAATTCAAGGCTTCTCTTTTTGATCCATTTTTTACAATGATTGGTCCTGAATCACGCATCCAGCTTCTGTTTGTTTTATAAACGATAAAAGAAACATTCGCAATATTTACTTTTGCTCTTTCCAGCATTTCAGTTGCTTTTTCTTTTAGTTTTTCATCGGCTACGACCAAAAAAACAGTTTCAAAAGAAGCTACTTTTTTAATAAATTCTACAAAAGCCCATTGAACCGCCTCATATTTTCCCGGCCAGTCATTACCATTATGCGGAAAACACAATACAATTCCTTGTTGTTTCTCCCATTCTGCGGGGAATCTTCTATTATTTGTTGACATAAATACTGTTTTGTAACAATGCAAAAATAGATATAAGTGTTTAATTGTTGAGAGAATTGTGGTGATTTCTTATGAACAATAATAAAATTCATAATTCCTGCCCACTACTTTTTGTATATATTTACAATCTAATTCTTATTATTAAATGATAATGATAACAGAAGTAAAATTCAAAAGTAATTTATTGTTACTATTTGAGAATTTTGGAGTGTAATTTTTTTTAGATTAAAGTACACTCCTTAAAAAATCAATATAAAAATATGCCCCAATTAGAGATTTAATTATAAAACATGAAATACATTACATACATACATACATACATAATTGTTGTAACTATCTTGCTAAGCTTGTCAAGCTGTGAAAAAATTGATGACGGTTCAAATACAAATAGTTTAAAGCACCAAGAAAATGCTTCTGTGATTAATGGACGATTCTTTTTTTCTTCCAAGAATGCATTAAAAACTACCATCGAAAAATTTAAAAAAAGCGATTTAACAACGATAGAAGATAAATTTGAAAGCCTGTATAATAAAGGGTTTCGTTCTAAAACGGCAATGATTAATCCTAAAAATGAAACACTTAAAAGGAAACTTGACAACGAGTATCTATCAAATCAAAAAAATGCTTCAAAAAGCAGCGAGATACCTGATGAAGAAGAAGATAATAGTATAGGAGACTCTTTTTTTGCCGCTATTGTTAATGAAAATAATGAAATTATAGTTGGAGACTCACTTTACAAAATAGTAAAAGACCTTGGTGTACTTTCGGTAAAAGTAAAAGATTCTACACATTTATATGATTATCTGAATAAACTTAACACAAATACTTCAAAAACAGCAAGAATGCCAATAGACGTTTGTGAAATGCAAACAGAATATGGAGGTTATACTCAAATAAACCCACAAATTTCCAGATATATTGCACCTGCTGAGGGTAATTGTGGTTCAACCGTTTCTCCTGCACCAGTAGCTTTTGTACCTCAGATATCCCCAGAAGAGCAATTGCAAAATCAAATTAATAATCTTTCTGTTTGTGAATTTGAAAACACAAGTTTATTTCAAACTATTTTTGGTACTAATAAAGCGTGTATTAACTATTTTGATAGCAGGCATAGAATTAAGACTGAATTTTGGAATCAATCTTGGGGAATATATAGCTCAATAGGGATCCAAGTACGTACTCAGGTAAAAACGTTAGGGATTTGGTGGGCATCAGATGCTGACGAGATACACTTAGGAATTAATAAGGTTTTATTGAAATATAATTACAAAGCCCCACAGATTGAGACTTATAATCCTTCTACGTCTAATCCCTTACCTCCAATATATATGTACAACAACAATTATCAACTGTTGAGCGATAATGGTAATTTTAGTATGGTTAATATGTCTTCCGGCACTGGTTTGCCATTCTTTACGTTCAATAGTGATAATATACTCAATATTTATATCCGTCAACTGCCTGATCCAAATTATCAAATAAATAGCGAATCTAATATCAAGCAGTTATATAAGCTTGGAATTAATTTTTTGAAACAAAATTTTAATAGCGGTGCAAAACAAGATTTTGTAGTAACCAACCAAAAAAGTGATACTGAAATAGAGGTAGTTTATTTTGGCGAGAGATACAAAAAAACGAATACTAATAAAATTGAAAAGAAATTTGACGGTCAATTTTTAGATTTTTTAGTAGGCTACTCCAGCAATATGAATTCTAGTGCACCTTCGTCTAATAACCCAGACGGAAGTACTGCAAGTAATAATTTTTCCTTAAAAATTGAAAAAGGAGCTAATTTCAGAGATTATACCTCTTATGAATTAGATTTTTATGGTTTGGGTCGTAGAGGTAATACTTGGAGCGGGAGTCGTGTTAATAAATTTAATTAAATAAATCATGAAAAAATTAATAGTAATAATTATTTTAACCATAGGGACTTTTGGATATGGACAAAATAAATTAAATAAAAAATGGTATTCTAATCTAGATTTAGAATTGATTATGCATAAAAAAGTTGAATATAGTTATAGTTATTTCAATACTAATCTTAATGAAAGAGGTAGTAGTACTGAGAATCTAAATGGTAAAAAGGCTGCTTTTGGTCTTACCTATTCTTTCAATTATATGGTTTTTAAAAAATTGAGTTTAGGAGTATTAACCGGTTATAAGAGCTATAAAAGTCCTGATTTAGCTATGCTGGAACTAGGAGGTATTGTTAAATATTTTTTTGTTAATACTAATAATGTATTTACTTATGTTTCGCTTACAAGTGAGATTAGTTTGAATAAAAATCAATTTAATAGTGGTACAAATGCTAGAATTGGAATTGGTGTACCTATTGTAAGAGAAGATAAATTCAATATTAACATTAACTTATTTAAGGAACAGAATTTTTTAAGACTAAACGGCGCAGACCCTTTATTTGGTTATAATCAAGAAAAACCTTCGGGTTTAATATATAATTCTTGGGGATTAAGTGCTGGAATTAAATTTTAACTTTAAATAAATATTTAAATATAATAAAGGAAAACCCTTGTGTTGATCACAAGGGTTTTAAAATTTATAGTATTATTAGTCAATGGCTCTTTTAGTTATATCCCCAAAAGCATCAATTCTTCTGTCCCTGAAAAAAGGCCAGTTCTGACGTACATTTTCCTGTAAATCCAAATCAACTTCAGCAATTAAGATTTCTTCCTGATCGTGAGATGCCTGAGCTAAAATTTCTCCTTGCGGACCTGCTATAAAAGAAGCTCCCCAAAACTGAATTCCATCTGTACCATCAATATATTGTTCTAAACCAATTCGGTTAGCAGCAGCTACAAAAACTCCGTTTGCAACAGCATGGCCTTTCATGACATTCATCCAGGCACCATATTGATTTTCTCCATATTGTTCTTTTTCTTTTGGATGCCATCCGATTGCTGTTGGATAAAACAATACTTCTGCGCCTTTTAATGCTGTAATTCGGGCAGCTTCCGGATACCATTGATCCCAGCAAATAAGGGTTCCAACAGTTCCTTTTTTGGTTTTAATTGCCTGAAAACCTAAATCTCCGGGAGTGAAATAGAATTTTTCGTAAAAATGCGGATCGTCCGGAATATGCATCTTGCGGTATAATCCTGCTTCAGTTCCATCAGTATCAATGATGTACGCACTATTATGATAAATTCCAGCCATTCTTTTTTCGAAGAAAGGAACAATAATAACCACTCCTAATTCTTTTGCCAATTCACTAAAAGCGATAAATGAAGTGCTGTAAAGTGGTTCCGCTAAAGCAAAATTATCTACATCTTCGCTTTGGCAAAAATAATGACTGCTATATAATTCCGGTAACAAAATAACTTCTGCACCTTTATTGGCTGCATCTTTTACCCAACTGATGCATTTTTTAAGATTGTTTTCGGCAACATCATTAAGATTTAACTGAATGACGGCTATTTTATATTTTCTTTTCGGCATGACATAAAATTTAGAATGCAAAAATAGTAATTTTTTAGCCGAATGACAAAGAGAGCTGGAAGGTCATATGAAATACTTTTCACTTCTAGAAACAAAAAAACACCAGCACAACTGGTGTTTTAACTATTAAAAAAGTAACAAAGTAAAATATTTATTGTTTTTTGGTTAAGGTTACATTGCCATAATTAGAATTGACTATAACTTTATTTTGTCCTTTCTTCTTGTTGAATCCGCTTACTCTTTTTGTATTACTTTTGTTTTCTGAAACCGAAATATCTAAAGAAACGTCTTTTTTTATGTTTCCATATTTGGTATTGATATCAAAGTCAAAAGCATAATTTGTGTCATATCCTAAAGAAATATCAGAATAACCGCAATTGATATTCACATTATTAGCTTTATCAGTTATAGTACCAATATTTATTTTGCTGTAATTAGTATTTAAATTTATATTATTTGAAATTTCAGCAATTGAAATAGTTAGATAATTTCCTTCACCTATAACCGAATTTATTTTTTGAAGTTTAAAGTTACCGTAATTACAATCATATTTTATCTGATTACCTTCAGCCATAACTAAATCAGTATAACTGGTGTCTAAATTTATATTTCCTGATTCATTGATTTTCAAGCCGGAATATCGCGCTTCGATAGCACCGGTTTTAATGTAATCAATACTTGAATTTTGACAGTATTCTATGTGAATCCTATTATTTGATCCGTTTAATTTTCCAAGAGTGACTTTACCATATTTACAGGAAATATCTGTTGTTGATTCTAAACTCAATGTGGTTATATTTCCGTATTTATTGTTCAGTTTTACAGTCCCGTTTTTTGGGATTTTAATCACATAATTAATCTCAAAACAGTTGCTGCTTCCCTTGCTTTTTAAAGATGAATTCCCAATTTTAGTAATAGCCGTAACCATAGACTTAAGAGCAGTAATATCAACATCAATACTATTCAGTTTTTCGTTTACCCAATTTTCGTTTCCACCGGTAACTTTTATGGTAATTTCAAGATCGATTTTATCTTCATCCCATGTTGAGACAGTGATATTTCCATATTTATTGTCAATATCAATTCCTGCATTCGAATTGACGATATAGGTTTTTTTGATGCTTTTTTGTTTTGAGATAAAAGTATCATCATTTGAAAACCCTAAAAAAGGAATCAAGATAAACAGGATGAGTATGTTATAATGTTTTTTCATGTGTACTATTTTTTAAATTTTCGTTTTCTTCAATGCGTTGCAAAACTGTTTGTAAAAATGAAATGCGGGTCTGCAAATTGCTAATCATAGCATAAATAATCTGTTTGTTTTCACCATTTTTTTGTAACTCGTTTATAATTTTCTGATAATCGGTATCAAAAATTTTCATTTGTTTTAGGGCGTCCTTTATTATCTGCTCGTTTTCAGGAGAACTTTTTTCTTTTAATTTAACGAGCTCATTATCAATTAATATGCTGAAAATAGAATCGGTTCTTTTTGTTTCTTTAGATGCAAATTTATATTCCCTGGGCTTTTCATTATTGTAAAAAACAGTTATACCCAGCAATAAAATAATCGAAGCAGCAATTCCCCAAACAGCATAATAATTTTTCTTAGGTTTCTTTTTATTATTTAATTTATTTAAGAAGTCAAGCTGATGATCAGAATTCATTTCCTGTGTATCCCACTGATTTTCAAATTTTTCAAATAATTGGTCTAAATTGTCATTTTCCTTTTTCATATATCCTCTAATTTTTTTCGTAAACTTTCTTTGGCCCTGCTCAGTGTTGTCCTGCAATTGGCATAACTAATATTCAGAATTTCGCAAATTTCTTCCTGATCATAACCCTCGATAAAAAAGAGTGTCAAAACCATCCTGTAGTTATCTTTAAGTCCTAAAATGGTATCCAGAACCTGTCTCACTTTAAGAGAATTCAAATCGATATTTTCAGAGAAGAAGTTTTCATTTTCCTCTATTTTGTAAAGCGTTTTGCTTAAGTCTTCGACCTGAAAAGCATTGTTTTTTTTATAAAAGTCAATACTGTAATTGATGATTATTTTTTTCAACCATGCCCCAAAAGCAACTTCCTGTTTGTAATCGTTAATTTTTGTAAAAGCTTTCAGAAAACCTTCCTGCATGACGTCTTGTGCAAAATGTTCGTCTTTTACAATTCTGTAAGCAACATTATACATGGCTTTACAATAACGATTGTAAACTTCAAATTGTGCTTTTTGATTGTTTTCTTTACAAAGTGTGATTAATTCTTCGATATTTTGGGCAGTTATATTCAAGTAATGGTTGCTGGTTTTTTATAATGACTTTGCTTTTTTGAGTTTGTTACAGTTTGTATAAAAATAAATGTAAATTTTTTAAAAGAGATCTATTTCATTTTTTAATTGGCTGCCTGCTAAATTTCAAAACTTTCTTTTTTGTTTTTGGCATAATGATTGTCTATTTTTATGGCCTGTCTTGTAAATGATACACTTATGATAATTTTACTAAAAACTAGAGAATTTAAGATTGCGTTTACAGTTAGGTTGAAATTTTTAATGACAAAACGACTTATATATTATTATGTCAAACCATAAAATACTTACTATTGACAATCTGTCACTTCAGGAATTTGATTCCGAAGCAGAATTAATTCCATTATTAACTCCCGAAGACGAAGAGGAAATGAACAACGAGGAGCTTCCGCTTTCGTTACCAATTTTGCCTTTGCGTAATACGGTTTTATTTCCGGGTGTAGTTATTCCCATTTCTGCCGGAAGGGATAAATCTATCAAATTGATTAATGATGCTAATGCCGGTGGGAAAATCATCGGAGTTGTTTCGCAAATTAATGAAGAAGATGAAGATCCGTCTAAAGATGATATTCACAAAATAGGAACAGTAGCCAGAATTCTGCGTGTCCTGAAAATGCCTGACGGAAATGTTACGGTAATTTTACAAGGAAAAAAACGTTTCGAAATTGACGAAGTACTTTCTGAGGAACCTTATATTACAGCTACAATAAAAGAAGTTTCGGAAGAACGCCCTTCTGAAAATGACACTGAGTTTACGGCAATTTTAGATTCGGTAAAAGAATTGGCAATTCAGATTATAAAAGAAAGCCCAAATATTCCTTCAGAAGCAACTTTTGCAATTAAAAACATTGAAAGCCAGTCGTTTTTAATCAATTTTGTTTCGTCGAATATGAATTTATCCGTAAAAGAAAAACAAGATTTGTTATCGATAAACGGATTGAAAGACAGAGCACTTGAAACTTTGCGTTACATGAACATTGAGTTGCAAAAATTAGAATTGAAAAATGACATACAGTCAAAAGTTCGTTTTGATTTAGACCAGCAGCAACGTGAATATTTTCTTCATCAGCAAATGAAAACCATTCAGGAAGAATTGGGAGGCGTTTCGCAGGAAGAGGAAATGGACGAAATGGGACTGAAGGCGAAAACTAAAAAATGGGACGAAAAAACGCAAAAGCATTTTGAAAAAGAATTGTCTAAAATGCGCAGAATGAACCCACAATCTCCTGATTTTGGAATTCAGCGTAATTATTTGGAGTTGTTTTTAGAACTGCCATGGGGCGAATATTCCAAAGATAAATTCGATTTAAAATACGCTCAAAAAGTATTGGATAAAGATCATTTCGGACTTGAAGAAGTGAAAAAAAGAATGATTGAGCATTTGGCTGTACTGAAACTCCGTAACGATATGAAGTCGCCAATTATTTGTCTGACAGGTCCTCCGGGAGTTGGTAAAACATCTATAGGGCGTTCGGTTGCTGAAGCATTAGGGCGTGAATATGTACGTATTTCGTTAGGCGGTTTACGTGACGAAGCTGAAATTCGCGGACATAGAAAAACGTATATCGGTGCAATGCCTGGCCGAATTATCCAGAGTTTGAAAAAAGCCGGAACTTCGAATCCTGTTTTTATTCTTGATGAGATCGATAAGCTCTCTAACGGTAATAGCGGTGATCCTTCTTCAGCTTTATTGGAAGTTTTAGATCCGGAACAAAACAATTCTTTCTATGATAATTTTCTGGAAATGGGTTATGATTTGTCCAAAGTTATGTTTATTGCGACATCAAATAATATGTCGGCCATTCAGCCTGCATTGCGTGACAGGATGGAAGTAATTAAGATGTCAGGTTATACGATTGAAGAAAAAGTAGAAATTGCCAAAAGACACCTTTTTCCAAAACAATTAGAAGCGCACGGACTGACTGCTAAAGATTTAACAATTGGTAAAAAACAATTGGAGAAAATTGTAGAAGGCTATACGCGTGAATCAGGTGTTCGTAACTTAGAAACTAAAATTGCTCAGGTCATTCGTAATGCAGCCAAAGCAGTTGCGATGGAAGAGGAGTACAATAAAAAAGTTACTGATGAAGATATTGTGACAGTTTTAGGGGTGCCAAGATTAGAGCGTGATAAATATGAAAATAATGATGTTGCAGGAGTTGTTACAGGTTTAGCCTGGACAAGCGTTGGAGGAGATATTTTATTTATCGAGTCTTTAATTTCTGAGGGAAAAGGCTCATTGAGTATTACCGGAAATTTAGGAACTGTAATGAAGGAATCTGCTACGATTGCTTTAGAATACATTAAAGCTAATGCTAAAAAGTTAGGATTAAGTGTTGAATTGTTCCAAAAATATAATATCCATTTACACGTTCCGGAAGGGGCAACTCCAAAAGACGGGCCAAGTGCCGGAATTGCGATGCTGACTTCATTGGTTTCTTTATTAACTCAGAAGAAAGTGAAGAAAAGTCTGGCTATGACAGGTGAGATCACACTTCGTGGAAAAGTTTTGCCGGTTGGCGGAATCAAGGAAAAAATCTTAGCTGCGAAAAGAGCAAATATCAAAGAAATCATTTTATGTCACGAAAACAAAAGTGATATTGATGAAATCAAAGCAGAATATTTAGAAGGCTTGACTTTTCATTATGTAAAAGAAATGAGTGAGGTTTTGACTTTGGCTTTGACTGATCAGAATGTAAAAAATGCAAAACAATTAAAATAAAATCTCAATATTTAATATTGATAATTCTATAAATTCCAAATTTCAATCTGAATTTTCAGTTTTGGAATTTGGAATTTTAAATTTTAAAAAATAATGAAAGTAGTTCCCCAACTTTTATATCAGCATAAAAGTGTTAGAAAAATTATGGTCAGCGGTTTATCTTGTATTGTGCATAAAACTATGGATACAATAGATATTAATACGGATCATTATGTTTCTTCTCATGTTTTATCTGTCGTTTTAAAAGGCGAATTAAATATTGAAACCTATTATGAGGAAGAGCGGTTTTATGCTACACGGAATCAATTAGTTTTTATACCCAAAGGAAGATATATGATTTCGGATATATTGCCTGAAGACGGAGAATTTGAGGCAGTTTTTTATTTTTTTGAAGAAGAAATAATCAATGAGTTTTTAGCAGAAATCAAACCAACAAATACTTTAGAGTCAAAACCTTCCTTACTTTTAAATTATTCAGAAAATATCAGGGTGTATACAGAATCAATCCTTAAGGTATACACTGAAAACACAAATAAAGAAGTTACAAAACTGAAGCTTTTAGAATTGTTATATTTAATTTATAATTCACCACAACAAAATCATTTAATTCAAATTTTGTTGTCCTTAAATACTAAGAAAAAAAGGAATCTTGATGAATTAATGCTGGAAAATTTTGACAAACCTTTATCAATTGAAGATTATGTTTTTTTAGCAGGAAGAAGTATTTCTTCTTTTAATAGGGATTTTCAAAGAAAATTTGAAATACCTCCTAAAAAATGGATTATAAACAAACGTCTTGAAAAAGCTGTTGAACTTTTAACGGTCACGAATTTGAATATTGAACAAATCTCGCTTGAAGTTGGTTACGAAAATGTTTCATATTTCATTAATTTGTTTGGTAAGCAATTTGGAATTTCTCCAAAACAATTCCTTATTAAAAAAAGAACAGATAAACTTTTGAACTAATAGTGATACTTTCGAAAATAATCTAAATTTTGTTCTTTTTTGCAGTTCTATTTTTACTCAAATTATAAAAGTATAAAAATGAGTAAAGTAAAAGTTAGCAAAACATCAGAAGCGACAGTAGATCTTAGTGCACAAAAAGTTTGGGAAAAATTAGTTGGTTTTGGAGGAACAGAAAAATTTGTACCCGATCTTATTGAAAAAGTTATTGTAGAGGGAAATGGAATTGGGGCTATCAGAACCATTTACATAAAAGGCGGAGGTGAGATTATTGAAGAGCTGACATCAATTGACCAAAGCAGATTAGAGATGAAATTCATTATTTTATCAACGCCAATGCCAGTATTTAATTATGAAGGTATTTTTACAGTCAAACCAAAAGAACAAAATAAATGCGAGGTGAAATTTGAATCAATTTACGAAGTTTCGGTTCAGCAAAAAGAAGAAATTAATGATATAATTAAAAATTTTCAGGAAACCTTTTTATCCAATTTAGATAAATAGCAGTTATAAAAAAACAAACTCCAAAAGCTGAAATTCAGATTGGAGTTTGGATTTTTATTATTTATTTTTTTCGATTATAGCGAGCCCTAAACGAATTTTATCATACCCCATTTTTTCTTCAAAATGGTCAAAATAGGGCTTTAAAGCATTTGGGTTTTCAAGTTCTATTTGGGCTTTTTGCAATAATCTTACCTCTTCATCAGTAATAAATTGACTGACATCGATATCAATTCCGTCCAGGTATAATTTTGCGAGATGTGAAATAACAGTCGAAAGCCCTAAATTTCTTTTTGCGGCTATTTCTTCAACACTTGCTCCGTTTTGAAATAATTCTAACGTCGTTTTATAAGTGCTGCTTTCTTTTTTAGCTTTTGTATTTGTCTTTTTATTTTTCTGAAATTCAACAATTGCATTAATGAATCCTGAACCATATTTTTCAAGCTTTACTTTTCCAACACCATCAATCGCCAGAAATTGGTCATCATTCATTGGTTTTAATGTTTCCATTTGTCTCAAAGCAGCGTCACTAAATATTACATAGGCCGGAACTTCTTCTTTCTGAGCAATTTCATAGCGCAATTTTCGTAATGTTTCGAAAAGCGAATTTTTTACAGTTTTGGTTTTCTCTTCCTTAATTTCGTTTTTATCAATTACCTTCTTTATTACGGTAGTTAATTTTACTTTTTCACCTTCGAACAAAACCTTTTTTGCAAAAGGGGTTAGTAGAATTTTATTGTGCTGATGGAAGGCAATTTCACAATATCCCAAATTTATTAACTGAATTAGGTATTGATTCCAGTCGTACCACGATATGTCAGCGCCAATTCCGTAGGTTTTCAAATCTTGGTATTTTTTTTCGTAGATATAGGCGTTTTTAGAGCCTCTTAAAAAATCAACAATTACTGCCAAGGGTTCTGATTCCTGTAAACGTGTGATTGCAGACAATGCTTTTTGTGCTAAAATGGTTCCGTCAAAAAATACAGGAGGCTTTTTGCAGATATCACAATTACCACAATTTTCGGTAACCAATTCACCAAAATAGGAAAGAAGGATTTTACGCCTGCAGCTTAAAGCATCGGCATATTGCTTCATTCGCTCTAATTTTGCCAGCTGTACATCGGAATTTAAACCTTCGGAAGCAAATTTCTGAAGCTGAATAACATCAGCATAACTTTCAAACAAAATGGTTTCAGATGGCAATCCGTCACGCCCTGCACGTCCGATTTCCTGATAATATCCTTCAATATTCTTTGGTAAATTATAATGGATAACCCAACGCACATTCGATTTATCAATTCCCATCCCGAAAGCAATAGTAGCACAAACCACCTGACAGTCATCATTAATAAATTCGTCCTGCGTTTTAGCGCGTATTTTATTGTCTAAACCAGCATGGTATGCTTTTGCAGTAATACCATTTTTTCGCAATTTTTCAGCCAGTTCTTCGGTAGTTTTTCTGCTTAAACAATATATAATTCCGCATTCCCGTGGCTTGCTCTCAACAAAATCTATAATCTGTTTTACCCGGTCTAATGCAGGACGAACTTCTAAACTTAAGTTTTTACGATCGAAAGAAGCTACAAATGTCTTGGGATTTTTTAGGTTCAATTGTTTTGTAATATCAGTTCTTGTTGCTTTGTCGGCCGTAGCTGTCAAAGCCAGAATTGGAGTAGAAGGGAAGCGACTTTTTAAATACCCCAAATTAGTATATGCCGGTCGAAAATCATGCCCCCAGGAAGAAATACAATGTGCTTCATCAATAGCAATTAAGCTGATTGTCAATGCATTGAAAATAACATCCAGATAAGATAAACTTTCCGGTGCAATATAAACGAGTTTAAAGGTATTCGATTTTAAATTGTCAATATAAAACTGTTGTTCTTCACTGGATTGGCTGCTATTGATAAAACATGCTGAAATTCCATTGGCTTTTAGACTGTCAACCTGATCTTTCATCAGAGCGATCAAGGGCGAAATAACAATGGTTATTCCCGGTAAAACTAAGGCTGGCAGTTGAAAACATATCGATTTTCCGCCTCCGGTTGGCATAATGGCTAAAGTATCCTGACCGGAAAGAATTGTATTAATAATAGTTTCCTGATTGGGTCTGAATTTTTCAAACCCAAAATTTTCTTTTAGTTTGGCGTGCAATGTTTCTGAATTCATTTGGCTTATATTTTTATTTTGTAAATATAAAATAAATTATAATATTTTTCTTATAAATTGTTTGTTTTTAAGCATAATAATTTTGTAATGTATTTTGACTAATAAAAAAAGGAACCCGAATAGAGTTCCTTTAGTATATTTAAAAGAGATGAATTAGTCTTCATCGTCTTCCTCATCATCTTCGTCTGCAATATCATTTTTATCTTCATCGTCATCATCATCTCCGCCATCCACATCCGGTTTGTCCAGATTTTCGTCTTCATCATCGTCATCAATATCATCATCAATGTCAAGACCTTTTACGGGTTCGATTGTGTCAACATCAACGTCAACATCGATGTCATCATCTTCATCGTAATTTTCAATTCTGTCAGCAAGTTTGGTACTAATTTTAACTAAATAAATAGTGTCCTCAGTTTTAACTTCAACAGCTTCGATCAATTCGTTTTTAGCATTTCTAAAACGGATAACATCCGAATCATCATAACCATCAGGAAATTTTTCAACCAAAAGGTTTAAGATTTCGTGGGTAAGTTTAGCGTAGTCTACTATAACTCTTTTCATAAATATTCTATAAATCTAATAAATAGGCAAAAATTAACGGAGCAACAATCGTAGCATCCGACTCAATAATAAATTTAGGAGTTTTTATATCTAATTTACCCCAGGTAATTTTCTCGTTTGGAACTGCACCGGAATACGAACCATAACTAGTCGTTGAATCTGAAATTTGGCAGAAATAACTCCAAAATGGAATATCATGCATTTCCATATCCTGATACAGCATTGGTACCACGCATATAGGAAAATCTCCTGCAATACCACCACCAATCTGAAAAAATCCAATACCGTTTGTACTATTTTTTGGGTACCAGTCAGCAAGGAATACCATGTATTCAATTCCTGATTTCATGGTAGATGCTTTCAAATCACCTTTGATTACATACGATGCAAAAATATTACCCATAGTACTGTCTTCCCATCCCGGTACAATAATAGGTAAATTTTTCTCAGCAGCTGCATACATCCAGCTGTCTTTTAAATCAATTTCGTAATATTCTTCTAAAACACCGGATAACAGCATTTTATACATAAATTCATGAGGAAAATAACGTTCACCTTTATCGTCTGCATCTTTCCAGATTTTATAAATGTGTTTTTGCAAACGGCGAAATGCCTCATGTTCAGGAATACAAGTGTCGGTAACACGATTTAAACCTCTTTCCAGTAATGCCCATTCATCTTCAGGAGTTAAATCACGATAGTTTGGCACTCTTTCGTAATGAGAGTGTGCAACTAGATTCATGATATCCTCTTCTAAATTAGCTCCTGTACATGAAATAATCTGCACTTTATCCTGTCTGATTATTTCAGCAAAAATTTTACCAATTTCTGCTGTACTCATTGCGCCGGCCATACTTACCATCATTTTAGCACCGTTTGCTAATTGTTGTTCGTATGCTTTTGCAGCATCAACCAGAGAGGCAGAATTAAAGTGTAAATAATGTTTTTCAATAAACTGACTGATTGGTCCTTTCATTTTTTGTTTTTTATGTTTTTTTTTTTTGAATTAAAAGTTTAACCTTTTAGATGTTACTGCAAATTAATGATTTTATAAATATTAAAGTTTTCAATTTGCACTTTTTTTTTATGTTTTTTTTGTGTATCCTAAAATCTTTAATACGTCATCAGATGTTTGTTGTTCTGAAAAAACTTCAGTTCCCAAAATTCCATTTTCATCACGATCGATCAAAATATGTTTAGGCTGTGGAATCAAACAGTGGTGTAAACCGCCATATCCTCCAATAGTTTCCTGATAGGCTCCGGTATTAAAGAAACCAATATACAATGGCTTTTCCTTGTTGTATTTTGGCAGATAAATCGCATTCATATTCTGTTCAGAGTTGTAATAATCGTCACTGTCACAAGTCAGTCCTCCTAATAAAACCCGCTCGTAAGTATCATTCCAGCGATTAACCGCAAGCATGATAAAACGTTTGTTTATAGCCCAGGTATCCGGCAAAGTGGTAATGAATGAAGAATCAATCATATTCCATTTTTCTCTGTCATTTTGTTGTTTTTGATACAAAATCTGATAGATAGCGCCACCGCTTTCACCTACTGTAAACGATCCAAATTCAGTAAAAATATTCGGAA
>JBDTRA010000103.1:0-16124 GCA_039931915.1 Flavobacterium sp. | reverse complement strand
CCCAACAATGAGTTTTACAATAAAGTATCAAACTCACGAAAATATGAATCGACTAACTTTGTTCTGTACTGGGGAGATAAAGTTGGTACCAATCCCGCGGCATACTCAGATACTTCGTTGCGTTTTACTCCTAAATCGGTTGCTGATACACTCGAAACCAGCTTTAAACGTTATATAACCGATTTACATTTTATCAATAATGCATCAACAACAAATTTCGGAAAGTACAAAATCATTATTATGATGATGAATACCTGGAATTCGACAGACCCAAGGTTAGAGGCGTTTGCACAAGCCAGCTCGTTTAGTAATACCATTGGTGCTATGTTTGTTCATCCTGAAGCAACCAGGGACGGAGGTGCATTATCTCATGAGTTTGCCCACACGCTGCAAATGATGATGCGTATTCAGGAAAACCCGGGTAATGGAACTGCTTTTGCGGGCTATGATTGGGCAGGTCCGTTTTTTGAAGGCCATGCTAATTTCATGCGCTCCCAGGCCTATTCTCAATGGGCTGAAATAGATGGAACCCTGACCAGATGGATACAAACCAGAAACTTTATGTGGTCCTCTAATCGTCATCATTACACAAATTTTCATCTGATGTACTACGTTCAGGAAAAAGAAGGTTTTGATTTTACCAGAAGAATGTGGGCCGAATCAAAAAACCAGGAGCATCCACTGGAAACAATTAAAAGATTAAAAGGTTTTACACAAGATCAGCTTGACGATTATTTGTGGAGTTATGCACAGCGACAACCGGCATTCGATTATCCTATTCAATGGAATTCCCAAATAAATACAACCAGTAATTTCGGAAAGAAAATTAGGGAAGTATATACATTCATTAAAAATTATATGCCTCGATATACTAGCAGGCAATATACACTTCTTACCAAAGTTCCAGGTACAACGGATCAGTTCTACACTAATAATGACTGGGCTCCGCAGGATTACGGAATGAATATAATTCCGTTATACCCAACATGTTCAGGTACTCAAAAGAAAGTTACAATTAAATTTAAAGGACATACAGAAGTAAACCCTACTCAGGCCGGATGGCGATATGGTTTTGTTACCACAAAAGCTGATGGTACAGTATCTCGTTACAGTCCGATGTATAAAAAGGATGGTGAAGCCTCATTTACCTTAAATACATCAACAGAATCGGGTATCTTTTTGGTAGTGTTTTCCGCTCCGAAAGTACACGTAAATTATAACATGGATGAAGGGTATCCGAAACAAAGAAGATATCCGTATGAATTAAAAATTGCTAATGCAAATCCTGAAGGATTCCAGGCTGCAGCTGATTTTAGAAAATTCCTTAAAACCAACGGACATATACATACAAACGGTGGCGGATGGGTATCCAATAATGCTAATGTTGCATCAGCTGTATTTGTCGGTCCATATGCAATTGTTAGGGGTGGTACTGTTTCAGGAAATGCCCGTATAGAGGGATATGCAATGGTCGATGGTGGAAACATCAGCGGAAATGCTATTGTAAGAGATAATGCATGTGTTTATAATGCAACCCTGTCAAACAGTGCTATAGTGGAAGGAAACGCCTGGATGGAAGGCGGTTCAGTTAACAGTACAGCAAACATTAAAGGAAATGCAATGTTATTTGCCGGAAACTTTGGTGGATCAGTTGTAGTTGGCGGTGATGCTGAAATTGGCAGCTGCTCAACGGCAGGTGTTTATCTACAGTTTCCTTATTGGAGAAATGGCAGGTCAGAATGTGATGGAAAAGGTGCCAGTGATGTTTCTAACATTGATATTAATCCTTCATTTACTAATTTTTCGGCAGCAACAATGGCATTTAGTACGGCACCAAATTGTACAACCACGACGCTTACTGCAAAAACAGCAGGTCAGGAGGAAGGCCTTTCTTCTGATGTTAGTTTGAATATTTATCCAAATCCAACAGGAGGAAACCTGACAATTTCTTTTATGCAGACAGAACAGGAAAAAGTTACTGTCTCCTTGTTCGACATTAACGGACATGAAGTGGGTATCATTACCGATAAAACTTATGATGTTGGCCGAATTGATCTTGTACATAATTGTAGTAATTTGACTCCGGGTGTTTACTTATTGCGTATTCAAACAGGAAATAATTATGTAACTAAGTCGTTTATCAAGAAATAACAAATATTTATAACTTGAAATATAGTGAACAAACAAAGCCTGATTTCTAAAATCAGGCTTTGTTATTTAAAAGAATTATAGTGTTGAAATTTAACAAATTAGGATAATTACAATTGTATTATCCACCCTGCATGAATTAGTAGGCAAATTCATTAGTAATGCAGTCAAGAGGTTTTTTTAAGTCCATAAATGTTATTTATTTAAAGCACAAATGTATATTTGTATTGATAGATGTAAACTGATATTAATCGATATGATATAGACAAAGACTAACAAATGAATATACAACAGTTAGAATATATAGTAGCTCTGGATAAATACCGCCATTTTTTAAAGGCAGCTGAAGCCTGTTATATTACTCAGGCGACATTAAGCGGTATGATAAAAAAATTAGAAGAAGAATTAAATGTTACCTTATTCGACAGGAGCAAGCATCCGGTGGAGCCTACCGATGTTGGTAAAAAGATATTGGCTCAGGCAAAGATTGCGCTTAGGGAAACCAATCGGATTAAGGAAATAGTGATAGAGGATACCGGTGAGGTAAAAGGGGATATCAAAATTGGAATTATTCCTTCATTGGCACTTACCTCTTTTTATATCTGATTTTACAAATACATATAAGGATATAAAAGTGATCATCAATGAAATGACTACCGAAAAAATAAAGCAAAAATTAAAAGAAGGTTTCATTGATGTGGCCATATTAGCACTTCCGCTTCACGATAAGGAGCTTATAGAAGAGACTTTGTTTTACGAAGAATTCTATCATTATGGTGAATTGAACATCAACAGCGACAAAAAAAAGGAATTTATCCTTCCTGGAGATATTGATTTCAATAGGCTGTTACTTTTAGAAGAAGGACACTGCCTTAGGGATCAGGTTCTTAATTTATGTGAATTAAGGGTGAAAGATTCCAAAGATCTAAGAATTGAATATCAGTCAGGGAGTATTGAAACCCTCAAGCAGATGGTAGACCTGAAATTAGGTTCAACCATATTGCCTGAACTTTCAATCTTTACACTTAACGAGAAACAAAAAGAGAAACTCAGTAGTTTTTCCGCACCTTACCCTGTCAGGGAAATCGGTTTGGTCTGTTACAGTAATTATGTAAAAAAGAATGTCATTGAAGCTTTAAAAAAGTGCATTCTTGATAATATTCCGGATAAAATCCTAACTAAAAAAAATATTTCTGTAATACCCGTAAAATAATAGCCTGGGATATTTTATTTTCAAAGTCTGTAAGCCCTGATTATTAGGGCTTTTTCGTTTTTATTACTGATTGAGTCATTTACTCAACCGTCAGAAAAGCTTAATGAGCCATAAAACCTATTTTATAAAAAAAAGCGTAAATTAGATACGGATTTTTCAACTAATATTTGGTTTTCTAAATACTGTTGTTAGCTTTTAACTATATGGTCATAGAAAATATCAGTTTGACTTTGACTTACTGTTTTACATACTTTTGTGAAGGATCGATTTCTGTAGATTACAATCTATACTGAAACCCTTATGCTTTTAATAATTACTAAATCAGGTATTCTTATTTGATTTCCAAGCTTCGCATATGTTTTATAAAAATTTAGGTATTAAATAATAAACTCAAAAAATGGAAAACAACTCAAATGACATCAGTAAATGCCCATTCCATAATGGAAGTATGAAGCAGGCTACTGCAGTAAATGCCGGCACAAAAAACCAGGATTGGTGGCCAAACCAGTTAAAGGTTGGTATACTTCGCCAGCATTCTTCTTTGTCAAACCCTATGGGTGATAACTTCAACTACGCTGAAGCTTTTAAAAGTCTGGATTTGGAAGCTCTTAAAAAAGACCTTCATGCTCTTATGACTGATTCACAGGATTGGTGGCCGGCAGATTTTGGACACTATGGAGGTCTTTTTATCCGTATGGCGTGGCATAGTGCCGGAACCTATCGTGTGGGTGACGGTCGTGGCGGAGCAGGTGCAGGGCAGCAGCGTTTTGCACCCCTTAACAGTTGGCCGGACAATGTAAGTCTTGATAAAGCCCGCAGGTTGCTTTGGCCAATCAAACAAAAGTATGGAAGAAAAATTTCATGGGCAGATTTAATGATACTGACAGGGAATGTTGCATTGGAATCAATGGGTTTTAAAACATTTGGTTTTGCCGGAGGACGCGCAGACGTTTGGGAGCCTGAACAAGATATATATTGGGGATCAGAAAAAACATGGCTTGGTGGTGATGAGAGATATTCACAGGGCTCTGAAGGTGTCGCAAAGCATGCGGTAGTTTCATCTGATGATAATGCAGATGGTGACATCCATACCCGTGATCTGGAAAAGCCTCTCGCTGCTGTACAAATGGGTTTGATTTATGTTAATCCTGAAGGGCCGGACGGTAATCCGGATCCTATAGCTGCTGCCAAAGATATTCGCGATACTTTTGGACGTATGGCAATGAATGATGAAGAAACTGTTGCGCTTATTGCAGGAGGACACACTTTTGGTAAAACACATGGTGCAGCTTCATCTGACAATGTAGGAGTTGAACCTGAAGGTGAAGGTCTTGAAATGCAAGGTTTTGGGTGGAATAATAAATTTGGTTCCGGAAAAGGTGCAGATACTATTACCAGTGGTTTGGAAGTGACCTGGACCAAAACACCTACACAATGGAGTAATAATTTTTTTGAAAATCTTTTTGCTTTTGAATGGGAACTTACCAAGAGTCCGGCAGGGGCACATCAATGGGTTGCAAAAAATGCCGAAGCTTTTATCCCCGATGCTTTTGACAGTTCAAAAAAACACCTTCCAACCATGCTTACTACTGACCTTTCTTTAAGGTTGGATCCTGAGTATGAGAAAATATCACGTCGTTTTCTTGAAAATCCTGATCAGTTCGCCGATGCATTTGCCAGAGCCTGGTTTAAATTAACCCATCGCGATATGGGACCTCGTGCCTTATATCTTGGAGCTGATGTGCCTACGGAAGAACTACTTTGGCAGGATCCTGTTCCTGCTGTTGATCATAAAATAATAGATCAGAGCGATGTTGAATCGTTAAAAGCAAAAATTCTGGCATCAGGATTAAGTGTTTCTGAACTTGTTTCTACAGCATGGGCTTCGGCTTCGACATTTAGAGGCTCTGATAAACGTGGTGGTGCCAATGGTGCCCGCATCAGACTGGCTCCTCAAAAAGACTGGTCAGTAAATAATCCCGCACAGCTACAAAAAGTATTAGGTGTATTTGAAGGAATTCAAAAAGAATTTAATTCAGCACAATCGGATAATAAGAAGGTTTCTCTTGCCGATATCATCGTGTTAGCTGGAGGTACAGGAATTGAAAAGGCAGGTAAAGACGGCGGAAATGATATAACGGTCCCTTTTACACCAGGTCGTTCTGATGCTTTACAGGAACAAACCGATGTGGAATCATTTTCATTTTTGGAACCTATTGCCGATGGTTTTAGAAATTATAAGAAAAATAAATATTCAGTGGCAACTGAGGCATTGTTAGTCGATAAAGCACAATTATTGACATTGACAGCCCCTGAATTAACTGTACTTGTTGGAGGAATGCGTGCATTAGATGCTAATTTTGATGGTTCAAAAAAAGGCATTTTTACAAAACGTCCACAAGTACTTACCAATGACTTTTTTGTAAATCTTCTTGACATGAATATAACCTGGAAAGCAGTTTCTGAAGACAAAGAAGAATATAATGGTCATGACCGAAATACAGGAGAGTTGAAATGGACAGGAACGCGTGCTGATTTGGTATTTGGTTCTAATTCAGAACTTAGGGCTTTGGCAGAAGTTTATGCAAGTTCTGATGCACAAGCACAGTTTGTTGCTGATTTTGTTGCAGCCTGGACTAAAGTAATGAACCTTGATCGTTTTGATTTGGTATAGTCTTTATTAGAAATGAGGTTTAATTAATCAATTCAATTGCCTCTGCTCATAATTTGTATTATAATTGGAATTTATATAATGCTCTATGGTTAATTACTTACTCTAAGGGGTAATCGACTATAGAGCTGTTTTAATTACTAGTTTTACTAAAAAAAGCAGAAAGAAGTAGATAACAGCAATATAGTTTTTATTTGATAAAATAGGTGCTTTTGAAAGGTTGCCTAAAAAGAGAAAGTCTTTAAATAGTAGTGTTTAAAGACTTTTCTTTTTAAAATTTTTGAAATTTTTACTACAGAGAAAGAGGCTTCGCAAACCTTATTTTAATCCCAGTAAACACAGCTCCTCACAGACTTTTGTAAAAACAGGTACACCTACAAATACACTTACAAAGTTTTATATTTATTAAAAGTAATTAATGTATTATATTATTAATTTCTAAAAAAGCTAAATGAATCAGAGGAGGATTCGGATATTAAGGAATCAATAGAATTCAAGAGAAATATGTTTTGATTTTTACTGTCATTTTTGTTGCTTTAAACTTTTGGATATGCAAACAAAAACTGGAGAAAAAGTTAAGCTACATTTTTATAATTAGTTAGTTTATTAAATTCTTCAATTGTTTTATAGTTCAAAGCCGAATACCTTCTTTTTTATTATACCAAATTTCGATGTATTCAAAAATTTCAAGTTCCATCTGTTCTCTAGAAATTAATTTACTGCCATAAACCAATTCCGTTTTTAAAGATTTGAAAAAACTTTCAGCAACCGCATTATCCCAGCAGTCTCCTTTACGGCTCATACTTCTTGTGATATTTTTATAAGAGTCCAATACATCAGCAAATTTTTTATTGGCATATTGGATTCCCCGGTCAGAATGGAATATTAATCCATTTGCAATTGTTCTGTTCTTAACTGCCATTTTCCAAGCCTTCATTGTAGTTTGTTTTGTACTTAGTCTATTGCTTAAACTCCAGCCGACTATCTTTCTGTCAAATAAATCTAAAATGATGGTCAGATATAAAAATCCATCCTTTGTCTGTATATAGGTGATATCTGAAACCCAAGCCTTTGCTGGTTCTGTTGCTGTAAATTCCCTTTTTAGAGTATTTGGCACAACAAAATGATTATGTTTTGAATTGGTTGTCACTTTGAATTTTTTACTCAATTTGCTGTACAGTCCTAACTGCTTCATGTATTTAGCTACAGTTATTCTGATATCTGATATCCTTGGCTTTGGAGCTCCAGAGTAATTCTTGGGCTTCCATACCGCTGTTTAGCATTAAAGTATATTGAAGTAATTTCTTCTTTTATCAGAGCAGTTTTCCTCTGTCTTTCTGATAGTATCTGCCGCTTCCAATTATAGTAACTGCTTGGGCTTACTTTTAAAACTCTGCACATCTTTTCAATCGAATATGTTTTTTCATGGTCTTTTATGAAAAGATAAATCATCGACCTCCCTTGGAAAAGATGCTTATAGCCTTTTTTAGAATATCACGTTCTAATTCTGCTTCTTTTAATTTTTTTCAAGCTCATGGATTTTTTCCTGTTCAGGACTAAGCTTTAATTTTCCTTTCCCAGGAAAACTTCCTGTTCCAAATTCTTGGTAATCCTGACACCATTTGTACAGTAAAGGAGCTGTTATTCCAAGTTCTTTGGCTAATTGTGAGATATTATCTCTTTCATAACTTAATTGGACTGCTTTCTCTTTAAAATTGCGGTCATAAGTTTTTCGATTCTCTTTCATGCTCTAAAGTTAAGATTTAGTTCTTAACTAGAACTCCATGCTAAGTTAGCACATCCATTTTCAATGTTAAGGCCTGATCCGGACAGAGCCGGCAGTATAGTTTTTGGCTTATGGACTGCATAATCATCATCCAACATCCATAACTCGTTATAATTTTAAATCTGATCCTGTCTCATATGATATTTATCATATTATTAGCCCCTAATGTTTTGAATATTTGTAGCTGAAATTTAGTCATATGAAAAGAGAACAGCTTCAAAATTTTTATATCCCGGTTATGGGATTAGCCTACACGATTGATAGTCCAATTCGGGTGGCACATCTGGGAATAAACTCCGTAATTTCAATCATTGATGATGAGTTAATGGAAAAAATGAATTCTTTTTACAGCAAAAAGTTTCATTTTTCATACCATGAAATTTCAACCAAAATTCATGATTATCGTGCAGAGCGAACCAAATCCTATCTTAACCTTGTCAGTAAGATTGTGGAACAGAAGTACCATAATTTTTGTTCTGAAATCACCGAAAGTAAACAATCGCTTCTAAAGTTTTTAGAAACATTACCTCAGACTTCCACAATAAAAAATGGACTTAAAGAAATCATTTCTAAAAATGCCGATTCATTTGATTTGGTAAAAAATTATATCACCCAATATTGGCATCCGGGAAGCATTGATGTGAATATCATGACCAAAGTTGATAAGACAAATTATAAAAATGGCGAAGCATTAGCAGCTGTTTTTAATGATGCCCATGCTGCGTTGCGTGGTTTTGCAGAGAGTAGACTTAATTCTTCATTGGTTCTTTCGGCGGGAATGAATCCCTCGCTTTATAATTACATTTCAGAATTCAGGGATTTTTTTCCGGATGAAAATGGTATTTTAAAAAAGAAAATAATTCTTAAAGTAAGTGATTTTCGTTCGGCTCTTATTCAGGGAAATTATTTGGCAAAAAAGGGCATCTGGGTTTCGGAATACCGAATAGAATCCGGGCTTAATTGCGGCGGACATGCTTTTGCAACAGATGGGCTTTTATTGGGACCTATTCTGGAAGAATTCAAATTGCGAAAAGAAGAACTGATAGCATCAGCACACCAATTGATGACTGCGGCTTTTGCGCAAAAAAGAATTCAGGTTCCCAACCGGCCATTTGATTTAAACATCACAGTGCAGGGCGGAGTAGGGACTGCTGAAGAGCATCAATTTTTATTGCAAAACTATAAAGTAGATGCAGTAGGGTGGGGATCCCCATTTTTATTGGTTCCGGAGGCAACTTCTACCGACGAAGCAACTCGAAAACTGCTTATGAGTGCATCCGAAAAAGATTTTTACCGCAGTAATATTTCACCTTTGGGAGTTCCGTTTAATACCATAAAAGGAACAACAAACGAAAACATAAAAAGGCATCGCATTGCAAAAAATAAAGCTGGCAGTTCTTGTCCTAAAAAGCTTTTAGCATTAAATACGGACTACGCGAAGGAAGGAATTTGTACGGCTTCCAGAAAATACCAACAGCTAAAATTACAGGAATTAGAAAAAATAAAAGGAACTGTTTCTTTAGTCAAATGGAAAGAAAAAGAAGCTGAAATAACGGTAAAATCCTGTTTGTGTGTGGGACTTGCGAATACTGCTTATTTAGAAAATGATATTGAGATAAAAGGCGAGAAACAAGGTGTGGTTATTTGTCCGGGCCCTAATCTGGCGTATTTTGATAAGGAAGTTTCGCTGGATGAAATGGTAAGGCACATCAACGGTTACGAATCAGTTTTGGCTGAAGGGTATCGGCCAAATATGTTCATTAAGGAATTACAGCTTTATGTTGATTATTTGAAGGAAGAAATCGAAAAAACAATCGAAGTAACCAAAAAGCACATCAAAAAATGGCAGACTTTTAAAGCTAATTTATTAGAAGGAATTGCCTATTACAATTCCACTTTTGAGCAAATCACTTTTTTTGCATCGGATAAAAGTGTGCTACAGGATGAATTATGCTGCTATGAACAACAGATTACTAACATTGAAATTCCGGGTGACTTAAATTAGTCATTTCATCCTCCTTTCTAATTCCTAAAATTACGATTATGTCAACTTCCTTAATTCAAAAATACAATGTTCCGGGACCACGATACACCAGCTATCCAACAGTGCCTTATTGGGATGAAAGTAATTTTACAACAGAAAAATGCATAGCCACTTTTCAGAAATCATTCGCAGAAAGTAATTCAAAAAACGGAATTAGTATCTACATTCATCTGCCTTTTTGTGAAAGTATGTGCACTTTCTGCGGATGCCATAAACGCATTACAAAAAATCATTCTGTTGAGGAAAAATACATACAGGCAGTTTTGAAAGAATGGAGTTTATACTGCAGGTCACTTTCGGAAAAGCCACTTATTAAAGAAATACATTTGGGCGGAGGAACTCCAACTTTTTTTTCAAAAAACAATCTGGAGCAGCTCATAAATGGCATTTTTTCCTATGCCGGCAAAGCTGAAGATTATGAATTTAGTTTTGAAGGCCATCCTAATAATACCTCCTATGAACAGCTTCAAAAATTATACGATTTAGGCTTTCGCCGGGTAAGTTTTGGAGTTCAGGATTATGCCGAAAAAGTTCAGAAAGCAATACATCGCATTCAGCCGTTTCATAATGTAGCAAAGGTCACTTTCTGGGCAAAAGAAATTGGCTATACTTCTATAGGCCATGATATTATATTTGGTTTGCCTTTTCAGACAATAGAAAATATAGTGGATACAATTGAGAAAACAAATTCGTTAAAACCTGATCGTTTGGCTTTTTACAGTTACGCACATGTGCCATGGATTAAAGGAAACGGGCAACGGGGATTCAATGACGAAGATATTCCGAAAGATGCTGAAAAGAGGCAGTTATATGAAACAGGAAAGCTTTTACTTTCTAAAAACGGTTATCACGAAATAGGGATGGATCATTTTGCTTTGGCTTCTGACAGTTTGTATAAAGCAAGCCAAAACAAGGAATTACATCGAAATTTTATGGGATACAGCGCCTCTAAAACACAATTGATGATTGGGCTGGGCGTTTCTTCTATCAGTGACAGTTGGTATGGTTTTGCCCAAAACACAAAGAGTTTAGAAGATTATTATCAATTATTGGAATGGGATAAAATACCTGTTGTTAAAGGTCATATACTGAGTAATGAAGATTTAATTATCCGAAAACACATTCTCAATTTAACCTGCCAATTTGAAACCTCCTGGAACGATAATGCTTTGTATTTTGATGAAATTCAAAGTGTTTTAGCAGATTTAAAAGAAATAGAAAACGATAATTTGATTGTAATTGAAGAAAATAAAATCAAAATTACAGAAGCCGGAAGACCTTTTGTCCGTAACATTTGTATGGCTTTCGATTTGCATTTGAAAAGAAAATCTCCGGAAACCAATTTGTTTTCGATGACGGTTTAAAAGGAACAGCTATTTTATATTACTTACCCTAAAAGCTAATAAAATTGGGGTTTGAAAAAAATAATAAAACTGCTCAAAACAGAGAAACATGTTTTGATACGGGTTTTGGAGCGAAAGGGTAATTTAGCGCGAAAAAGACTATATTTGGAAAAATATAAAACGAAGAAAATTTCGTATATACACCCAAAATTGGGTAGATTGTCGCTACTTTATAGCGAGTATATACAAGTTAGCTGCAAGATTACCACAACAACATAAATATCAAAGACTTAAAACAAAAAATGGATAAAGAAAAAATATTAAATTTGATTAATGAAAAGCAAAATCAAATAAAAATAATTAAAGAAAAATTCGATACTTTAAATTTTCAAGATGATAAAATCATTGAATATTACGAAGAATTAACCTTTAGTGAAAAATATTTATTCGATATTTCTAACGAATTAACTGAAAACATAATACCCGAATCATTTTACAATAAAATATATAATAATATTTCTGCGGTAAACACAATAAATATTTTCAACTTTTTAAGCACTACAAAATATGAAATAAATGTAGAGCTATTAAAAACAACTTGTCAAAATAATAATTTAAATTCAGTAGGAGCATTTGTTACTTATAAGTTTTATAAAGACTTGGGATTTTTCACAGAGAACATTGTAGTCGTTGGTGCAAATGGTTCAGGGAAATCAACTCTAGCAAATAATCTTAAGACAATAATTGACGAAAGAGATGGCATTGTAATTCCTGCACAGAAATTATTAATTATTCCAACATTTGACAGTACTCCCAATTATAATAGTTCAACTATAGAATACGATGCTTATCAAAAGAATTACGGGGATAATAAAGTTACATACAATGCATCAAAAACTGACGATATTCCATATGCTGAAACAAAAAAATTTGGTTCTGAATATAAATATGTATTAAAAACTTTAATAGCTGAAAGAGCACATATTAGAAATATTTTTTGTTCAAATTTTTCTAATGATTTAGTCGTAAATAAAATTGACTTACATAGTAAACTAGATACTGCAATAGAAATTTGGAATTCGTTAATTGAACATAGAAAAATGTTTTTTAATGAAAGTAATGAATTGATGATTAAAGACCCATTGAACGGAAATGAATACCCTGCATATAAAATGAGTGATGGTGAAAAAAATATTCTTTACTTAATCGGAAGAGTTTTATTAACTAAACCAAAATCTTTAATAATTATTGACGAACCAGAAATGTATCTACACAAAGCTATTGTGAATAAGCTTTGGGACAAATTGGAAGTTTTAAAACAAGATTGCATTTTTGTTTATTTAACACACGATTTGGATTTTGCTTCATCAAGAAAAGCACAAAAATATTGGATTAAAGATTTTCTCTTTCCAATAAAATGGAATATTGAAATTATTCCTGAAAATGACATTCCTGAAAATCTATTAATGAAACTTTTAGGAAGCAGAAAACGAATTTTATTTTGTGAAGGAAAAAGTAATAGTTTAGATATAAAAATATTTGAAATATTATTTCCAAATTTTACTATTACAGCTTCTTCTAGTTGTTCAGATGTGATCAATTATGTACGCTCATTCAATAAAATACCAAATAGAAACGTAGAAGCTATTGGTTTTATTGATAGAGATTTTAGAACTCAAGAGCAACTAAATAAATTAGAAAATGAAAATATTTACTCATACTCTGTTGCTGAAATTGAAAATTTATTCTTAATAAAAGAATTTGTTTCAAAATATGCTGAATATAAAAAAGAAAGTATTGATTTACAAAAATTGGAAAACAAAGTCTTAAAATTACTTGAAGATAATAAAGTCTTGCAAAGCTCTAATTTTGTTTCTTCACATATTAATTACAATTTTTCAGAATCTCACGTTAAGAAAGGAAATGATTTAATAAATGTTAAAGAAAATCTTGAAGCATTTATTACAAACTTAAATGTTGATAAAGTTTATACTGAAAGAATGAAACTCCTAGAAGAAATCATATCAAAGAAAGATTATAAAAAAGGAATAATGCATTATAATAATAAAGGATTATTGAGTATTATTGAAGAATTATTTTCATTAAAATCAAACACGTACCGATTTAAAGCATTAGACTATTTAAAAACAAGTGAAGAAGCTCAAACTATAATAAAATCAGCACTTCCAAACGTTTAAAAATCCTGCAGCTAACAGCCGTTTGGCGAGATTGGGGTTTTAGGCTTAATTTAAAGATGGTTTTGTACTTGGAAGATTAGTGTTTAATGGAAAAAACTCGCTTCTTTAATCCCCAACCACGCCAAGCGCCAAGACGTTATCTGCTATTATAAAAAAAGAGACAAATAAATGAATTTAAAAAAAGAATATTTTAGAATTTTTCTACTATTAAACATTATATCTTTAACAATAAGTTTAATATCCGAAATATTAACTCTCAACTTGATATTAAGAAATATCTCGCTTATCAAAACTACATTTCTACTGCTAATAAATATTTCAATTTTGATTCTTTCTCAATCAAAAAAAATATCTGAAAAAATTAATCTGACAATTAGTCTAATTGTTGTTTTTACTGGGTACTTTCTTATTTACAGAGACTATTATCCATTCAAATTGAATAATGTCACCTTTATATTAAATTTTTTAACAACTTTGACAATCGCATTCTTAAATCAGAAACATGATTTAATGAAAATTACAAAAAGGTTGACTTTTATTTATTTGTTTCTAATTGCTATTTCGTTTATCGTTTCTTATCAAATAGCCCAGAATCAAAATTTCACGATTAATAACAATATAAAGAATGATCTTACCTTTTCAAGAAATGCTTTTATCTTGCCAATAATTTGGATAATGATTTTAATAAGTAACAAAACTATAATATTGAAAGTAATAGAGAATAACAGCAGATAACAGCTACTACAACGGATTTGGGTAATTGGCTTAATGGGAAGTTGGTTTTGTATTTGGAATTATTTGGCAAATCCGAAAATAGGGTCTAATTTAGTCCCAAACCCGCTGTAGTACCAAGACGTTAGCAGATAACTTACCGAAAATATCGTGAAAAAGGGAATTAATTCTAATTAAATTAAAAAATAATTTACATTTGTTAATAAAAATTTAACAGAATTATTGTATGAAAGATAGTGAGAAAATCGATTATTTAAATAATGAGCGACAATTACTTTGGAAAAAAGTTCTTGAACTTGAAAAAATTTTAGAAGAAAAAACCTCTGATATTGAAAAAGATGCTAGACAATCATCTAAGAAAGCTTCCGAATACAGAAATCGTAGTAACGAAGCATACGAAATAGCAAGAAAAAATGCTGAGCAAATAGAACTTTTAAATGATAGCGCAACCCAAAAATTAGCACTAATCTCTGAAAAATTAACTAAAGCGCAAGTTAGTTTTAATGATATCAACGAATATGTTGACGAGATTTATTTAAAAAAAGAAAAAATAGAAGAATGTATTTCAACTTTAGAAATAAATTTTGACAATAACGAGTCTCTTATTGAAAAATTAGAAGTACTAAATACAAATTTTGAAGAAGGAGAAACGTTGAAAAGCAAAATTGAAACTTTGCACAAATCTTTACAGCCAAAAAAGAAGGATATTGATAATATTTACAGAGAAATCTTTGGTTATACAGATACAACTGTTGATGAAGTTGGGGATGAAATTGAAACAAAGGTTGAGGGTTTAAAAGAACAATTAGAAGAAACATACAACAATATAGAAGAAAACTTAGAACAATTAACTATAACAGTTGACGAAACGAAAAAGCACACGTCAGAAAAATATAAGGACTTTTTAATTGAAAAAGAGAATTTATATTCAGCTTCATTGGAAAATTGGAATAAAGAACATAATGCTATTTTAAGTAAAATAAATAAACTTTTACCAAATGCCCTAACCACTGGATTATCTTACGCTTATTCCGAGAAAAAAGAAAGTGAAGTAAAAGAAAGCATAAATTATTCAAAAAACTTTAAATATGCTGCGTTTGGTTTAATTGGAATGTCTATAATTCCGTTTTTACTTAGTACAATTTTTATTTGGCAAGGTAAACCATTACACGACGTAATTTTAGATAGCCCAAGGTTTGTACTTGCTATAATACCTATGTACATACCAATTCTATGGATAGCGTATTCTTCTAATAAAAAATTGAATCTTTCAAAAAGACTTATTGAAGAATATACTCACAAAGAAGTTATAACTAAAACTTTTGAAGGATTATCACATCAAATCGACAGTATTGAAAACCATAATCTTTCAGCAGATTTGAGAATTAAACTTCTATATAATATTTTAAGCGTTAGTTCTGAAAATCCTGGAAAACTAATATCCGATTACAACAAATCTGACCATCCATTAATGGATGCTCTAGATAAAAGTGCAAGTTTATCAGATGCAGTAGAGAAACTAGAAAATATTCCCGGTTTATCCAAAATTGCAAGGATTTTAGATAAAAAAGCCAGAAGAATTGTTAAAGAACAGGCAGACAAAATTGATGCAACTTTAGGGGAAGTTGTAGAAGAAACTTTAGATGATTCTGTAAATTAAACTATGGAGAGAAAAATTTTAGTCAAATACGATAAGTCAATCGAAAATCTGATTGATAAAGTAAAATTTTTAGCGAAAACTAATAATATTACTTTTACACACAACAATCAATCTGGAATTTTTAATGGTACAATTCCATTTGGAAAATTTGAAGGTTCTTATATTATTAATAATAATTTGATAACCATAAAATTCACAAAGAAACCAATCTTTATACCTTTAAAAATTATAGAAAATGAAATAACTAAATTTTTAAAAACTAATTAAAAAGCCATCTGCTAACAGCCGTTTGCCAAGATTGGGGATTTAGTGGAATTAGCGTTTTTTTA
>JBDTRA010000102.1:0-16663 GCA_039931915.1 Flavobacterium sp. | reverse complement strand
AACCAATTTTGTATCGGCAATTATAGTCTCAAATTTAATATTTGTTGAAATGTGGTTAATTGGCCTTCCGATATCCGCATCAAGCAAGTTAATGTGCTTGACTGCTCCCGGAGAAAATTTCATTAACCTCAATTCATTGTCTATAAAAAGCTGTCCATTAATATTGCTCCTGAAGTAATTGTTGAGGTCATCATTTATCTCAAGCAACTCTTTATTTTTAAGCTGGTAATCAGCATTTATGGTATGTAGCTCTTCATTAACAGACTGCATCTCTTCATTAGTACTCTGCATTTCCTCGTTTGCTGAAATTAACTCTTCATTAAAAGACTGCATATTTTCATTTGAGGCGTCTAATTTGTCATAAGATGCTGCCAATTGCTTCTTTATTTCTTTCAATTCTTCTTCCAATGTTTCGGTGTAGCGTTTGTGGTACTCAGTTTCATTGAAAATCGGATACTCCTGTTTGTCAGTACGCAGACAATTATCATCATTGAAAATGGCAACAAGTCCCCTGCGTCCATCTTCAAGCATTATGGGGCTTACAGTGAGGTTTATTTCCATCATCACACCATTTTGTTTAACCAATATGCCTTTTACACCTGCTGTTTCATCCTTCTTTAAGACTTCTTTGCTTAACGTGTTGTAGGCTACTGCAAGTGATTTTGGCAGTAGTTCTACCAGATTTGTATTAAAATTTTGCTGAATCAGGTATTTAGATGTATTTCCATACGATTTTATGACGGTATTTTCCTGGTCAACACAAATTGCGAGATAATCCATCGCGCCTGCCAAAGCGGTGTTGATGTTTTCCGTTAAGGAATTGTGCAGGTATTTTCCTGAGTCATCTCTTTTGGCAGTAGCCTTGTGGCCCACATTGAGCATTTCGGGCAGGGCGAATGTTTCAAATGTAGCTGTGCGCTTGTTCTTAAGGCTTTTATAAATCCGCCATTTTTTATTGATAATTTCCAAACTTTCAATGATAGACAATGGATTTTCGCTTGATCCCAAAAACAGATAGCCATTGGTCTTAAGGCCAAACAACAACATGGCGTATACTTTTTTCTGTAAAACAGGAGCCATGTAAATAAGTACGTTGCGGCAACTGATTAAATGCATGTTGCAATAAGGAGGATTCTTCACTAGATCGTGCTGGGCAAATATGAGCATCCTGCGTATTTCCTGCCTAACGATATAGTTGTTCCCTTTTTTATCAAAATATTTGTTTAAATACGCTGCATCTACATTTTTCATCCTATCTGAACTGTAAATACCTTTACCTGCATGAATTAAGGCCGTGGCATCAATATCTGTAGCAAAAATTTTAACAATCGTATCCTTAAACTTTCCTTTTAACAGTTCCTTCAACAGGATAGCAAGAGAATAGGCTTCTTCACCGGTAGCACATCCGGCGACCCAAATTTTAATTTCCTGATGTGGTTCCAGATTTTTCAACAGCTCTGGAAGCACATTCTTTTTTACCTCTTGATAAGCATCCGTGTCCCTGAAAAAAGAAGTTACACTAATTAGAAAATCATTAGCCAGCGCCTGCACTTCGTCAGGAGTTGCCCTCAATACTTCCAAATATTTTTCCATGGAATAAATGTTCATGGCTCCTGCACGTCTTTTTGTTCTTCTGAGCAGGGTAGTTGTTTTATAATCTGAAAAGTCAAAAGGTAATTTTTCCCTGATGAAGTCAATAATCAACGACATTATTTTCTCATCATTTTTGCTATCGACCAATATCGTTTCATTGTGATTGATGTAATCTTCAATGGCTTTGGGCATAAATTCAGGTTCGAGGATAAAATCAACCATATCGGTAGCGATTGCATGTGCCGGCATGCTGCTGAATTGTGTTGTTTCGGGGTTTCTGGATATAATCATTCCTCCGGCTTCCTTTATTGCTTTAATGCCTTCACTTCCGTCAGAACCGAGGCCTGAAAGAATAATACCGATTGCCTTTTTACCATTGTAAGCTGCAAGCGAATTAAAAAAGGTATTTATAGTCAAATGTGGTCCCTTCATTTTGTCTTTATCAGTCAGGTACAATCTGTTATCCTTAATAATCATAAACTTATTGTTCGGAATAAGATATACTACATTTGTACAAAGAGCCATTCCTTGTTCTGCTTCCTTAACGGCAAGTTTGCTGTGTTTGGTCAATAGCTCCACCATCCTGCTTTTGAAATCACTGGAAAGATGCTGTACAATTACGTAGGCAGCACCATCGAGAGGTGTGTGTTCAAAAAAGGTATTGATTTCTTCTAACCCTCCTGCTGATGCCCCGATGGCAATTATATAATTTGGTTCTTTCATTAGTTACTATTTAAAATTTTTTTAAACAATTGAGGATTATCCAAATGTATATGAAGGACTATAACAATTTGTGCAGGCAATAGATTTACGATCGGATTAGAAGTCTTGTTATTCACTCTGTTACGCAACGAAGATTTACAGGACTTAAACGGGGTATTTGTATCGTATTTATTTTTAGCAGGTATGCGGCAATAATTTAAGTTGTCGCCATGATTAGTGAGGACTGTTTACTAAGGCTTATTGAGTAGGATGTTGTCTAAAATTTTCCATTATTATAAGGAAAGTGTTTTTTAGATAACTTGGCTTTTTTTCGAAAGTTATTGCTTTTTAATCCTAATACAAAACTATTGGGGAATTATAATTGATTTAAGTTTGGATAAATTTCAATTTAAAAGATCATTCAGTTAGAAGCGTTTAAAAAATTGTATCTATTTCTTTTTTAATGTTATCCGTCATTTTCGACCGTTTCAATGCCATTCCTTGTCATCTGATTTCAGGACAAGGCATAATTTAAAAATTCAGATTATTACATAGGAAGTATAATATGAAACTCCGCACCTACATTTTCTTCAGATTTTGAAAAAATAATTCCTTTATGATTTTCTACAATTTTTTTCCCAATTGCAAGACCAATACCTGTTCCTGTATAAATTTCATTGTTATGCAGTCTTTGAAAAATAGTGAAGATCTTGTTTTCATATTGTTTATTAAAACCTATGCCATTGTCTTTTATTATTATCTCACAGTACTTTGAGTTTAAATCCAGGGCAGGATACTTTTTGACCTGGTTCAGCGTCATTTGATGAGAATTTATCTCTATTTTAGGTATCGATCCGTCATTTTTATAAAACTTAATTGCATTACTGATCAGGTTATAAAAAAGCTGATTCATCTGTAATGGGATTGCATGTATAACAGGCAGTTTTCCAACTTTAATTACCTGCTTGTGTTCATCAATCAAAAGTTCAAAATCAATAAGAATATTAGAGATAATTATATTTAAATCTGTGACTACAAATTTTCTTTCTGTATTATTAAGATAGGAGTAGGCCAGCAGATCTTTGATTAACGTATTCATTCTTACAGAAGATTTGCTGATTTTTTCAAGCAGAAGGAGTGCATCATCTGAAATATTTTCCTTCATTCCCACAAGCCTGCTTATAAACATTAATATTTTTCGCAGAGGTTCCTGAAGATCATGACTGGCCACATAAGCATATTCCTGCAGCTGGACATTTGCATCATTTAAGTTTTTAATGGTACTTTCCAATTCCGTATTTGATGTTAATAAATCCTTTGTACGTTCCTGAATCTGCATCTCCAAGCCATCAGATAATACCTGTAATCTTTTTTCAATAATTATGCGTTCTGTAATATCTTCAATAGCCAGCAGAATCAGTTGTTCTTTACTGGTTTCATTAGTTACCTGTCTTGCATTTAGCAGCATTATGCTTTCTCCGTAAGGCATAAGATTTACAGAGATCTGATAATCATCAAGCTGTGTTTTTTCCGGCAGTATTTTTTCCAGCATTGCCCGCATTGGAATATTATCAAACAAATGGTTCTGAATTTCGTAAATCAGCTTTCCTGCCGCCTCATCTTTAGCAATATTATATTTTTTTGAGAAAGCCCTGTTTATATTCTTTATTCTTAAATTCGTATCCAGGACTACTATTGGCTCTCTAAGAGTAGCCACTATAGCTTCTGTATAATTCTTTGAAATATTAATTTGCTGCTGCTTATTTAAGAGCTCCTGATTAATCTGTAAAAGCTCTTCATTGCTGGATTGTAACTCTTCTTTAGAGGTTTCCAACTCTTCATTAAGACTTTGCAGCTCTTCACTGCCGCTCAGTAATTCTTCATTAGCACTTTGCAGTTCTTCATTAGAAGATTCCTGCTCTTCACTGATAGCGTTGACATCATCATGTATTTTTGCTAATTCTTTTTCAAGCTGTGCAATTCTTCTTAAATTAATGTTATCGCGTATTTCCTCTGCAGTAAATTTACTTGAAGGCAGATCTTGGTTTTTTATGAGGCTTTTGTAAAATAATACTAAAAAATAAAGCTCTGAAGTATCCTTCAACGGCTGTATTTCAATTGTTATTTCACTTATGCTTCCTTTATTTTTGATTTGAATTCCTTCTTTAATTATTACAGAACCCGTTTCTTTCGTTTTATGCCATGCGTTACGCAATTCAAAAGCCAGTCCTTCACGAGCCATTTTCAGAAGGTTAAATGTCGGTTTGCCAGGTGAAAGCTCAATGAATTCTGCAATTGTACCATTAATATGCACAATATCCATCTGTTCATTTACAATTACACTTGCAGGAGTGTATTTTGAAAGCAATAGTGCTTCTGCGCTTTTTCTAAAGTCTTCTTTGATAGTTTCTTTTCTTTCAATATTTGTTTTTGATACTATGGATTTTCCATTTGATCCCATGCCGGAATGTACTAATCTGCCCGAGACCTGTTTGCGTGTATATATTTTGCCGGCTTTTTCAAAAGGCTGAAACAGCTCTCCTGCCGGAACAGTCGTTTCTGATTTTCCTAAAAGTAAAAATCCATTGTCTTTCAGAGCGTAATGAAATGTTGTCAATGATTTTTTTTGCAGAAATGAATCCATATAAATAAATACATTTCTACAGGAAATTAAATCCATTTTAGCAAAAGGAGGATCTGTTAAAAAATTGTGCACGGCAAAAATGCATAAATCCCTAATTTGTCTTTTTATTTTGTAACCATTTGTATTAGATGTAAAATACTTTGTCAGAATTGTTTCTGAAACGTTCTTCATCTGAGATTTTCTGTAAAACCCAATTCTTGCTTTGGCTATAGCTATTTCTGAAATATCTGAAGCAAAAATCTGAATTTCTTTTCCTTCTAAATTCTCTCCCAAATATTCGTGGAGCAAAATAGCCAGTGTATAGGCTTCTTCACCTGTAGAACAACCTGCAATCCAGACACGTACTGCATTTCCTTCACTTACTTTGTTACATAATAAAGGGAATACTTTTTCACGCATGGTTTGAAATATTTTAGTATCTCTAAAAAATTCCGTCACAGGTATCAGCATATCGTTAAATAAATCCTGTGGTGCAAGTTTATCTCCCTGAAGTATTTTTAGATAGTCCTTCAAACTGGCAATTTTGCTTAATGCCATTCTTCTGGCAATACGGCGATGTATGGTAGTTTGTTTATAATAGGTGAAATCTACGCCACTGTGATGACGCAGAATTTTAATAATCTCCTGGAATACAGCTTCATCGTTTGGATCATTTTCTTCACTAATGCTATCATTTGTCCTTGAAAGTTCGATGATTTTTTTTACTATCCGTGCTGGTGACAATACGTAATCAACAACTCCGGCATTAATGGCATTTTGAGGCATTTCGTTATTAGAAGCATTCATATCCTGCGCAAAAGTAATTCCTCCGTGTTTTTTCACCGCTTTGAGTCCGATAGTTCCGTCAGATCCATTTCCGGAAAGCAATACGCCATAAGCTAAATCAAGATGCACCTCAGCCAGAGAAGTAAAAAAAACATCTATTGCCTGATTCTTTGTGTTTTTCAGACGTGGACTCAATTTTAAAACTCCATCAAAAGAGGTAAGCATTTTATTCTCCGGAATTACATAAATATTGTTGGGAGCCAGATGGATATCATCGGTAATTTCATTGATTGGAATTTTTGCAACACGGGATAGAAGTTCCGTAAGCATACTTTCATGCATGGGATGCAGATGCTGAACAATAACGAAAGCCATGTCAGAATCATTCGGAATTGCATCAATAAATTGTGTAAAGGCTTCGAGCCCTCCTGCCGAAGCACCAATACCTATAACAGGAAAGTCTTGGCATGTAGCCTTAGGTAAGCTGGTTCGCTGTGTATGCATGATTTCGGGTATTTATTCAATTAAGTATTTAGAAATATAAATCGATGCCATAGTATTGATTTTTTTTAATGTTAGATTTTAATGATGAAAGATTCAAACTTGATATGCTTTAATTTTTGTTCCCAATCTGTTTCAATGACCTTTTTTAATATTTTTTTTAAATCACTAAAATCAGTAGGTTTAACGATATAGGCATTGGCTCCTAATTCAAAAGTGTTTTTTATACCCTCTTCGGTTGCAGATGTTGAATAAATAGCTATTACGGGAATATCTTTAAATCTGCCATCCTCACGGATTTGCTGTAAGGTTTCGAAACCTGAAAGTATTGGCATATTAAGATCTAAAAAAATAATATCCGGGATTTCAGAATTTTCATCATGAAGCCGCTCTATAAGTTCTACACCATTTTTAAAAAATTCAATAGGATAATTAAGATGAAGTTCTGATGCTGCTTCAGCAAAAAAATCCCTGTCATCCTGATCATCATCTGTTAGTAAAATCCTTAAATTATTTTTATTATTCATTTTTTGTGAGCGTTTATTTCAAATATACCATTTAAAAAATGGTAAGAAATTAATTAGAGTAATATACTTAGACTCCTTAATAAATATATATGAATATTTAAACTGAAATGATTGAAATGACCTGCTGTCATTGATAATCAGTGTTAAATTTTAATTAATAATAATTTAATGAATTGTAATATTTAGTAGTCTTTTAACTACTTTAAAGCTGTAAGAAATTAAATACTTTGATATACTGCATCTTTAAATTTATGTATTTGTAAATCTTCATTCTGTATTTTTTTAAATTTATGTTTATCAATAAGTAACGAAGTTAGAGGTGTTGTGTTTTATGATTGTAAAATGATGGCTTTGTCCATTAATAACATCTGTGGTATTTCCATTTTTAAGGACATAATGTTTTCTGTCATTTTATTTTATGATGAAAGACATTTGTTTTGATTGAGTGCGGCAGTAATTTTGGGTTTGAGAATTATTGAAATTAGAAATTATGGAAAAATATACTTTTTTAAACAGAATATCTGAACTCAGAAATAGAATTACTCAGAGTAATATAGAAGCTTTGTCTTTTAATCAGCTCTTCGAGCAATACGAGGCCATGTGTCTGGATTTGGAACTTTTGTCATCTGAACCCAATAAAGCATCGAAAGGTTTGTTACTTGCACTGCGAAAAGGATTGTTTGAAGTTGAAAAAGAAATTATTGATCTGGAAAAAACATATAAAGCGATTTTAAACAGAAGTTGAAATAATATTAATTTTTAAATAAAACCTGACTTAGTCGTTCATCCCGATGATAAACATCATCATAAAAAGCTGTATTGCCGTTTTCATCTGATCATGCAGTAAAGTAGGCAATGCAAACAGGGATTTTTTCTTTCAACACATACGTTTTTTCTTTTTTCCATGCATAGCCAGATCTACTTTCTCAGGTTCCCATCCGGCATCTTTTTTTATTATTGCCAAAGCCAGTTCACGTGCTTTTGCCACCCTGATACAGCCGTGGCTGAAAGTATCTATTGTTATAGGTGTAACGTTCTGACTAAAATATATAGAATTCTGCGAAGATGTTTTGTTTGCAATCGATAAAAGACTGTAAAAAAAAAGCGAGCAATACTGGTATCTTTTTCATATTTCTCACTAATTAGGTTTAAGACTTTTTATAGTCGATTTCTTCAACATGAAACTTGGCGTAACTGAATTCGCCTTTTTTAAGTTTCCAGATCGCTTCTACGGTGGTAGGTATCAGGATATCATTCAGCATTTTGTAGTTGGACATTTTTCCAATCCAGGTTTCTAATTTGTCCGCTCCCATATATCTTTGGGTTTCAAGCTGCACAATTTCAGCTAATTCATTAAAAATAACTTTATAACCTACGGAAAGCCCTCTGTAATTAAAATCTAATCTAGCAGAAGTTTTGTCAATTGCCGACCATTGCAGATGCTCTCCGGGAAGGAGATTGGTAGGAAACCATACACTTTCGCCAAGCCAGCGCAGTAATTCTCCCTGATCATAATGTTCTCCCTTTCCATCTACGATATTGTAAAACGACAGCAGTAAAACCTTAAGACTGCCATGTCCATTGATGTATTGATCTTTAGCGGTAAACATTGTTGTTTTTCCCTGCCAGATAAATCCAGGTTTTTCGGTAGTAAAATATTCTTCACCCTCCATTTTTATCCAGTCATTATCTTTGCCCGTTTTGAACAGGCCGTTGTGTGTCAGATTTACGTAACTAATGTATGGCTGTCCTTCCTTTAATACATGCCTGAAGTATTTTTTTACTGGTTCAGGCAGACCTGAAAGCTGTTTATAACTATAGGTTTTACTTGAGATGTTTTTTGATTGGGAGTACAGCCTCCTAATCTCATCACTCAAATTTCTGTAATTAAAGCCGCTAAACATCAGGAAAGCCGTTAGAATTATAGCTGCTGTTAGTATGGCATAGAACATATTTTTTCCTTTAAATTTAGTTTTATCTTTTTGAATTTGAATAGATGTAAAGCTGCGTTGCTAAAGCGTAATAAGAAATGATGGAAGTCACTTGTAAAAGTGATAAAAAAACACCTTCTGATGCTTTAGGGTTTCTAACAAACCGGAAGTAATTTTTTAAGGATTAATTGCAGTCTATTGCTGTTGTTTTACTAATCGTCTTTGTTATATAATGAACATCAGTTAACTCCATATCCTTTGTAAAAGAATAAATCCGCGGGATACCAGTGGCAATAGTAATGTTCTCAATATCCTCAGCAGTAATATTTTCGAGGTACATCATTAAGGCCCTTAAACTGTTGCCGTGAGCTACTATTAATACATTTTTCCCTGATTTTAATTGAGGTTCTATCTCTTTAAGGTAATATGGTATGATTCTGTTGTAGGTGTCTTTAAGGCTTTCGCCTTCAGGAGTTGCTGTATTAAAACTACGTCTCCATAGTGCTAATTGCTTTGTGCCATATTGTTTTTCAACTTCCGCTTTGTTCAGCCCCTGCAGAGTTCCGTAATTTCGCTCGTTTAGCGCAGCCGATGTGATCACCTGCGATTTTATGTCAATCTTCGTCATTATAATATTTAATGTATGTACAGCCCTTTTCAATACAGAGGTAAAAGCAAGATCTATAGACAGGTCTTCTAATAGTATACCGGCATGAGCAGCTTCCTTTTCGCCTAAAGGTGTAAGATCAATATCAGTTTCACCTGTAAACCTGTTTTCGAGGTTCCAGAGCGATTGTCCATGGCGTATGAGTACTAATAGTGGCATAAGAGAGATTGTATTATATTATTTGATAAAATGGCGCATTACAAATCATATTTATAATTTTCATTGATTCCCTTGGAATGCATCACTTCAATTAGAACATGATCATAACGATGGTCTGCTTTTAAAAAATTATACAGTTGGGATTTGGTATCAGAAGAGCCAAAAAGAACAACGGAGTCATGCTTTTCGATTTCGACAGCAAGTTCATTATAGTATTTCAAAGTCTGATGCTGTTGTTTGTCAGGCATAGTTTTTTCTTTTTCACAATTTGTAAATGTGGAAGCAATATTTTTAATTTTATTGGTGCTAAATTCGATAAGGTCCGCACTTATATTGTCTATTCTGACCCCTAATTTTTTTATTGTTTTCATTTTTTTTAAATTTAAGTCTCCCCTTTATATTCAATTCAAAATATTAGATATGTATTTTTCATAAGGTTTTCTATCTATATTTTATTGATCCTCAGCAGGGGGCAGATTAAGCTCATTGAGCTGTATGTTTACTTTTTTCCATTGCATCTTATCTATACCCATGGTATCGATGTTAGTGGTCCAGTCGATAAGAGGAACAATTTTTAAGCGCTCTATTATACGTTTTCTATAGCCAAAAGCAAACCTGCTGCTGCGGAGCTGATACTCAATGGTTTTATTCCCATTTTGGATGTTTTTATAAACAACAGTCTGCGTTTTCCAGTCGCCGTCCCATGTTAAAAAACCTTTTATAAAACAAGCAATGCCAAGGATTAAAAAAGTCAAAAGAATCGATTTGTTACTTTTGAGTTTCCCAAACAGATGACCTGTAATTATTGTAAAAGAAGCTGCAGCAATAAATAATACTATAAAATGTAAAATTGAATTATTGATGTAAAGAGGAGTGTAGCGGTTCAGTAAAACCAATGCTGTTGTGAGGACAAACAGTATATAAATTATGATATGTTTCATGTTATTGATCTTTTAAAGGAGGCATTGGGCATTATTTGATGTTACTATGTTTTTTCATTTTTTATTGAATTGTACAGCGATTTATAAAATTTTCTAATCTGATTATTTAGAGAAGACATTTTATTGATAGGTATCGACAGTCAGTTGGTTGTCTACTTCTAAAACGCCTGGAGCGCTCCACACAATTCGGTTTGCTTCTTCTTTTTGATGCAGGGATTGTACAGCACCGGTCAGTGTTACCTTACTGCCTCGGGTAACAGTTACTGTAATACCATTATGATCTATGGTAACGTTGCGCCAGAGTGCACTTACTATGTCGTTTACATTGATGGAGGCATCCCGTAATTTAGGTTTAATCATTATATTGTTGATGATCCCTTTTATCCCTAAAAGATTGCTTACTGCCTGTTTGGCTGCCTGCTTTTGGTAATTCCATTCTATTTCTCCTTCCAGAGTTATCCAGCCATTTTCTACTTTCACTTCTATGTTTTCGTTTGGAATGTCCCAATGCCACTTAAAGACGTTTAGTATTTCTGCTGCGATTTCAGTGTCAGTTTTTCTTCCAATCAGATGAAAATGCACTTCGATTTTTTCAACTATTGCCTTTACACCACTTACATACTTGGCTGCTTCTTCGGCTTTGGCTTTTTTAGCATAGCTGTCCACCGTTCCAAAGAGTGTAATAATTCCGCTGTCTGCTGTTACGCCTATTTCGGCGGCATGCAAAAGCGGTTCCCAGGTAATGGCATTCTGAACATCTTTTTGCAAATCTTCGTTGCTTTTCATGTTGATTTATGGATTAAAATAGTTGTCAAAAGAGCTTTTTTGAAGACGTCTACTTGTTTCATTTATTCTAATGTTACTGCAAATTATAAATTTGGTATTCTCTTAAATTCTAATGATTTGTGATGCAATAATTTTATTAAATTTTTACATTTATTTGCATGTTAACTTTAGAACAAAGTTCGGCTACAGACTATTGTTAAAAAGTGACGGAGGTCATTTATAAATCTGATTGGTATCAGTTTAATTTTTTTTTTACTTTAAAAATAATTCCTGTATCAAGTATAAAATTATAGTAATACTGTGTAAGCTATTTGTTTGTATTATAATAAGTTAAAGCGTGTTTTGCTGAGTTTTAAATGTGTACATTTGTTTTGGTGATTATTATAAGTCATTAGAATGATCATGGAAAATGCTGCCCTGCTTAAAGCCTTAGTGCGAAATGCTATTGATGGTATTTTGACAATTGACGAACGTGGCATTATTGAATCCATTAATCCATCTGCCTGTAAATTATTCGGTTATCCGGAGCAGGAAGTTATAGGGAAAAATATTTCGATGTTGATGCCTTCTCCGCATAAGGCCAGGCATGACACCTATCTCAGTAATTATAAAAACACCCGAAAGCCTGGCATAATAGGAGTGGGCCGGGAATTGATGGGACTTCGAAAAAATGGTGACGTCTTTCCGTTACACTTAGGCGTGAGCGAAGTGAATTATTCGGGCAGGACAATATATTGCGGTTTTATACATGATCTAAGTAATCAGAAAGAATCGGAAGAGCGCCTTAAGCAGTATGCTTCGCATCTTGAAGAATTAGTGGAAGACAGAACGCAGTCCTTAAACAACACTATTGCCGATCTGCAGCTGGCAAAGGAAAAAATTAGCCAGTCACTTTTAAAGGAGAAAGAACTCAACAAATTAAAAAGCCAGTTTTTATCCATGGCCTCTCATGAATTCCGTACACCGCTAAGCACGGTGCAATTATCGGTATCATTGATTAATAAGTATGCTGAGGATTACAAAAATGCTAATATAAACAAACACATTGGGAAAATTAAAAATGCTGTAACAAGTCTTACTGCTATACTAAATGACTTTCTTTATGCAGAAAACCTGGAATTAAAGAAATTAAAAGCTTCGTTTGCAGATTTCAATCTTGTAGAACTTGGTAAGGAAATCACTGAAGAAATGCAGCTTCTTGTCAAGGAAGGACAAAAAATACAGTACCATCATCAGGGTAATTCTAATATGGTTAAACTTGATAAAAACCTGATAAAAAACAGCATAATAAATTTGATTATCAATGCGATAAAATATTCCGCAGAAAATACAGTAATCGAATTTACGACCACTATTGATGAAAAGCAGTGTGTCATTTCTATTAAAAATCAAGGTATTGGAATTCCGGAAGAAGACCAAAAATATCTCTTTGACGCCTTTTTCAGAGCGCATAATACCGGAAATATTCCCGGCACCGGCTTGGGACTCACTATTGTTTCGCGCTACGTAAACCTTATGAAGGGAACTATTGATTTTGAAAGTACGCCACAGAAAGGCACATTATTTACCCTTTTATTTCCAATAGAATGAAAAAAGTTTTAATAATTGAAGATAACAATGACGTCCGTGAAAATGTTGTTGAGATTCTGAGGCTCTCGGGTTACAGCGTATTTGAGGCAGCAAATGGGAAAACCGGAATTGAACTGGCCTTACAGAATCTGCCGGATGTTATTTTATGCGATATAATGATGGCGGAACTTGATGGCTATGGTGTTTTGCACATGCTTAAAAAACATCCCCAGACCAGTACGGTTCCTTTTATATTTATAACTGCCAAGACCGACAGAATGGATGTAAGGAAGGGAATGGATATGGGAGCAGATGATTATCTCACCAAACCCTTTGATGATATGGAGCTGTTAAATGCAATTGAGAGCCGTCTGACAAAGAAAGATATTCAAAACAAGTTTTACAGTAAATCCCTTGACAAATTAAACCATCTGGTTTCGCAATCGGAGGGTTTGAGCGAATTCAAGAAAATCATTCAGGAGCAAATATGCCGCAAGTATAAAAAAAAGCAGGTAATCCATTACGAAGGTGATAAAGCATTAGGGATTTATGTTGTGATGAGTGGAAAAATAAAAACCATTAAATTGGCAGAAGATGGGCGGGAATTAATGACAGGAATGTTCGAAACGGATGATTTTCTGGGTATGAATGTATTGCTGTCCAGCGAAACGTATACCGATACTGCTACTGCCATAGAAGACAGCACCTTATGTTTTATGCCAAAGAAACAATTAGATGAACTTTTGCATTTGTATCCGGATCTTGCTGCAAAATTCATCAGAATCCTGTCTCAGGATATCCGCGAGAAAGAACTTCATTTATTGCAACTAGCTTATCAATCGGTGCGCAAGCGTATTGCAGAGGCAATTATCAGACTTTTTAAACTTCATAGTGCAGAAGGAGATTGCATCAAAATTACACGTGATGATCTTGCGGCCATGTCCGGCACAGCTTCTGAAACAGTAAGCCGTACCTTAACAGATTTTAAAAACGAAGGCTTAATAGAAAAAACTGACAGTGGCTTAAGGCTGCTTGATCTTGAAAAGATGACGAAACTTAAAAATTGATATCCTGCTGCAAGTTTCATTTTAAGATTTTAAATAAAATGTTCTATGTCATTTGTTCAACTGATAAGCATCATTTTGCATAAGAAATAGGTTCAAATTAAATATTATATGAAATCAATAGTTTTGAAATAAGGAGCGATTTATATTCTCTTCAGGAAATACTAAAGCATTATTCAGAAAACGAAAAAAGTAAAAAAGACAGATAAAAACTTTAACTATTAGGAATTAGAAAAAAGGAGTGCTTTTTTGCTCCACACATTTCACGGCATACAAATACATTGCCGCTGACCATGTCTGCCAGTCCTGTCCCATAGGCTGTCCATTCTGGGCTTTATACCATTCGTTAAAGCCATATTCCAGCTCTTTATTATGTGAAATTTTTATAAGAGAAGTAAGGGTGTCAAGTTTCTCTCTGGCTAGTTTGTGTTTTCCTGCTGCGGTGAGTGCGGCAATATGAAAACCAGAAATAAAAGGCCAGATCCCTCCGTTATGGTAATCGCCGGGCCTATTATATATTTGATATCGTGGCAGCCAATCCTCATCTTCGGGAAGGATAAATGGAAATAGGTTAGGGGCAATTGGCAGGGCTAGCTCACTGTTTTGCATCATGCTTCGGCATTGCTCTTCGATCCATGCGATCATATTTTCTGCCCTGTCCTGAGGTGCAAGTCCTGAGAGTATCGCCAGGCTGTTTCCTAAAAGATCAAATCGTTCACTGCTGTATATTTTATAAGACCACAAAGCATAATAAGGAATGTTTTTTACTACCATTCCTTCATGAAGATGGGTTGCGTTAGAACCTTTTGTTATGGTGAAATGCTGCATAGCTTCCTGGAGTTTTTTAGCCCGTTTCCTATTGCCGAGCATCTTCAGGGCACAATAGTTTAACGTATTTACATAAAGTCCGAATCCCAGCACCCATTGTTCATCACGCCAGTCGCTTGTTGGGAGCTGTCCGATCAGGTATTCATCAGAAGGGCTTTGGTATTTCATCCAGGTCTGCGCTTTTTCAACAGCCTGCTGCAGAAAATCTGTTTTACCGGTAAGTTTTCTGAAAATCCCCACAGCCAACAAAAACAAAGGGGTTGTATCACTGGCTCCCCGGTTCTTCGGATCATGAATAAAGGAGGGAATATGCCCTCTTTTAGATTGGTTCTCAGAAAGGGTCAATAATGTTTTTTCCATTGCAGCAGTCAGCTTCTCATTTTCGCAGACTGCTACACCCAGTATCGAAATCATTAGGTCTCTGGTATAGGGTTCAGGATAACCCCATGCTGCTGTTCTTGGCAACCCATGGAAGGGACCTTTTGCATTGTGGAGTAACACTTCTAAAGCGGCATTTTTTGCCTTTTCGATTTCCTGCCAGTTTTTGGTATCCATACAAGTGATCTTTTATTAATATATGCTGAGCCTTTTATTGATGATATTTACAAATTTTGAGGCAACAATACGATAATCAAAATTTTCTACTACTCTCTGTCTTGCCGCTTCTCCCATTTTAGAACGTAGTGCTGTGCTGCCCATCAATTTTACTAATGCATCTTTAATATCGATTATATCAGCGCGGTAATCAACGGTCCGGGGCTCTTCAAAAAGGATCCTTCTGTTTTCTTCATATCCTGATTCTGTACCAAGAGTAACTTCATTAACGACTATTTTTTGTCCCACCGCGGCTAAAATTGCAGTTTCTCCCTGTACCAGGGTATCAAGCATCCCCATTGCGTTTATGCCAATTACCGGTTTGCCGCAGGCACCTGCCTCTACTTGGGGCATTCCAAAACCTTCGAGTCTTGACGGTGCGGCATAAATATCACAGGCACCTATGAGATAAGGTACGAAATCCCTTGAAATTATACTGGTTTGGAAAGCCACTTTACGGCTGATGCCCAGTTGTTCGGCCAACTTTAGGTCAAGATTGTTTTGAAGGGAGGTCCGGGGCTGAGGCCATACTTTACAAACATACTTCCAGGGCGGCAGTTCTTTTCCTGCTAAGGCGAGCGCTTCCATTACTTCACGCGCTCCTTTTGAGGCCGCATCACCGCCAATAGTTAATATCATCTGCTCCTCTTCGCTGACTCCCAGTGCATTTCGTACAGCAAGAATTTTTTCATCATCTTTTGGATAAGGTTTAAAGTTATCGGTATCGCACCCTACAGGAAGGACTTCAATATTCTCAGCACTTATGCCGTCCCTTACATACATTTCTTTGACCCAGTGGGAGGTCACTAAAATCAGCGGCAGTTTATTAAGTACTTTTTGGTAGTTGGCAATATAACCATCAGCTACGAGCCACGGAATCCCCAACATTCCAAATTTTTGAGGGTGCAGTACCAATTGGGGAGTGTTGCCCCAATAACCGGTACCAACTACTACATCTGGTTTAAACCAATTATAATACCATTCCTTTTCCATGGCCGATTCAATATGTACGGCATGCGCTTCAACGCCGTTGGCAAGAAGTCCTTTATAAAGAAGATCTCCCTGGGTTGCCAGCCCTCCTGGAGTTGGCGGATAATCATATAATACAAGAACTTTCATATTTTTATTTTTCAGTAAGCCATTTTACAGCCTGTAGTTTATTGTTTAATCTCCAGAAAGCTTCTGCTTTTGGAGTCGTTTTTGCTTCCCAGCTGCTGGGTAAAAATCCATAAATATTGATGATTAGCTCCTGTTTTTTAATCCATATGTCTTTAGGGAGTCTAAAATATAGGTCTGCTGTGGGAATCGCTTTTGGGTAATACCGTTTATGGCCGTCCTCATAAGCAAATAATAAAAGCTCGTTGGCTGATAGGAGGTTTCGGATCCAAAGGT
>JBDTRA010000101.1:0-16746 GCA_039931915.1 Flavobacterium sp. | reverse complement strand
CCCGGAGGGACACGCCCAAAACTTTACAAATTCCAATTTTCGCCACAGTATTGTCATTTCGACGAAAGGAGAAATCCCCGTAAGTAACTCCGCAAAGCTTTGCTGATTTTCATTATCGAGCTGCTTGCGAAGATTTCTCCTTTCGTCGAAATGACAAGATTGGCTACATAAATTGTGGAATATCGTGTGTAATAAGAAATATTAAAGAAAAAAATCTGCTCAATCTGCCAAATCTGCGAGAGAGAAAAAATCACAAACAAATAAGAAAACTTTAATAAATCAATTTTGTGCTGCTGCTTCAAAAATCACTAATTTTGAAATTCAAAGTACAAAAAACAACATTACTATGAAATATCATCAAATAAACAGTGCTCTTTTTGTAAAAAATCGCAGAAAATTTGCTGCAGAAATGAAACCTAACAGTGTAGCCGTTTTTAACTCAAACGACATTTATCCAATTAGTGCCGATAGTACATTGCCATTTGCACAGCACAGGGATATTTTTTATCTGAGCGGCGTTGATCAGGAAGAAAGTATCTTGCTTTTGTTTCCCGATGCGCCTTACGAAAACCAAAAGGAAATTCTTTTTCTTAAAGAAACGAGCGAACATATTGCGATTTGGGAAGGTGAAAAACTAACTAAAGATCGTGCTTTTCAGGTTTCGGGAATCAGGACTGTTTATTGGTTACAAGATTTTCATAAAGTACTGAACGAAATGATGACATACGCTGACACGATGTACATTAACACCAACGAACATTACCGGGCGACTGTTGAAACTGAAACCCGCGAAGCCCGTTTTGTAAAATGGTGGAAAGAAAGATATCCTGCACATCAGGTGGCAAAAAGCAATCCGATTTTACAACGCATTCGTTCTGTAAAAGAAAGTGAAGAAATCGATTTGATTCAGCACGCTTGTGATATTACGGAGAAAGGTTTTCGCAGATTGCTTTCGTTCGTGAAACCAAATGTAACGGAATATGAAATCGAAGCGGAACTGGTTCACGAATTTATCCGTAACCGCTCTAAAGGTTTTGCATATACACCCATTATTGCTTCGGGTAATAATGCCAATGTTTTGCATTACATCGAAAACAACCAACAATGTAAAGCCGGTGATTTGATTTTATTGGATGTTGCTGCAGAATATGCCAACTACTCCAGTGACATGACAAGAACGATTCCGGTTTCAGGAAAATTTTCAGACAGACAAAAAGCAGTTTACAATGCGGTTTTGAAAGTAAAAAATGAAGCTACAAAAATGCTTACGCCTGGAACGCTTTGGAAACAATATCATGTTGAAGTGGGTAAAATCATGACTTCTGAATTGCTTGGCTTAGGTTTGATTGACAAGGCAGATCTTCAGAATGAAAATCCGGACTGGCCAGCTTATAAAAAATATTTCATGCACGGAACTTCTCACCACATGGGATTGGACACGCACGATTACGGATTACTTCACGAACCAATGAAAGCGAATATGGTTTTCACGGTTGAACCGGGAATTTATATTCCGGCTGAAGGTCTTGGAATTCGACTTGAGGATAATGTTGTCGTTCAGGAAAAAGGAGAACCTTTTAACCTGATGCGTAACATTCCGGTAGAGGTTGATGAGATTGAAAGTTTAATGAACGTATAATTATAAATGAAAAAGATTTTTCTATTTGCTTTTTTGATGTTTCTTGGGAAGGCTTTCGCTCAGACCGAAGGTTATGCAAAAAACAATGATTCCAGTAAAACCTATTATAAAACATTCGGAAAAGGCGAATCTCTTTTAATTATTAATGGTGGCCCGGGAATGAACAGTAATGGCTTTGAAGACATGGCCAAAACGTTGTCTGAAAACCAGGAAACGATTATTTACGACCAAAGAGGAACCGGGAAATCAAAACTGGCAAAATTGAATGCTAAGACTATTTCAATGCAATTGATGGCTGATGATATTGAGTCACTAAGAAAACATCTTAAAATTGAAAAATGGAATATTCTTGGACATTCTTTTGGAGGAATGCTGGCTTCTTATTATGCAACTGTTTACCCAAACAGTATTGCTAAGTTAATTTTATCATCATCGGGAGGAGTGGATTTGACTTTATTAAAAACACCAAATCTTATTGAAGCAGGATTAAATCAATCGCAAAAAGATTCTTTGAAGTACTGGAACCATAAAATCGAAAAAGGTGACACTTCATACACAGCAAGAATCGGGAGAGGAAGAGCGATGGCACCTGCTTATATTTACGACCAGAAATATGCGCCTGTAATTGCCAAAAGACTGACACAGGGAAATTCAAAAATAAATGGATTATTGTGGGGTGATATGCAAAAAATGAATTTTGATTGTAAAGCTAAATTGAAGAATTTTAAAAAACCTGTTTTAATTATTCAGGGAAAAGAAGATATTATCAGTAACGAAATTGGGGAAATTGCACATAAAACGTTTCCGAATTCAAAATTAATCCTATTAGAACATTCCAAACATTACGGTTGGCTGGATGCCAGGGAAAAGTTTTTCTCAGATATTAATTCTTTTCTAAAATCATAAAAAAACAGACGGCTTTCAGAAATGAAGGCCGTTTTTATTATATCAAAATAGCAATTAACATAATAGAATTTATAACACTACAACTTTAATTCCGCCTAAATCCAATTGTTTTTCTTATCTGTTTATCGTTTCCTATCTTTGTACTTTACATCTTAAAATGTCATTTTGAAAAATATTCTATATAAAAATACCAAAATATCCTATACTGATTCAGGCGAAGGAACTGCAATTGTTTTGCTTCACGGCTTTTTGGAAAACAAAAAAATGTGGCAGGAATATATTGCCTTATTCTCTGAAAGCTATCGCATAATTACCATTGATTTATTGGGACACGGCGAATCTAATTGTTTAGGTTACATTCATTCGATGGAAGATAATGCAAATGTTGTTCATGAAGTTTTAGAACATTTACAAATTAAAAAAGCTATTATTTTAGGACATTCAATGGGTGGTTATGTTAGTTTGGCTTTCGCCGAATTATATCCGGAAAACACACAAAAATTAATTTTACTGAATTCGACTTCCAAAGAAGACAGCGCCGAAAAGAAACTAAACAGAACACGTGCCATAAAAGCAGTAAAACAAAATTATGTAAACTTTGTAAGTCTGGCAATCGCCAATTTGTTTAGTGAAAACAACAGAACAAGATTAGCAGAAGAAATTGAAAAAGTAAAAACTCAGGCTTTAAAAACACCTTTGCAGGGAATTGTAGCTTCACTTGAAGGAATGAAAATCAGAAAAGACAGGGAAACTCTTTTGCGTAAAAATCTTTTTCCTGTTTTATTGATTTTAGGAAAAAAAGATCCCGTATTAAACTATGAAGAAAGTATAACACAAATCGAAAACACTTCGGTTAAGCTTATTTCATTTGATGATGGGCATATGAGTCACATTGAAAATAAAGAAGAACTGAAAAAAGTTTTATTGGAATTTTTCAAAATTTAAACTTTACTTAAAACAAAAAAGGCTGTTCATATAGTATGAAACAGCCTTCTCCTCATTATCGGGGGCAAAAAACTTTATAGTTTTGCAACTATTTCTTTTTTATATTTTGATAGAACTGCTCTTGTTAAACCAAGATTAGCATTTTTTGAATCTACTGCCAAATAAATAAAATATCTTCCATCTTCTGAAACATCCAATATATGAAGCTGGTTAGTCAGAGTAATCAAAATGTCATTGATTGTTTCATTTAATCCCAAAGCTTTAATTGCATTCATTTTAGCTTTAACAACTTCTAGGTTGTAAGCAGATGCTAATTCAGGATCAAAATTTGAATCTACTGAAAGAGAACTATACGACATTCCTGTTTCAATCTCTGTTACAGAAACAGCTATAAAACCATTAATATTTTCTTTCAGGTTATTTTGAAAATTTTGTAAAAAATCTGACATGTGTAAATTATATTAAAATTAATTATTGAAAAATTGTATCCAATTTACGAAGCAAAAGTCCCATCTTACTTAAATCTTTAGAAAGCAGGGCAACACAATTATCGTTATGATCTTTATTGGCTACTACTATCCCATCATTATTCTTAATCATTAATTGTTTCAAATCTCCATTATTAAGATCTTCAGACATTTCCAAACTCATTTTCAATATCATTCCGATCATCGCAGCAACATTCCCGTCATATTCTAAATTGCAGGATTCGATTAAAATACCATCTATGCTAAAAATCAATCCGGAATCAGCTCCAGTCTCTGCTACCAGTGTATTTAAATCAATCATAATCGCTTAATAATCTATTTTTGGAAGTGCCAAAGATATTTTTTTAAAGATAATTTAAACATAAACACTTGTTAAAAAAAAAGGTTCTGTAACCACTTGAGCTACTTTTATTTATTCCTTAACTTTATACTATTTTAAAAACAGGATGTGCAAAAATAATTAACATAAAAAACGAACCTTATTTAAAAAATGCGCCTTGTTTCATGAAAATTAATTTATAAGTTAAGATGCCCAACAAATTCTATCTATACGCTAAGTTTTTTCTAATTTTGTAAAAAATATGAAACATGAAAACTGTAGAAGAACTGCGATTTGATTTAAATGTAAAGCTGATGAAATTTAGGAGATTCCGTTTTGAAAATGGCAGGATTAACAACAAAGGTGCTGAAGAAACAGAAAAGAAAAGCTTCTTAAAAAAAATATTCAGCTAAAATATCTACTATAAAAAAGCTGAATTATTTAAGTACCCTTTTTCAATTAATTCAGCTTTTTCCTTTATATAATGACAGTTACCGCCTTCAATAAAAATTAATTTTGAAGAAATTTTCATCACCTCTTCATAATTATGATCCGAAATAATTATTCCTTTAGTCTTTAAATTTTCTTTTATCAATTCATTAACCAATTCAGTCATAATTGGAGACAATCCATTATAAGGCTCATCTAATAATACAAATTTAGAAGCGTTAAAAAGTATTAATTTAATTTCCAGATATCGTAGTTCACCGCCCGACAAGTGTCTTATTTTTTTATTCAAAATGGATTGAATATATTTATCTTCACAAAAACTGTTTACCCTTTCTTTTTCAATTGATAATGAAATTGCTTTTTTCACTGATAAATAATTAGGAATTGATTGTTCCTGGTCTAAATAACTAACCTCATTAAATAAATCTGTAGTTTGATTTTTTGAAATTCCGTCGATACGAATGCATTTGTTTGGTACCGGTATGATTCCGAAGATAATCTTTAATAAAGTAGATTTACCTGAACCGTTTCTTCCCAGCAAACCTATTATTTCAGTAGTTTCACATTTTAAATAAACATCAGAAAGCACGATCTTTTCATTAAATTTTTTCTGAATTCCGTCAACTTCTAAAATATGCTTTTTCAAAATAGTTTCTTTATTACAAAAACAATTAAACAGAAGGCTATAGCAACCAAAAATGTCAAAATATAACTATAAGCGAAAAGCTGAATTTTACTAATTTTATTATTCAAATAAAATAAATAATCGTTTTTTCGATAGATTTCTTTGAAACCTAAGCTCATTAGAAAACCAAAACTCAAAAAACATATAAAAAAAGAGCCAGATCCTCCCAAAATGACAGCTACGGCACAAGTGATTAAGTTAATAACCAAAGTTGTTTTGAAGAACTCAAATATGTTATTGAACTTTCTAATAATTATCTAATTTATTTTTTCTTCGAATGGAATAGTGCTATCAAAAATTTCATTTAATAACAAAACCATTTCTTCCAGATAATTATTCAGGATTTCTGTTGTAACAGTTATATTAAGTTCTTTCTCTTGCTTAAATCCGAAAGGCAAAAACCCTGATTTTAAATTTTTAAAAGAAATAATTCCTGCTTCTATTGGAGTTTCATTTCCTTCATTTTCATACATAAAGACATATGCGAGAACCTGAATAATTTTATCATTTTTAAGCTCTTTTGTTAATCCGTTCCATGATTTGAGTACAACATTGGCTTTTTCAACTTTTCCTGTCTTATAATCAACAATTCTTATTTTTCCGTTGCGTAATTCGATTCTGTCTACATTTCCTTTTATCAGAACCGGAAATGGCAGACCCGGATGGGTTAGTTCACGCGCGAAAGTTTTTTCTAAAGCTATTATTTGAATTGTTTCTCCATTTTGAATGGAATCCAATTCTAATTTAAGGAAATTCGAAACATTCCGTTTTGCTACTTCAAAAGCCAAAAGGTTACGCCCTTTTTTAATTTCACCTTCTTTATAAACTAATTTGAACTGCTTCAGAACTTCATCATCTAATAATTTAAAACAATTTAAAATATCACTTTCTGAAATAAATTTACCAATGAAAGGATCATACAATGCTTTTAGTGTTTCGTGTATTATAGTTCCCAAAGTATTTAGAGCAATATTTTCTTCAACTTCTTCGACCTCACGAATTCGAAGTATTTTTTGGAAATAAAAATCAATTGGATTCCTGATATAACTTGTCAAAGCAGAAGGCGAAAAACCAGTTGAAGCAATTTCTTTTAACCGCACCATAACGGCTTCAGATTTTGGAATCACCATTGGCTGATATGCTGTTGTTGGTAAAACAGGATTGTAAACATCAAAAGTTAAATTATGCTTAGGCTGCTTTTCTACTTCTAATTGTGTTATGAAACGGCTTCGTTCGCCAGCATCCAATCCTTCATTTTCGGTATTATAAATCAAATAAATATTTTTGGCTCTTTGCAGCAGGTGATAAAAATGGTACGTATAAATAGCATCCTTTTCTTTAAAAGTTGGCAAACCCAATTCTTTTTTTACATCATAAGGAATAAAAGAATTTTGGGATTTTCCAGCCGGAAATTTTCCTTCATTCATAGAAGTCACAATTACAGTATCAAAATCCAAAACACGGCTTTCTAAAACTCCCATAATCTGAAGTCCATTCAATGGTTCGCCTTCAAACGAAACTTCAGCTACCTCGATAACCTGTTTGTAAATTGCATATAAAGTCTGAATATTATCGATATGCCTGTGCTGAGAATAATAATTCATCAATTTATTAATGACTTTAAAAATAGAGAAAACAAAAGTTTTTGCTATTTTTTCTTCTTCATTATCATTACTGAAATTTTCTTTTATCAAAAGTAAAAGTGTCGAAATATTCTCCAGTACAGCTAAAGAACCATTTTCCCATTTTTGAAATAATAAATTAAATAAATCTGATGGATTCTGGTTAAGGTCATTTAATTTGGAATATGTAATAAAAGTATAATTGTTCTCTTTAATAATTTTAACTAATTGATTTGTTTTAGCATAGGGTTCAATCAATGGATGTGTCAAAATATCAAGAACATCTTTATAATAAAAAACATAGCTATTTCCATTCCTCGAAAGTGCATTAGTATGCATCTTAAACAATTTGGCAATCAAAATTTGGGAAGGATTATTTTTACTTGAATAACCCATGGTAATATTCAATGCCCTGACAGAATCAGGTAGAGCATATAAAATTGGCATCAATAAATTTTCTTCTCCCAGTACAATAGCGACTTTATCAAGAGAGGAAACCGGATTATCCTTAATTATGTTTTCGATAATACTTCCGGTTAGTTTTGCCTGCCCAATTGTTTTTGGAGTTCCTATAACCTGAATGTTTTTTGGTTGCGAAAAATCATCCACGACCCATTCAAAATGATTTGATTTATAGTGTTTCCAGTTCTCTTTAAACCGGCGAACAAAAAGACCTGCATCATGATAAAGATCATTTAGAAAAACCTGATCTGCATCCCAATAAATTTTAGCATAATCTAATGATAAAAGATGTTGAACTATTTTTTCTTCAGCAGCATTTAAAGCATTAAAACCTGCAAAAATAAAAGTTTTATTCGAAATTGTATTCGAAAAATGGTTCAGGTTGTTTACTGCTTCACGATAAATCAAACCCTGATAACCAAAACCCTTATTTAGTAAATGGCTATATAACGCGTCATAATAAATTGGCAGTAATTTCCAAAAATCAATATAATTTTCAAGGAGTTTCGTTTTGTTTTCAACTTCAATTCCCCATTTTTTTATATCTTCAATATCTTTTAGGTATGATAAAACGTGAGATGGCTCAAGAAGGTAACGATCAATTTCGTTAAAATCCTGAAGAAGTGTTTTTGCCCAATTAGCAAATAATTCAAATGATTGCTGATTTTGTTTTTCTGTAACAGAAAGATAAACTTCGTAAAATTCAAATAACAGTTCAATTGAATCTACAGAACGAATAGACGCGACATCCTGCACAAAATCCTCAATTGAAACGATACTGGGAGAAAGAATAGTTTCTTTAATTTGATTCTTTAATGCTTCAATTAAGAAAACCTTAGCCCTTTTATTAGGAAGTATAATAGTAATTTCGAAAAGCCTGCCAGAATAATCCTGAATTATAGTGGCTGCAATTTTTTCCAAAAAAGAAATATTTATCATACGATAAAAATAAAAAAAGCCATTCAATTAAGAATGGCTTTTTAAAATTATTTAGAAAGTAAATTATAGTTTACCATCATATTTAGAACCAATATGTTTGATTTCAGTTCTTCTATTTTGAGCTTTACCTGCAGCAGTTTTGTTGCTTGCAACTGGTTGAGACTCACCAAAACCTTTAGAAACTAAATTATCAACATTTACTCCTCTTTCGATTAAAGCATTCATAACAGCAGCAGCTCTATCTTCAGATAGTTTTTGATTCAATTTATCAGAACCATCACTATCTGTGTGTCCTTCAATACTAAATTTAGCATTTGGATAGTTAAGAAGGATTTGTTTGATAGCATCTAATCTAGCTAGAGTTTCTTTATCTCCAGTTTTGAAAGTAGCTTTTCCTGAGTTAAAGTATACTGCTCTTGCTTGAACTTTAAGTTCTTCTAAAGCTTCAGAAGTAACTTCAGGACAACCTCTGTTACTTGCAGGACCTGCAACTGTAGGACAATCATCATCTTTGTCAAGAACACCATCTTTATCAGCGTCTACGAAAGGACAACCACCATTTTCTCTAGGACCAGCAACTGTAGGACATTTATCATCTTTATCAGCGATACCATCACCGTCAGCATCTGGACATCCGTTTAATGCAGCTAAACCAGCAACATCTGGACAAGCATCGCTAGCGTCAGCAACTCCGTCTCCGTCAGTATCAGGACAACCGTTTAATGCAGCTAAACCAAATACATCTGGACAAGCATCACTAGCATCAACAATTCCGTCTCCATCAGTATCAGGACAACCATTGAATTGTTTTAAACCTGCAACATCTGGACAAGCGTCATCTTTATCATAGATTCCGTCTCCGTCAGTATCTTTACCTCCGAATTTGAAAATAAGACCAGCAGTATGTTGGAAATGAGAAGGAGCATCTGGAACACCAGCAGCATCTTCTCTACCATTATCACCTGCACCAACAGACCATTTGTATCTTGAAGCAAGTTCAAGACCAATAGCATCTGTAAACCAGAAAGTAATTCCAGCACCTGGATTAACTGTTCCGTAACTGCTATCTCCAAAGAAAGTATAACCTCCACCAACAGATAACGAAGGATCGATTACTTTAGATTTAATTAATTCCTGGAAGCTATATTTAATAGTAGCATCAATTCCATAATACATCAAATCACCAGGATTAGAAACGACATTACCTCTTGAATCATGATCTGGATTACTTGGATCAAAAGTAACATATTTATCAATTTTGTTTACAGAACCTTGTAAACCAAGGGAAAAACCACTACCTACATATCTAGACACACCAATGTAAGATAGAGAAGGAAGAATATTCCAATTGTCTTTTACAGCGAATGGCTGAGAAAAGTGTTGATCAAAGAACCCACTTCCTGACCCAGAACTTGTTCTAGTATCAACGGCATTAACTCCAAAAGAGATCGCCCATGGATTGTTACTGTCTTGTGCGTGAGAGCTTAAACCCATCACCATCATCACAGCAACTAAAAGTTTGTTAAGATGTTTCATACTTATTTTTTTTAATTACAATTTAGTTAATTACAGACAAAAGTAACACCTAATTTTTTAAATACAAAATGTAATGTTAAAAAAAACCTACAAAAATGGAATTAAATGGTAATTATATAACTTTTAACATTTTTCCAACTGATATAAAAGCGCTAATTGCCTGATCTAAATGTTCTTTGGAATGGGCTGCAGATAACTGAACTCTGATTCGTGCTTTTTCTTTAGGAACAACAGGAAAAAAGAACCCAATAACATATATTCCCTTCTTTAGAAGCTCATTAGCCATTGTTTGTGACAACTTTGCATCATATAACATTACCGGAACAATTGCAGAATTTCCGTCAATAATATCAAAACCTGCTTTTTTCATTCCTTCTTTAAAATAATTAGTATTCCATTCTAATTTATCTCTTAAAGTAGTATCTTTTTCTAAAAGCTCAAATACTTTAATAGAGGCTCCAACAATTGCAGGCGCCAATGAATTCGAAAACAAATAGGGCCTTGAACGTTGACGTAACAATTCTATTATTTCTTTTTTTGCTGTTGTATAACCCCCCATAGCACCTCCTAAGGCTTTACCAAGTGTTCCCGTTATAATATCAACTCTCCCCATAACACCCTTTGCTTCAAGTGTACCTTTACCGGTTGCACCAATAAATCCTGCTGCGTGACACTCATCCACCATTACCATAGCATCGTATTTATCAGCCAAATCACAGATTTTATCTAATGGTGCTACAACTCCATCCATTGAAAACACACCATCAGTAACAATTAATTTAAAACGGGCTCCGGCTTCATTGGCTTCAATTAACTGCTGTTCTAGATCTTCCATATTACTATTTTCATAACGATAACGAGCCGCTTTACACAAACGAACTCCGTCTATAATAGAAGCATGGTTTAAACTATCAGAAATAATCGCATCATTTTCACCTAATAATGGTTCGAAAACACCACCATTGGCATCAAAAGCCGCTGCATATAAAATAGTATCTTCTGTACCATAAAAATTAGCAATCTTTTTTTCTAATGTTTTATGAATATCCTGCGTACCACAGATAAAACGAACCGACGACATTCCGAAACCATGTGTATCCATAGCATCTTTTGCTGCCTGCACTACTTCAGGATGCGAAGAAAGCCCTAAATAATTATTTGCACAGAAATTCAAAACTTTTTCACCTGTAGAAATTGTAATTTCAGCTCCTTGTGCAGAAGTTATGATTCTTTCTTTTTTAAAAATTCCATTTTCTTCAATACTTTGTAATTCACTTTGCAAATACACCTTTATATTACCGTACATTTTTATTTATTTAATATGTTAAAAATTAACAACTTAGACAGTTTAAATTCCTTAACAACTGATTAATTTTTCACAAATTTACTACATCGATTTCGGTTCCTATATACACCAAAGCCCTTTTTAACACTTTGTATCCCAAATCTTCAATTGCATGTTGATATTCCTGAATTTGCTGTATGTATTTAGGATTTTTAGCTCCGGTTTTATAATCCAGTAAATACGCTTCCTTGCCTTCAGTCAAAACAACCCGGTCCGGTTTTAAAATCTTTCCTTGTTTTTGAACAATGGTCTGCTCATTTAAAATAATGTTTTTACCATCAAAACAAATATCTATTTCCGGGTGATTTACAATTTCCTGGAGTGTTTTCAAAACGATTTCTTTTTGCCCATAAGTAATTAATCCGTTTTCTATTGCTTTTTCAATCGCCAAATCAACATCTGATTTATCTTTTACGAACGCCAGAACTTCATGAATTACATTTCCATACGAAATTGCTTCCTGTTGATGTGTTCCCCACATTAAAGCTTCCCGTTGAGCAATTTTAATATTTTTGGGATTTAAAACTTCAGTAACTATGGGAATTGTTTTTACCAAATCCAATGTTTTATTAAAAGCGGAAAGTTTCGTTTTATTTCCAAATTCATATTCCAGCTTTTCAGAATCATACACGCCTTTATCGACTAAATATTTAATAAAAAAAGAAACCATATTATTTGGGTACTCCCCGTCTTTTTTCTCTTTTATAGCTTGAGAAATAATATACAACTGTTCTTCCGCTCGTGTTAAGGCAACATATAATACATTAATGTTATCCAATAATTCTTCCTGTTTTTTCAAATTAAAAACCATCGAAGCACTTTCTCCAAAACTTTCTACCGCACTACTATTATCAATCAGGGCTTTTGGCATATCCAGATTAGCATCTTCTGTATCCAGCCATAATTTATCTTTTGGTTTTCTGCTATAATCTTCTTCAGCAAAAGGCATAATCACAACAGGAAACTCAAGTCCTTTCGATTTATGAATCGTCATAATCCGAACGGCATTATTTCCTTCCGGAGACGGGATACTGAATTTTTCAGCATTCTTGTCCCAAAAACTCAGAAAATCAGCAATTCCGGCCTGATTGCGAATATCTCTTTCTAAAACGATATCCAGAAAAAATTGCACATACGCATTTCCTTCAGAAGGAAGAACAAATTTAGATATGATGATTTCAACAGCTTCGTACAAAGATTTTTTTCTAATATCTTCAAAAGAAAGCGAAACATCGAAAGTTAAAAGCCATCTTTCAAAATCACTTTCAAACTTCTGTGCCATTCCCAGTGAAATAAAATCATGAATCGGTATTTCGGTTTCCGTGTTGACTGCCAGAAAGTGAAGAAAATTTGCTTTAGCTTCTAAATCAACACTATTATTCAGATATCTGAGCAAGTGAATTATCAAACGGACTTCTGTGGCATTTTGAATCATTAACGTTTCAGATGACAAAAGCGGAATATTTTGTTCTGTTAAATAATTCGCAACAGCTATTCCCTGATCCCTTTTTCGGGTTAAAACCACAATATCTCTATATCCAAAACCCTGACGAACTACATTCTGAATAGTATTTAAAGTTGCCAGAACATATAAATCTGCTTTTTCAACAACTTCTTCTTCATCTGCAAAATCATTTTTTTCAATTATTGGAAGAAAGGATATATTAACGTATCCGCCTTTTTTAGAATTTGTATTTTGAAAGCTGTGGTTTTCGTATAGATCTTTATAATCTTCATTGGAAAATTCAGAAGAAATCAATTTAAAAAAAGCATTATTAAAATCAATGACTTCACTATAACTTCTATAATTGGTATTTAAATGTTTTATTTCTTTATCCGGATTATTAAACGGATTTACATCTTTACTTAACTCGATAAATTGCTCAGCTTTCCCCCCTCGCCAACGGTAAATAGATTGTTTTGGATCTCCCACAATCATCAAAGTCCCTTTATTTCCTAAATCATCCAAACCTGACAGTGAATTATCAATAAGCGGAATTAAGTTTTGCCATTGCATCTCTGAGGTATCCTGAAATTCATCAATAAAAAAATGACGATAACGTTCTCCCAGACGTTCATAAATAAAAGGTGCGGGCTGGTTTTGAATTTCACGATGAATAATCGCATTGAATTCTGAAATCGATAAAATATTTTGTTCCGACTGAATTTTAGCCAATTCATTACTGACCGTATTCAGCAAGGAAAGCGGGGTTATATTCTTTAAGAATGCTCTGTAAAAATCTCTTTTTTCGAAATTTTTATAGATTTTACCCAAAGTCAAAAGTAATTCAGGAATAAGATTTTCAATTAACGCTTTATCCTTAGCTGTTTTATTGATTGCTATATCTTCAAATTCATGAAATGTTTTATTTTTCGGATTGAATTTGCCTTCACAAATGCTTTCTAAATGATTTGGGAAAGTACCCCGGGAAAAAGATTTTAAATCAATTCCGTTCTTATCAATTAATGAACATGCTTCTGTTGCAAACTGTTTATTTTCGGATTCCAACTCCTTACACAGGACAAGCATCTTCTTTTTAATCTCCACAAACTCTTCAATTGATTTATCATGAAAATGCAAAATTTCATTCCTATTATTTTCATTTAGAACTAACCTTCCCGTTTCTAAAATTTCACGCGAAACATCCCAACTTTTATCATCGTCGGTTTTTTCCATCGTAAAATCAATCAGTAATTTCGTCAATGTTTCATCCTGTCCTGCTTGTGCGATAATTGCATCTACAGCTTCTATCAATAAATTTTCAGTATCTAAAGTTACCTCAAAAGTCATAGGTAAATTCAAATCATGTGCAAAAGCACGAATTACTTTATGGGTAAATTTATCGATGGTAGAAATATCAAAAGCAGCATAATTATGAATCAGGTGCTTAATGATACTTTGAGATTTCGTTTTAATTTTGATTATGGAAAGCCCTGTTTCGCGAGATAGATCTTCCATTAAATCTATTGCTTTAGCAGAAGGCTCTTCTTTAGTGAACTCAGACAAACTCCCAACAATACGGCTTTTCATTTCATGAACCGCTTTATTGGTAAATGTTATGGCAAGAATGTTACGATAGGCATCATTTTTAGGTGATGAAAGAATAATTTTCAAATACTCCCTTACCAAAGTATAGGTCTTTCCCGAACCTGCAGATGCATCATAAATGGAAAAAGACGGACTTTGCATAAGTTTAAGTTTTTGTGTGGTAAAAAAGCACTTATAAAAATACTAAATAAAAACAAAGATTAGAAATAGCCTTAATCAAAGAACCAAATAGAAATAAAAAATCATACTTAAAAAAAGACTAAGATTGATGAAAAACTTTTCCCGGTTCAAAGCTTTTAGAAAAGCTAAAACAATCAAATCTAAAAATAGCAACAAAGTAATTAAAGGGAAACCAACCATCCCAAAGATTAAAACCCCGGGCGGGCCTAGACAAGATCTTCCGTTTGGATCGATAAAAAAATAATTAAATAGAACAAAGCACAAAACAATAAAAAAGAAAATAACGACTCTTATTGAAAAATGAGATTCATCATTACAATATTTTTTATTCATGTTTTTAAACTTAATTTTAAAAACTATCTTTTTGGAAAAGCTCTTTTATTAAAAACAAGCAAAATCCCTACACCTGTAGAAATCGCTACATCAGCAACATTAAAAATAGCATTAAAAAACTCAAATTGTTTTCCACCAAAAAACGGTATCCAACCAGGCAAATTCCCTTTCCAAATCGGAAAATAAAACATATCCACAACCAAACCATGAAACCAAGTTCCGTATGGATGAGGAGAAAAAAGAGTTGCAAGATTATTATAGCTGTCATCAAAAATGACTCCGTAGAAAACAGAATCTAAAATATTACCTGTAGCGCCGGCAAAAATAAGGGTAATTGCTACAACCAGATAAGCAGAAGCTTTCTTTTTTACAGAATCATACAACCAATAGCCGATTCCGAAAACAGCAAAAATCCTAAAAACCGTCAAAATCAATTTTCCGTATTCCCCAGGTATTTTAGTTCCCCAGGCCATTCCTTCATTTTCAATAAAATGAATTTTAAACCAGCTGAAGACAGGATATTCATCACCAAGTATAAAATTAGTTTTTACATAAATTTTAGAAACCTGATCAATCAATAATATAATAAATATAAGGAGATACGCTTTTCTTAATGACATCTTATGAATTTTAATGTGGCAAAAGTAAGAATTAAATCAAAAAAAACGCCCCAAATGGAGCGTTAATTCTTTTGTAATTTCAGGTGTTTATCTTTGCAGGTTTTTAGCTTCGATACTCATTGTAGCATGAGGAACAATTTTCAGTCTTTCTTTACCGATTAATTTACCGGTAACTTTGCAAATACCATATGTTTTATTTTCTACACGGAATAATGCATTTTTAAGATCACGGATAAACTTTTCCTGTCTGATAGCCAACTGTGAGTTCGCTTCTTTTGACATCGTCTCACTTCCTTCTTCAAAAGCTTTGAAAGTTGGGGAAGTATCGTCTGTTCCATTATTTAAATCGTTCATGTAAGCACTTTTTATTAAATCCAGGTCGGCTTGTGCTTTTTGTATTTTATTTTGAATTATTTCTTTGAACTCTGCCAAATCAGCATCTGAGTATCTTGTAATTTCATCTGTCATTGTATCTGTTATTTTGAAATTAATATCGTTGTTTTAATATCATCAAATTCAATTTCTGTGCCGTTTTCCAAAGCGTCAGCAAAAACCAAACTATCTGTTAATGTCTCAGACTTAATATAGTCTTCATTTTTTAGAATGGCTTCTTCTAAAAGACCACTTCTTTCAATTTGCACTTTAATCTTATCAGTAACTTCAAATCCGGAATCTTTACGGATATTCTGAATTCTGTTTACTAATTCTCTTGCAACACCTTCTTTTTTCAAATCATCGGTAATTGTAATATCAAGCGCAACTGTTATCCCGTTTGAATTTGCAACAAGCCATCCTTCGATATCTTGTGATGTTATTTCAACATCTTCTAAGGATAAAGTTACATTATTTCCAGCAATAACAATATCTAACGCACCTTGTTTATCTAATTGATTAATTTGCTCTGCTGAAAAAGATTGTATTTCTTTGGAAATCAGACCCATATCTTTTCCAAAACGAGGACCCAAAGTCTTGAAATTAGGCTTAATCTGCTTTACTAAAATACCAGATGCATCATCTAAGAGCATTATTTCCTTCACATTTACCTCCGCTTTTACAAGCTCGGAGATAGCTTCAATTTCTATACGTTGATTTTCGTCAAGTACTGGAATCATTACCTTTTGTAAAGGTTGACGTACCTTAATCATTTCCTTTTTACGAAGTGATAAAACCAACGATGAGATGGTTTGCGCCTTCTGCATTTTGCTTTCTAACGTTTTATTAACAAAGT
>JBDTRA010000100.1:0-17065 GCA_039931915.1 Flavobacterium sp. | reverse complement strand
GGTGGTGGTGAAATTATTGAAAACCCGATTCTTTCTAACTTTAAAGAAGGTCTTTCGATCCTTGAGTATTTCATTTCTACTCACGGTGCCCGTAAAGGACTTGCAGATACGGCTCTTAAAACTGCCGATGCCGGATACTTGACAAGAAGGCTTCATGACGTTTCTCAAGATGTTATTGTAAACATCGAAGATTGTGGAACTCTAAGAGGTGTTGAAGTATCAGCTTTGAAGAAAAATGAAGAAATTGTTGAATCTTTAGGAGAAAGAATTCTAGGACGTGTTGCATTGCAAGACGTTATAAATCCTCTTACTAATGAAGTAATAATTGAATCAGGTCAACAAATTACTGAAGCAATTATGAGAGTTATCGAAGCTTCTCCTATTGAAAAAGTAGAAGTTAGATCTCCATTAACTTGTGAAGCTTTAAAAGGTATTTGTGCTAAATGTTACGGTAGAAACTTAGCTACCGGTAAAATGACACAAAGAGGTGAAGCTGTCGGAGTTATTGCAGCTCAGTCTATTGGTGAGCCAGGTACACAGTTAACACTTCGTACGTTCCACGTTGGAGGGGTTGCAGGAGGTATTTCTGAAGAGTCCAGTATTATTACAAGATTCAACGGTAGACTTGAGATTGAAGATTTAAAAACTGTAAAAGGTGAAGACAGTGAAGGTAATGCGACTGATATCGTAGTATCACGTTCAACTGAATTAAAATTAGTTGACGAGAAAACGGGAATTGTCTTAAACACACACAATATTCCTTACGGATCAAGCATTTTTGTTAATGATGGTGATGTAGTTACTAAAGGAACTGTAATTTGTAAATGGGATCCATATAATGGTGTAATTGTTTCTGAATTTACAGGTAAGATTGCTTACGAAGATTTAGAACAAGGACAATCATTCATGGTTGAAATTGATGAGCAGACAGGTTTCCAGGAAAAAGTAATTTCTGAGGCCAGAAATAAGAAATTAATTCCAACTTTATTAGTTTATGGTAAAGAAGGTGAATTGATTCGTTCGTATAACTTACCAGTAGGAGCTCACTTAATGGTTGAGAACGGTGAGAAAATTAAAGCAGGTAAAGTATTGGTTAAAATTCCACGTCGTTCTTCTAAATCAGGAGATATTACAGGAGGTTTACCAAGAATTACAGAGTTATTAGAAGCTCGTAATCCTTCTAATCCGGCTGTTGTTTCTGAAATCGATGGTGTTGTTTCTTTTGGAAAAATCAAAAGAGGTAATCGTGAAATTGTTATCGAATCTAAATTTGGTGATGTTAGAAAATACCTGGTTAAATTATCAAGTCAGATCCTAGTTCAGGAAAATGACTTTGTAAGAGCGGGTGTTCCATTGTCAGATGGTGCAATTACGCCGGATGATATTTTAAGAATTCAAGGACCTGCTGCTGTTCAACAGTATTTGGTAAATGAAATTCAGGAAGTATACCGTTTACAAGGGGTAAAAATTAATGACAAGCACTTTGAGGTAGTTATTCGTCAAATGATGCGTAAGGTAAGAGTTCAGGATCCGGGAGATACATTATTCTTAGAAGATCAATTGATTCATACTAAAGACTTTATCGTTCAAAATGATAAATTATATGGTATGAAAGTAGTTGAAGATTCTGGTGATTCTGCTGTATTGAAACCAGGTCAGATTATTACGCCTCGTGATTTACGTGATGAAAATTCATTGCTTAAACGAAATGATAAAAACCTGGTTGTAGCCAGAGATGTAATTACTGCAACGGCAACGCCGGTTTTACAAGGTATTACAAGAGCTTCGCTACAAACTAAATCATTTATTTCTGCTGCTTCATTCCAGGAAACAACAAAAGTACTTAATGAAGCTGCAGTAGCAGGTAAAGTTGATGATCTTGAAGGATTGAAAGAGAATGTAATTGTTGGACACAGAATTCCTGCAGGAACTGGTATGAGAGAATACGATCATACAATTGTAGGTTCTAAAGATGATTACAATGAAATGATGGCAAATAAAGAAGAATATATTTATTAATTCTTATCAATTCCCTCTTTTTCGAAAGAGGGAAATTGAAAAAACATTAAAATTATGAGTAATCCGAAACCACAAGAGCAAATTAATATTGAGTTAGACGAGACTATTGCAGAAGGAATTTATTCTAATCTTGCGATTATAAATCACTCGTCATCAGAATTTGTTTTAGATTTTGTAAATATTATGCCGGGTACTCCTAAAGCAAAGGTGAAATCAAGAATTGTCCTGACTCCACAACATGCTAAAAGGTTATTGAGAGCAATTGGTGAAAATATTCATCGCTTTGAAGCAGCTCATGGCGAAATCAAAGAGACTGAGCAGGCACCAATACCGCTTAATTTTGGTCCGGCTGGACAAGCATAAATTTTTAAAACTCCAGAAATGGAGTTTTTTTATTGAATAAACTGAAAGTTTGTTTCATGTATTTAATCCGATTTAATTCACATTCAACGACTATATTTTTAGAAGTTGGAGTTTAGGTATATTTTTGATTGACATAAAATAAATTAAAGAAAATTAATTTTTGTAACAAAGGTTAATTTAATTCAAATTAAAAAAAAAGCGCTAATGTAAATTGGCGCTTTTTTTATGTTTGCTTTAAATGTATGTGTAAATATTATTACTCAAATTCTGAAGTAAAAAATAATTTTACATTTGGATATTTACTTTGAGTCATCTGAATTGTAAAATCAGAATCAGCAAGAAAAACCAATTGTCCATATTTATCATGAGCCAGAAATTTTTGTTTGATTCTTCTGAACTCTTTAAATTCGTCACTTTTAGGGTCATTTGGTTTTACCCAGCATGCTTTGTGAACAGGGAAATTTTCATACGTACATTTTGCGCCATATTCATGTTCCAGACGGTATTGAATTACTTCATATTGAAGTGCCCCAACAGTTCCGATGATTTTACGGTTATTCATCTCTAATGTAAATAACTGCGCAACACCTTCATCCATCAACTGATCTATTCCTTTATCCAATTGTTTGGCCTTCATTGGATCCGCATTATTTATATATCTAAAGTGCTCAGGAGAGAAACTCGGAATTCCTTTGAAACTCATTAATTCACCCTCAGTTAGAGTATCGCCAATTTTAAAATTTCCTGTATCATGTAAACCTACGATATCACCAGGATATGAAATATCTACTATTTCTTTTTTCTCGGCAAAAAATGCATTCGGACTGGAGAATTTTAAGTTTTTCTTTTGGCGAACGTGATAGTATGGTTTGTTTCTTTCAAAAGTCCCCGAAACAATTTTAATAAATGCCAAACGGTCACGGTGTTTGGGATCCATATTGGCATGGATTTTAAATACAAAGCCTGACATTTTTTCTTCCGTCGGATCAACCAAACGCGTTTCAGAATCTTTTGCTCTTGGCGATGGCGCAATAGAAACAAAACAATCTAATAATTCACGAACCCCAAAGTTATTTAACGCCGAGCCAAAAAAGACAGGCTGTAATTTTCCATCTAAATAATCCTGACGATCAAATTTTGGATATACTTCATCAATCAATTCTAATTCTTCACGTAATTTATCAGCAGGTTTTTGACCAATAATTTTTTCTAATTCAGGACTTTGAACGTCTGAAAATGCAATCGTTTCTTCAATGTTTTTTCGGCTGTCTCCGCTGAAAATATTGATGTTTTGTTCCCATAAATTATAAATACCCTGAAAATCATATCCCATTCCGATAGGGAAACTTAAAGGTGTCACTTTTAAACCAAGTTTTTGTTCCACTTCATCCATTAAATCAAAAGCATCTTTTCCCTCACGGTCTAATTTATTGATAAAAACAATCATCGGAATGTTTCGCATTCTGCAAACGGCAACTAATTTCTCAGTTTGTTCCTCGACTCCTTTTGCAACGTCAACCACTACAATAACGCTATCAACAGCTGTTAATGTTCTAAAAGTATCTTCGGCAAAATCCTTGTGACCGGGAGTATCAAGAATATTGATTTTTTTATCTTTATAATTAAAAGCAAGCACAGAAGTTGAAACCGAGATACCTCTTTGGCGTTCGATTTCCATAAAATCACTCGTTGCTCCTTTTTTTATTTTGTTGTTTTTAACGGCACCGGCTTCCTGAATTGCACCTCCGAAAAGCAATAATTTTTCGGTTAATGTTGTTTTACCAGCATCAGGATGCGATATAATTCCAAATGTTCTTCTGCGTTGTATTTCTTTTAAAAAGCTCATATTTGTATAAATAGGATGCAAAAGTACTATTAATTAAGTGGTAATAAAAATGATTTTAAGGAAAGTATTTTATTGATAATTATTAAAGAACCGAATGCTAAAAAAGCAATTTTTCGGGCTTAAAATTTTAACATTTTTATTTCAAATTATTATTCAGTTTTTTCCTTGTATTTTAAGATATTGTATATATTTGTGCGAAAAAAGATTATAGAATCACCTTACGTGAATAAAACAAATTTTATACTTTGCTTACTGCTGTATGTATTTAAGGTACATTCTCAGAATGTTATTACAATTGAAAAAGTAAATGAATTAGTTTTTTTAAACTCTAATGAAATTAAAATAATTAATAACAATTATCAGCAATTAAACATTGAGGCTGATTTTTATAATTTATCATTATTGCCAAAAATCTCTTCCAGTATTAATCTTCCTTACCAGAGATCTATATCTGAGGTGATTCAATCTGATGGTAGCCAGAGATTTATAGAGCGAAATTTCATAAATTCTTCATTTAATTTAAATATATCTCAGGTACTGCCTTTTACTGGAGGAATAGTGAGTGTATCCAGCTCTGTAAATGGATCTAGAGATTTCAACAATGAAATTTCAAGTTTTTCAAGTAATTGGGCAAATATTTCATATCAGCAAACTTTAAATGGATCTAATAGTTTTAAATGGAATAAAAAATTAAATTTTTTGACTATCAAAAAAAACTCTTTAAATTATATCAAGGAAAGGATTAAACTAAAGTATGAGTTGTCAAAAGTTTATGTAGAAACTCAGTTATTGCAATTGAAAACTAATATGATTGCTGAAAATATAAAAAAAACTAAAAATATTCTATTTGAATTGGAGGAGAAATTTAAGTTTGGTAGAACTATAAAGTTAGAAGTTGAGCAAACAAAGATGACATTGGAGCAGCTTAATAGGCAGTTTGAAATTAGTAATTTAGAATATTTAGCAGGTATTCAGTTACTTAAGAGAGAGATGGGCACTGATTTTGATTTTGAATTACAAGCAGTTGAGCAGAATGATTTTTTAATTGACAAAAAGGAACTTAAAGCAGCAATTAAAAGTAATGGCTTTGACTTAGATAAAACAATTCAACTATTAGAAATAGAATCAAACATCGAAAAAGTGAAAAAAGAAGGTGCTATAACTGTAAATATGCAGCTTGGAATGGGCTTGAATTCAACATCTAATGATTTGGCAAATCTATATGATACTCCTTCCCAAAGTCAGTTTTTAACTATAGGAGCAAAAATTCCGATACTTGATTGGGGAATGTCTAAAAAGAAATATGCAATAGTTAAATTACAAAAGGATAATCTTGAGTTTGAATTTTTAAAAAATGAAAATAAAATGGAAGAACAATTAGATAACCTGTCAAATTATAAAGCATCATTAATCTTTCAAATAAAATCTTTAAAAGAGCAGATTGTGCTTTCAAAAAACATAGAAGAAATGTTTACTCAATTACTTAAATTAGGACGAAAAACGATAACAGAGTATAAAAATCAATTAGCCGAATCATACAATATATTAGTAGAACATCAAAAAGCAGTAAATGATTTGTATTTATTAAAACTAAAAATAAATGAATTTAATTTAATTTTTTAACAACTATAATAATTAAACTATGATTGCAACAAAGAAAAAAGTGAGAAAGCAAATTGATGAATTGCAAATGGATTTAGAAATTATAAATCCTATTGAGAGTAAAACAATTTTAGCTGGAGGGTGGTATGATAATGGATATGGTATTACGATTACTTATGGAGGAGGATCATCAGGAGGTGATTATTGGTATGACTCTAGTGGAGGTAGTTATGCTTCTGACTGGAATAATATAGATGGTAACAATGGTAGTGGAGGAGGTGGAGGATCCGATAGTGCATATGTAGAAGTTTTGTTGTCTAATTTGCCACAATATTGTCCTGTTCAAGCATATAATGGGGCATGTGTCCAAACATCAGCATCATTTGTAGCCTCCCTTTTTGGCTCAATTCAAAGTACAGAATTTATGATGCATGAATACGCAGTAAAAAACAACATGTCTCAAATACAAGAGGTGAATGCTTTGTTTCAAGGTTTAGGGCATGATCAGCAAGTAGCATTTTTATTACAACAATTTAATATGACAGGAGTAAGTACAATTAGTGAAATGACAAATGCTATTGATAAAGGACATCCTGTAATGGGTGTAATTATGTCTGGTGCTAATTCAGGACATGAAGTGACAATTGTTGGATACGATAATGCAACCCAGAATTTCACAATTGCGAATACATTATATGGAGGTTATTCCTATGCTTCATATACTGATATTAACACTAATATTCAATCCTGGGAAATAACAGGAGTAAAACCATGATGAAGAAAAAGATTTTTTTTTATACAGTTATCTGTTTTCAGATAACTGTATTCTTATTTGCTCAGACAGAAGTTCAGAAACAGATGATGTATGAGCACATAAATAGAGATTCTAGAGGACAAAGTATAATGGATAAAATAAAGCCTATTGCCAATAAAGAGGACTTATTTAGTCAAGCAAAACTTCTTTTAGTTTATAAAGCATCAATTGACAAAAATAATAATCCTAAATTAATTCAAAATAAAAATTATTACTTGGTCTATTATGTTGGGAGATTGTATGTTTTTACATATAATAAAAGTATTCGCATGTTCGAAAACGATCCCCAGACTCAACAATTAGTAAAGTTAATAGAGGCGAATAAAAAGTTTTCTATCGTATATTTTACAGATTCATTCTATTCTAACCAATATTTTTTAAATCCATTAATATCTGACAATAACTTAAGTTTTATTATTGATAAAGATCAAACATATTCAAATGCTCTCCAATTTATTGATGTCAAATACGGTTCTTTTGAAAAATATCAAGAAAAAATAAAAATAGAACAAGCAAGAGAAAAACTAACTGCTGAGAAGGCTTTACAAGTAATAAAAAATAACTATGAAAATTATCAATATAGTTGTCCCAAAGATACTGCACTAGTGTTGAAGAAAATGGTAGATTGGGTTAATTTAGCATCGGGAGGTATAACAAAAGAACAGCAAAATATATTAAATAAAAAAATAAAAATAAAAATTGATCCAATATCTTACATGGAAAATGAAATATCTAGAACTACTAATAAACGATTTCATATTTCGCAAAATGAAAGAAAGGAAAATGAGGAAGCACAAAAAAATATAATAAAATTTAATGGGTCATATGATTACTCTCTTTATGGAGTCAATATAACAAATGAACTTTTGGAAATCTTAACTATAGATCAATTTGAAAGATATAGGAATTATATTGACGTTTTATTTCCACCTGATGATTTTAGATCAAAAAATATGTTTCAAACATTTCGAAATAATTATTCAATAATAGTTTTAAGAAAAGAAGGATTGTTAAAAACAGATAGTTATAGTGAATATGAAAATTTCACAAACAAAATTCTGTCTGAATGTGGATGTCCTTTTGATGAAACTATAAAAAGAGAACTAATAATTAGATGATGGAGTGTAAAATTATATTTCGATTTTTAAAAAAATATTTTCCTAATATTGAAGGAGTACTTTTATTTGGTAGTTACATTAATAATCCTGTTAATGCTAACGATATTGATTTATTATTGATAAGTAATAATTTTTTATACTCTTCGCAGGAATCATTTTTTTTTGAAGAAATTAAAATCAATACAATTAAATTTAATGAGAGTGAGATGTTTAATATATTGGCAAAGCACTATCAACAAGGAGATTTTTACAGATTAGTATTTATAAATGGTGTAATATTATTGGATAAAAATAAAACTTTGAAATTTATAAGGAACTATGTTACTAATTGTTATCCTAAAGGTGATAATAATATAATTGCGTTAGGCCTAAATGAAACCTTGTTTAAGTTAGCAGAATATCAAGATGTATTAAAAAAAAAGCTTTTAGATATTGAGTATTTTATTATTACATCAAAAATAGTATTTCATTTGATGGATTGGTTTTTATTATCAAATGGAGTTCACAATGTAAAGATTGAAAATAAGTATAAAGGCAGTTTTTTTAGTAAACATTTTCCAGTTGAAAACGAGTTGTTAGTAGCATTATTTTCATTAATACCTGATAATGAACCAAAAAAATTTCTTTTAAAATTTCATTCTATCACTAAAAGTTACGATATACCCTATGTAAATAAATATTCTAATGATTTAATTTTTGATGACTATACACAATCCCGTTTAATTTTGTTCATTGAATCTTTATTGGGATTTGAAGAGTTAAAAAGTATAATGAACATAATAGAATCAAAGAATAATTTTTTAAAATTTTATGTGTATCAGGTTGATGAGGGAAATCACGAAAAAACAGGTTGCTATTTTGTTTTTGATAATTCAACATTAGAAATTGAAAAGAATAAAAAAGACTGGTTATTTTTTTTTAAAGAAAATTTCTCTAACTACCAATATATTTTTCCATATAATAATATTTATGTTTATCCAGAAATAAAATTTGTTGGTAAGGAAAATGAGAAATTAATTAATGATTTTCTAATGAATTGTACCATTGGTTTACTTAGAAATAATTTTAGAAAAGAATCGTTTTTTATCTATTTTCTGCAATCTTATGTTTCTAAAGGACAGTTAAAAATGGAGGATATATATAATTTTAATCTCGGTAGATTAAATGCAAAAACCCGTTCTTCAAATTATTTAACTTCAAAAAGTAAAGAAACTGAACAATACTTTTTAAATGCTAATGTTGAGAATAAAAAAAAATTAATTGAAATTTTGAAAACAACAAATAAAATTGATTTGGATTTAAGTTTTCCAAAAATTCAAAACGCTCCCATTTGGTTTCATTTTCAGGTTATAGACAGAATGATTAGCCCATTGTTTAAAAATGATTTTGAAAAATTATTTTATATTCACTGTTTAATGAAATTAAATGAATAAATTTCCCAATTACAGACAATTAGATGGTAAAGATTGTGGACCAGCCTGTATTCAGATTATAGCAAAACATTACGGAAAATTCATTTCTCTACAAGAAATAAGAGAACTTTCGTCAATATCAAAAGAAGGATTGTCTTTATATGAATTAGGCCTTACTGCTGAAAGGTTAGGATTAAAATCACTACCTGTAAAAGCAACTTTGTCAAATTTAGAAAATGAAATTCCACTACCCTGTATAGTACATTGGGGTAATAGACACTATATTGTAATTTACAAAATTGACAAAAAATACTGCTATGTGTCTGATCCTTTATTAGGATTGATTAAATATTCTAAAGAGGAGTTTTTAAAAAAATGGGTTGGAGTTAATATTGAAAAAACAGAAAAAGGGGTTTTATTACTGTTAGAAACAACCGATAAATTCAATCAAATAAAACCTTCTGTAAATCCATCAAAAATTTATGCATTTAATTATTTTCTCAGCCACTTAAAGCCTTATAAAAAACAAACAATACAATTACTTTTAACAATGTTTGTTCTTACTTTGGTTCAGGCAATGTTACCTTTTATTACTCAGTCTATTGTAGATACAGGAATAACTTCGAAAGATTACAATTTTATTCTTCTTCTTCTTATTGCTAATGTTGTTCTGGTAATTAGTGTAAGCTTAGGGAATTGGATAAGACAGTCCATAAATATTCACATATCATCAAGAATTAAAATTTCAATTCTTTCAAATTACATAATAAAGTTATTGAAATTGCCTTTAGGATACTTCGAAAATAAATTAGTTGGAGACATTTTTCAAAGAGCATTAGATTATGACCGAATGGAAAATTTTATAATGAACTCTGCCTTTAGTATAATTTTAGCTTTTTTTAATTTACTTGTTTTTGGTGTTATTTTATGTATTTATGAACCACTTCTATTGTTGGTTTTTCTCGTAGGAGCAATTGCTTATATCTCTTGGACAATGTTTTTTTGGAATGTCAGGAAAAAACTTGACTTTGAATTTTTTACATTAAAGGCAAAAAGTAATAGCCATTGGATCGAACTCTTAACTCATATTGAGGAAATTAAAAATAACAATTACGAACAAGGTAAAAGATGGTCTTGGGAAAAAATACAGGTAAAATTATATCATATAAACCTTAAGACTTTAAAAGTAAATCAGATAGATGGAGTAGGAGGTAATCTTATAAGTACTTTGTCTGATATAGCGCTTACTTTTTTGACTGTTTATTTTGTAATTGAAGGTCAAATTACCTTAGGGATGATGATTGCAGTTCAATATATTTTAGGACAACTTAAAAGTCCGCTTTCTGCAATTATTCAATTTATTTCATCCTATCAGGCAGCATATATTAGTTTTGTCAGAATAAATGAATCCAGTAATACACCCGATGAACAATCTGAGGATAATGTTTACCATCGTTCATTGCCAGAGAATAAGTCTTTGATATTAAAAAATGTTTATTTTGGGTATAATAATTCTCCTAAACATATTTTGAGTAATATAAATATTCAAATCGAGCAAGGCAAAACTACCGCAATTGTTGGAGCTAGTGGAAGTGGAAAGAGTACATTGTTGAAAATTTTAGCTAGGCTTTACAAACCTACATCCGGAGATTTCTTTATTGGTAATACTAATATGTCTTCAGTTGATTTAGGAATTTGGAGAGATAAGTTGGGAGTCGTTAATCAAAATTCAGATGTTTTCAAAGAAACAATTAAAGATAACATTATTTTAGGTAACGAGTATGATATTGATAAATTTTATGATGTAGTAAGAAAGGTTAATTTACAAGAAGAGATAGAGTCTTTACCAGCAGGCTTTAATACATTGATGGGAGAAAATGGAAGAGGATTAAGTGAGGGGCAAAAGCAAAGGATAATGATTGCGAGAGCTTTATACAAAAATCCGGATTATCTGTTTTTAGACGAAGCCACTAATTCATTAGATTCAATAAATGAAAGTATTTTAGTCAAAAACTTAGAAGGAATTTTTACAGGCAAAACAGTTATAATTGTAGCGCACAGATTAGCAACTATTAAAAATGCTGATAATATTATTGTTCTAGATAAGGGAAGTGTCGTTGAAATGGGAAATGAGAATAATTTAATGTCAAGAAAAGGATTTTACTATAGATTAATTCAAAACCAAATGATACTAGAGACTAATGAATAAAAATATTAAACACTCTGAAGAGTTTACAGATAGCGTAAATCAATTTCCTGAATTTAATACTATATTATTTTATTCACTATTAGGTATAATTGGAATAACATTTTTTATGTTATCTATTATTAAATCTCCTGAAATAATTATAGGAGAAGCAAAGGTGACAGCAGAAAAGCCTGCAATTGAAATTATGGCACATAACTCAGGAAGGATAATAATTAAAGATTTTGTTTCACAAAAAAAATTAAAAAAGGATACATTTTTAGCCGTTATTGAAAATTCTGCAGATGATGGTGAGGTATTGGAGTTGAAGAAAGCTCTGAAATCATTTAAAAATAAAGTTTTTGATTTAAAACAAGAAGATATCAATTTTGCAATTGATTATAAGTTAGGTGAAATTGAAGAATATTATCTTAATTTAATGAATGTTCTTTATTCATTAGAAAAAGCAGAAATCCCAAATGAATTTGATAAGAAGAAGTCTGTTTTAAATCAACAGTCACGTAAATATTTCGAGATGCTTAATCAAAGAAAAGGTATTAAGAAAATTAAAGAAACTGATATTCTGTTATTAAAAAATAAAACTGAAGAAGATTCAATCCTTTTTGCAAAAGGACTAATAATTAAGTCTGAATATGAACAAGATCAACGAAATTATCTTCATGAAAAAGAAAATTTAAAAAACTACGAAGCCAGAGATATTGAAAATAAGCTTAGTATTAATGATAATATTCAAAATGTTGATTTATTGAATTTTCAAAAAAAATTAAATATATCAGATTTAGAAATAAAACTATTAACAGCTTATCAGGAGCTTATTCAATCAATCAATTTTTGGGAAGCAAAGTATGTTCTTAAAGTGCCTATTGATGGTAAAGTAGATATGATGCAATTTATAACTTCTTATCAGACAATTAAACAAGGTGAGCCAGTTTTTAGTATTTTGCCAGATGATAATAAAGTCTTAGCTCAATTGATTGTTCCACCTAATGGTGCAGGTAAAATAAAAATAGGCCAAGATGTAATTATTAAACTAGTTAGTTATCCTTATCAAGAATTTGGAAAATTAATTGGTAAAGTAAAATCTATATCATTAATACCAACCCAAAATTATTATTTGATTACAGCAGATTTACCGAAAGGACTTAAAAGTGATACGGGTCAATTATTGTCTTTTTCCAAGAACATGATTGGTACAGCTGAAATTGTTACTGCAAAAAGAAGTTTATTGTTAAATCTTTTTGACAAAATTGTTACTGCTTTCGATAAAACGTCAACAGAAAAGAAAGAAAAAGATAATTTATAGATTTTGCAAAATACATTTCGTTTTCAAAACAAGGCTGTTTTTTAGAACAGCCTTAAATTATAATTTTATGTGAATTACTAATTAATCGACCAAACTGAATATCCTTTTGGCGGACATTGTATTTTTACCCATTTATCGACTTGTGTAGTTGGGTACCAAGTTGAATTTCCTGTAAAATCCTTAATTTGAGTATTGGTCCAATTGGTCTGAATCCATCTTTCCTGCCATGAAGTTGAGTTGTTGATGTAAACAACTAATCCCGGGTTGCCGTTATAACCATTTCTTCTGGCAACATATTCGTCATTGTCAGAATATAAAATCGAAGTTGTTCCGGTGGCTTTGTTATTGTGGATCCAGATTAGATTATTCAATTTATTTTTATCCAGCCATTCTTCATAATCTCTGTAGAATATTGTTGGATATCCTTCATGGGTAAGAATATAAGAATAGGCCAATAATTTGTTTGAAATCTCATCAGTATCATGATTGCTGACAAAAGTAACAGCTTTATATGGATTTCTTTTCCACATCATATCGTCATTTAACAGAGCAAGATTATTTCCATCAAAGGCATCATTCATTTTGTAATAACAAGCAAAGTCGAATACAGAACTATTGGCGTTGTTGGCCCACCATTCAAGGGTATTTACATTTGCATCCCAATATTCCCCAACGGAAAAACCACCTACATTAGCATTCCATGCATTTATCACCCATGGTCCAAAACCTTTTACGTAGTCAAATCTCCAACCATCAAACTTCATGGTGTTTTTGTAATATTTACCAACTCCATCTGCTCTTATCCACAACCAATCTTGTACATTTGGACTAGCATGACATAAATCCGGAAATCCTCCAAAAGACCCTTCGTCATTATTTCCGTAGCTGTTTTTATAAAAATCATTATAAGTACGTTTGAATTTTCCAGAGGCAATACCATTAAAATTAGTCCAGGTATTTGTTCCTGTGAAAGGATTAGCTTCAGATTGTCCTCCGCTATTATGATTAATTACAATGTCCGCATATACTTTCATATTTTCAGTATGTGCTTTTGTAATTAGACTTACCAACTCGGTTTTAGAACCAAATCGGGTTTCAGTAGTTCCATTTTGATTGTAATCTCCAAAATCGAAATAATCAGTCGGATCGTATCCCATAGAAAATGCCCCATTTTGAGCTTTTGAAGCTGGGGGAAGCCATATTGAGCCAATTCCGGCATTAGACCAGTCAGTTACTTTAGCGTTAATAGTATTCCACCAGTTTCCACCGGCAGGAACATCCCAATAAAAAGCCTGCATCATAACGCCACCACCGGGATTATCAACATATTTTCCTGTAGAAGATGATTTTGTATCACCTGAATTGAATGGTTTACCATCGTGATTTGTAACATTGATGATTTTAAATTGTTGACTTTCAGCTTTTGTGTCAACTTGGTCTATCTCATTTTGAGAGCATGAGTAAAAAAACACTGTGATTGCAGTAATTAAATAAATCTGCAGATTAGATTTTTTCATAATAATGGTTGGTTTAAGTTAGATAATAATTTAATTACAATAAGTATCTATGTTTGAATTATTCGTAATTTTTGCACCTATAAATATTAATTACCTATCTAAAGTAAATATTTTTTGATTTGGTAATTTTCAGAAAGAAAATAGTTATACAGCGAAAACGTTGTAGTGTGGAAAACTTTTATTTATCTGTGAAATTGCTATTTATTGGAAGAGGAATAAAAATATGACTTTCTAACATATACTTTATATGAAGTTTATTTGACACCGACACTATTTGAGAACTATCCTATAATTTTTTGTTAATAGTATAGCTGATACTTGTATTATGTAATTGAATTGTTATTTTTGTTCGTTATAAGTTGTAAAAAAACCGGATGCAATTTTTTATATTTTCTAAAGTTTTGAAAATATTCATTTAATTGATTTTTGTTTTAAATAAAACACTAAAAAACAAGACTTTACATTCAAAATTAAATTTAAAATAATGTTATTAAAAAAAATACAGCTAAAAACTATTGATTATAAGTTCGTTCTGACAATATGTTTTTTACTTTTTTTCAACTCCTTTATTTCTGCTCAGGAAATTATTAAAGATGCTGTAGCCGAAAAACCTGCAGAAAAGACTTCAATCAACAAGCAAAAAGTAGATGGTATTATTGCGACAGTTGGAGATTATATTATTTTAGATTCTGATATTGACAAAGGATATTTAGAAATTTCAAGTCAGGGAGGTTCTGTAAAAGATATTACGAGATGTATGATGCTTGGTAAACTTTTAGAAGACAAGTTATATGCACATCAGGCAATTCAGGATAGTATTATAGTTAGTGACGCCGAAGTGAAAAATATGATGGATGAGAGGCTTAATTATATGTTGCAGCAGGTAGGTGACATTAATAAAGTGGTCGCTTATTATAAAAAGAATTCTGTTGAAGAATTTAAAACATATTTTGCTGATATACTAAAAGAGCAAAGGTTATCCTCAGAAATGAGAGATAAAATTGTTAAAGATGTAGAAATTACACCTGAAGAAGTTCGTAATTTCTTTAAAAAAATTCCAAAGGAAGAATTGCCAACTTTTGGAGCTGAAATGGAAGTGGCTCAAATTGTTGTAGAGCCTAAAGTTTCAAAAGAAGACAAACAAAAAGTTATTGATAGACTAAATGGTATCAAAAAAGATGTAATGGAAGGCTCCAGTTTTGCTACGAAAGCCGTTTTGTATTCTCAGGATCCTGGTTCATCCCCGAATGGAGGATATTATAAAATGACCAGAAAGACTCCTTTTGTAAAAGAATTTAAGGACGTTGCTTTTAGTTTGGCCGAAGGTGAAATTTCTGAACCTTTTGAAACTACATATGGATATCATATTATAATGGTTGATAAAATAAAAGGACAGGAAGTAGAACTGAGACATATTTTAATATCGCCAACAGTTTCTGAAGATGCGTTAAAAGAAGCTAAAGAGAGAATTACCAATATCAGAAATAAAATAGTAAGCAAAGAAATTTCTTTTGCTGATGCTGCCAGAACTGAATCTGATGAAAAGCAAACGAGAGCAAACGGCGGGACGTTAGTGAATCCAAATACGCAGGATACCCGTTTTGAATTAACTAAAATGGATCCGACATTATACAGTCAGGTTTCAAATTTAAAAGATGATGAAGTTTCACAGCCTCTTTTAAATACAGATGATAAAGGGAAAAAGACGTATAAGTTAATTACTGTTACCAACAGAATTGATGAGCATACGGCAGATTATGCTAAAGATTACACGAAAATTAAAGAATTAGCATTAAAAGAAAAGCAAATTAATGCTATTGCTAAATGGTTTGATGCAAAAATAAAAGATACCTATATAAAAATTATCGGTGAATACAGAGATTGTACTTTTACAAATAATTGGTTAAAAAAATAATTTTTATAAAATAAATAAAAAGAGTTAGTTTTATGAATTCATATAGCTAACTCTTTTTAATTTTAAAATATATTTAAATGTCTGACGTAGCAGCAATTCACAATTTAGTTCAAAAACGAAACGAATTAAAAAACGAAATAGCAAAAATCATTGTAGGCCAGGATGCCGTTGTAGATCAAATATTACTTTGCATATTCTCCGGGGGGCATGCACTTTTAATTGGTGTTCCGGGTTTAGCAAAAACTTTAATGATAAATACATTATCTCAGGCTTTAGGCCTGGATTTTAAAAGAATTCAGTTTACGCCGGATTTAATGCCATCGGATATTTTAGGAAGTGAGATTCTGGATGAAAACAGACAGTTTAAATTTATCAAAGGACCCATTTTCTCCAACATCGTTTTAGCAGATGAGATTAACAGAACACCGCCAAAGACACAGGCTGCTTTATTAGAAGCTATGCAGGAGCGTTCTGTGACTATTGCGGGAGAAAATCATAAACTGGATTTGCCATACTTTGTATTAGCAACCCAAAACCCAATTGAGCAGGAGGGAACTTATCCGTTGCCCGAAGCTCAGTTAGATCGTTTTATGTTTGCTGTAAAATTAGAATATCCAAGTTTTCAGGAAGAAGTTCAGGTAGTAAAACAAACTACTTCTGATATAAAAACGACAATAAATCCTTTGTTTACCGCACAGGAAATTATAGATTTTCAACATTTGATCCGCAGAATTCCTGTAGCTGATAATGTAATTGAATATGCTGTGACATTAGTTAGTAAAACGCGTCCTGATAATGCTTTGTCAAATGATTTTGTAAAAAATTATCTGGATTGGGGAGCAGGGCCAAGAGCCTCTCAGAATTTAATTTTGGCTGCAAAAGCACATGCGGCTTTCAATGGTAAATTCTCACCGGATATTGAAGATGTAAAAGCAGTTGCAACCGGAATT
>JBDTRA010000099.1:0-17193 GCA_039931915.1 Flavobacterium sp. | reverse complement strand
TGTTCGAAAATGAAAATTCCATTTTATTCCTGTAAAAAAACTGTTTTTCAGAACCTAAGATATTTTCAAATTCAGGTAATTCAACTTTACCAATACGCTGTAAATGATTTTTTACTTCATTTTGTTTGTAATAAAGCTGTTGGCTGTATTTCATGTTTTGCCATTTACAGCCACCGCAAACACCAAAATGTTGGCAGATTGGTTCTATGCGATGCTCTGAAAATTCATGAAATTTAACTGCTTTTCCTTCGTAATATGCTTTACGTTTTTTAAAAGTCTGTATGTCTATAACATCACCCGGAACGACATTTGGAATAAAGATTACTTTTCCGTCAGGCGCTTTGGCTACTGATACTCCTTTTGCTCCGGCATCAAGAACTTGTATTTGATGAAAGACAATTTTGTCTGTATTTTTTCTTCCCATAGCGCAAAAATAAGTGTTTGTAAACTTTTATAAATTTAATTTCTAAAATATTTTACCAAATTCTTTAATTTATGGGCTTAACTGTGTTTAAAAACTCATTTTGTTTTTTTATCACATCCCAAGTTTATATTTCCAGCCTGGAATTTTTATGAGGTTACCCTACATTAAAACATGCAAAAAAGTATTGAAAGAAATAAAAGAAAAACGAATGGAGAGTAAAAAACAAAGATGCTGATAAATTATTTTGAAGTTTAATCAGGATTTTTTCTTGATAATTTCATAATTGACAATCGTAAAAAAATAGAAGCAGGAATCTGCGGTTATTTTTCCCAGAATAATTCCAAAAAAGTAATTACTGCACAATATCGGCATCCAATACATGCAAAACGGACGAATTACCAAAAAATCTAAAAAAGCGGGATAACCGAATTCTAAAATTAAATTTTTTGTTAGTGAAAGAATTTCTTTGGTATAAGTTTTTTTATTTAGAAGTTTATTTTGTTGTACTAATTTTTTATAAGAAGAAAATAAAATGACACTGTAAAAAGCGAGATACTCTGCAATCGTAATCAAATAGGCAGTTGCTAATCCGCTATAGATTTTACTGAAAAACGAAGTGGTAAGCGCTGCACTTGTACTGGCTAATTCCGCATACTTGTATCGGTTAAACCATTCTTTAAAATTTGATTTTGTGAGCATTTTTTTAAAGTTTCTGAGATAGAAAGCTTCTAAGGTACTATGTTTTATTTTAAAAATCAAAAACCTTAATACCTTAGAATCCGGGAAACTTAGTTCTTGTTAAAACTCGCTATGCTGTAAGTCAGTTTAGGTTTTCCATCAACACATGCAACTCCGGTGGGAGCTACTCTGATATCACAGGTTGAAAATATTTTCCATTTTGTTTGAAATTCTATTTGAGCCTCTTGGTACTTTTTTACTTTATTAAGAAATTCGACTGTATTGATTTTTTTTAAATAGGCAATAAATCCAAAATCTTCACCACAAGCACTTGAATTAATTACTGTAAAATCCCATTCTTCAGGATTTGTACAAGTTTGAGAATTAGCTAAAGAAGCTACAATAATCTCGTTGTACATTTTTTCTAATTTTTCAGAATCTTCTTCTTGAGAATTTTCATCATTACTGCATGAAGCAAATATTAGACAAATGGCAAATGCGATAAAAGAAAGTTTTTTCATAGTTAGTGTTTTTATAAGAGATGCAATGATTTGCAAAAGGTTGCGCAAAAAACGCAAAAAACAAAAAACAATAATTTTAAGTGTCTAAAAATTAGTATTTTAAACTTAAAAAAAAACTACCATAAATGATGTACAGAAGGTTTTATATATTCTTCATAAATTTTATTCATTGCCGAAATTTTCTCAGGAGTTAATTTTGGTAAATCATAAACAGATAAATTAGACATTACATGACCAGCTTTTGAAGCTCCGGGAATAATACAGCTGATATCTTCAAAACTTAAAATCCATTGCAAAGCGATAGGAGCCAGGTTTGGGGTTTCAGGAAATAAAGCTTTTAAGGCTTCGACTGCTTTTAAACCTAATTCATAATCAATACCTGAAAATGTTTCGCCTTTGTCAAAAGCATCCCCATTACGATTGAAGTTTCGGTGATCCTCTGCTCCAAAAGTTGTTTTTGAATGAAATAGTCCCGTTAAAAGACCACTAGCCAATGGAACTCTCGCAATTATTCCGATATCTTTTTTTCTGGCTTCAGAGAAAAATAATTGTGAAGGGCGCTGGCGAAATAAATTAAAAATAATCTGAACAGTCGTTACATTCGAATATTCGATTGCTTTTAAGGCTTCTTCAACTTTTTCAACGCTCACTCCAAGATTTAAAATTTTCCCCTGATCTTTTAAGCGGTCAAATAATTCAAAAATTTCCGGTCGGTAAAAAACTTCAGTAGGAGGGCAATGTAACTGAATCAGGTCAAGTGTTTCTAATCCGGTTCTTTTCAAGCTGTCTTCAACAAATTTTTGAAGCACTTTAGGTTGATATCCGTCACTAACATGCGGATTAATATGACGTCCGCATTTTGTGGCAACATAAATGCGTTCAGATCGGCTGCGAACTACTCTTCCAACAGCAGTTTCACTTAAACCATTTTCGTAAACATCGGCAGTATCTATAAAATTTACACCATTGTCAATTGCAGTATTAATAAGTTCATCCGCTGTTTTGTCATTAAAAGGAGTACCCCATTTTCCGCCAACCTGCCAGGTTCCTAATGAAATTTCAGAGATATTAAAATTGGTTTTGCCTAGTTTGCGATAGTTCATTTTTTTTTTAAGTCAAAGGTTTATAGGTATAAATTGGCAAAGGTTTTTTAGTGACAAAGTTTTTAAAACTTTATGCCTCTGAATCTTTGCTGCTTAGGGCCTTTTTTAATCAAATAAATCTGAAGATAAATACCGGTCGCCACGATCACAAATAATAGCTACAATAACTCCTGATTCCAATTGTTCAGCAATTTTTAATGCTACCGCTACAGAACCGCCACTGCTCATTCCGGCAAAAACACCTTCTTCGAGTGCTAATCTTTTAGTCATTTCGCGTGCTTCCTCTTCGCTTACATCAATAACAGTGTCTACTTTCGAAGCATCGAAAATTTTAGGTAAATATTCCTTCGGCCATTTTCTGATTCCGGGAATTTGTGATCCGTCACTTGGTTGTGCACCTATAATTTGAATTGCCGGATTTTTTTCTTTCAAATATGTAGAAGTTCCAATGATTGTTCCAGTTGTTCCCATTGCAGAAACAAAATGTGTAACAGTCCCGTCAGTATCATTCCAAATTTCAGGACCTGTGGTTTTGTAATGTGCTTTCCAGTTGTCATCATTAGCAAACTGATTCAGCATTAGATAACCTCCTTGTGCAACTTTTTTGTCTGCATAGTCGCGTGAACCAATAATTCCTTCGCTGGCAGGCGTTAAAATAACCGTAGCCCCATAAGCACGCATAGTTTGTGTACGTTCTTTTGTAGAATCTTCAGGTAAAACCAACTCTATTTCTATTTGAAACAATTGAGCTATCATAGCCAGTGCAATTCCGGTGTTGCCACTTGTTGCTTCAATTAATTTATCTCCTTTTTTTATATCTCCTCTTTCCAGGGCTGCTGCAATCATATTATAAGCCGCTCTGTCTTTTACACTTCCGCCGGGATTATTTCCTTCAAGCTTTAGTAAAAGTTTTACATTTTTATTTTTAACCAAATTGACAGTTTCCATTAATGGAGTATTACCAATCAGGTTTAGCAATTTTTGTGATTTCATTCTATTTTTTTTCTTTTATTTTAACTTCGGTTGTAGTAGTGTTGGTTACAATTGAACTTGCCGGAATAGATTTGGTTATCCATGCATTTCCTCCGATAATACTATTTTTACCAATGATTGTTTCACCTCCCAAAATAGTGGCATTAGCATAAATACACACATTAGCTTCTACGGTTGGATGTCTTTTTGCATTTTTCATGTCTTTGCTCACGCTTAAAGCTCCTAAAGTAACGCCTTGGTAAATTTTTACGTTTTTTTCGATAACTGTAGTTTCCCCAATAACAATTCCGGTTGCGTGATCAATAAAAAATGGTGATGCAATTTTTGCCCCTGCGTGAATGTCCGTTCCGGTAATTCGATGTGCGTATTCGCTCATCAATCTTGAGAATAGTAATAAGTCCAGAAGATATAATTCATGGCTTAATCTGTAAATGGCAATAGCATAAAAGCCGGGATACCCCAAATAAACCTCGTTGATGCCGTTTGATGCAGGATCATTTTCTAAAATATATTCGGCATCCTGATTTAATTTTTCTAAAACCCGGGGTAATTTTTCAAGAAAACGGTCCCAAATAGATTCGCATAAATTTTCCGGTTTTTTGCAGGCTAAAACAGCAATTTCTTTAAAGCGTATTTCGAGTTCATCGATGCTTTGATCTAAATGTGCATTGGAATCAAACAGGGTATAAAAAAGCTTTTCGGTAAAGTCTTCTGTTTTAGTTTTGATTCCGTAATTTATATTTGAATGGCTTTTTAAAGCTTTTATGTTTTGTATGATAAGATCTTTTGACACAATTATAAAATTGAATGAATGATTTGAAACGTTAAAAGTAAGATGTTTTTTGTAAATAAATGCATAATCTGCCCAAAGAAATTTTGTTTTGCCCATTGTATTTGTGATAAATAAAAAGAATTTTAAACAGGATAATTTATGTTATTCTTAATAAGTTTAATGTGTAAATTAGCCGGTAAAACATATTAAAAAATGAAAAATAATCTCACTTTTAAAAGTGCTATTTCTAACCTGTCATTTCCCGCAAATGAGAAAATTTCAGGAAAATCTATTCATAATCCTATTTTAGGACTTATTATCAAAGATCATCCTTCTTTTTGTGACAGCGATTTTATTGCTATCGTTGAGTTAAACGAATATCGCCAGAAATACATTTCTAATTATTTATCTACAGAAATTGGAGCACTTTCTGATCTTGAAAAAAGTGTTATTGAATCTTTAAAAGAAAATAAATCAATTGTAAGTACTGTAGAAGATGAAGAAGAAATCAGGAGTTTTGGGCAAAAAATAGCTGATAAGGTAGCCGACTTTGGCGGAAGCTGGACTTTTATCATTTCGTTTTTATCCTTTATTGTTGTTTGGATTGCGGCTAATGTTTTTATATTGATCAATAAAGGTTTTGATCCTTATCCTTTTATTTTATTGAATTTAATTTTGTCGTGTATAGCTGCGTTACAGGCTCCGGTAATTATGATGAGCCAAAACCGCCAGGAGGAAAAAGACAGGAACCGGGCTAAAAAAGATTATATGATTAATCTGAAATCTGAATTAGAAATCAGAATGATTCATGATAAAATTGATCATTTAATTATGCATCAGCAACAGGAATTAATCGAAATTCAGAAAGTGCAAATTGAGATGATGAATGATATCCTGAACCAGATTAAAAAATAGTTTCAGTTCCAAAAAGAGAATTTAAAAGTGCTTATACCAATATCCGACAATCATAAAAATGCCATTTATAGTTCCGGAAATCCAAAGCAGTTTGGTGTAACTTTTTGACTTATCTAAAAAGTACAATGCTGTAAATCCTAAAAATAAAAGGGTAGAATAGAGTGCAGGATACATCTTGAAAGCAGCCAGAAACTCCCCTTGAAAAAGTAAGAATAAAGCACGCTGAAAACCACATCCCAAACACTCAATTCCGAAAAGTGTCTTGAATAAGCAGGGCAGCATAAATTTTTCTAAATCCACAGGTTTTGTTTTTACAATTTTACAAAAAATATCCGATAATAATTTAAAAGGTAAGAAGTACTATTTTAAAGTTTCTTACTTTTGAAGTCTTATATTAAAGATATGAAAGCTTTTAAAATATTAATAATGATTCTTGCTATTTCAGTTGCGTTATATGAGCAGGTTTCGGCAGAAAAAAACATCTATATTACAGTTATTGCAATTGTAGTTTTTATGTTTGGAATGATGCAGCTAAGTGCAAAAACGCCAAGTAAAAATCAAGATAAAGAAGAAGAAGATGCTAACTAAAGGTGATAAGGTTTCTGTTTTGGATGAAGCCATTAACGGAATAGTGATTTCGGTTAAAAACAATGAAGTTTTGATTGAAACTGAAGACGGATTTACGATGACATTTTTTGTCAATGAATTAATTAAAATTCAGGATTCCAGTAATTTAATGAATTCTATTAAAACAATAAATTTAGATGAAGTTTCAAAAGAGAAAGCGGAACCAAAACCAAGAAGTTTTGTAAAAGAGCGTAAAGATAAGCGTGAAATTCCGGCTCCCGAATTTGATTTACACATTGAAAAATTGGTTCCCAATAAACGTGGAATGTCAAATTATGACATTTTAACTTTGCAGACTGAAACCGCAAAAAGACATATTGAATTTGCGATTCGGAATCGCATTCCAAAGATTGTTTTTATTCACGGAGTTGGCGAAGGAATTCTAAAAGCCGAACTTGATTTTTTGTTAGGGCGTTATGACGGAGTTGATTTTCAGGACGCCAATTATCAAAAATATGGCTTAGGTGCAACAGAAGTTTATTTTAGGCAAAACAATAAATAAATCTTTTTAAGCACTAAAAAAGCTTTTTCTAAACGCAAAAGAAAACATCCGTTTCCATTCTGATTGTCTTTCGAAATTAGTTATGAAGCGGATGTTTTTTGTAAGAATAAGTAAAAAAGATATTTCTTTTGTATGGTTATGATAGATTGTTATTGTGTAATAATTTCGCCGAAAACAAATGTACTTGCCAGTTTAAATTTAAGACTTCCGCTGTTGCTAAGCTCGACGTTCTTTAACGTAATAACATGCTTGTAATTTGTGTTGTCAAGTTTGGTAGTTTCAACTTCAATTACACCATTAATTGAAGCATTCCAGGTTTCGTCAATTTCTGGTGTTGTAGGCGTTGGAGTTTTACAAAAATAGTCAGCAGTTATACTGGCTGTTTTATAAGTATTGAAAACAATTTTATTTTGAGTGGCTGTTATGGTGCTTTTTCTAGGTTCTGAAGTTTCAATATTCTGGATTAATAGCGGATCCAAAGCATCAATAATCATAGATGTATTAGCGCTAAAATTATAGATTTGCGTTTGATTACATTGTCCGGCATTAGTAGCTGTAAAGGATACAACTGGAGAGGTATAAGTTGATGTATTCAGAACGCCAAAGAAAAAATCCTTAGCAACTTGTGTTCCTCCAGTTATTGAGTAGCTAATATTGGTCATGTAAATCGAATGATTGAAACCAGTAATTTTTGTACTTCCGTCAGTTCCTGGTTCTGATATATTTGGAGTTGTTATAATCTTTATTTTTCCACCTATAGCTTTCATTTCGTTTGAAACATTTGGCGAAGGTGGTCTTATAGCATCACAAATATTAGAACGATCAATTACGCCGTCAAAAGCCCTGTAAACAAGGTGGGGAAGTCCTGTTTCATTGATGTTAATTTCTTTTTCTCCTGCTGCATCTTCAAAAGTACCTTCCGTTAATTCCAATAATAAAGCCTCTTGTGTTTTTAACTTATAAATCAGCTCATTGGTTTCAGGATCACAACTTTGAGGATTTATTCCCTCAAAATCAATTGTTTCGGCGACTAAATCTCCGTCATCGCAACCGTTGAGCATAATGGCGAATAACAATAGGCAGGCATATTTTTTCATCGTATTTTTATTTGTGTCAAAAATAGTGAAAAATTTTGCAATTGATATTTAAGAATTGACAATTGATATTTTATAACTTTGCCACAATGAAAAAAGTATATCTCGATAACGCTTCTACGACTGCCATACGATCTGAAGTTATTCAGGAAATGACAAAAATTATGGCAGATGATTTTGGCAATCCGTCATCTACCCATAGTTTTGGCAGAAATGCAAAAACTATTTTGGAGCTTTCCAGAAAAAGCATAGCTAAACATTTAAACTGTACTGCACAGGAAATTATTTTTACTTCAAGCGGTACAGAAGCCGATAATTGGATTCTTCGTTCTGCCGTTGAAGATCTCAAAATAGAACGTATCATCACTTCCAGAATAGAGCATCATGCAGTTTTGTATACTGTCCTGGCTTTACAGTCAGATTATAATATTCAGGTTGATTATGTGAATGTAAATCCAGATGGAGCAATCGATTTAACACATTTATCCAATTTGTTATCTGAAGAGAAAAAAACAATTGTGAGCTTGATGCATGTAAATAACGAAACAGGGACTATTCTGGATCTGGACAGGGTAAGTGTTATTTGCAAACAATATAATGTCTTATTTCATTCGGATACTGTACAATCTGTTGGAAAAACTGAAATTGATCTGCAAAAGACCCCTGTTGATTTTATTGTAGCAAGTGCCCATAAATTTCATGGACCAAAAGGAGTGGGTTTTGCTTTTATCAGAAAAAATTCCGGATTACAGCCATTACTCTTTGGTGGAGAACAGGAAAAAGGACTTCGCGCCGGAACCGAAGCAGTACATCAAATTGCCGGAATGGCCAAAGCTTTGACACTTTCGTGCGAAAATTTAGATCAGGAAAGAGAATACATTTCTCATTTAAAAATGTATTTAATTAACCAATTGGAAATTCATTTTCCAGCTTTCAGAATTGTTGGCAAAAAAGAAGATTTTTATAATATCATCAACATAATTTTGCCTTTTTCGCAGGATAAAACCTCAATGCTATTGTTTAGTCTGGATATGAAAGGAATCGCCGTTTCACGAGGAAGTGCATGTCAGTCCGGAAGTATAAAACCTTCACATGTTTTAAAAGAAATTCTTTCGGAAGCTGACTTGAAATTGCCAAATCTCCGAATTTCATTCAGCCATTATAATACAAAAGAGGATATTGACTGGCTTATTGAGTGCCTGAAAACGATTTAGAGGTTCAAAGTTTATTGTCAATTATTAATGGTAATTGACAATAAACAATTATTTACGGATTACTTTTACTTGTGAATCGTTCGTTAATTTGATGATAGTTGATGGTTTTCCGGCTACTTTATCCTGATTTAATTTTACTACATAATCAACACCTTTTATAATTTCCGGATTAATATCTTTAAAGGCGATAGGGGTAGGCTGTCCTGAAATATTTGCCGAAGTGGAAACCAAAGGCTTCTTCATTCGTTCTAATAATTTAAAACAAAAAGGCTCTTTTACTAATCGAATTCCAAGTGATTTATCAGCTGCAATAATATTTGAAGCAACGTTTCGGGGTTCATCCAGAATTAAAGTTGTAGGCTTTTCAGATAAATCTAAAATTTGCCAGGCTACTTCCGGAATATTCTTAAATACATTATACATCATTTTTTCGCCATTCATCAATACAATCATACTTTGCGTTTCTGCACGTTGCTTTAGTTTGTATATTTTGGCTACGGCTTCAGGGTTTGTAGCATCACAGCCAATTCCCCAGACTGTATCGGTAGGATAAAGAATGATGCCGCCTTCTTGGATTATTTCGAAAGCTTTATGTACTTCTTCGTTAAGATTTTCCATTTGTATTTACAATAGTCATAATTAGAATACAAAGTAACGAATAAAAAATTTGAAATTATTTATAGGCTTTTCTCATGTTTTAAAATTAATATCAGGATTTGATTTAAAAAAACTATTAAAAAATAGGTATAAGATTTTTTAAATATTTATTTTGCATAACAATCGTTAATAAAAAGATTCTTATAAATGTATAAAGCCATTAAATTATATTTCAGATTAAAAAAAATAGCTGCTACGCTAAAAAAAGAGGAAAAGAAAATTGATTTTTTAGATAATCTCACCTATGATTCATATGTATTGATTGTTGACACTAAGATACCGGAATTTAATAAAGATTCCGGATCCAGAAGATTAACAGAAATTATTAAGATGATTCTAAAAAACAATATTGGCGTTTTTTTAATGGCTGATTTTAAGGAATATCGATATAAATCTGAATACATTGAAATTTTTAGAGAAATGGGTGCCATTGTTTATGAACCTTCTTTGGATGAATCTGGCGAATTAATTACAAAAGAAAAATTCCTTAAAATAATTTTGCCAAAAGTGAATTTTACCTGGTTACACAGACCTGAAATTTTTGGAAAATACTATCCTATAGTTAAAAAGTATAAGCCTGAAGCAAAAATATTCTTTGATATGGTCGATTTTCATTACTTGAGATTTAAAAGAGAATCTGAGTTAATGAATAACAGCGAAATTATGAAAACTGCCGATAAATATTTAAAATTAGAATTGGACAACTGTAAAAAAGCAGATAAAATTATCGTAATATCAGATCTTGATAAGGATGCTTTAAAAGAACATTATGTGGATGATTCGAAAATAATTTCAATAGGAAATGTTCATCAATATTTAAAAAACGATACTCCTGTAAATTTTGAAAACAGAAAGAATTTATTATTTATTGGAGGTTTTGATCATAAGCCTAATGTTGATTGTGTTAATTATTTGCATGAAGAAATTATGCCTTTAGTATGGAAAACTCATACGGAAACAGCAATTGTTATAATAGGCAGTAACCCTCCAGATTCAATATTGAAACTGAACTCAGAAAAATTTAAAATATTAGGTTATGTCAATGATGTGTCCTCTTATTTTTTGAATGCACGAATTTTTGTAGCCCCTTTGCGTTATGGTGCAGGTATTAAAGGTAAAATAGGACAAAGTTTAGAATACGGTTTGCCATTGGTAACTACAAATATTGGTGCGGAAGGCTTTGATTTTGGACAAAATAAAAGCTATACCATAGGTAATACCAGTAAGGAAATCGTTGATAATATAATTGCAATTTATGAAAACGAAACACTTTGGAAAAAACTAAGTGCTGATGCTGAAAAAGTTATTGAACCATTTTCTGTCAGTACTATCGAATCTAAAATTTTGAATTTGCTTAATTAAATCGGTACTCAATTTTACAACATATTAAATAATAATGGCAAAAACTAAAAGAATTGCAATCGTTACTACTCATTCATTTGGTTATATTGACTATTTGGCTAATAAATTAAATGCTGTAGAAAATGTTGATTTAGTTTATATCAATATTGACTCTATACCCTTTTCATATAAAAATAAACTTTCAAGAGTTGGAAATGTGTTCAGAAAAATTTTTTCCTTTCCGGGTTTGAAAGAAATAAACAGAACAAATTATATTAAAAATGTATTTTCAAAAAAAAATTCGTTTGATCAGATTCTGATTATCAGACCTGATAAAATTTCAAAATCCGCATTATTGTGTTTAAGGGAAAGTACACAACAACTAATTTGTTATTTGTTTGATGGTATTGAGAATTTTAAAGACCAGAAAAAAACATTAAGTTATTTCGATATCATATACAGTTATGATAAAAAAGATGCAGAAAAATATAATTTTACATTTCTGACCAATTATATTTACGATGATGAAATTGAAAAAAAGCCGATTGCTAATCTGGCTTTTAATATTTCTTCTTATGATAAAAGATTTCCGTTTTTAGAAAATCTGGCAAAATATTTAAAAGAAATTAAAGTTTCTTTTCGCTTTATTGTCAAAAAAGACAAACCTTTTATTCATGATTTAATTGAAATTTCTGATCGGTATTTATCCATACCCGACGTAAAAAGCATTATAGCCGAAAGTTTAGCTTTAGTTGATATACAAAAGAAAAACCAACATGGGCTGAGTTTTCGTGTTTTTGAAGCTTTAGGATACAGAAAAAAATTAATCACAAATAATCAGGATATCATAACTTATGATTTTTATAATCCGGCCAATATTTTTGTAATTACTGAAAATAATTATCATGTTCCAAATGATTTTTTTGATAATCCTTATATGGAACTTTCACCGGAAATTTTAAAAAAATACCATATAAATAATTGGATTTCAGTAGTTTTTGATGTTAATTGTGATGTTTAAAACAATGATTTATAAAAATTATAATATTGTTGTTTCATCACGTTCAAGTCATGGTTTTCTTTGACTACTTTGTATGCATTTGTTTTTATTTTTTCTTTTAAATCAGCGTTTCTTAAAATTTCAAAAACTGCTTCACAAAGGGTTTCGCTATCTTTTAATTCAGCTAAAAAACCAGTTTCCCCATTTTTTATAATTTCGGATATTCCGCCTGCTTTGGTAGCTACAACAGGAACCCTTGATGCAAATGCTTCGTAAATAGTCAAAGGTAGCCCTTCTGTTATCGAGGTGATCAGGAAAATGTCAAATTCAGGTAATAAATCAGATACATTATCCCTAAAACCTGTAAAATAGATATCTTTTTCTAAATCATTTTCCTTTGCATAAGCAATTAAATCATTTTTTAGCGGACCATCTCCAATTATGAAAAATTTTAGGGGAAAGCTAAGATTGCCTGATTTAATTTTCTTTGCTGTATCAATAAAAGTATAAATGTCTTTTTGATGAGTCAAACCTGCTATATTTCCAATAATTTTTGTATCGGATGAAAAGCCAAATTCTTCATGTAAAAGATTCTTACTGACTTTTGAGGCAAATTTTTCAACATCAATAGAATCATAAATAGTTAATAAATGTTTTTTATTGGAGAGAATGTTGTCAAAAATAGCTTCAACGGCTTTTGATACACAAATGATTTTTTGAATGCTTGGATGGGAATATTTGTACCTGTTTAAGAATTTATTTTTTATTTTATTATTTCTTTTTCTGCTTAATATTAATGAAACCGAATTACTTATAAATTTCATAGCAATCAATCCGGCATTTAATGCTGAAGAGTCATGAATGTGTAGTACGGATATAGATTCTCTGTTGCAGATTTTGATAATGGCAATTGTAAGATTAAAAAGTTTAAACTTATTTTTTTTATAAGTAAAATAGTTTGCATTGTCTTTTTTACAAATTGTTGCCAACACTGAGTTCTCAGGGCATAAGATATATTGTTTTAAATCGTTTTTATCCTTTAAAAGATTATAAATAGTATACATTTGAGCATCACCTCCTCTTAATTCGGTTATGGATGTGATGTTTAATATTTTTATTACCATAAAGTGTTAATTATAAATATTTATGCTGTAGATTTTATGCTTATATGCATATTTTTAAATATTGTGTAATAATAATCAGCAAATAATATTGTTTGTAAATGTAGTTCTTCTCACAATAATATAACATTAAATCAATATTTTTTGATAAATATCAAAATATTGCGATGCAGCAATTTTCCAATCAAAACCTGATGCTCTTTTTTTAACTAAAACTTCATTTTCTTGTTGATTATTGTAAAAATGATTCAAACCATCAGTTACTGTAATCTGCATATACTCAGGATCAAAATCGGTCCAATAATAAGAAGAGTCACCGCCAATTTCCGGTAAAGAAGTTTTGTTCGATAAGAATACAGGCTTGCCAAAACTCATCGCTTCAATTGGAGGTAGTCCAAATCCTTCCCTTATGGATGGAAATAAAAATGCAGTGCAGTTTTTCATGAAAAACTGTTTTCCTTGCTCAGTTACTTTTCCAGTTAGAAAAACTTGGTTCTGAAGCCCTTTTTTAATAATCAGATCTTTGATTTCGTCACCGTATTTTTTATTATGATTGCCTGAGATTATTAAATTGAAATTTGTCATTAACCGCATCATGTTAATGATAGAACCATAATTTTTGCGTTCTATAAAATCTCCAATACAATAAAAAAAAGGCTTGTTTGTTGGAACATTTGCTTTATACAAATCAGTATTTAAAATTTTAGAAATTGGATTCCCATTATGAATTACATACTCAGGAACATTGGGTACATTAAAATAGGAATGTGTCTGTTGTTTTGCAAACTCAGATATATAAGTAATGGCAGTAGATTTTTCTAATTTTTTGCGGAAGAGTTTATTTACCTTGTGATTCATATTTGAAGAAACTTCTTCGGTAAAATTTACATCATGAACCGTAAGTAAATAATTATTATATCTAAAGGGCTCTATTTTGGTATTCTGATTTACCGAATGCCATAAATCATGTTTTTTACGGGTTCTAAAAGCCCAATGCCTGGAAAGGTTATTGTATTTATGATAATCAAATTTTTCTCCAAACTCTTCCTGCAGGAGCTTTTGATTTACTGTATTTAAAATTATTTTAAAATTATCGAAGTTTAGTTCAGATAAGCCTTTTATTAATTCATAATTAAATGTTCCCAGTCCCGTTTCCCTGTTTTTTATGTTATGAGATTCAATAAAAATAGTTTTTTCCATAAAAATAAAATTTTGTAAATGTAAAGCTAATATTGGATTAATAAAATGCAATGATTACTTTTGTTTTCACTTTACTATTGTATTAATGCAAATAAAAATTCACTCTAATTATCTAAAGCAAAAAAAAGCTTTGCTGTCTATTGTTCAAAATTTCGATTCGAATGGAATTTTGTTTGGCAATGGTAACCGAAATAAGATAAAGTTATTTGAACTCGGTCAAAAAACGATCAATATCAAGTCGTTTAAAATTCCTAATATTATTAATAAAATTGCTTATAAATATTTTAGAAAATCGAAAGCAAAACGTTCATTTGAATATGCTGTGATTTTACTGGAAAAAGGTATTGGAACACCGGAACCAATTGCTTATTTTGAAAACTATAATTTCTTAGGCTTAAAAGACAGTTATTATGTGAGTGAACATTTAGTAACGGAATTGACGTACAGGGAATTGGTCAAGACTCCTGATTATCCTGATCATAATAATATTTTGAGACAATTTGCCAAATTTACTTTTGATTTGCATGAAAAAGGAATCGAATTTTTAGATCATTCTCCGGGAAATACACTGATAAAAAAAACTATTGAAAATAAATATGAATTTTTTCTGGTTGATTTAAACCGAATGAATTTTCATGATACTATGAATTTCGAACAAAGGATGAATAATTTTAGCAGATTGACACCTCAAAAAGAAATGATTGCTGTAATGAGCAATGAATATTCAAAGTTTTATACTGAAAAAAATGAAGCTGATATTTTTGATAAAATGTGGGAGTTTACCATTAATTTTCAAGAAGAGTTTAATAGAAAAAAAAGACTTAAGAAGAAACTTAAATTTTGGAAGTCTTAGTTAAATCAGGAGATAACTATAAATAGATTATTTAAGGATTCAATATATTAGAATATGAAAGCATCTGTAATAATGAGTACTTATAATGCCGAAGAATGGCTTGAAAAAGTCATTTGGGGATTAAGTGTACAAACCGAAACCAATTTCGAGATTATCATTGCTGATGACGGCTCAAAGCCAAAAACAAAAGAATTATTAGATACTCTAAGAACTCAGATTTCAATGCCCTTGATACATGTTTGGCAGGAAGATAATGGTTTTCAGAAAACTCAAATTTTGAATAAGGCAATAACAGCTTCCGGTTCTGATTATCTTATTTTTACAGATGGAGACTGTATTCCAAGAAAAGACTTTGTAGAAACGCATTTACATCATAGACAAAAAGGATATTTTCTTTCGGGAGGCTATTTTATGCTGCCAATGGATATTTCTAAAGCGATTACTAAAAATGATATTTTATTGCAAAAATGTTTTGATGTAAAATGGCTTATACAAAATGGTTTGAAAAAATCCTTTAAAAATTCCAAGCTGACTGCATCTGGTTTTTTAGCTAAGTTTTTAAATTTTATAACACCTACAAAAGCTACCTGGAATGGTCACAATGCATCTGGCTGGAAAGAAGATTTGGTTTTTATCAACGGATTTAATCAGGAAATGCAATATGGCGGAGAGGACAGGGAATTAGGGGAAAGACTGTTTAACAAAGGACTTAAATCAAAACAAATTAGGTATAGTGCCATAGTTATTCATTTAGATCATGCCAGAGGTTATGTAAATGAGGCGACCTGGAAGAAAAATTTTGCGATTAGGGAAAACACTAAAAAGAATAAAGTTGTAAAAACTCCAATCGGAATTGATTCTAATTAGTTTTTAAATAGCTTTCTAATGTTGAAATTATTAAATCAGGTGTAAAAGCCTGATATAAATTCATGGCTTCCTTTTTCATTTCTTTTGCTGATCTGGAGCCATATAGCTCCGGTTTGAAATCTTTTAAATGTACAGAAACATTTTTTATTCCATCATCAAAACTATTCCAGGCTTCTTTTTTTATCCAAGTCGAAAAAACAGTAAAAGTGGGTTTATTCAAAGCTTTAGCCATATTTACAGCTCCGCCTTCATTGCCAATTAAAGCATCGCAATGATAAGTAACTGACAAAAACTCTCTTATGTTACTTGGAATCAGATCGATTTTTATGTTTTCTTGTGTGTCTGGCCGGCATAAATTAAAAATTTCCTTAGCTTCAGCTAATTGAGACGGAATGTAATTGAATAATAGCGTTGCGTTTGTATCAATAACAATTTTATCTAAAAGTTTGGCCATATAAGCGCTGGGGTACGTTTTTGTTTTGCCACTGCCCAAAACTCCAATCATGTAAATTTTTTTAGAGAAATCAATTTTGTGATTTATTAAAATTTGTTTTCCATTTGCAATTTCAGATTCTTTGAGAAAAATTTCAGGTTTGTTTTTTAACTCCTTTTTTAATGACAAAGGTTTTAATAAAAGCATTCTGTTCTCAATAGCTAATCCGGCAGTTGTTTTTGATACCGAAAGTTCTTTTATGGTATTGGTATAAATTAGGCTGGTATATGATTTATAAAATCCAATTTTTATTCCGGCACCAGAAAGAGCGACAATTATATTACTTTCCATTTTACCGTATGCATCTATAATAATATCGTATTGGGATTTTCTAATTTCGGAACAAAATTTAAAAAGTTCGATTTTACTGTTCTTAATTTTATCTGTAAAAAGTAAAATATTATCAATGTTGGGATTATTTTCAACAACAGGATTGGTAAACGGATAAATCAAATAATCTATTTGTGCATTTGGATATTCGTTTTTTAATGTATTGCAAATGATTGAACTCGCGAGTACATCACCAATCATTTTTTGTTGAATTACAAGTATCTTCATATAGAAAATGGAATCTTTTTAAGTGAATACAAATTAAAGCAAAAAATTCCAAATTCCAATCATTTTATAGACTGGAATTTGGAATTTATAAATTAAAATTTTTCCTTTTATTTGAAATATTATACGGCTACGTCATATTCGCGAAGCGCATTATTTAATGAAGTTTTCAAATCAGTAGATGGTTTACGTGTACCAATAATTAAGGCACATGGAACCTGAAACTCACCTGCAGCGAATTTTTTAGTATAACTTCCAGGAAT
>JBDTRA010000098.1:0-17666 GCA_039931915.1 Flavobacterium sp. | reverse complement strand
ACGGAATTCACGTTGTTGATTCACCAGCTGAAATTGGTAAAAAAGTAAAAGAAGTATTAGGTTAATAACCAGTACTTTAAAATAAGTATAGCCAAAATGCCTCACGGTTTTGTGAGGCATTTTGTTTAAATAAAATTTGTTGAAAATAAACAAACACTTAGCAACTTAGTTTCCTGGAACCTTAGAACCTTCGTGAAATAAAAAGAAGATATGTACAAAGAATTAAAGAAGTTTAAAGTAAGCAATAGTTTTACTTTTACTGTTGAAGATAGTTTAGAACAAGCTTGTAATGCTCCGGAATCCGGTGCAGGAGTTTTTGTTGTGTATGCTGTTGAAGGTGATGCAAAAGAATTAATTATGGTGGGTTCTACAGGAACTGTTCAGAATGATGGAACTTTAAAAAGCAAAAATGGTGGTTTATACGATAAAATCGTAAACGGACATCAATTTGCTAAAACGGGAAGAAAATATTCCTGGCCGGCACAAATGAAGTTAGAAAATATTGAAGCTTTAGAAGTGGTTTGGTATGAAACTTTTAATGCGGATGTAAAAGGTATTCCAACAACAATTGAAGGACAGGTTTTGCAAAACTTCTTAGATGAAAATGCAAAATTACCAAGATGGAATGTGGCTTTTTAAGCTGTACAAAAATAAAATATTTATTCTTAGCCTTACTTTTTTAGTAGGGCTTTTTTTTATGTTTAGATTTTATTAAAAGTTAACATACAGATACCTTAAATTTGAGATTTTGTAGTTTTTATGTTTTATGTAAAGATGTCTTTTTTGTAAAAAAATTGTTTTTAAGTTTTGGGTTTTATATATTTATCACACAAAAACAAAATATAATGTTAAATTATAATTATTTTTTGCAGTAATTTACTTTCATGTTTGTTCATAATTACATTTTTAGTCTTATAAATATTGTTTCTATAATTTATTGGATTAATTAATAATAAATTTTCAGAATGCACATTTGAGATAATAATTACTAGGGATATAAAATTCTTTAAATAGTTCATTTTATCTGATGATTAAAAAATCGAATGACATTTGTGACTATAAATAACCAAAATTTTTATGAAAAGCCAAATCTTGACAATCAAAACCTATGACGATCACAAACTTTGGAATAAGCTTAAAGCAGGTGATGAAAAGTCATTTTCTTTGCTTTTTGAAAAGTACTATGGTGATTTAATTAATTATGGGAACTCATTTTCTCCTTTTGCTGAAAAAGTTCAGGATTGTGTTCAGGATGTATTTGCAGATGTTTGGTTATATCGTGAATCTTTACAAGAACCTACTGTGGTAAAGGCTTATTTATTATCAAGTGTACGAAAGAGAATTGCTCGTTTATATGAACGGGATCATATTTTTAAAAAAATTACTACAACAGATTCAATTGAATTTCTTTTTGATTTTTCGGTAGAACATGAACTTATCGATGATGAAGCTACTGCGGAACGTGTTTTGTATCTCAATAAACTATTAAATGATTTACCCGGACGTCAAAAAGAAGCTTTGTTTTTAAGGTATAATCAAGGATTGACTGTAGAACAAATTGCCGAAATGTTAGATGTCAATTATCAATCAGCAAGTAATCTTTTACACCGCGGATTACTTACTCTTCGTAAGGAATGGAAGGGGAGTTTTTCGATTATTGCATTACTATCTTCAAGTGTTTTTTAATTTTATTAAAAAAAATAAGAAAAATCATAAATTGGTGAGTATATAATAATAAAACTGTCCTCTATGTTTTTGTAACCTTATTTTTAGATGCAAAAGCGTAATTATTATATCGAAATTGAAGATTTCTTATCTGATGAATCATTCCAAATATGGATTTTGTCCAAAGTTGATGAACATAGCTGGGAAGAGTGGACTTTAGAAAATCAAGAAAGGGCTAAATTGGTTGAAAATGCCCGACTTTTATTGTTGGCGATGAAAGTGCCAAATACTATAATTTCTTCTTCAGAACTTAATGCTGCACTACAATCAACATGGATTAAGATTGAAGGAATAGAAAATCTCAATAAAAACGCTAAAAATCATACAGTTAAATACTTAAAAAAATACTGGCTTTCCGGAGTTGCAGCTACTTTGTTTTTTGCCTTTGTGTCAGTTTGGATTTATAATAATCAATTTATTACGAAGCATACTGTTCTAACTTATAATGAACTTATTGATGGAACAAACGAAGGACTTGTTGAACAAACAAATAATTCAAATAAGCCGCAGATAATTACTTTATCAGACGGTAGTTCAGTCTTATTACAACCAAACAGTAAATTAAGTTACCCTAAAATCTTTACCGGAAACGAAAGGAAGGTTTATTTATCCGGAGAAGGTTTCTTTGAAATTAGTAAAAATCCCCAAAAACCTTTTTTAGTTTACGCAAACGAAATCATTACAAAAGTTGTTGGTACGAGTTTTCGAGTAAGAGCTTACGCGGACCAGCCAGATGTTGAAATCCTTGTTCGCACCGGTAAAGTCAGGGTAAGTTCAAACGAGTTGGTTAGAAATTCAAAACAAGAAATAGTTTTGCTTCCTAATGAAGCCTTACGTTTTTTAAGAAGTGATTTGACTTTTAATAAAATAACTAATATTACAGAAGACAAAACTTTGTCCGGGAGTGTTGGTAATATTGAACAATTAAGTTTTGAATTTACAGATATTCCTGTAGAACAGATTTTTAAAACAATAGAACAGGCATATCTGGTTGATATTGATTTTCCTAAAGCTAAATTAAAAGATTGTCACTTAACAACTTCGCTAAGTGACCAGCCATTATCAGAAAAACTGAAAATTATTTGTAAAAGTATTGGCAACGATACCAGTTTTGAAATGAATGGAAATCAAATTATAATAACATCAGAAGGATGCAATTAGAGATTTAAGCTTTTTAACAATCAATTTATAATAATAAATCTTAAATAAAAATTATTAGCTGCCTATGTAAAAAAGTACAAAAAAAGTGTCGAAATGCTGTAACATATTCGACACTCAATAAAAATTAAATCACTCTCTGTAAAGAGCCATTTATTAAGTTTCTAAAAATACACTCGAATAGTATTAATTAAAACCAAAACCAAAATTATGAAAAAACCAGTTGTTAAACAACGATTACTCTACCGAATCATGAAAATAACGCTATTTCAGTTTGCTTTAGCACTTGTGTTTTCAAGTGTTACCATGGCAAACAGTGTAAATGGACAAAGAAAATTAGATACAAAAGTAACTATTGCTGTTGAAAATTTAACTTTAGACAATGCACTGTCTAAACTTGAAAAGTCTGCACATGTAAAATTTTCATACAATTCAAGACTACCACAGCTAAATCAAAAAGTTAGTATTGAGGCTAATCAGGAAACATTGTCCAGTATACTTAGTCGGATTTTGAAACCATTCAATATTACTTATGCAGAAGTAAGTAATCAGATTATTTTGCAAAAAAGCACAAAATTAGATGGTTTTACAACTGATGAAACTACTAATTCCTTATTCGAAATTTTGTCTGTGGGCCCTGTTATCAAAGGAAAAGTTACAGACTTAAACGGCAGTCCTTTACCAGGAGCTACAGTACTTGCCAAGGGAACTAAAATAGCAGTCCTGACTGATTTTGATGGTAATTTTTCTATCGAAATGCCGGGAAACAGCACTCAGTTAGTGATTTCGTATGTAGGTATGGAAACCAAGGAAATTGGAATAGAAAATACTTCGCCAACTATTGTCTTAAATGAATTGGGGCAAAATTTAAAAGAAGTGGTTATTACTACCGGTTATGAAAAAACATCAAAAAGAACTTTTACAGGGGCAATCAGTAAAATTTCAGGATCAGAATTAAAAGTAGACGGTGTTGTAGACGTAAGTAGAATGATCGAAGGTAAAGCTGCGGGGGTTACAGTTCAAAACGTAACAGGTACTTTTGGTACTGCTCCTAAAATTACCGTTCGTGGATCTTCTTCAATTTTTGGGGATACAAAACCATTATGGGTAATTGACGGTGTTGTTCAGGAAGATATTATTAATTTATCATTTGCAGATTTAGCATCTGGAAATTCAGAAACTTTATTGAGTTCATCTGTTGCAGGATTAAATGCAAACGATATTCAAAGTATTGAGATTCTTAAAGATGCATCTGCTACTTCAATCTATGGTTCCCGATCATTAAATGGGGTTGTAGTTATTACGACAAAACAAGGTCGTAGAGATTCTCCATTAAAAGTAAGTTATGGTTTAGAGCAAAGTGTCAGAGCAGTTCCAAATTATAGCCAATATGATATTTTGAATTCTCAGGAATCTATGAGTATTATGAAGGAAATGGAAGCTAAAGGTTATTTAGATTTACCTTCTACAGTAAACGGAAGATATGGTGGGGCTTACAATATTTTAGGTAGAGCTATCAATACTTATGTACCGGAAACAGATAGTTATTTAGTTAACAATGATCCGGTTAGTCGTAATAATTTTTTAAAGAAATACGAATTGGCTAATACAGATTGGTTTAATGTTTTGTTCAGGCCATCTATTACACAAAATCACTCTTTAAGCTTTTCAGGAGGTGGCAAAAACAATACATTTTATGCTTCTTTAGGATATTATACAGATCCGGGATGGACAATTGCTGACGACGTAAAACAAATTTCATCGAATATTAGAGGTACATTTTATGTAAATGACAGATTAAACATTGCTTTATCTACATTGGCTTCTATACGTGATCAGGGTGCACCGGGAAGTTACGAAAGTGAAAAAGATGTTGTATTTGGAAAAGTGACGCGTGATTTTGATATCAATCCATTTAATTATGTTTTGAATACAAGCAGAACGTTAAGACCTTATGATGAAGATGGTAATCTGGAATACTACAGAAATAACTGGGCTAAAATGAATATCATTAACGAATTGGCAAACAATTATATGGAAATCGAAGTTAAGGATATCCGTTTCCAATTAGATTTAGATTATAAAATTACGCCACATTTAAACTATAACTTAACAGGTTCAGCTCGTTATGCGAACACAAGTCGTGAGCATAAAATTTTAGAAGGTTCAAACGTTGTTGGAGCTTATAAAGCGGGTACACCAGATGGTGAAGATGGAGTAAATACATTAGTAAGGGATGCTAATATCTTTTTATATCAGGATCCGAATGATTTAACAGCTCCTAAAGTTTCTGTTTTACCAAATGGAGGCTTCCTAAGAAAATTCACTAACGACTTAAGTTCTTATAATTTAAGAAATAGTGTTAATTACAGAAATACATTTAATGATAAACATGAGGTAGAAGGTTTATTTGGTACTGAGTTAAGAGTAGTTGACAGAAGCAGTGATAATTTTATCGCTGCAGGCTTGCAATATGATAGAGGTTTAACAGCGTTTACTGACCCTAGAATTATCGAAAAAATTATCAACGGAGGAGATTCTTATTACGGTTTTAATGAAGAAAAAGAAAGAACAGTTGGTTTCTTCGGAAAAGTAGGATATACTTACAATCGTCGTTATACTGCTTCTGTTACAGGACGTTATGACGGATCAAACAGACAAGGAAACAGCGATTCATCCAGATGGTTGCCAACTTACACTTTTAGTGGGAAATGGAATGTTGCTGAAGAAAGTTTCATGAAAAACATCGAATCAGTAAATACTTTAGCAGTAAGAGCTTCTTATGGTTTAACTGCTACAGCCGGACCAGCAACAAACTCTTTGGCAATTTATAAAAGCTATGTTACAGACCGGTTTAATCTTGATGACAGAGAATCTGGAATTCAGATTGATGAGTTGCAAAACGGTGATTTAACCTGGGAAAAACAATTTGAAACTAACATAGGTGTTGATCTTGGAATGTTTAACAACAGAGTTCAGTTAACAACAGATATTTACCGTCGTAAAGCATTTGATTTAGTTGATTATGTTATTACTTCCGGAATTGGTGGTCAAAGAATCCGACAAGGAAATAATGCTGATATGGAAACTAAAGGTTTAGAGATTGGATTTACAACTAAAAATATTGATGCTAAAGACTTTAAATGGTCTACAACGCTTAATTTTTCTGTTTATAAACAAGAAATTACAAAGTTAGAAAACACTCCTACAGCATTTGATTTAATTGATGCAAATGGCGGTAATACACTTGGACACCCTAGAAATTCATTGTATTCATACCAATTTACAGGACTGAACAATCAAGGTTTGCCAACTTTTGTAATGGCTGACGGAGAAGTTGATAATATTACCGGAGCAAATTTTCAGGACAATTTAAACGTTACTAAATATTTAAAATACGAAGGATCTATTGAACCAAATAAATCTATAGGTTTAGCCAATACATTTACTTATAAAAATTGGTCTTTATATGTGTTTTTTGTTGGATCAGGAGGGAACAAAGTTCGTTTAAATCCGGTATATGACAGTACTTATGATGATTTGACCGTTTTTACAAAAGATTTCACCAACAGATGGATAAACCCCGGAGATGAAAATTACACCAACATTCCTGTAATTGCAGATAAACGTTTGAATGCTAATTACGGTGGAGAACGTACGCTGGCAAGAGCTTACAATACCTATAATTATTCTGATGCACGTATTGCAGATGGGGATTTTGTAAGATTAAAAAACATATCGTTAAGTTGGGAATTTCCAAGTGATTTCAAGAGAAAATTGGGACTTAGTACTTTTACATTAAAAGGTTCGGCAGTTAATCCTTGGTTAATTTACTCTGATAAGAGATTAAACGGTCAGGATCCTGAGTTTCGTAATGCCGGAGGAGTTGCTTTACCAGTAACATCTCAATATACTTTTACTTTAAACCTTTCATTATAATAGTCAAAATTATGAAAAACTTAAAAATAGCATTATCCCTATTAATACTTATAAGTATTACTAGCTGTGATGATTTCCTTTCTGAAAAACCAGATAACAGAACAGAAATAGATACTCCGGATAAAATATCTGAAATACTAGTAAATGCTTATCCTCAAATGAGTTATTTTGATATTGCAGAAACAATGTCAGATAATGTTTTCGATAGCAAAATGCCGGAAACTTTACTAAAAAACGAACAAAACTATAATTGGGAAATTCAAACCGAAACAGCTGATATTGATACTCAGGCATACTATTGGGATGCTTGTTACAAAGCAATTGCACATGCCAATAAAGCGCTTGAAGCTATTAATGAATTAGGAAATTCAGCAAGTCTGAATCCGCAAAAAGGAGAAGCATTAATCGCCAGGGCATATGCTCACTTTATGCTGGTTTCTCTTTGGTCTAAACGTTATAATCCTGGTACTGCTGCTACAGATTTGGGAATTCCTTATGTTACTAAACCGGAAACAGAATTAATAATTAAATATAAAAGAAATACTGTAAAAGAGGTTTTCGATTTTATTCAAAAAGATATTGAAGAAGGTTTACCATTAGTAACCAACGATTATAAAGAACCTAAATTTCACTTTAATGTGAGTGCTGCAAAAGCTTTTGCAAGTAGATTTTATTTAATAAAAGGCGATTGGGACAGAGTTATTGAAGTATCTAATGATTTAGGTTCCAAGCCGGTAGGTAAATTAAGAAATTATTTTTCATATGAATCAATAGCTGTTAATGCACAGAGATTAAGTTATGCAAGCAGTGATGCCGAAACAAACTTATTAATCGTATCTGCAAATTCTATTGTAAGCAGATCTTATTATTCAAACCGTTTTTACCTTTCAGGTTCTCGTTATCCAGAAATATTCGGAACAGCCACAAGCCTTTTTGCTAAGCCATGGTATTATAACTTTTATTCTTCAAATAGCAGTATAACGGTTTTTCTTCCAAAGTTTTACGAATATTTCAAATATTCAAATGTAACAGCTGGAATTGGAGATCCTTATGTTGCCGAAGTTCTATTGAGTAATGATGAATTTTTCTTAAACAGAATTGAAGCACACGTAATGAAAGGCGATATTGCTTTAGCAAATGATGAACTTGAATATTTTCTGTCAACAAGAACAGTAGGTTATGTCGCTACAGATAAAGTAACACAGGCAAAAGTTGTGGCTAAATATCCGGTAATTGCTGACGAATATACACCGTTTTATACAATGACTCCGGTACAGACATCTTACGTAAAAGCAATTGCTGAAACAAGACGCAGAGATTTTGTGCATGAAGGAATAAGATGGATTGATGTTAAGCGTTTTAACCTTGTGGTTAATCATGAAACAGCCAATAAGGCAACTAACACTTTAGTAAAAGATGACAACCGCAGAGCGTTGCAAATTCCACTTCATGCGTCAAATACTGGTGTTGAATTAAATCCTAGATAATCTAAAATCAAAATTATGAAATTATTAAAATATAATAAAATAGCTGTTTTAGCAATCGTTTCGATAGCTCTAATTTCATGTGCTCACGAAGATCAGCCTGGGGAAAGTCAATTAGACTATAATCAACCCGTAAAAACAAGTTTAGATAATTGGATAGCAACTACTTATTTAAATCCATATAACATTAATGTACAATATAAATGGAATCAAAATACGGTTGACAACAGTCGTTATTTATTTCCTCCAACAATAGATAAAGTACAGCCGGCCCTTCAAATTGTTGAAACAATATGGCTTAAAAGTTACTCCACAATTGGAGGTGCAGATTTCGTAAAAAAAATCGCGCCTCGTGAAATTGTTTTAATCGGAGGTGTAAATTTAAATAGTGTTGGTACGAGAACTCTTGGTTTAGCAGAAGGCGGGCAGCGAGTTACATTGTTTGAAACAGATTATATAGATAAATCTGATCGTGCTAATGTATCAGAGTTTATTCATACAATTCAACATGAATATATTCATATTTTAAACCAGCACAAACCTTTTGATGAAAAATCATGGTCGGCTTTAACACCTGGCGGATATACAGCTGACTGGTATAATTTTTCAATTCCCGTATCAAACGAAATTGGGTTCATTACCAGTTATGCCAGATCAAATATTAATGAAGATTTCGCAGAAACAGCTTCAATGATATTAATCTATTCAAAAGCAGAATACGCTGCATTTTTAGCTGGTATCCAAAGTCCCACAGCTTTGGCAGCATTAAAAGCAAAAGAAGCTCTTGTTGTAAAATATTTTAAGGAAGCTTATAATATGGATTTCTATGCACTGAGAGATGAAGCGGAGAAAAATACAACTGCTGTAATAAACAACTAAAAGAAGTATCATGAAAGTTAAAAATATATTTAAGTACTTATTTGCAGCGTTTTTAGCGTTGCAATTAAGCGCCTGTGATAATAATACAGACGCAGATCCAAAGTTTGATCAAACTCCTACTGAACGTTTGAATGCCCAAATGACTGAATTAAAAACAGCATTGCTTTCTTCACCGGAAGGATGGAAGGCAATCTATTTTACAGATAACACTATTTTGGGTGGTTATACTCATTTTTTTAAATTTGCTGCTGATGGAACAGTCGAAATGTCTTCTGATTTTGATGAAGATTTAGATACCGATGAAACCTTTAAAAGCGAATATCAAATACAGCTTGGAAGTACAGTAAGTTTAGTATTTACAACAAAAAACTGGATCCACCTTTTATCTGAATCAGATAATTATCCAATAGATGAATTGGAGGCAAAAGGATATTTAGGAGATTTTCAGTTTTTATACTATGGGCAAGAGAACGGCGAAATTATCTTTAAAGCTAATAGAAATGGACAAGAAATTCGTTTTGTTAAAGCAACGAAAGAAGATTGGGATAACTTGCCTATGAATTTCGACATGATTCCTAATGTAATTGGTTCTAATGCAAGACCTTTGTTCAGGCTATTAGAAACTAATGACGGGTCAACAAAACATCAGTTTGATTTTACATTTTCACCGATTACACGATATGCAAATGCAAATTCTATAGAAACAGGTTATTCAGTAAGTTTTAATTTTGGTGTTGGTTACACACCAACCGGAATTGTTGTGAATCCTGGTATACAAGTTGGAAGCCAAAAATTAACTGATTTCGTTTACAATGATGCCGATGGAAGTTTTACGGCAACAGGAACAAATGGAGTAAGCGCGACCATAAAGTATTCTAGTAAACCACTTGCCTTAACAGACGATTATAAATTATTGTTACCGCAAAGTGGTAATAATGTTTATGCTTATATTTATAATATAACAAAACCAGAACCAGCTAATTCACCTCTATTTCTATCCTTGTTAGCAAATGCTGAGGCCGGAGCGGGTGCAGGAATAATGATTACGAGAATACAGCCATGGTTTAATAATCCTGATGGAACAAGTTATATAGAATATAGATTTGCAGCCACGACAAACCCAAGTGTAACAATTGCCAGAAGATATCATTATTTTACTGTAACAACTGATGCTGTAAATAAAACAGTTACTTTAGTTCCAGGTGTTTGGAAATCTACTGCAACCGCAGCTGCTCCAGCAATAGCAACACCTTCTTTCTTAAAATCGTTAGATGATGAGTTTATGAATCCTCAAGGATTATATTTTGCTAAAACACCAGTTTCGGGTTATACAGCTTATACGTTTACAAGTACAACAACTCCTTTTAGAATGGTTGCGTACTCATTCCAGTAATAGTTTTTAATTTTTATTTTGAAGAAAAGGCAGCTCAATTTTTGAGCTGCTTTTTAAGATTTTACGTAATAAAATATTAATTTCTTTTTTATACATAAGATTATTCGTATTTATATATTGCATTTGGCATATTATTAACAAATAAAAAAATCTATATGAAAAAATCAAGAAGTGTAATTTATTCTTTTTTATTAAATCAAGTGAATGTCCAATATGTATTAGGATTCATGACATTATTAATTATGATAATTTTCTATTCATGTTCAACTGATGAAGATACATCTATAAATAAATCAGGAACGATAGGAACTAAGAAACAGTTAGAAAAAACTAAAAGTTTAGATGAATTAGGAGTTATTATTTCTGATCATACAGAAGAGAATGTAATTTCATTTTCAGAAGAAATTTTCCTTAATTTCGGAAACTTAGATGTAGCATTACATAAAAATACCAATGTAAATTTTAATGCACAGACAATGCAAATGCTAAATTCTGCGACCAATGAAAATGACTTGAAAAATGTTTTTACGAATGCGGGAATATCAAACACTCAAGAAATTATTGCAATTTTAAAAAACATTGTTGAGACTCAACAAGCATTTATATTACAAAACCCGGACTTTTATAACTTGACAATAGAAGAACAAACAGAATTATTGAATACAAGTGTTGAAATGTATATTAATGCAAATCCACCTGGCGGTTTAGTAGGTAATAATAATTGTGCTAGAACTTTTAATAAGACAATAACTAGATGTACTGCCGATTTTGGAACTTGTGCAGTATTCGCTATTGCTGGTGCCTATGCGGGATTAGCTCCCGGTTTATTGGCGGCAGCATATTGTATGGTAACTAAATATACTTGCGATAGCAGAGCAAAAGAAGATTATAGAGAATGCCTTATTGAACCAGTATCTCCCGATGGTCCCCCACCTGTAACTGGAGAAGTAACATTACATTGTGTTAGAGATAGTTGTTGGACAACAGACTCTAATGGTAAGTATATTGAAAGAATAGATTAATCTTAAATTTCAAAGAGTATGATTAAAAAATATATATCCCAAACAAATATCATTTTGTTTTTATGGGGTCCAATACTAATCGCTATATCATCGTTTTATCCAGATTATACAAGATATTATTTGTATCTCTCCATAATAGTACTCATTCCATTTACTGTTTTTAAGATGATAAAACAAAGAAAGGAAGACAAACTAAATGATACAAGAGAGTTTCAAGCGTCTATTTATAGAATGCTGATTATGACAGGAGTATTAGTGGTTTTCTATTTTTTAACACACCAAAAACATATTTAGAGAGTATTGGTCCGATCAATATTCTTAATTTTAGGTTATTAGTTTTATTCAAAAAGCAGCTCAAATTGAGCTGCTTTTCCTTATTTTTTCAAATGAGATATAAAAATTTAAATTCAATTGTTAAGGTTATTGCAATTGTTATTTTTTTAAAAAGGGATTTGTCCTATATTTGACATGTCATTCATAGCCCCTGAATGAACCTTTTTCGTGATTATATAATCATTAAAAAGACAATAGTTAAAAATAAAAAAAAATTAATTTTTGAATATGAAATTATTAGAAGGAAAAGTTGCCATTATTACAGGTGCCAGTCGTGGAATTGGAAAAGGAATTGCTGAAGTTTTTGCTAAACATGGTGCAAATGTTGCATTTACCTACAGTTCATCTGCTGCCTCTGCAGAAGCTTTAGAAGCTGAATTGAACGGTTTAGGAATTAAGGCAAAAGGTTACCAGTCGAATGCGGCTGATTTTAATGAAGCGCAGACTTTTGTTGACGCAGTTTTGGCTGATTTCGGGACAGTGGATATTTTGATTAATAATGCCGGAATTACAAAAGATAATTTGTTGATGCGTATGTCAGAAGCTGATTTTGATCAGGTTATTGATGTGAATTTGAAATCTGTTTTTAATATGACAAAAGCGATTCAGAAAACCTTTTTAAAACAACGTTCAGGTTCTATTGTTAATATTAGTTCTGTAGTAGGGGTTTCCGGAAATGCAGGTCAGACCAATTATGCAGCTTCTAAAGCCGGTGCAATTGGCTTTACAAAATCGGTAGCATTAGAGTTGGGTTCCCGTAATATTCGTTGCAATGCAATCGCTCCTGGATTTATTGAAACGGAAATGACTGCAAAATTACCTGAAGATGTCGTGAAAGGCTGGAGGGACGGAATTCCGTTAAAACGTGGCGGAACAACTGAAGATGTTGCAAATGCCTGCTTATTCCTTGCTTCAGACATGAGTGCTTATGTTACAGGACAAGTTTTGAATGTTTGCGGAGGAATGCTTACTTAGAAGATACTGAGGTTCTGAGTTGCAAGGTTCAAAAGTTTTATTTTAAGATTTTTGAATTATTAAATCTTTTCAATCATTAAATTAATTATATGACTACAAACACGATTCTATTATTATTACTTTCTTTAGTAATAGCTGGTGGTTTGTCGTATTTTCAATATTTTTTCAAAGCCAAAAGTAAATCCAATGTGATTATATTTTTGGCTTTTTTACGTTTTCTGGCCATTTTCGGATTATTACTTTTATTGATTAATCCGGTAATTACCAAAAATTCACTTGAAGTAACCAAAACTCCTCTGGCAATTGCGGTGGATAATTCGAGTTCGATTAAAGCTTTGAATTCGGATAAAAAAGTGGTCGAATTATACAAAAGCCTGATTTCAAACCCTGCCCTTCAGGAAAAATTTGAAATTCAGTCCTATCAGTTTGATGTCGATTTTAAACCGTCAGACAAATTTGATTTTAAAGGAACACAAACTAATTTAGACCAAATTGCGAAGAATTTAAAAAGCATCAACAAAAACCTGATTTTTCCAACAGTTATCATTACTGACGGAAACCAGACTACAGGAAATGATTACGTTTATCGTTTTGATCCTGCCAATAAAGTTTATCCTTTGGTTGTGGGAGATACAACCACTTTCCTGGATTTAAAAATCAATCAGCTTAACGTAAATAAATACGCTTTTCATAAAAATAAATTTCCGGTAGAAGTTTTTCTGCAATATGCCGGAGATAAAAATATAAATGCTGATTTTACAATTTCACAGGGAAACAGTGTCGTTGCGAGAGAAAAAATTTCTTTTTCATCTTCTAAAAAAACGGCAACCTTAAATTTACTTTTGCCTGCCGATAAGGTAGGATTACAGGTTTTTAAAGCGACTGTTTCTTCTGGCATAAAAGAAAAAAACAGCTATAATAATAGTAAGAATTTTGCAGTTGAAGTAATTGACCAAAAATCAACAATTGCCATAGTTTCATCTATAAATCATCCTGATATTGCAGCATTAAAACGTTCGATTGAAACTAATGCGCAGCGCAAAGTGATTTTAGCAAAACCTAATGAACTGAATCTATTGCAGGATTGCTCAGTTTTGGTTTTATATCAGCCGAATAGTGCTTTCAAACCTATTTTTGATAATAACAAATTAGCAGGTACAAACACTTTTATTATTACCGGAACCAACACCGATTTTGATTTTCTGAACCAACAGCAAAATAATCTGGTATTTCAAATGAGTAATCAAAAAGAAGATTATTTATCTGAATTTCAATCGCAGTTTAATTTGTTTGCTATTGATAACATTGGTTTTGAAAATTTTCCACCCTTGCAGAATTTATTCGGAACAATTATAACTAAAGGAAATGTATCTGTTTTGCTTTCTTCTAAAATCAGAAACGTTTCAACAAACGCACCTTTATTGGCTTTCGTCGAAAATCAAGGCAAACGTACCGCTTTTCTTTTAGGAGAAAATAGCTGGAAATGGCGTTTGCAAAGTCATATTGACAATCAGTCATTTGAGAAATATGATATTTTTACAGACAAAATAATTCAGTATTTGACTTCAACGACTTCAAGAAAATCATTGGTCGTAACACATGAAAGTTTTTATAATTCGGGAGAAGCACTTGTAATCAATGCCCAATATTTTAATAAAAATTATGAGTTTGATGAAAAAGCAAGACTTACAATCAGTGTAACAAATGCAGTAACCAAACAAACTAAAAACTACGATTTATTAAAAGGAAATAATTCTTTTTCTGCCAATTTGGATGGTTTAGCAGCCGGGAAATATAATTTTTCGGTAAAAGAACTCAATACAAATACAAGCTATTCAAGCCATTTTGAAATTTTAGATTTTGATATCGAAAAACAATTTGTGAATCCTGATGTTCAAAAATTGAAACAACTGGCATTGCAAACCAATGGAAAAGCTTTCTTTGAAAACCAGGTCGATGATTTGATTAAAACCCTTCTGGAAAATAAGGAATACAAGTCGATTGAGAAAAACATTTCTGTAAAAACACCTCTTATCGACTGGGTTTGGCTATTGGTTTTAATAGCTGTTTTATTGACTACAGAATGGTTTGTTAGGAAGTATAATGGGCTGTTGTAGAGATTTTTTTGCAAAAAATTTCACAAATGGACAATTTTATTGAATAACTTTCTATGTTAGCTTGTGTTAATTAATTAGAATGATATATGGCAACAAAAAAGATTATTACTTTCTTTAGTTTATTTTTTTTAACTGTTTTTTCTCTTATTTACATTAGTGCTAGAAAGGAAAACAGAAAAGATTATCGTTTTGTAATTACTAAAGTTATTGAATCTGCAAAAGGTTATATAGCTGTTAGTAATTCTGATAATGAATTTGGCTTTTCAAGTTTTGATTCTTATAAAATAGACATTGAAAAAGGAGATAGTTTGGTCAAAAAAACATTTTCAAAAAACGTATATATTTATAGAAAAGATAAAAAGACAGATAAATATCGTTTATTTTTAACTCTAAACGAATCAGGAACATTTCCAATTGATTGGCAATAAATAAGTTTTCAAATATAAAAAAATGGACTTCAGGCTAAAAGTATTTTACACAGTTGCACTCCGCCTTAATTTTACTAAAGCGGCTACGGAATTGTATATCTCACAGCCAGCAGTTTCAAAACACATTCAGGAGCTTGAAGAAATCTATAAAACCAAACTTTTTGAAAGAAACGGTTCTAAAATTGCCTTAACTCCGGCAGGGGAAATCTTGCTGAAACATACCAAAAACATCTTCGAAATTTATCGCGAAATCGACTTTGATATGAGTTCTTTTATCAATGAGCGTCAGGGTTTATTAAGATTAGGCTCGAGTACAACCATTTCACAATATATTATTTCACCGGTTTTAGCACGCTTTCATCAAAAGCAGCAGGATATAAAAGTCAATTTGCTGAACGGAAATACCGAGCAAATCGAAAATGCCTTAATCAATAAAGAAATCGAAATCGGAATTGTAGAAGGACAGTCTAAAAATCAGTCCATTAAATACATTCCGTTTTTAAAAGATGAATTGGTTTTAGTCTGCAACAGCAAAAATCCTCTGGTACAGCAAAATGAAATTTCACTGAATGATTTAAAATCAATGAAATTCATAACCCGTGAGCGTGGATCAGGAACACTTGAGGTTATAGAATATGCTTTGAAACAGGTTGGTGTGAAATTAACAGACTTGCAAATAGAAATGCAGTTGGGAAGTACTGAAAGTATAAAATCTTATTTATTAAATTCAGATTGTTTTGCTTTTATGTCAATTCATGCAGTAAATAAGGAGTTGAAAAATAATGAATTGATGGTTTTAGATGTTGAGGGATTATCTATCGAAAGATATTTTTATATCATTACATTGCTCGGAAAATCAGATTCTTTGTCCGAATTATTTATTCAGAATATTTCCTCTTACTATAACCTGAAATTATAGCCGATTGTATTTTACGATTGGCGAATTCCATATAAACAACAGATCTTTGTAAGGAAATATCAAATTCCTTATTTTGAAAGCGAAACAACATCCGATATCACATTTATTAGAAGTCAGCCTTTATTTTCAGCAGATCGTTTTTGCTGTAGTAATTGCTTTGTGTCTGTTTTCGATTATTTCCCCGCCAATTGCTTTGTTATTAGGAGTTGTTATTGTGAATGTATTTGGAAACCCATTTATAGCATTCAATCATAAAGCGATTACTTTTTTATTACAATTCTCAGTTGTCGGTTTAGGTTTCGGGATGAATGCAGCAAGCGCCGTTTCAGCGGGGAAAGAAGGTTTTCTGTTAACTATATTCTCAATTTTCAGCACTTTAATTTTCGGAACACTTTTAGGAAGATGGTTCAAAACCGATAAAGAAACGTCACATCTAATTTCGTGTGGAACTGCAATTTGTGGCGGAAGTGCAATTGCCGCTATTTCACCGGTTATAAAATCAAATGAGAATCAGACATCAATTGCTTTGGGAGTGATTTTTATATTAAATTCAATCGCTTTATTCGCTTTTCCATTCATTGGTCATCAACTTGATTTATCTCAAAAAGAGTTTGGTTTATGGTGCGCCATTGCGATTCACGATACCAGTTCAGTAGTAGGGGCAGCTAATAAATATGGTGCAGAAGCTTTACAAATCGCAACAACCGTAAAATTAGCCAGAGCTTTATGGATTATTCCAATTTCAATTTTTACAGCCATTTTATTCAAAAATAAAAACAGTAAAATCAAGATTCCTTACTTTATTGGATTGTTTATTTTGACAATGCTTCTTAATACTTATGTGCCTGCAACTGCCATTATTGCGCCACATATAGTTGGTATTGCCAAAATTGGTCTGACCATAACTTTGTTTCTTATCGGAGCGACTTTAAATGTAAATACTTTAAAATCAGTAGGAGTGAAGCCTTTGTTACAAGGTGTTTTTCTTTGGATATTTATTGCAGCTTTAGGTTTAGTATCAATTCTCTATTTCAAATAAAGCGTTATTTAATATTAGAATATTTTACAACAGGTTTGCCTGTAATGTTATACTGCTTTCCATTAAATGAAATTCGTTTCTCAATTACAAAATTAAATTGTTTTTTCGTTTTCGCCATTTCGCTTACTTCCTTTGGTACATCTACTTCATAATCATCTTCTGTGCCTTTGGCTTTTTTATAAAACCCTGTTGTTGTAACTGCAAAATCCCTGAAAAACTTTTTCTTGCCATCATTCACAACTGTGTAGGTACTTG
>JBDTRA010000097.1:0-18050 GCA_039931915.1 Flavobacterium sp. | reverse complement strand
GATCTCCACCAATACCAATAGCTGTAGTAATTCCTAAACCTTGTTTTACAACCTGATCAGCAGCTTCATAAGTTAAAGTTCCTGATTTAGAAACGATACCAACAGTTCCTTTTTTGAAAACAAAGCCTGGCATAATACCAACTTTAGCTTCTCCCGGAGTAATAACACCCGGACAGTTTGGTCCTATTAATCTCGAGTTTCTTTCTTTAACATAATTATTTGCTTTAATCATATCTGCTACAGGAATTCCTTCTGTAATAGCAATAATTACTTTGATTCCAGCATCAGCAGCTTCCATAATTGCATCAGCAGCAAAAGCTGGTGGTACGAAAATGATAGATGTATCAGCTCCAGCTTGTTCTACAGCATCTTTTACTGTATTAAAAACCGGACGATCTAAATGGCTAGTTCCACCTTTTCCAGGAGTAACACCACCAACAACATTAGTACCGTACTCAATCATTTGAGAAGCATGGAAAGTTCCTTCGCTTCCTGTAAATCCTTGAACAATTATTTTGGAATCTTTATTAACTAAAACACTCATGATATATATTTTATGTAGTTTTTAAAATTGTGATGCAAAAGTAAGGTTTTGTAACTTATTTTCGCCTTTTTTATTTGCAAAAAATATCACGAAAATTGACTCATTTGATAACCTCTATACAATTTGCCGTCTTTTATCTGCCAAATCGTAAAAAAATGAGCTAACAACATTTCTTCACGCGGATTTTCTATCGTTTTTACAAAGTGAGAATAACGTACCGAAACCAAGTCATCTTCGGCTATAATATGACTAATTCTAACTTTTGAACGTACATAAGCACGGTTTAATTCATTAGCCATATCTATTATTGAATTATAATCCATATGAATCAATCCTTTTGTGCTATTCCAATCTATTGTCACATCCGGATGTAGATAGGTCTTGAAAATTTCACTATCAATCAAGGCATCCGATTTATAAAATTTTTGAACAAATTCTTTAATAGACATAGTTATTTCAATTTATTTAGAATTTCAGGAATCTTTTTGATATTGGCTAATTGTTTTAGCTTTTCTCTTGATTCTTCGATTGGAGTTCCGAAATAAGATTTTCCTCCTTCAACCGATTTGGTAACACCTGTTTGTCCCATAATAACAGCTTTTGCCCCTATTGTAATACCACTTGTTGTACCAACCTGACCCCAAATAGTAACTTCATCTTCTATAATAACACAACCGGCAATACCCGTTTGTGAAGCTATAAGACAGTTTTTTCCAACAACTGAATCATGCCCTACATGAACCTGATTGTCAATTTTTGTTCCTTCACCGATTCTCGTGTCACCGGTTACACCTTTATCAATCGTACAAAGAGCACCGATTCCAACATTATCTTCAATTACAACTCTTCCTCCGGAAATTAATTGATCAAAACCATCTTCACGCTTTTTGTAATAAAAAGCATCGGCTCCTAAAATAGTTCCTGCATGAATAATGACATTGTCACCAATTATAGTATGATCGTAAATGGAAACATTAGAATGTATCAGACAGTTTTTACCAATTTTTACATGATTACCAATAAAAGAATTTGGCTGAATCATAGTGCCTTCACCTATAATCGCTGATGGCGCAATGGCAACATTAGCAAATTGAAATGGCTTAAAATGCTTTGTTAAATTATTAAAATCTCTAAAAGGATCATCAGAAATTAAAAGCGCCTTACCTTCCGGGCAATCCACTTTTTTATTAATTAAAACAATAGTTGCTGCCGATTGCAAAGCTTTGTCATAATATTTTGGATGGTCAACAAAAACAATATCTCCGGGCTCAACAACATGTATTTCATTCATGCCTAAAACCTCAAAGTTTTTATCACCAATAAATTCGCAATTAATCAAATTTGCGATTTCTTCTAAAGAATGAGCGTTTGGAAATTTCATATATTTTAATTAGAAAATGTGCCAATTTGAAAATGTGTCAATTAGAAAACAAATTATACAATTTTAATGAGTGTACTAATTTTCTAATTGACTCATTGACAAATTATCTAATAGATAAATTACTCTTTTACACGCTCCATGTAAGAACCTGAAGCTGTGTCAATTTTAATTTTATCACCTTCATTGATAAACAAAGGTACATTTACAGATGCTCCCGTTTCTACTGTTGCAGATTTAGTAGCATTTGTCGCTGTATTTCCTTTTACACCTGGTTCAGCATAAGTAACTTCAAGAATCACAGATGCAGGCATGTCTACAGATAAAGGTAAATCTGTTTCTGTATTGATCTGAACCATTACATTTGTTCCTTCTTTTAACAATCCCGGAGCATCCAGGATGGTTTTATTCAAAGAAATTTGTTCAAAAGTTTCCGTATTCATAAAATTAAAATCATCTCCTTCAGCATATAAAAACTGGTATGTCTGTGTTTCAACACGTACATCTTCGATTTTATGTCCTGCAGAAAATGTATTATCCAATACTTTTCCTGTTGTTAAGCTTCTCAATTTTGTTCTTACGAAAGCTGGCCCTTTTCCAGGTTTTACGTGAAGAAATTCGATAATTTTATAAATATCGTGATTGTATTTAATACATAATCCGTTTCTAATATCTGATGTAGATGCCATTTTTTTAAATTTTAGATTTTAGAATGTAGATTTTAGATTCAAAAAGAATTAATAATCTACATTTTATTATTTTTTATATTTTATTTGAGCTTTAATGATGAAGTTAGAAATATAAAATTAATAATTCCCTGAATACCCTTTCATTACACCTCTTGATGAATTTCGAATGAAATCTAAAATTTCATCTCTCTCAGGCGTAGCTTCCATCTCTCCTTCAATAATACTCAAAGCTTGTGTTGTATTATAATTTTTTTGGTATAAAATTCTATAAATATCCTGAATTTCTCTAATTTTTTCAGTGCTAAAGCCTCTTCTTCTAAGGCCTACCGAATTTATACCTACATATGATAATGGCTCTTTTGCAGCTTTTGTATAAGGAGGAACGTCTTTTCTTAATAATGAACCTCCGGAAATCATAGCGTGATCTCCAACACTAATAAATTGATGTACAGCAGACAATCCTCCAATAATAGCATAGTTACCAATAGTTACGTGTCCTCCTAAAAGAACTCCGTTAACAATTATAGCATTATTACCAACATGACAATCATGAGCAATGTGAGCAGTTGCCATTATTAGACAATTATCACCTATAACTGTCTGACCAGAAGCTATTGTCCCTCTATTAATTGTTACGCATTCTCTTATGGTACAATTATCGCCAATGATAGCCAGAGAATCTTCCCCTCCAAATTTTAAATCCTGAGGAACTGCCGAAATTACTGCACCCGGAAAAATATTACAATTTTTTCCAATGCGGGCACCTTCCATGATAGTTACATTTGAACCTATCCAGGTACCATCACCAATAACAACATTATTGTGAATTGTTGTAAAAGGTTCAATTACAACATTTTTAGCGATTTTAGCGCCAGGATGAACATATGCTAATGGTTGATTCATCTGTATTTTTTATATTTTAATTTAAAATAGTCTAATTAGGGCAACAAACGTAAACAATAAATTTGATTAATTATTATTGTTTTCTCGCAATTTGAGCCATTAGTTCTGCTTCGGTAACTAATTTCCCGTTTGCGTAAGCATTTGCCTGCATATGACAGATTCCTCTTCTTATAGGTGAAATCAATTCACACTTAAAAATTAAGGTATCACCCGGTAATACTTTATGTTTAAATTTAACATTATCAATTTTCATGAAATAAGTTAAATAATTTTCAGGATCAGGAACTGTGCTTAAAACCAAAATCCCTCCTGTCTGAGCCATAGCTTCAACAATTAGTACACCTGGCATTACAGGAGCTTCAGGAAAATGCCCTACAAAGAAATTTTCATTCATAGTTACATTTTTCATGCCCACAACATGACTTTCAGACATTTCTATGATTCTGTCAATCAACAAAAATGGAGGCCTGTGTGGTAAAACAGCCATGATTTTATGAATATCCATCAAAGGTTCCTGATTTAAATCATAAACAGGAACATGATTTCTTTGCTCAATTTTTATAATTTTTGCCATTTTTTTGGCAAATTGTGTATTTACATAATGCCCTGGTTTGTTGGCAATAATTTTTCCCTGAATTCTTACTCCTATCAAAGATAAATCACCAACAACGTCTAGCAATTTATGACGGGCTGCTTCATTTGGATAATGAAGAGTCAAATTATCAAGAACGCCATTAGGTTTTACAGAAATTTTATCTTTACCAAAGGCTTTCTTTAAATTCTCCATTGTAGCATCAGAAATCTCTTTGTCTACGTATACAATTGCATTATTTAAATCACCTCCCTTAATTAATCCATTTTCTAATAAAGATTCCAGTTCATGTAAAAAACTAAAAGTTCTTGAATTTGAAATTTCATTTTTAAAATCAGCAATGCTTTTCATAGTAGCATTTTGGGTACCTAAAACTTTAGTACCAAAATCTACCATTGTAGTAACCTGATAATCATCGCTTGGCATAACCAAAATCTCGCTTCCGGTAGCTTCATCAGTAAATGAAATCACTTCTTTTACTACATATACATTACGTTTGGCTTCTTGTTCCTCGATTCCGGCTTTTTCAATTGCTTCAACAAAATATTTTGAAGAACCATCCATAATTGGCAGCTCAGAAGCATTCAATTCAATAATGACATTGTCCAAATCACAGCCAACCAATGCAGCTAAAACATGTTCCGGAGTTTGAATTTTTACACCTAATTTTTCTAAATTGGTACCTCTTTGTGTATTAACAACATAATTGGCATCGGCTTCAATTACCGGGTGGCCCTGCAAGTCAATTCTAACAAAAGTGAAACCATTATTGATAGGAGCAGGTTTAAAAGTCATTGTAACTTCTTTTCCAGTATGTAATCCAACTCCTGTTAGTGAAATTTCATTCTTGATGGTCTTCTGTTTAACCATTATTTCCATTTTTTGGGTTTATTATTTGTTTTTTTAATTCTTCTAATTCAGTTACAATCTTAGGTAAATTCTTAAAATGAACATATGATTTGCTAAAATCGCTGTAACCAAATGTTGGACTTCCCTGCAAAATTTCATCATCTTTTATGTTTCTCGCCACACCCGATTGAGCCTGGAGCCTTACATTATTGCCTATTGTCAAATGACCTGCGATTCCGACCTGCCCTCCTATCATACAGTTTTCTCCAATTTTTGTAGAACCTGCAATACCTGTTTGAGCTGCAATTACTGTATTTTTACCTATTTCAACATTATGGGCAATCTGAATCTGATTGTCTAATTTCACTCCTTTTCTAATTATAGTAGAACCAAGAGTAGCCCTGTCGATTGTAGTATTGGCACCAATATCTACATTATCTTCTATAATAACGTTTCCAATTTGTGGAACTTTGTTGTATATCCCGTCTTCATTTGGAGCAAAACCAAAACCATCCGCACCTATAATCGTCCCTGAATGAATCGTACAATTATTACCAATTATAGTTTCAGAATATATTTTAGCGCCTGCAAAAATATATACATTATCTCCAATAACAACATTATCACCAATAAAACTATTAGGATATATTTTTACATTATTACCTAAAATCACATTTTGTCCTATATAACTAAAGCTTCCTAAATATAAATTTTCGCCATATTTAGTCCCTTCAGATATAAAAGTCTGTGCTTCTATTCCGTTTTTGTTTAATTTAACCTGGTTATAAAATTCCAAAAGTTTAGAAAAAGAGACATAAGCATCTTCTACTTTAATCAAAGTTGTTGTAATTTCAGATTCAGGCACAAAAGAATCATTAACAATAGTTACCGATGCTTTTGTTGTATAAATGTGATTTATATATTTAGGGTTTGCCAGAAAAGTAAGTGAGCCTTCCACCCCTTCTTCTATTTTAGACAATCGGAAAACCTCGGCATTAGGATTCCCAACAACTTCTCCTTCTAAAATCCCTGCTATTTGTTCTGCTGTAAATTTCATTCCGACAAAAATATAAAAAATAGATTTTAAATGTTAATTTTAGATAAGTTGTTTTGGGAAACAGATGTAATATTTTGTTACCAATTTGGATAATGATTTCAAATTCAGCTGGTCAGAGGCTTCAACGACATCTTCAATTGTCTTATCTTTTTTCAAAATGCGTATTGGTTCAGCTTCTTTACTGTAAGCCTGATTTTTAATTTTTCCTCTAAAAATAAAATAATCCGCTTCTAAGTGTAAAATATTGTGTTCTTTAGCGAATTTTTCTTTCAATTCCTGAATTTCTTCAGTTGGAACTTTTTCTCCACTCATTTTAATTTTCAATAAATCCCTATTGATAATCATTTTACTTAAAGTAGAAAGAATAAAATCATCCTGTTTTTGCCAGGCTTTTAATGCACTAATAATATCAAAATCATCCAGTTGAGAAAATAAATCTAAATTTTCGGTATCAAAATCTTCGAGTGTAATTTTATTTTGCATAAAAAATAAAAGAGGCTCACTGCATGGCAAATTTACTCCTTTCAAAGTCAATTCTTTTGCTCTTTTAAGTATTTTAGTCAAAATTAACTCCGCCACTAAACTGGTTTTATGCAAGTAAGCCTGCCAATACATCAATCTTCTGGAAAGCAGGAATTTTTCGACTGAATAAATCCCTTTTTCTTCAATTACCAATATACCATCCACTACATTCATCATCTGTATCAATCGCTCTGAATTGACATTTCCTTCTGCAACTCCCGTATAAAAGCTATCTCGTTTTAAATAATCCATTCTATCCATATCCAACTGGCTTGAAATCAATTGCAACATGAATTTTCTATTGTAATCACCTCTAAAAACCTGAATTGCCAAACTTAATTTTCCATCAAATTCTTCATTTAGCTGATTCATAAACAATAATGAAATAGCTTCGTGATTGACATCTTCCACAATGCTTTTTTCCATAGCATGCGAAAAAGGTCCATGTCCAATATCGTGCAATAAAATAGCTATGTATAATGCATTCTCTTCCTCAGCTGAAATAGCCACTCCCTTAAAACGAAGTGTCTCGACTGCCTTTTGCATCAAATGCATACAACCTAAAGCATGATGAAAACGAGTATGGTTAGCACCCGGATAAACCAAATACGACAAACCCATTTGTGAAATACGGCGTAACCGCTGAAAATAAGGATGCTGAATCAAATCATAAATAAGCTCATTCGGGATAGAAATAAAGCCATAAATGGGATCATTGAATATTTTTAACTTATTGATTTGGGTCACTGCCTGGTCATTTAAAAGATCAACAAATATAGGCAAATAACTATAAATTATTTTCGGTTTTTAACTTAAAAAAGTAAAACCGGATTATTTCCCAAATCTGGTCTTAATCGTACTTAAAACAATATCTTTCTTTTATATTTTAAACAAAACATGAAAAAGATATTAGTTATATAATTCTAAGAATGTTAATAACTAAGGATTAGTTTTGGTGCTCATATAAAGCTAGTCGTTTTCAAAATTAATATATTTGAGAGTACCAAAATCCGAAAATTATATGAGAATAGAAACCGATCTTAAATTAGGCTTTAAAGATGTTATGATCAGACCCAAAAGATCCACTTTAAAAAGCAGGTCTGAAGTCTCGTTGGAAAGAAATTTCAAATTTTTGCATAGTACTACCATTTGGACAGGAATCCCGATCATGGCTGCCAATATGGATACTGTTGGTACTTTTGAAATGGCAGCCGTTTTAGCCAAAGAAAAACTTTTTACCGCCATCCATAAACATTATTCTTTTAAGGAATGGAATGATTTTTTACAAAATGTAACACCTGATTTTTACAATCATATTGCAATAAGTACCGGAACCGGCAAAGATGATTCGGCTAAAATTGCCAAAATTATTACGGCAAATCCATTACTGAAATTTATTTGCATTGATGTCGCAAACGGTTATTCAGAACATTTTGTTCAATTTTTAAAACAAACCCGCAAACAATACCCGGATAAAGTTATTATTGCCGGTAATGTGGTAACTGGAGAAATGGTAGAGGAATTATTGTTGGCCGGAGCAGATATTGTAAAGGTTGGAATTGGTCCTGGTTCTGTTTGTACAACCCGAGTAAAAACAGGGGTTGGATATCCGCAGCTTTCTGCCATTATAGAATGTGCAGATGCAGCTCATGGTTTGGGCGGACACATTATCAGCGATGGTGGCTGCTCAACTCCGGGTGATGTAGCCAAAGCTTTTGGTGCAGGCTCGGATTTTGTAATGCTTGGCGGAATGTTAGCCGGACATACAGAAAGTGGTGGTGAATTAATCGAAATTAATGGCGAAAAGTTCAAACAGTTTTACGGCATGAGTTCTACAACTGCCATGGACAAACATGTAGGCGGTGTTGCTGAATACAGGGCAAGCGAAGGCAAAACAGTTCAGGTTCCCTTTAAAGGTATGGTTATAAATACAGTTTTGGATATTTTAGGAGGTTTGCGCAGTACCTGTACATATGTGGGGGCTTCAAGATTAAAAGAATTGACCAAACGAACAACATTTATAAGAGTCAGTGAACAGGAAAATCAAATTTTCACAAAATAATTTTTTAAATATTACAACACATTTTTCAGATTAATATGATTACAATTTCAGAAGCAACAACAGAAGACATCAAAATCATTCAGGAAATAACATATAAAACCTGGCCAATTACCTATGGCAAAATTCTATCTAAAGAACAATTAGATTATATGCTGAATTTATTTTATTCTGACGAAGCTTTAATTAATCAATTTGAGAAAAAAGAACAATTATTTTATTTGGTTTCAGAAGATGAAGCAACTTTAGGTTTTATTGGAATTGAACATAATTACAAAGATGAAGCTGTAACCAAAATTCATAAAATATACCTTTTGCCGGAAACACAAGGAAAAGGTATCGGAAAAAAAGTAATTGAACAGATAGAAAAAATGGCTTTAGAAAATCATTCATCGGCCTTATCTTTAAATGTAAACAGATTCAATTCAGCTTTAAGTTTTTATAAAAAAATAGGTTTTGAAGTTGTTGACGAAGTAAATATAGAAATTGGAAATGGATATTTGATGGAAGATTATGTAATGGAGAAGAAATTGTAATCAACTCACAATCACATCATGCTTAAACAACAAACCTTTTAATTCTTTCAAAGAAAAAACTGCTTTTTTTAATTTCGTTTTTGATGGGTCAATCGTGTAATTGTAACTGGTTTCAAAGTTAGCTTTATTAGCGATCGCTTTATTAAACTCTGATCTGTACAAATCACAATTATCAAAAATAACACTGGTAAGATCTGTTGCCATAAAATCAACAGCAACCAAACTGCAATCGGTAAAAGTAGTTCCTTTTATTTTTAAGGTATAAAATTTTGAAAAATCTAATATGCAATTATTAAAATGAATCTCAAAAATGAGTTTGTCGCACATAGCAAAATTCACCTCTTTGATTTCACATCGGTTAAAAGCTGCCGTTCTGAAAGCTACATAATTAATTTTTGCTCCATTAAAAATACAATCATTAAAAACACAATCAATAAAAGTAACAGCTAAAAAAATACAGGCGGAAAAATTACAATTATTAAAAACGCAACATTCAAAATCCTTGAAATTAGCCCCATCCCTATCATAAATAATGTTATTATATTCTTTGTCAAGGAAATATTCAGTTGTCATTAAGGATCAATTATTGTTTAATTTAAAATAAAAACGCAAGAATCAAATGTATGATAATTGCGTTTAGATTGTGAAAAATATTTTATTTATTATTTTTTATGCACTCTTCTTAATAGGAAAATAGCAATCACAAAGAAGATTCCTAAAAACACAATAGCCAAACGAGGACTTCCGGTAATCTGATCAATAATACCGTAAAGACACATTCCGATTACAATTCCTATTTTTTCGGCGACATCATAAAAACTAAAAAAAGAAGCAGTATCTTCTGTCTCCGGCAGTAATTTTGAATACGTTGAACGTGATAAAGCCTGAATTCCACCCATTACAAATCCTGCCATGGTTGCCATTGCATAAAAATGTATGGGTAAAGTAATAAAATAGGCAATTGCACAAAATACTACCCAAATACAATTAATACCAATCAAAGCCGGAATATTTCCGAATTTGGCAGATGCTCTTGAAGTTAAAACAGCTCCTAAAACAGCCACAAGTTGGATCAACAAAATACAAATAATTAAACCCGTTGTACTTTCGGCCTTTGAAGACCATAAAATTTCCTGAGCTCCAAAATAAGTTGCCACCAACATAACAGTCTGAACTGCCATACTTGACACAAAAAAACCACCTAAATATCTTCTCAATGGAATATTTTCCTTTAATAAGCCCCAAACTTTTCTTAACTCTTTAAAACCATTAAAAAGAACATTTTTAGTTAATTTTTGGCTTGTTTCTTTACTTCCCTTAGGTAAGAAATAATACGTATACTGACTAAACAATATCCACCAAACACCTACCATAACAAAAGAATATCGCATCGCTTTCATAGCTGCTTCTCCATCTGTACCGGTAATTCCGAAAACTTTTGGTTTCATAATCATTGCCAGATTGACAATTAATAAAATCACACTTCCAATATATCCTAAAGAATATCCTTTAGCACTGATTTTATCCTGTTGTTCCGGAAATGCAATATCAGGCAAATAGGAGTTATAGAAAACCAAACTTCCCCAATAGCCAATAAGTCCAAGAAAATAAAACAATAATCCGATATAAATATTTTCAAGTTTAAACCAATACAATCCCATGCAGGATAAGGCACCAACATAGCAGAAAAATTTCATGAACGATTTTTTATTCCCAACATAATCTGCAATACCGGATAATAAAGGCGAAAAAAAGGCGACAAATAAAAAGGCAAATGCTGTAACAAAACTAATGAGGGCCGAATTTTTAAGCTCCAATCCGAAAACTTCTATATAATGACTTCGGTTAGAAAATAAGGCTTCATAAAAAATAGGAAATACGGCCGAAGCAATTGTAAGAGTATAAACTGAATTGGCCCAATCATAAAAAGCCCAGGCATTCAGTAATTTTTTACTCCCTTTTGGTAGGTTTGTCATGGTTTTGATTTTGAAGCTAATTTATTTATTTTTTCTTATAATCGTAATGAATATTCATTAATAAATAATAAACGATTTGTTTATTTTGAAATTCAAACAATAATGCTTTTTTATTGGTGATGATACGGCTCATTCCTTAAAATAGTAAAACCTCTGTATAATTGCTCTATAAAAAACAAACGTACCATTTGGTGTGAAAATGTCATGAGTGAAAGCGAAATTTTACCCTGAGCTTTGGCGTACACTGTTTCTGAAAAACCATACGGGCCGCCAATTACAAAAACAAGTGTTTTAATTCCAGAGTTCATTTTTTTTTGCAATTCTTCTGAAAAACCAACACTTGAAAAGTTTTTTCCGTTTTCATCCAATAAAATCAACTGATCGGTTGGGGTTAATTTTGACAAAATCAACTCTCCCTCCTTTTCTTTTTGCTGACTTTCAGATAAATTCTTTACATTTTTAATATCCGGAATAATTTCCAAATCAAATTTGATATAAAATGATAGGCGCTTTGTATAATCGTCAATCAAAGTCTGCAGTGATTTATTGTCAGTTTTGCCAATAGCGATAAGTTTGATGTTCATCTGAATAAATTATATTTTGTTCTCAAAAACGTTTTCAAAATGTTCAACAACAGGAAAAGGTTCATAATAACGATGCAGAAGTTTTTTCCATTCCAAATAAGCATCAGAGTTTCTAAAACCAATAGTATGGTCTTCCAGTGTATTCCAATCAACTAATAAAAGATACTTATTCTCTACTTCAAGACATTTCTCTAAACGATGCCCTAAATATCCTTCAATAGAAGAAATATATTGGCTTGCATTTATAAAATCTCTTTCAAACTGATTGGATAATTCCGGCCTTACAAATAGAAATACAGCTTCTAATATCATAATTTAATTTTTAGAAAATTGATTTTCAAATGTTTTAAATCGGTTATCCAAATCTTTCAGTAATTGCTTTTTTATTGTTTCATCCTTAATAAAACTGTAATTGATACTATTATAAACGTATTGTTTTATAGTTGCATACGAAACATCCTGATATCTTTTGGCTAATAAAACATATTGCTCCGTCATATTCGTTCTTAAGATTCCGGCATCATCTGTACTAATAACGATTGGCACATTAAATTCTTTATAAAGTGTAAATGGATGTCTGCTTTCTTTCACTTTCAAAATGAATTCATTACTGGCTAAATTGATTTCTATCGGAATGTTATTCTTTGACATATAACGCAGTAAATCATAGGAGTTTGCCTCATACGCGATATCAACTCCGTGCCCTATTCTATTGGCACCAGCTGTATAAATTGCTGAGTTGATATGCCATGTCAAGTCTTCCGGCTGTACTAATCCTAAAGTCAATTCGCCGGCATGAAGCGTATATTTTACATCCGGAAAACGCGAATGGCAGTATTTAAACATCACCATATGCAGCCAATAATCATTCATTGAATTTTCACCATGTTCCGGAGAAACAATATTTACACCCGCAACCAATTTACTTTCGTTAGCCGAAATAAAGGCAATAACCAGATTTTTAAACAAATCTACAGGCTCCATAAAACGCAACACAAAATTTTGATAGCGCATGGTGAAACGCTCATCATCAATTTTTAAGTCTTTATGCAGTTTCGCAATAAAATTGGTATTGAAATCTTCTGCATATTTTTTGGCATCTTTCTGTTGAATGGATTTGAATAAATCCTCTAAAAGCTTTAAAACCTCTTTCTCCGCTTTTTGGATAGCTGCCTGACGAAGTTTTGTATTAAAATCCATTAAGTCGTCTACTTTCATATCACACGGAATTATGGACAATTGTGTTTCAATATAACTTACATTTTCTGCAAGGGCACGTTTTTTTAATTCCACTAAACCTTCAGCAAAATGACCATTGATTACAGGAGAAAATTTATCAAAAGAATCAAAAAACAAATCATCTGAAGGGACTCTTACTCCATTATAATCCTTCACGGACCAGGTTTGCATGACTTGTTGCTGATAAAATGACAATTTTCCTTCGTTTTTAAGAGCCGAAAATGCTTCCCAATTGCCTATTGAAGGTTTCGTTTTGGATACCTGCATTGTTTCTAAATTCAGATAAAAATCTTCTGCAATCGCTCTTTTCAAAAGAGGTTCTGCATAAATTGATCCGGAAAAATGATGGTGTAAATCGCCTCCTTTTGGCATTTGCTGAAAAAAAGCTGTTAGGGCAGCTTCATTGTTTCTGATCTTTTCCAAATAATTTTCCGGCGATTGTGAAAAGCAAACCTGAACTATTAAAAAACAGAAAAGTGTAATTATCCTTGTCATACTCTAAGTTTAAATTACATGCAAATATAATTGATTTAAAAGACTTATTGAAGGATGTATGAAAATTACATTCTAAGGGTCAAAATGAAATTATGATTACATTTAGATTATAAATATTGCGGTGAAAAAATCATTTTTAGACTTTTTTAACGTATTATTTTTTCAAATGTGTGAATAAAAATGACTAAAAAATAAATTTTCATGACTGTTCTTTTTAATAAATTAAACCTTTCGACACAACTATTACGATTTCATTCCTTATTTTATAACCGAAGCAGGTGATTTTGTTATAAAACATAAGCTTTTCAAATTTTATCAATCTTAATTTTACTTTCAAAATGTTTGTTTAACTTTGTTCAAAACAAATAAAAATGAAACAATTAGTCTTTTTACTTATTGCTTTTGCTACATTTTCTTGTACAAAAGCTCAAAAAAGCAACTTTTCAAAAGAGGCTTTATCTGAAAAATTATTAGCTGCAGATGGGAGTCAGGTTGCATTTAAAGATATTTTAAAAAATTATAAAGGAAAAACTTTGGTAGTTGAAGTTTGGGCTTCCTGGTGTGGTGATTGTGTAAAAGCAATGCCGAAAGTTAAAGAACTGCAAGCAAACAATCCTGATGTCTCCTATTTGTTCCTTTCGGCTGATAAAACTGCTGATAAATGGAAAATAGGAATTGAAAAACATGAATTGAAGGGTGATCATTATATGATGAATGATGGTATGAAAGGTATGTTTGGAAAAGCAATTGATTTAGACTGGATTCCGAGATATATCATCATTGACAAAACCGGAAAAATAGTGTTGTATCGTGCTATTGAAACTGATTTTGATAAAATCAATGAGACATTAAAAAGCCTGAAATAATCATCAATTTCACAATCTAAAAATTACAAAAACAAAAAAATAATAAACTAATCCAAAATGAGAAAACAAATTGTTGCAGGAAACTGGAAAATGCATAAAAATGCTGAACAAACACAAGAATTATTAAACGAATTAATTACAAAAATACCTGCAAAAACTACTGCTCAGGTAATTGTTGCACCGACATTTGTAAATTTAGCAGCAGCTGTTACTAAATTAAAGAACACAACTATTAGTGTATCAGCACAAAACGTACATCAGGCTGAAGGTGGTGCTTTTACAGGAGAAATCTCTGCTGACATGTTAAAAAGTGTTGGTGTAGATACTGTAATTTTAGGCCATTCTGAGCGCAGAGCTATTTTTAATGAAACTGATGCATTGATTGCTAATAAGGTTGATACTGCTTTAAAACATGAGATGACAGTAATTTTCTGCTTTGGAGAAGAACTAAAAGACCGTCAATCTGATAATCACTTTAATATTGTTGAAAATCAATTACGTGATGGATTATTTCATATTTCAAAAGAATCATGGGCAAATGTAGTTTTGGCTTATGAGCCAGTATGGGCAATTGGAACTGGTGAAACTGCCTCTCCGGAACAAGCTCAGGAAATGCATGAATTTATAAGAGAAACTGTTCGTAAAGCTTTTGGAAACAATATTGCTGATGAAGTTTCGATTCTATATGGTGGTTCAGTAAAACCTGAAAATGCAAAAGAAATCTTCTCTAAACCAGATGTTGATGGTGGACTAATTGGAGGGGCAGCCTTAAAAGCAGATGACTTTTTAGCAATTGTAACTGCAATATAAATTTAGGTGTGATAAAGAAATAAACCCGGGAATGCCGGGTTTATTTTTATAAATTATTCAGTGATATTAAAAGAAGCGACATAAAAATCTTTATCCACTAATAATGTCGGTTTTTGAATAGTTATTTTTTCTGCTTTCCATTCCTGGGTTGGTTTTAACCAAGTCTCTATTCCGTTTAAAGTCACTTTTAAAGGCATATTAAACTTATCAACACAATTTGACCAACGGTATTCTAAATATCCGTCTTTAAAAAAATATTCAAAAGTCGGAATTTCGGTTGTTCTTAAATATTGATTAAAAATTTTATTTAAATCCAAGCCTGTCTCAGTACTCATGTAATCCTCAATTTGTTTTGTGGTTACGGTCTGGTGATAAAAAGTTTTGTTTAGACCTCTTAAAATCGACTTCCATTTTGCATCATCATTTAAAATCTGACGGATTGTGTGCAACATATTGGCCCCTTTCGGATACATATCACCTGAACCTTCATTGTTTACGTCATAAGAGCCAATAATTGGCTTATCATTTTCAATATTTTTGCGGCACCCTATAACGTATTCAGCTCCAGCGGCTTTTCCATAATAAAATTCAACAAAAAGACTCTCAGAATAGTTCGTAAAACTTTCGTGAATCCACATATCTGCAATATCTTTATAAGTAATATTGTTGGCAAACCATTCGTGTCCTGATTCGTGAATAATAATAAAATCAAATTTTAATCCCCAGCCTGTTCCACTTAAATCGTGACCTAAATAGCCATTTTTATAACCATTACCATACGTAACACTACTTTGATGTTCCATGCCTAAATAAGGAGCTTCAACCAACTTATAACTATCTTCATAAAATGGATATAGACCAAACCAATTTTCAAAAGCTTTCAACATTTTTGGCACATCTTTAAACTGCTCTTTGGCTATATTCAGATTATCTCTCAAAACATAATAATTACAATCTAAATCTCCATTTTCACCTTTATATTTCTCTGAGAAGTTAACATAATCACCAATATTAATATTCACACCATAATTATTAATTGGATTAGAAACATACCAATTAAAAGTTTTTGTACCATCCTTTTCTTTTTTAATACTTTTTAGTCTTCCATTAGAAACATCAGTTAAATTGCCGGGAACATTGACACTAATCAGCATATCCTCAACTTCATCGTACATATGATCCTTACATGGCCACCAAACGCTGCTGCCTAAGCCCTGACATGATGAAGCTATAAAATCTTTTCCATTATTGTCTTTTTTCCATGTTATTCCCCCATCCCAAGGTGGTTTAATTGCTTCTTTTGGTTTTCCTTCAAATGAGATTATAATTTCTTTTGTTTCTCCTATTTTCTGAACATTTTCAAATTCAATAAAAAATACATTTCCATCTCTTTTAAATTTCAATTCTTTTTTATTTTGTGTAACTTTATAAATTTGCATTGGTTCTTGCAAATCTATTTGCATTATTTTGTATTCTTCCAATACTGTATAGCGAATAGTATTGGTACCTATAATTGTTTTGTCAGAAGGATTCACTTTTATATCTAAATGATAATACTTTAAATCCCACCATGCTCTTTCTTTTGTGATACTGCCTCGTAAGCTGTCCTGATGCGTGAAAATTGCTTTTGAGTTATTCAAAAGTCCTTGCGAGTTTGCTGTTAAACCTATTAAAAAGACAGTAAAAATAGCTAAAATTTGGTTTTTCATTAATTTATAATTTTTTTATAAAATTAAACGATTTTAATTTACAACAAAAGTATGCATTCAAATAAATTATAATACTTTACTTTTTTGAATACTATTTCAAATTTTACCGTAAATACTATTCCCTAAGAATGATTAAGCTCAAAAGGATTTTTTGAAGAGATAACAGTTCAGAATTTCCCTATCCGCGGGCATCAGGTATATCTTCACATTATCCGCAGAAGGTGGCTCAATGAGGATACTGGAAGAGTAGTTTTCAGGGATTGGAATTTAGTAGCAGACGGAACTCGTGTAACCCAGGAGTTTGCGTCTTTTTTAAAAGAAATCAATAGATTCCAGTCCAAATGACTGTAACACTATTGGGGGCTTTCTATGGTGTTAAAGGCAGAAACCTGCAATGTCAATAAAGATTTTCTAAGTGATTTCAAAGTTTGGGATCAACTATCACATGCTAAAAAATGGCTTCTTTTCCCACAAAATATTGGAAAGCAGTTTATCAATAGATGAAACCTCTCTTTCAAATGGCGAACTCTATACTATTTTAACCAACAAATCCGGTAAAGGTAGTAAAAGGAACTATAGTGGCTATGATTGCAGGAACTAAAGCAGAAACAGTTATTGGTGTTATTGAAAAAATCCCTCTTAAACAGCGAAATCTAGTCAAGGAAATCACCCTGGATATGGCCGGTAACATGGGATTGATAGCTAAAAAGTGTTTTCCTAATGCTACTGGTGTTACAGACCGATTCCATGTTCAAAAGCTAGCTACAGAAGCGCTACAGGAAATCAGAATTAAGTATCGTTGGGAAGCCATCGATCAAGAGAATGATGCTATTGAAAAAGCCAAAAAGCCAAAAGTAAATTTCGAATCTAAAATACTCTCAAATGGGGATACCCTTAAGCAACTACTAGCGAGAAGTCGCTATTTCTTGTACAAAACCAAATCGAAATGGACTCAAAATCAAACAGAACATGCTACCTTACTATTTGAGTTATATCCTGATATTCAAAAAGGATATAATCTAACTCAAGAGCTCCGTAGCATCTTTGAAAATACAAATGATAAAATAATTGGTTTTGCGAAATTTAGATCTCAATTTAGAGGTGTTAGGAATGTAGAATTTTTTCTTTTTAGACTAACTAATATTTATGCTTAATTTTTACTGCTCCTCAGATTTACGTCTTGATCCATAGAAGCCCTACAGGAAATTAGAATTAAATATCGCTGGGAAGCAATCGATCAAG
>JBDTRA010000096.1:0-18493 GCA_039931915.1 Flavobacterium sp. | reverse complement strand
TTTGCAATATTTTTTATTGTAATTCCGCTGTCCATTAATATTGTAAAAGAAAAATCGCAAGGAACATTTGTCCGATTATTAACCAATCCGGTTTCTAATTTAATTGTTATTATCGGGAAAACCATCACCTATTCTGTCATTTGTATGATTCAGTTTTATATGATGGTTGCTGTTGCTATTTTCCTGTTTCCGCATATTGGTTTACCTCCGTTAAATATCGAAGGACATTTATTTTTAATGAGTATTGTCGCTTTATTTTCAGGTTTTGCTGCCATAGGATTCGGAATTTTATTAGGAACCGTTGCAAGCACGCAAGAACAATCTGCTCCTTTTGGTGCAACTAGTGTTATTATTTTAGCCGCAATTGGCGGAGTTTGGGTACCCGTTTTTGTAATGCCGAAAATCATGCAGATCATTGCCAAATCATCTCCTATGAATTGGGGATTAGAAGCCTTTTACGATGTTTTATTACGCAACGTAACCTTATTAGAGATCATTCCAAAAATAAGTTTATTGTTTTTGTTTTTTATAATCACAACCTCGATCGCATTATTTTATGACAAAAAGAAAAGAACAGTTTAACGAGGCAACTGACCTGATCGTGACTCATGAAATCAGGATTCGTTTTAACGAAACTGATCCGCTTGGGATTGTCTGGCATGGCAATTATATCACCTATTTTGAGGATGGAAGAGAAGCCTTTGGACGCCAACACGGACTTACGTATTTAGATATTGCTGCAACCGGTTTTACAACTCCAATTGTAAAATCAAAATGCGAACATAAATTATCACTTCGCTATGGCGATGTTGTAACTATTGAAACAACGGTTGTAGATACGCCTGCTGCCAAAATAATTTATCGTTTTAGAATAATTGATGCCAAAGGTGAAGTAGCATGTACCGGTGAAACTGTTCAGGTATTTTTAGATAAAGAAGGAAATTTAATGCTGACAAATCCTCCGTTTTACGAAGAATGGAAACGAAAAGTAGGATTGTTGAAATAATCCTAATTCGATCCTGCAAGGTTTTTTTCTAACCTTGTAGGTATAGAACTTAAATCAATACCTACAAGGTTAGAAAAAAACCTTGCAGGAATAAAAGAATAAAATGATAAGAGAAGTATATATTAACGAAACCAATTGTATTACGTCTTTAGGATTTGATGTTGCATCAAATATCGAAGCGATTATTCGTGGTGAATCTGGTATTCAATTTCATAAAGATACTTCTTTGATGCCAATACCGTTTTATGCTTCAATTATAAATAATGAAAAACTAAACAGTGCTTTTGAGAAAATAAGCGCTGGCAAAAAATATTCTCGTTTAGAGAAAATGATGATTTTGGCTTTAGAGCCAATTATCAAAAGTTCAGGGATTGAATTAAATTCAAAAACAGCATTTATACTTTCGACTACAAAAGGAAATGTTACGGCTTTAAAAAACGATTCGGAAGAAAGCTTAAATACTGCACATTTGGATGTTTTAGCGAAAAATGTTGCCGATTTCTTCGGATTCAAAACACAGCCAATCGTAGTTTCGAATGCATGCGTTTCTGGGATTTTAGCTGTTTCAGTTGCTAAAAGAATGATTCAGTCTGAATTGTACGATCACATTTTTGTTGTTGCCGGCGATGAAGTTTCAGAGTTTGTTTTGTCCGGATTTAATGCTTTTCAGGCCATGAGTGATTTGCCTTGTAAACCGTATTCTAAAAACAGAACCGGTGTAAGTTTAGGCGAAGCAACCGCAGCAGTTTTAGTTTCGGCGGAAGCCAAAAATGCTAAAATAAAAATTATTGGAGACAGTTCGATAAACGATGCTAATCATATTTCCGGACCATCAAGAACAGGCGAAGGTTTGTTTCGAAGTATTCAAAATGCGATGAAGGAAGCCCAGATCAATTCTGATCAAATCGATTATATTTCAGCTCACGGAACCGCAACTCCGTTTAACGACGAAATGGAAGCCATTGCAATAAATCGTTTAGGTTTGCAAAATGCTCCAGTCAATAGTTTAAAAGGTTTTTATGGACATACGTTAGGCGCTTCGGGATTATTGGAAACTGTAATTGCCATTGAATCAGCCAATCAAAATAGGCTTTTTGAATCGAAAGGTTTTGATGAAATCGGCGTAAGTGAAACGATTAATGTTATTCAGAAAAATAAAGAGACAACTATTGAAATTTTTCTGAAGACAGCTTCCGGATTTGGGGGATGCAATACAGCTGTGATTTTTGAAAAAGTGAAATGATCATGAAAATAATAAAACTCATATTACCGTTTATTGTCCTCCTTTGTATCTTTGGATGCCAAAAGAAAAAGGTTTCTGAATCTGATTTCGGAAAAGATGTTTTAAATAGCGTCTTTCTTGAAATTGTAGATTCTATATATATGGACAGAAGAACTATGCTTCCTCCACCAATGCCCAGAATCGATTTTAAAACCAATAAAAAGGACACAATTGGGTATCATGATAAATTAAAAAGATATTATTTTGAACAAGACAGTATTAAAAATGATAAACACAGAATTCTAATTGGCGTTTATGATTTTGTTGTAAGTAATGGAATTAATGATAGTAAATTTGACCTAGCGCCTTTTAAAAACAACAAAAAATTTGATTTTCAATATACCTCAAAATTTCCTGATCAAATATATTGGGATATAAATGACAAAAATAGTTTACTCCCAGTTGGAACTATTTCAATCTCCAGAATTAGATTTGATAAAACCAGAACCTCAGGTACTTTGTCTGCGAGCGCTTCATGTGGAGGAGGAAAATGCGGACAAGGTTTTTCAATTACAATTGAAAACAAATCTGGAAAATGGAAAATCCATAAAATTACTAACATTTCAGTTTCCTAAAGAATCGATGAAACAAAAATGACTCAAAACAAAACCTACATACAATCCTACATCACCATCCAAAACAACGAAATTGTTTTGAACGGAGTTTCTGTATTCAAAATTGAACCAACTAATTTCGGAGATTTCTCGAAACAGGCTTATCGAAATTTTGACATTCAATATCCAAAGTTTTTCAAAATGGATGCTTTGAGCAAATTGGCTTTTTTAGGTTCTGAATTGCTTTTGAATCCGATTATTTCATCGGATAAGGAAAACAATATTGCTTTGGTTTTGGCAAATAAATCGTCAAGTTTAGACACCGATGTAAAATATCAGGAATCCATTTCAGACAAAGAAAATTACTTTCCGAGTCCGGCTGTGTTCGTTTATACGCTTCCAAATATATGTTTGGGCGAAATAAGTATCCGTCATCAGCTTAAAAGTGAAAATTCTTTCTTTATATTTGATGCCTTCAACACTGAATTTATGTCGAATTATTCGAACATTCTTCTGAATTCAAACAAAGCCGATATGGTTCTTTGTGGCTGGGTTGAATTTTTTAATGACAATTACAAAGCTTTTCTTTGCACCATAAGTACTCAGAAAAAAACGAAATATACAAACGAAACGATCAATACTTTATACAATAAATAATCATGGAAGCATTAAAAGCAGAATTAAAAAATAAAATCATTACAACTTTAAACCTTGAAGATATCGCTGTTGAAGATATTGCAGACAATGATGCGTTATTTGGAGACGGATTAGGTTTAGACTCAATTGATGCTCTTGAACTAATCGTGATTTTAGATAAAGATTACGGGATTAAATTGGTTGACCCGAAAGAGGGAAAAGCTATTTTCCAGTCTATCGAAACAATGGCGGCTTATATTAGCGCTAACAGGACGAAATAGATTTTAGATTTTAGACTTCAGATTTTAGATTTCTTAGATAGAAATATTTAAATCTAATTCAGAATGGTTTTCAAAATTTTGCGAGCCTAAGAATCGTCTAAAAAGCTAAAATCATAAATCTAAAATTAGATGAAAGGTGTTGCAATTACAGGTATGGGAATTATCTCTTCGATTGGAAATTCAGTCGAGGAAAATTTCAATTCATTATTAAATGGAAAACGTGCTATTACCCGTGTCGAGAATATTACGACGATTCATGCCGATATTAATAAGGTGGGAGAAATCAAGAAAACCAATCAGGAATTGATTGATGAGTTGAATCTTACACCCGATAATAACTTTTCGAGAACAGCAATGATTGGCACTTTTGCAGCCAAACAAGCAGTTGACAATGCCGGAATTACAGCTATAAATGAATTCAGGACCGGACTTATTTCGGCTACAAGTGTAGGCGGAATGGACATGACTGAAAAATATTATTATGAGTATTTCAAAAAGCCTGAACTTGTAAAATACATCAGTTGCCATGATGGTGGCGATGTGGCCGATAAAATTGCAGAAGAATTAGGCTTAAAAGGAATGGTTACGACGATCAGTACGGCTTGTTCATCAGCTGCGAACGCAATTATGTTGGGCGCACGATTGATTAAAAACGGAAAACTCGATCGTGTTATTGTTGGCGGAAGTGATGCTTTGGCAAAATTTACCATCAACGGATTTAAGACTTTAATGATTTTATCAGACGATTATAACAAACCTTTTGACAACAACCGAAAGGGATTAAATTTAGGAGAAGCGGCAGCTTATTTGGTTTTAGAATCGGATGAAATCGTAAAAAAACAAAATAAAAAAGTCCTAGCCAGAGTTTCCGGCTACGGAAATGCAAATGATGCTTTTCATCAGACTGCTTCCTCAGAAAATGGAGATGGTGCTTTTCTGGCAATGAAAAAAGCCTTTAATGTTTCAGGTTTAAAACCTTCTGAAATAGATTACATCAATGTACATGGAACGGCAACTCCAAATAATGATTTATCTGAAGGAAGAGCTATAATCCGAATTTTCGGAGATGAAAAAGTTCCGGATTTCAGTTCGACCAAGCCTTTTACCGGACATACGTTAGCGGCAGCGGCAGCGATAGAAGCTGTTTATAGTGTGTTGGCAATTCAGAATAACGTAGTTTATCCAAATATGAATTTTGAAACTCCAATGGAAGAATTTGATTTGCAACCACAAACCTCTTTAAAAAATGCAACTATCGAACACGTTTTATCTAATTCTTTTGGGTTTGGAGGAAATTGCTCCACTTTAATATTTTCAAAAAGCGAATGAAGAAAACATATATAAATGGAGTAAGTTGTATTTCGACTCAAAAAACATTTGATACTGTTTTTTTAGAAGACGCTGTATACAATCAAAACGACAATATTCTTAGTGTTGTCTCACCGGTTTACAAAGATTTTATTTCTCCCGCTGCTGCCAGAAGAATGGCAAAAGGGGTGAAAAACGGAATCGTGGCTTCGGTCCTGGCGATGAAAGATGCGCATGCTGAAAATGTTGACGCCATTATTACCGGAACCGGATTAGGCTGTATTGAAGATTCAGAAAAATTCCTGAAAAATATCCTGGATAATAACGAAGAATTTTTAACACCAACCGCATTTATTCAATCAACCCATAATACGGTTGGAGCGCAAATTGCCTTGACAATGCAATGCAAAGGTTACAATTTTACGTATGTAAATGGTGCAGTTTCTTTTGAGTCTGCTCTTTTGGATGCCAAAATGCAACTGGAAGAAAACGAAGCAAATTCAATTTTAGTTGGCGGAGTAGATGAAAATGGTGATTATACAATGGAGCTTTTTAAATTGGCAGGACGCGTTAAGCAGCAAAGCGAACAGCCTTTTAATCTTCTGACTCCAAAAACAACCGGAGCCGTTCATGGTGAAGGTGCCAGTTTTTTTGTTTTGGAAAATGAAAAAAAAGACACTACGTACGCCAAAATTCTGGATGTCGAAATCATAAACACTTTAGAAGAAAACGAAATTGAAACGGAAATTACCCGTTTTTTAAAATCAAATAATCTGCAGATTTCTGATATTGATGCTGTAGTGTTAGGCTTTAATGGCGATGTAAAATTCGATTCTTATTATAAGAAACTGACTGAAAATACATTTGTAAATACACCTCAATTGTATTACAAACATTTATGTGGAGAATACGATACTGCTTCTGCTTTTGGATTATGGATGGCAGCAAAAGTTATAAAAACACAGGATGTTCCGGAAATTATAAAAGTAAATTCGGTTACAAAACCAGCTTATAATACCATTTTATTATACAATCAACTGAGTGGAAAAAATCATAGTTTTACGTTACTGTCAAAATGATAACGCATAAAAATATCTCATTATTTTTTATTTTTTTATTGCTTTTACTGCTTCTTCTGAATCTCTATACTGCAATCAATTTTTGGTGGTTTATTGTAGTTGTTTTAATCTGGCTGGGAATAAATATAGTAGGTTCTGCACGAATTTCTTCAAATTATCATGTAAAAGCTTTTTGTAATAATCCATTAGAAACCGGAAAAAAAATTGCAATTACTTTTGATGACGGACCAAGTCTTTATACTTTGGAAGTTTTAAATCTTTTGAAAAAATACAATGTAAAGGCGACATTTTTCTGTATTGGAAAAAACATTGAAGCACATCCTGAAATTATAAAACAAATTTTAGCCGAAGGCCATTTAGTTGGAAATCATTCGTACAGTCACTCTCCTTTTTTTGATTTTTATAATGCAAAAAAAATAACCGAAGAAATTCAGCAAACAGATACGTTATTAGAAAAATTTACATCCAAAAAAATAAACTTCTTCAGGCCTCCCTATGGCGTGACTACTCCATCGATTCGGAGAGCATTAAAAGTAACCGGTCACAAAGTTATTGGCTGGAATATTAGATCGCTTGATGGGGGAACCAAAAATCAAAATTTAATTTTCAATCGGATTATTAAACGGATTTCTCCCGGCGGAATTGTACTTTTGCACGATACGGCATCACACTCCGTTTTGGTATTGGAACAGTTTTTGCAATTTTTACAGCAAAACGATTACAAAGTGATTTCAATTGAAGAACTTTTAAATCTAAATGCTTATGAAATCGCTGCGAATCACACTAATTAAACAAAATGTAGAACAGCGATACCATGTTCCTTTAAAAACAAATATCAACTACACATGAAAACTAAAATATATATTCTTCTTTTAATTGTAAACATTTGTAGTTTACATCTTTTTGCTCAGGAACAAAAAATGACAGCAGCAGAAATAGCTTCATTTAAAGGGGATGTAAATGTTGTATCAAAAAAGATAAAAACCTTAAGCACCGATTTTGTTCAGTACAAGCATTTGGATTTTTTATCGAAAGATATTGAAACATCAGGGAAAATGATTTTTAAGGAACCAAATTTACTGCAATGGCAATATAAAAAACCATACAATTACAGTATCATTTTTAAAAACGGAAAAATCCTGATCAACGATGAAGGAAAGAAAAGCGCTGTTGATATTGGAAACAGCAAAATTTTTGGAAGAATCAATAAATTAATTGTGGGGAGCGTGAGCGGCAATATGTTTGACGATAAAGAATTTACGATTTCGTACTTCAAATTGAAAGGACAGAATCTGGCTAAATTTATTCCAAAAGATGCGACGCTAAAAAAATACATCAAACAAATTGAACTGACTTTTGATAAAGAAGAAGCCACAGTTGTACAAGTAAAATTATTGGAATCATCAGATGATTATACCCGAATTGTACTTAAAAATAAAGTGATCAATGCAAAAATCGACGATTCAGTATTTACTAATTAATTGCCTATTGGCGATTGTTTTAATTTCTTGTGGTTCAGTCACAAAAAATTATATTCCTAAAAAATTAGACAAGGCATCTTACGAGGTTCCTTATTTTTCCGATTCAAAAACAGATTACGTTTACAAAACCAATATCACAGTTTACGGAAATGAATTGTCCGGAATTTTTATTGCAAAAAAAATAAATGATACAACACATCGAATTGTTTTTACAACAGAGTTTGGTAACAAATTGTTTGATTTTGAAATTTCTGAAAAAACTTTCAAAGTCAATTCGATTGTATCAGAATTAGACAAAAAAATTCTAATAAATACTTTAAAAGAAGATTTTCGCCTGCTTTTGAAAAAAGATTATTTAATTCAGGAACAATTTGAAAATGATCTTTTTAACATTTATAAATCGGCAGATGGGAAACGTGATAATTACCTGTTTTTAACCAAGAACGGCCAAAAGTTAGAAAAAGTCATTCACGCATCTCAAACAAAAGAAAAATTTACAGTCTTTTTTAATTCAGAAAACAATATTTTTGCTGAAAAGATTCAGATTATTCATCAGAATATTAAATTAAAAATCGAGTTAAATTATTTTAAATCAGAAAATTAAAACTAATAATAAACTTAAAATCAATTAAAAAATGAGAAAATCGATCATAATTGCATTTGTTTTATTTATCGGCATCACAACATCACAAGCACAAGTAAGTGTTAGCCCTGGAGTTAAAGGAGGTTTAAGCTTTTCGAGATTAACCAATATTGATGATAATGGTTTAAAATCAGATTTTTATGTTGGTGGATTCGTCGCTATAAAATTCAATAAATTTTTCACACTTCAGCCTGAATTAACGTATTCAAGACAAGGATCCGAAGGCCGATATTATGATGATCAAAACCCTTATGGAACTAATGCAAAATATGAATTAAATTATCTTTCGCTTGATGCAGTTGCTAAATTCCATTTTAATGGAAGTGGTTTTCATGTCCTTGTAGGCCCGTCAGCAGATTTTAAAACAAGTGATAACTTTGATCAATACGGTTTTGACCCAATTGATTTCGATCTTTCATTAGTTGGCGGAGTTGGGTATACTTTACCGAACGGATTAACATTTGAAGCGAGAATTAAACAGGGTTTAATTGATATTTACGGTTATGACGGTGTTTATGATGATAATGAAAATGGAAATTATGATGAAGTTATTTTAAACCAGGTTTTCCAGATCGGCATCAGCTATACTTTTAAAGTGAAATAAAAAAAATATGAAAAAATTAATTGCAATCGGTTTTATTTTATTTATAAGTTCAATGAACGCCCAAGTAACGTTTAGACCTGGTTTAAGAGCCGGTGCTGCTTTTTCAACTTTTTCAAATACACGTTCAGATTATAAAGCTGATTTTTATATTGGCGGTTTTGGTGAAATCGCATTAACTAAGATTTACACGTTGCAACCAGAAATCACTTATACCCGACAAGGTTCTAATAATGTTAAGACTTATGTAGGTTATAATGAAAATAATGGTGAAGATATTATTGAATATAGAGATTTAGAAATTAACTATGTTTCGATTGCCATGATCAATAAATTCACATTTAAAGGTGGTTTTCAGGTTCAGGTTGGTCCAACTATAGATTTTAGAACAAGTGATAATTTGATCTCTGAAAAGTCTGATGCTGATTTAGCTTTTATCGCCGGTTTTGGTTATAAAGTACCTTCGACAGGATTAACTATTGAAGCACGTGTTAAAAAAGGTTTAGTCGATGTTATTGACAGTGATTATTATGGAAGCAATGGTAACACTGATTATTGGTTTGGAGATTATAATACAAATGTTAGCTTTCAATTGGGTGTTTCATACGCTTTTGGTAAATAAAAAATTATGGTTTTAAAAGACTTTTACAAAGTTCTTTCGGAAGAAAAAACAAGTGATTCAAAATACATTGTTACGATTCTGGTAAATGAAAAACATGAGGTTTTTAAAGGTCATTTTCCTGGAAATCCAATTATGCCAGGGGTTTGTATGATTCAGATTATTAAAGAACTTACAGAAGGTGTCACAAAAAGTACTTTGATGATTCAAACGCTTACGAATGTAAAATTCATGGCGCTTATTAACCCGGAAATTACTCCTGAGTTGCGTTTAGAACTTGATATTGTAACTACCGAAGATGATTTGGTAAAAGTAAAAAATACAACTTATTTTAACGACACCGTTGCTTTGAAATTAAGTAATGTGTATAAAAAAATATAATTATGAAACTACTTTTTTCATTGTTTTTATGGATTACATTTATTGGAAATCCTGATTTGGCTGCTATTCGAAAAATGTATCCAACGGTTACAAAGTCTGAAAGTAATGCCAAAGAGTTTACGGCTAAACTGGCAAGTATTTCAGATAATGACGATAAAATTTTAGTAGCTTATAAAGCAGCTTCTGTTTTATTGGATTCAAAATTTGAGAAAAAATTAGGAGAAAAAATTGAACGCTTTAAAGAAGGTGCAAAACTACTTGAATCGACTATAAAGAGCGAGCCCAACAATATCGAAATCAGAATGATCCGATTGAGCATTCAGGAAAACGTACCGGGTATTACGGGTTATAAAAAAAATATTAAAGAAGATAAAAAGTTCATTACAGATCACTATAATGAGCAGAATGGTCCTTTAAAAGAATATCTTAAAAGCTTTATATTACAATCTAAAAGTTTCTCTGAAAAAGAGAAGCAATTTTTGAAGTAGGTAAAGAAAATACAACCAATGAAACCTATTTTATCACAGCAAGAGCTACTAAATTTAACGCATTTTTGTGTGATCGTTCCAACATACAACAATCACAAAACGTTAAAAAGAGTACTGGATTCCGTTTTAGATTGCACTTCAAACGTCATAATTGTTAATGATGGTTCGACTGATGAAACGAGTGAAATTTTAAAATCATATTCTCATTTGCTGCAAATTCACCATCCTGAAAACTTAGGAAAAGGAAGGGCTTTGAGAAACGGTTTCCGAAAAGCAATTGAAAAAGGTTTTGAATACGCCATTACGATAGATTCAGATGGACAGCATTTCGCTGCTGACATTCCAAATTTTATAGCTGAAATTCAAAAAGAACCAAATTCCTTATTGATTGGAAGCCGAAATATGACACAGGAAAATGTGCCGAAAAAAAGTAGTTTTGGAAATAAATTTTCGAACTTTTGGTTTCAATTTGAAACCGGAATTAAACTTGATGATACACAATCGGGTTTCAGATTATATCCTTTGCAATTGCTCCCTAAACAATTTTTCACTAATAAATTTGAGTTTGAAATTGAAGTGATTGTTCGCTCTGCATGGAAAGGTATTTTGGTAAAAAACATTCCCATTGAGATTTTATATGATCCTGCTGAACGTGTTTCGCATTTTCGTCCGTTTAAAGATTTTACCCGAATCAGTATTCTGAATACTGTTTTGGTTGTAAATGCGCTTTTGTACATCAAGCCGAGAGACTTTTTTCGAAGAGCAAAAAAAAAAGGTTTTAAAAAGTTTTTCCTTGAAGATATTTTAGAAAGCAATGATTCCAATTTCAAAAAATCTGCTGCAATTGCATTAGGGATTTTCATCGGTCTGTCTCCGTTTTGGGGATTTCAAACCATATTGCTTTTATCTTTTGCCACATTACTCAGGCTTAATAAAGTCATCGCATATTTATCTTCAAATGTGAGTTTTCCGCCTTTCATTCCATTTATTATTTATGGATCCTTAAAAATGGGAAGCTATTTTGTATCGAATGAAACTTCTTTGGTTTTAGACAGTTCACTTACGCTTGACGATATTCAGAAAAATGCAACACAATATATCGTTGGAAGTCTTATTTTAGCAACCGTTTCAGCGCTCTTTTTTGGTCTTATCAGTTATTTGCTTTTAATGGCTTTTAGTTCTAATAAAAACAAAACTAACTTTGATTAAAGTGTATTTTTGCCACAGATTAAAAGATTCACACAGATTACTTCAAAACAAATCACTTTAATCTTTTTATCCGTAGCAAAAAACAATAACAATAAATAATAAAATATAAATGCATCATTATTTTTACGCCATTCATTTATTTGTAAACCGAAGAAAATCCCTGTCGGTTTTATTGGCTGTTGCGATGCTTTTTGTGTTTGGTTTTTTTGCTTCCCAAATTAAATTTGAAGAAGATATTACCAAACTTATTCCAACAAACGATAAATCTGATGTTACGGCAAAAGTGCTTAAACAACTTAATTTTGCTGATAAAATTACGGTTATTTTTAAGTTGGAAAAAAACGGAACCAGTGAAGATCTAAAAGAAATGGCAACCGTTTTTTCAGATAGTGTTTCTAAATCCTGTAAGCCCTATATAACCGGAATTCAAGGAAAAGTTGATGAAGAGAACATTCAGGAAACGATTGATTTTGTGTACAACAATCTCCCTCTTTTTCTGGAAAATAAAGATTATACAGCTATTCAGGACAAACTTCAGAAAGATAGTATTGCAGCAACCGTCCAAGGCAATTATAAATCGATTATTTCACCTTCCGGATTTGTGACCAAAGATTTTATTTTGCAGGATCCGCTTGGAATTTCTTTTATTGCCTTAAAAAAATTACAGCAGCTCAATGTTGGTGATGACTTTACACTCGACAATGGTTTTGTAATGACGAAAGACAAAAAGAAATTATTGCTTTTTATCACCTCAAATCTTCCATCAAGCGAAACCGAAAAAAATACCATTTTTGCAGCTAAGCTAAAATCAATTCAGGACAATCTGAACCAGAAATTCAAAACCAAGACATCGATTAGTTATTTTGGATCCGCTTTGATTGCTGTTGCCAATGCCAATCAAATTAAAAGCGATATTATCCTGACGACAACAATCGCAATGATAACTTTAATGTTAATTTTGATTTTGTTCTACCGAAAAATATTAATCCCTCTAATCATTTTTCTTCCAACAGTTTTTGGTGCTTTGTTTGCCGTAGCTTTTTTATATTTTGTGAAAGAACAAATTTCTGCCATTTCACTCGGAATTGGTTCTATCTTATTAGGAATCACGATTGATTATTCCATTCATATCCTTACCCATTACAAACACAACAGTGATGTAAAAACGTTGTACAAAGACATTACTATGCCTTTGATTATGAGCAGTTCGACCACAGCTGTTGCATTTTTATGTTTACTTTTTGTGAAATCGGAAGCCCTTAATGACTTAGGGATTTTTGCAGCTGTCATTGTTATGGCTTCTGCTTTTTTCTCGCTTTTAATTGTTCCGCATTTATATAAGCCGAAAGAAAATAATTTTGATCATAAGAAAAATGTGATCGATAAATTGGCTCATTTTTCGTTTCACAATAATAAATTCCTGATTGGTTTTTGTGTTCTGATTACGATTATTTGTTTTTTTACTTATAACAATGTTGGATTCAATAATGATTTATCACAATTGAATTTTGTTCCTAAAGAAATAAAAGCTGCCGAAAAAGATCTGGAAGAGAGCACAAGTTTGACTTCAAAAACAATTTATGTGGCTTCGTACGGAAAAAGTATGGAGGAAGTTTTGCAAAATAACAGCCGTCTTTTTGCAGATCTGTCAAAAGAAAAACAACAGCAAAAAATATTAAACTTTAGTTCGGTTGGCGGAATTATGCTTTCGCAAAAAGAACAATTGCAGAAAATTGAAAAATGGAATTCATTTTGGGATGTCAATAAAAAACAACTTTTAAAATCCAGCTTAATTTCCGAAGGGTCAAAATTAGGATTTAAGCCTACAACTTATAGTATCTTTTTTGAACATTTAGATTTTGATTTCAAACCAATTTCAGCAGCAGATTATCTAAAAATTCAGGCTTTGCAGCTGCATGAATTTGTAACCGAAAAAAATGGCTTTTTCACGATTTCGACTTTAGTAAAAGTAGCTCCAAAACAACGCGATGCCTTTATAAAAATGGCTGAAACTAAAAAAAACCTGATTGCCATAGATCGTCAGCAAATGAATGAAACGTTTTTTAGTACTTTAAAAACCGATTTTAATTCTCTTGTAAATTATTCATTTGTTGCCGTAATCCTGATTCTGTTTTTCTTTTTCAGAAGGATAGAATTGGTTATTGTAAGCTGTATCCCAATTGCCTTAACGGGAATTGTGACTGCAGGGATCATGGGCATTTTTGGTATTCAGATGAATATTTTCAGTATGATTGTCTGCACACTGATTTTTGGTCACGGGGTCGATTTTAGTATTTTCATGACAAGTGCGCTTCAAAAAGAATATACAACCGGAAAAAACGAAATTGCAATTTACAGGACTTCTATAATCCTCGCTGTCATCACGACTATCTTGGGAATTGGCGCTATGATTTTTGCAGGGCATCCGGCTTTAAAATCTATTTCATCCGTATCTTTGATTGGTGTTTTTGCCGCACTCATTATCACTTTTATTTTCTATCCGATTCTCTTTAAATTATTCATTTCAAATCGTCCAAAAAACGGAAATGCACCATTTCAATTAAGAACCTTCCTTCACGGGGTGCTATCTTTTTTCTACTATGGCTCCGGCGGTGTTTTAATGTCGCTTTTTAGTTTGATCATTATGCCGATTCTTCCCATTAATGAAAAAACAAAAATGAAAGGATTTAGATATGCGATTTCAAAATTCATGAAATCCGTATTATATTCAAATCCGTTTCTTCATAAAAAAGTCATTAATACCTTTAATGAAGACTTCCAAAAGCCGGCCATTATAATTGCCAATCATTCCTCGTTTTTAGATATTTTGATATGCGGAATGCTGAGTCCTAACATTATTTTTTTAGTAAATGATTGGGTTTACAACTCCCCTATTTTTGGTGCCACGGTTAGAAAAGCGGGATTTTATCCTGTCTCTGAAGGTCTCGAAGGCGGTGTTGAGCATTTACGTCAAAAAATAAACGAAGGCTATTCCTTAATGATTTTTCCTGAAGGAACCCGTTCAGAAAGCAATGAGATTAAACGTTTTCATAAAGGTGCTTTTTATCTTGCCGAACAGTTTAATTTAGACATTCTTCCTGTGGTTATCCATGGTGCTTCAGAAGCAATTCCGAAAGGTGATTTTGTAATTCACGATACCAGCCTTACTGTTTCAATTTTAGAAAGAATTACACCTGATAATCTTTCATTCGGAAAAAATTATGCCGAAAGGACCAAACAACTCAGTTCATTTTTTAAAGCCAAATATCAAAAAATCCGTCAGGAATTGGAAGGTCCGGAATATTTCAAAAAAATGCTTGTAAACAGCTATGATTACAAAGAGGCAGAAATTATAAATAGTGTAAAAAGCAATTTGAAAACGCATCTGGAAACCTATTATCAGTTAAACAAGCATATTTCGGCGAAAGCCAAAATATTACATTTGTCTAATGATTATGGGCAATTAGATGTATTATTGACTTTGCAGGAACCACAACGAAAAATATATTCTTATAATCCGGACGAAGAAAAACTCTCCGTTGCTAAAAACAATTATATCGCTGTAAAAAGAAAAGTTTCTTATCTGGAAAACCTTGAAACAGCTATTGAAAGCCAATATGATGTTATTTTGATTTCGGAAGAAAACTATAATACTGATATTGAAAAAATTGTTTCTGCTTCTTCCTGCGTAATTTTAGTGAATTGTCAAAGTTTAAAAACTACTTTGATTAACTTTGGTTTTGAATGTGTTTTGGAAGAAAATTCAATAGTCATATTAAAGAAAAATTTAGAATGAAAAAGCATTATGACGTTGTTATTGTAGGCAGTGGTTTGGGCGGATTGGTATCGGCAATTATTTTAGCGAAGGAAGGCTACAGCGTATGTGTGCTCGAAAAAAACAATCAATATGGAGGAAATCTTCAGACTTTTGTACGTGATAAAACCATTTTTGATACCGGAATCCATTATATCGGCGGATTAAGCGAAGGACAGAATTTGTACAAATATTTTAAGTATATCGGCATTATCGATCATTTGAATTTAAAAAAAATGGACGAAGATGCTTTTGATATTATTTCATTTGAAGATGAAAATAAAGAATACCCCCATGCTCAGGGATATGAAAATTTTGTGAAACAATTAGTCAAACATTTCCCTGAAGAACAAAATGCAATTGAAAATTATTGTGAAAAAGTAAGATCAACCTGCGACTCATTTCCACTATACAATTTACAATGGGAAGGCAAATATGATAGTGAAATCCTGACATTGAATGCCAAGGAAACTATTGATCAATTTACCCAAAATGAAAAATTAAAAGCTGTTCTTGCCGGATCAAATTTTTTATATGCCGGAATTCCTGATAAATCACCCTTTTATGTTCATGCCCTTTCTGTAAACTCCTATATTCAGAGTTCCTGGCGCTGTATAAACGGAGGAAGCCAAATAACAAAGCAGCTTTTAAAACAGCTTAAAAAACACGGTGGAGAATTTTATAAGTATAAAGAAGTTACCCATTTTAGTGTAGAAAACAATAAGGTCACTTCTGCAAAAATGAAAGATGGAACCGAAGTTTCAGGTACCTATTTCATTTCGAATATCGAACCTAAAACTACCTTGAAAATGGTAGGGGAACAAAACTTTAGAAAATCTTTTTATAGCAGAATTCAGAGCCTTGAAGGTGTAATTTCTGCTTTTAGCCTGTATATCGTTTTTAAACCTGAAACCTTCAAATATATAAACCATAATTATTATCATTTTAAGAATAGTGCGGACGTTTGGAATGCTCATGATTATGATGAAAATTCATGGCCAAAAGCTTATATGGCTTCAATGAATGCCTCTAAAAATTTAGAAGAATGGGCTGAAGGAATGACTTTTATCACCTATATGAAATACGATGATTTATTGCCCTGGGCTAATACTTTTAATACTACTGCCGAAGAAAATGATCGTGGCGAAAGTTATGAAGAGTTTAAATCCAGAAAAGCAACTCGTTTTTTAGACGAAATCGAAATAAAATTTCCGGGGATTAAGGATTGCATCAAATCTGTACATAACTCTACACCACTTTCGTATCGCGATTATATTGGAGGTCATAATGGCAATATGTATGGGTATGTAAAAGATTCTAACAATCCTATGAAAACTTTTATTTCACCCAAAACCAAATTAGATAATTTATATTTAACTGGTCAGGGTATCAACATGCACGGGGTTTTAGGAGTGACTATTGGGGCAGTTGTAACCTGTTCTGAAATTATTGGAAAAGAGTATTTGGTTAATAAAATAAATCAGGCATCTGAATAGAAGAACATATGAAGAGTCGAATCATAATGCTTTTATTTTTCTTTTTTTTGTTGATACTAGTTTCGTGCGGTACATCAGAATCTATGCGCAATCAGCCTGATATTTCAAATTATAATACCACAAAACCTATTGTAGTAAAACAATCAGATACTGTTTTTATTTCCGGAAAAAATTCCCTTTTAAAAAATAAACAGGGTCTTTGGGAATTATATGCAGAAGGTGATGCACTCGAAATTGGCCTGACAACAGGAGCTTTATCCGACTCGCTTTTAAAAAAACAGGAACAGATTTTTTTTTCCCGAATTGAAGATATTGTACCTTCAAAATTTCAACAAATTTTGCTTCGGAATTTTCTAAAATGGTACAATAGAAAATTATATCAGAATGTCCCGAACGAATATCAAACCGAAATTTATGGAGTTTCACAATACACATCACATAATTTTGACAACTTAGCCAAGCAATATCAGCTCAGTTTGTATTTACACGCAGCTCACGATATTGGTCACGCTTTGCAGGATCTGGCTTTGGTAGGCTGTTCTTCTTTTGCTGCCTGGGGCGAAAAATCTGAAGACGGGAATTTAATTCTGGGCCGTAATTTTGATTTTTATGTGAATGACGCTTTCGCGGAAAATAAAATAGTGGCGTTTATAAATCCAAAGGAAGGACATCCGTTTATGATGGTTACCTGGCCTGGCATGGTTGGTGCCGTTTCCGGAATGAATAAAGAAGGTCTGACGGTAACCATAAACGCCGGGAAATCGGAAATTCCTTTGACTGCCAAAACACCGATTTCGATTCTGACACGTGAGATTTTACAATATGCCAAAAATATTGATGAAGCGATTGCAATTGCAAAAAAAAGGAAAGTTTTTGTTTCAGAATCAATAATGGTCGGAAGTGCTCAGGATAATAAAGCAATTTTGATTGAGGTTTCTCCGGAAAGAATGAGTGTTTACGATGTTCCAAACAGCAATCAATTGATTTGTTCGAATCATTTTCAGAGTGAAGCTTATAAGAATGACAAACGAAATAAATCACAAATTATAAACAGCCATTCGAAATACCGCCTTGATAGAATGCAGGAACTTTTTGCTCAAAACCCTAAAATTAATCCTCAGATTGCTTCAGAAATTCTCAGGAATAAAGATGGCTTACAAAATATCAAATTAGGATACGGAAATGAAAAAGCCTTAAATCAATTGATGGCTCATCACGGAATTATTTTTAAACCGAAAGAAAAATTAGTCTGGGTTTCAGCAAACCCATATCAATTAGGGGAATTCGTGTGCTATAATTTAGATTCTATTTTTAAGGAAAGAAAAATGGATTCTATTATTTCGTTTGAAGATGAAAGCCTGAATATTGCCAAAGATCCGTTTCTAGAAACGACTGCCTTTAAAAACTATCAAAAGTTTAGAATTGAAGATCATAAAATAAATTTATATTTGAAAAATAAAACGGAAATTCCTTTTGATTTCATTGAGAATTACCAATCTTTAAACCCGGATTATTGGGTTGTATATTATAAAGCAGGGTTGTATTTTTACCAACAGAAATACTTCAGGCTTGCTCAGGAAAACTTTGAAAAAGCATTAACCAAAGAAATTACAAC
>JBDTRA010000095.1:0-19183 GCA_039931915.1 Flavobacterium sp. | reverse complement strand
TTTATACTATTTTTAATACTTTTTAAGTTCTATACTTTTAAATTGCATTAAAATTAAATTGTTTATGGATAAGATAAAAATACTTTGGGTCGATGACGAAATCGATCTTTTGAAACCACATATATTATTTCTCGAGAAAAAAAACTACGCAGTTACTACTTGCAACAACGGATTGGATGCTATTGGCTTTTTTGAAGAGGAAAATTTTGATATTGTCTTTTTGGATGAGAACATGCCAGGAATGAGCGGTTTGGAAACACTTTCGGAAATGAAAGAAAAAAAATCAGCTATTCCGATGATTATGATTACCAAAAGTGAAGAGGAATATATCATGGAAGAAGCAATTGGGTCTAAAATTGCCGATTACCTGATAAAACCTGTAAATCCGAATCAGATTCTGCTGAGTTTGAAGAAAAACTTAGACCATTCCAGATTAATTTCAGAAAAAACAACTTTAGATTATCAGAAGGAATTTAGAAAAATTTCAATGGAATTGGCCATGGTAAATTCCTTTGAAGACTGGGTTGAACTGTATAAAAAACTGATTTTTTGGGAATTAGAACTTGAAAACATAAATGATCAGGGAATGATCGAAATTCTTGAATCACAAAAAGTCGAAGCCAATTCGCAATTTGGTAAATATATTGAGCGTAATTATGAAGATTGGTTTGCTCCGAAAGCTGATAAACCTATTCAATCCCATACTTTATTCAAAGAATTGGTAGTTCCGGAACTTAAAAAGAAAGACAAACCTGTTTTATTTGTTGTTATTGACAATCTGCGTTATGACCAATGGAAATCTTTTGAAACTGTAGTGTCTAATTATTACAAATTAGAAAAAGAAGTTCCTTATTTTTCAATACTTCCAACGGCAACACAATATGCCAGAAATGCTATTTTTTCAGGTTTATTGCCTACTGAAATGGAGAAACAATTTCCCGAATATTGGAAAAATGACGTCGAGGACGGGGGAAAAAATCTTTATGAAGCCGAATTTTTGTCAGCACAACTAAAACGTCTAGGATTAAATCTAAAAGAAGACTATTTCAAAATAACCAATTATACAAGTGGCAAGAAATTAGCTGAAAACTTTAAAGCTTTAAAAGGCAATGATTTAGTGACTGTTGTCTATAATTTTGTCGATATGCTGTCTCATGCCAAAACAGAAATGGATGTGGTAAAAGAACTTGCTTCGGATGACAAAGCTTACCGTTCACTGACTTTGAGCTGGTTTAAAAACTCCCCTTTGTTAGAAATTATTCAGCAGGCACAATTATTAGGTTTCAAGTTAATTTTAACAACAGATCACGGAACAATTAATGTGAAAAATCCATCGAAAGTAGTTGGCGATAAAAACACAAGTCTGAACTTACGATACAAAACTGGCCGTAGTTTAACATACGAGCAAAAAGATGTGTATGTAGTAAAAGAACCTAAAAAAATTGGATTGCCAGCCATAAACATGAGCAGTTCCTTCATTTTTGCAAAAAATGATTTGTTTTTAGCCTATGTAAACAACTACAACCATTATGTGAGTTATTACAAAAACACCTATCAACATGGCGGAATTTCTTTAGAAGAAATGATTATTCCGTTTTTGGTATTTAATCCAAAATAAAAGCTTTTAGTAGCAGTTTTCAGTTTTTAGCTGAGACTTAGAACCGAAAACTGTGACTATTACATAAATAAATATAACAATGAATATCGTTTTTTCATTAGATCAAATTCAGGAAACAGCAGAACAAATTATTGCTCAAAAGCCAAAAAAAATTATTCTTTTTAATGGTGAAATGGGTGTCGGAAAAACTACTTTAATCAAACAATTATGTAAAAGTTTAGGAGTTCAGGATGCAACAAGCAGCCCAACTTTTTCTTTAGTTAACGAATATTATACTTCTGACAATCAAATCGTTTATCATTTTGATTTTTATAGATTAAATAAAGAAACTGAAGCATTAGATATGGGAGTTGATGATTATTTGTATTCCGGAAATTGGTGTTTTATTGAGTGGTCTGAAAAAATTGCGGGTTTAATTCCCCAAGAGCATTCTGTAGTTACTATTGAATTGATGCCTGATGGAAAAAGGAATTTAGAATTAAAATAAATTACAAAACGTGCCACAAAAACTTCATAGAGAAACAGAAAAAAAACGTTTGGAATATTTCTAAAACTCTCCTGAATCTCTGCGAATTTATATTTTTTTATTTCAAATGAACACTCAAAATACTGTAGAAATAATCCCTTTTTCACCTAATTTAAAAGAACATATCAAAACATTAAATCTTGAATGGCTTGAAAAGTATTTCAGAGTAGAAGAAAAAGATGAATTAATGCTTTCAAATCCACAGAAAGAAATTATCGATAAAGGCGGAATGATTTTTTACGCTCAATATAATGGTGAAATTCTGGGAACTGCTTCTTTAATGAAAGTTGACGATGAAACTTTCGAATTAAGCAAAATGGCAGTTTCCGGCAAAGCACAAGGTTTGGGAATTGGAAATAAACTCCTGACGCATTGTATTGCTGCTGCTGAAAAAAACAATATTAAAAATCTGATTTTATATTCAAGCAAAATTCTACTACCGGCAATTCATTTATATGAAAAATTTGGATTTACAGAAGTTCCGCTTGAAGAAGGGCTTTACGAAAGAGCCAACATTAAAATGAAAAAAGTAATGCCAAATTATTAATAGTATTAGCAGAATTTTTACATTGATTTTAAAACTTTTTACGTAATTTGTACTCTTAATTCTTTGTCAACCCCGTATGTCAATAACCTTAACTCCATTTACGAAGCAACAATTGTTACCTCAAGAAGAAAAACTTGAAATTGGGCGATTTAAAAGAGAGCTTTTCATAGGAATCCCTAAAGAAACCAGCTATCAGGAACGTCGTATTTGCCTTACCCCTGACGCTGTTAATTCCTTAACATACGAAGGACACCGCGTAATGATTGAATCAGGAGCCGGAGAAAGTTCAAGCTATTCTGATAAGGAATATAGTGATGCTGGTGCAGAAGTTACAAAAGATACTAAAAGAGTTTTTGGCTGCCCATTATTACTTAAAGTTGAACCCCCTACTTTGGCAGAAATTGAAATGATTAATCCTGAAACGATAATCATATCAGCCATTCAGCTAAAAACAAAAAAGAAAACTTATTTTGAAGCTTTAGCACAAAAAAAGATAACAGCCCTTGCTTTTGAATATATTAAAGATGAAGATGGCTCCTACCCTGCCGTAAAATCTTTAAGCGAAATTGCAGGAACAGCATCCGTTCTTATTGCTGCTGAGCTGATGATTACAAATGAGTTTGGTAAAGGGCTTTTATTTGGGAATATTACAGGCGTACCTCCTACTGATGTTGTTATTTTAGGTGCTGGTACTGTTGGCGAATTTGCAGCAAAAACAGCTATTGGCCTGGGAGCAAATGTAAAAGTTTTTGATAATTCGATAACCAAATTACGCCGCTTACAGAATAATTTGAATCAGCGTATTTTTACATCTACTATTCAGCAAAAAGCATTATTAAAAGCCTTAAGACGTTGTGATGTTGCTATTGGTGCGATGCGGGGAAAAGAACGCTGTCCGATTGTTGTTACCGAAACTATGGTGGAACACATGAAAAAAGGTGCTGTAATTGTAGATGTAAGTATTGATACCGGAGGCTGTTTTGAAACTTCGGAAGTAACTACACACGAAAAGCCTACTTTCATGAAAAGCAATGTCCTGCATTATTGTGTACCTAATATTCCTTCGAGATATTCTAAAACAGCTTCTCTTTCCATAAGCAATATAATTACTCCTTACCTGCTTCAGATAGCCGAAGATGGTGGTTTGGAAAGTGCCATTAGATGCAACAAAGGCCTGAAAAACGGAATTTACCTGTATCATGGAATCCTTACTAACAAAGCTATTGGCGAATGGTTTGATTTACCTGATAACGATATCAATTTACTTGTTTTCTAAAGCAACTTTAGCTTACATTTGCAAAAAATTTAATTCATGAAATTCGTACATCGTTTTGCTTATTATTTAATTGGTCTGGTTATGGGATGCTTTTTTGTAGCCCTTGTTTTTAGCGGGAAAGATACACGTTGCAATTATTTTCCGAATGCCAGGGTTTTGAATAATTTACGTACAAAGCCTTTTCAATATTCAGAAAAAGCAATTCAAACCTTAAATCAAAAATGGGTAGACACAACTGATATCAAAAATACACTACAGTTTGGAGATGTTGATTTTGACCAAAGCAATGTTCCTTTCAATAAAGGAAAATTATATGTAATTGAAGGAAAAACAGCCAAAGACCAAGAGATTATCCTTAAAGTAACAAACTACGAAAACAAAGCCGTTTTAGAGGAAATCATTAAAAAATAATCAAATATAAAGAATAGTAGAAAAGGATAGTTTTTGATGAACTATCCTTTTTTTATGGTTAAACATTACGTTAACTCTATAAAATTTTTCAACGGATTAAAATCCGTTGCTACAAAATAAATCGTTTCCTCCGGAACTTTTAGTACGAAAGAGCCTTAGGCTCGGAACATATTGTAGCAACGGATTTTAATCCGTTGAAAACGTAATACAAATACAAACAAAGTTCCTTATGACCGAAACATAAATTAACAGTTAAAATAAATAAAATGAGGTTATAATGAAAACTGAAGTCCTAGCCCTGATGGGAACGGCATCCTTTTGTGGTCTCGTTTTTTTCTAACGAGACCACAAAAGATATAGTGGACAGCAGGAATAGCTTCTAATCTTCAACTTACTAAACTACAAACCAATTATTATAAATAAAAAAAGGTTCAACCATAAAGCTGAACCTTTCAATGTGAATTAATATCAATTATTTTTTATAATATTTTCGATATTTAGGATACGTAATGGCTCCTATTATGGAAATTGTTCCTAATGAATACCAGATCCAACTTAGAGAATGTGCTTCTCCGCTTGCGTATGAGTGTAAACCTACCAAGTGGAAATTTACGCCGTAATAAGTAAATAAAATGGATATAAAACCAAACATACTCATTAAGTTAAAAATCCATTTTCCACGCAAAGCAGGAACAAAGCGAGCGTGAATTATGAAAGCATAAACCATAATTGAAATCAATGCCCAGGTTTCTTTTGGATCCCAACCCCAGTATCTTCCCCAGCTTTCATTGGCCCATTGTCCGCCAAGGAAGTTTCCGATCGTTAACATGATTAAACCAATTGTCAATGACATTTCGTTGATATAGGTGATTTCCTTAATATTCAGGCTCATTTTAGCCTTGTTTTTTTCATTGGTAAAGAAAATCAGTAGTAATGACACAAATCCTAAAATCATTCCGAGGGCAAAGGGTCCGTAACTTGCCACAATTACCGCCACGTGAATCATTAACCAATATGAATTCAAAACAGGCTGTAAATTGGCAATTTCAGGATCGATCCAGTTTGCATTTGCGGCCATGAAAATCATTGAAGTTACAAATGCCGCCGATGCCACAGTCAGTTTTGATTTTCGATCAAAAGCCAATCCGAAGAACATTGTTGCCCACGCAACATATACAATAGCTTCATATGCGTTACTCCAAGGCGCGTGACCAGAAATATACCAACGCGCGATTAATGCTAGTGTATGAAGTGCAAATATTAATCCGATTAAAATATGAAAACCATTTACTGTAATGCGTAAAAACTTTTTATCGAAGAAAATACTCAAAAGAGTAAATATCAGCATGAATATTCCGGAAAGCGAATACCAATAAAACATTTTTGGTAAAATATTATATTCATTATACGCAATTTCAAGATCGATTTTTCTTTCGCCTGGACGTACTTTACTTCCAAATTTCTTTTGAAAACCATTAATGCTTTCAACCAAATCATCGGCAGTTTTAAAATCTTTAGAAATAGAACCATTGTTTAAAGCATTAAAATACAAAGGAATTATTTGCTTTACATATGTTTCATCCATTCCTTTTAAACCTGCGTTCTCAATTTCCAGGTAAGAAATCCATTTGTTGTTCGGGTCATTTGGAATCGGGAATATTTTCAGTATGCTTCCACTTAACGCAGATTCCATTAGGTTTACTTTTTTATCCGCTTCGATAAACTCCTTCTCAAATTGATTTGGATTTGCTGATGCGTAAGCCGCATCTAAATATTTTGAAAGTTTGTAATTTCCATTTTCATCAAAAAACTTAACAAAAGGAGCTGTTTTTGCTTCTTTATCAATTCCGATAATTCTACGGATACTATCATTTTTTGGATTAATGTAAATAATTGGAATCTGGATCCAGACCTGGGCGTATTGCGTCATAGACAAAAACACCTGATCAGAATTCATTCCATTATATGTATCATCATGACTTACTTTTCTTAGCAATTCAGATGAAAAAGTATTAATAGGTTTCATTCTACCTCCTGCATCCTGAATAATCAAACGACCAAATTTTGCTGCATGAGCTTCGGGTGCTTTGTAAATATTTAACAACGAATCTAATTGTTTTTGACTTGGCGGTCTGGTCGCATGATTAGCGTGATCATTAGGATCTTCAGTATGGTTATGATTGTGTTCGTGTACATGAGGCGATTGTGCAAAACCATTAAAACTTAGCATTAAAACTAAAATTGCAATTAATTTTGCTTTTTTCTCTTTCACTTTTTCAAGTTTGCGCTTCAAATCTGCAAAACGTGAACCTTTGGTAAACATAATAGCCATTAAACCGAAGAACAACATAAAATAACCCAAATAAGTAATTGAAGTTCCCCAGAAATCATGATTTACAGATAATACCGTTCCTTTTTCATCAGGATCAAATGAGGATTGAAAAAAACGATATCCTTTATAATCCAAAACGTGATTCATGTAAATATCCGCATCAAAAGTTTCAGCAGAATCCTGAACTGTTACTTTACTTTCAAAAGCCGAATAACTTTTCTCAGTTCCCGGGTATTTTGTAGCGATAAAATCGTTCAATTTTATCTTAAAAGGCAAAACATAAGCTTTACTTCCATAGAATAAAGAATATTCAATTTTACCAATCTTAACCGTTTTTGGTTCACCAACACTTCCTTTAGAGCCTAAAAGTGTAATTTCTTTTTCTTGCCCTTCCGCTTTTACTTTTACAATTAAGGCATCATGATGTGATTTTGCTTTGTAATCGTTATCAGACTCATAAGCAATACTTCCTTTTATCGCCGGATCGGGAAAAACAATCCTGATATCACCAATGCTATATAAGGAACGCATCATTAAAGGCTGAACATTATCTTTAGTAACTTTTCCTTGTAGTTTATCTACCATTCGCATAAAATTCCCTTCGAATGGAGTTTGAATGGTATACTTTTCGCCTGTTGTATTAATATTTATAGCGCCAGCAGTTGGTTTATTCAAGGCAAATAAAACATTATGAATATTTTGAATTTCACCTTCTTTAAGAAAATGTTCTTCACGGCCACCTGCACCCGCTTCGACTAATTTAAGATATAAAATTCCATTTGGGTCTGGTTTTACAACTTCTTTAGCCCCCATAATGTATTTAGAATAGGTAACCTCGAAAGGCGTTTGGTCAAATTGACCTGAAATAGAAAAATCATTATTAGTAACAGGAGACAATAAAAGGCTTTTTTCTAAAACCCTGCGTTTCATTTCGCCTTTGTATTCACCGTCTGCAAAAATGGTTAAGAATGTTTTATCTGAATAAATTTGGTTTTCAGCTGCACCTTCGCGGATTGGCATCATACCTTCATAACTAATATAACGTGTAATAAAAGCTCCTAAAAGAATAAAAATAAAAGCAACATGAAGTAATAAAGTGGCCCATTTTTCTTTTTTTAATAACTGATAGCGTTTAATATTTCCGAAGAAATTAATCATAAAAAATACCATTATTGCTTCAAACCACCATGTATTATAAATTAAAATTCTGGCTGTGTCGGTATTATATTTACTTTCTATAAAAGTTCCGACTCCCATTGCTATTGCAAATGTTAAAAAAAGAACGGCCATTAGTCGTGTAGAAAACAAAAAAGAGAATATTTTTTTATCCATTTTTAAGGAAATTACAGTGTATAAAAGTGGCACAAAAGTACTTAAAAATGTTGAGTTGTAATATTCGCCTTTTGTTAATTAAAACCAAAAAGAGCCGTTTTCTGAAACCAAAATTAAAACGTCTTTTTTATTCGGTATAAAAATACATACCATTGAAATCAGGCAAGTCTCTTTAAAAAAATAATGCTAATTTTGCAGTATGATTCGAATAACGCTAATTGGTTCCGGAAATGTCGCTCAGCATTTGATAAAAGCTTTCACTAAAAGTGATCTTGTTGAAATCACACAGGTATTTTCAAGAAAAAAAGAATCGTTAATTCATTTAATTGATTCAGATAAAATTGTAACTGATTTTTCAGATTTAAATGAAGCCGACTTATATGTTATTGCCATTACAGATGATGTCATTTCTAAGGTTTCAGAACAATTGCCTTTTCAAAATCAATTAGTTGTCCATACATCGGGAACTTCTTCAATTGACATCCTAAATTCAAAAAACCGCAGGGGTGTTTTTTATCCTTTACAAACTTTTTCTAAAAATAAAGCCATAGATTTTTCCATAATTCCAATTTGTCTGGAAGCTGAAAATCAATCTGATTATGCAATTTTGGAAATTATTGCCAAAAGTATCTCCAAAGCCGTTTTCCCAATCAGTTCTGAACAAAGAAAAGCTTTACACGTTTCGGCTGTTTTTGTTAATAATTTTACGAATTATTTGTATCAGATTGGACAGGAAATTTGTGAAGAACATCAGGTTCCTTTCGAAATACTAAAACCTTTAATTCAGGAAACTTCCGAAAAAATAAATACACTAAACCCAATTGATGCGCAAACGGGTCCGGCAAAACGAAATGATACAAATACAATTGAAGCTCATTTAGCGTATTTAACCAATGAAAATCAAAAAAATATTTATAAAATACTAACACAATCTATTCAAAATAATGGCAAAAAGTTATAAGGAAATAATGAATGACATCACAACATTTATTTTTGATGTTGACGGCGTACTTACAGACAGCTCAGTTTTTGTAACCACAGAAGGCGAAATACTTCGCACAATGAATATTCGGGATGGTTATGCACTGAAAGCAGCTGTAGAAAGCGGGTATCATGTTTGTGTTATTTCCGGAGGAAGCAATGAAGGCGTTCGTATCAGATTACGTAATTTAGGCATTACCGACATACATTTAGGAACTCCTGATAAAGTGGAAACTTTTAAGGAATACACCGATATTTACAATATAAAACCTGAAAATGTGTTGTATATGGGTGATGATATTCCTGATTTTCACGTGATGAAATTAGTAGGTTTGCCAACATGTCCGCAGGATGCCAGCCCTGAAATCAAAAATATCTCTCGTTATATTTCTCACGTAAAAGGCGGAAGAGGAGCTGCCAGAGATGTGATCGAACAAGTTATGAAGGTACAGGGAAAATGGATGGAATATTTTAATGGAAAACACGATTAGATAATTGATAATTATCAATTGTCAATTCAAAACCTTTGAACCTTAGCATATAAAAAATGAAATTTCTCAAACTTATCCGATATCAAAACTTACTGATGCTTGCTTTCATGCAAGTTTTATTTCGTTATTCTTTTCTAAAACAACAGAACATTCCTTTAGCTTTATCTGACTGGCAATACGGCTTACTGGTTTTAAGTACCGTTTTAATAGCCGCTGCAGGTTATGTAATTAATAATATTTTTGATATCGAAACCGATAGAATCAACAAACCGAATGATGTCATAATAGGCAAAGGTATTTCAGAAACAAACGGTTACAACATTTATATTACATTGAATATTACTGGTGTTGCAATTGGTTTTTATTTATCGAATGTGATACAAAGGCCCGGATTCGCGACTATTTTTATTTTTATAGCATCATTGCTTTACTTTTATTCAACAACCTTAAAACAGATCATGATTTTAGGAAATCTTGTTGTGGCTTTTTTATTAGCAATGAGCGTTATTATTATTGGTGTTTTTGATATTTTTCCGACAATAACTGCCGAAAATAAAGCACAAATGGCCAGCTTGTTTTCTATACTGACCGATTATGCTTTATTTGCTTTCATGATTAATTTCATTCGGGAAATAGTTAAAGATATAGAAGATGTAGATGGAGATTATAATCAGGGAATGAACACCCTGCCGATTGCAATTGGTATAAGCCGTACAGCAAAAATAGTATTTGCAATCTCAGTGATTCCCTTTGTTTTATTATTGCTTTATATTAAAAATTATTTTGTAGAAAACGGTTTATTTATAACTGCTTTGTATTCTTTTATTTTGGTTTTGGGCCCATTGCTTTATTTTATTGTAAAAATCTTTGCTGCAAAATCCAAAAAAGATTTTCATCATCTGAGTACTGTTTTAAAACTGATTTTACTTTTCGGAATTTTATCAATTGTGGTTATTACATTAAATATTTATTACAATGCTTAAAGAAAAATTAAAAAAATATACTTTAATTCTTGCTTCCGGTTCGCCAAGGAGACAACAATTTTTTAAAGACTTAGATTTAGATTTCGAAATTCGGTTAAAAGAAATTGAAGAAATATATCCTCCCGAATTAAAAGCCGTTGAAATAACCGATTATCTGGCACAATTAAAAGCAGACGCCTTTGAAGAGCTAAAAACAAATGAAATTTTGGTAACCAGTGACACAATTGTGTGGCATCAAAATAAAGCTTTGGGAAAACCTAAAAGTGCTGAGGAAGCTTTTGAAATGATAAAATCAATGTCTAATAAAACCCATGAAGTAATTACATCGGTTTGTTTTAAAACCAACTCTGCTTCTGTTCTTTTAAATGATATTACAAAAGTTACCTTTAATGAACTATCAGATGAGGCTATTTTGTACTATATAGAAAACTATAGACCATACGACAAAGCCGGCGCTTATGGCATACAGGAGTGGTTCGGTTTTATGGCTGTTGCCAAAGTAGAAGGCTCTTACACTAATGTTATGGGACTTCCGACTGCAAAAGTTTACAAATATTTGAGTACTTTAGAGTAAAAATTTAATTTATGTTTTCTTTCAAAGAATATACACACGAAATGCTGGTCACAGGAATTTTATTAACTGTTTTAATATTCCTGAGAATTATTGTCGACAAACTTATTCGTCGTTATGCAAAAACGAGTCAAATCCTTGAACACAGGGCCAATCTGGTTATTAAGTATATTCATATATTTATGAATGTGTTTATTGTAATCAGCTTAATAGTCATTTGGGGTGTCCAGACTAAGGATATTTTTGTAACAATTTCATCAATTACAACTGTTATTGGTGTGGCATTGTTTGCCCAATGGTCTATCCTGAGCAACATAACATCAGGGATGATTTTGTTTTTTTCATTTCCGTTTCGAATTGGCGATACCATAAAGATTCATGATAAAGATTTTCCTATCGAAGCAGAAATCGAAAATATCAGTGCTTTTCATGTTAATTTAAAAACTAAAGACGGGGAGAAAATTATCTTTCCAAACAATCTTTTACTTCAAAAAGGAATATCAATTATACCGGCACATTATGATGAAAAAGAATTTTTTGATTAATCTCTTTTAAGTGAATGGGAATTTTATAAACTAAAGTTCAAAAACTAAAACATTATAACTTAAATAAAGTATAACCTTTGTTTAACAATTTAGTTTAAAACCCGTAAAATGAACCAAAAGCTACCATTCCCTTTTTACGTTAAATTTTCCTGCATTTTATTAATTTTAATTTCCTTTAGCGTAATATTCTGCATGGGGAAAGATATTATTACGCCTGTTCTTATGGCGTTTTTATTTGCAGTTTTATTATTGCCCGTTTTTACATTTTTAAATACAAAATTAAAATTTTCCAGGCACTTTGCTGCAATCACGTGTGTTTTACTATTTGCATCGTTTATTATAGGAATCCTTGTTTTTATTTCCTACCAGATCACAGACATGGCTAATGATTTTGAAACGATAAAAAAAAATGCTAACTCTTTTATAATTGACATCCACAAGTTTATCAAGGATAATTTAAATATAAGCATTGGAGAACAAAAAAAATATATCGATGATGTAACAAAAGATTCTGTTAAAGATGGAAAAGCGACTATAGGTTCTGCAATAATATCAATAAGTGATCTTCTTTTGGATTGTACCATAATACCAATCTATACCTTTTTATTTTTATTATACAAAGACCATTTTATTCTCTTCCTTGTAAAATTAATAAACAAAGAAAATCATTCAACTTTAAAAGATATTCTGTCTCAAATAAAAGTTTCTATAAATAATTACATTGTAAGTTTAATATTGGAAATGATTATTGTTTCAGTTTTAACAAGTTTAGGACTTTGGATTGTTGGTGTAAAATATTTTATTTTATTAGGACTTATAACCGGTCTTTTAAACCTTATTCCCTACATTGGTATTTTTGCAGCAGGTATAATAACGCTTTTTGCATCACTTACCGGAACCTCTGAAACATCAATAGTAATAGGGATATTAGTTGTAAACATAATAGTTCAATTAATTGATAATAATATACTTGTCCCTTTAATCATTAATTCAAAAGTGGAAATCAATGCATTTGTTTCAATTTTAGGAATTATAATTGGAGGTGCAGCAGCCGGTATTTCAGGCATGTTTTTAGCTATACCTCTTTTGGCAATTTTAAAAATAATATTTGACAAAATAGAATCTTTGGAACCCTGGGGATATTTAATGGGAAATCATATGCCAAAGAAGTTTGCATGGAGAATTAGAAAAATAAAAGTTGAAAATTAAAAACCAACAATATGTTTTTATCCTTCTCGTTTTATTTATTCTATTTTTAATAAAATTTCACCCTTAATTAAGCTAACTTTATTAGCATGTTTCAAAACCTAAAAATAATAGTACTTCTTTTACTTTTGATTTCTTCTCAGGGAGTTTTTTCACAAGAAAAAAAAAATAAAAAAGATAGCACGGAAACCTATTCTGAAGCAAAAAAAATAAGTAAGAAAAGAAAAGTTACAAACTTCATAAAAAAGATAATTTTCAAGCCTTCTAAAATAAAAAAAAAGAATAAAACTTTGGTTGAAAAAAAACACCTGTCAAATGTTGATGGAAAAATTATTCGCAATATTAGAATTATAACTCTGGATCCGTTTGGTCTTTCTGACACCGATTCGACGATGGTTCCAAAAAATTGGGGAGAAAGAACAGGAAACAGGATGCATCTGAAAACTAAAAAGTTTGCCATTCAAAATTTATTGCTTTTTAGAAAAAATTCAGTGTATAGTGACTATAAAATAAAAGAATCCGAGCGTATTATCCGATCACAACGATTTGTAAGCAGGGTTACAATCTCAGAAGAACTAATTTCATCAACAAATGATTCCATAGATATTACGGTTCGTGTTTTAGATGCCTGGAGCTTATTACCCAAATTTTCAATATCAAGCTCAAAAATTTCAGTTGGATTCAATGATCGCAATATTTTAGGTACTGGTCAACAACTCGAATATAAATTTGCCAATAGATTTGAAGATGGTCATAATGGTCATAATGCAACTTATACAATTCCAAATATTAAAAACACTTTTATCTCTACAAAATTGAGATATTATAAGGATTTAGAGGATAATTACAATAAAAGTATTGATATTGAACGTCCGTTTTACTCACCTCTAACGAAATGGGCAGGAGGAATTAAGCTTGAACAACAATTTAGGAAAGACACTTTACAAGATGCAAATTTAAATTATGAATTCCAGCCTTTTAAAAAAAATGTACATGATTTTTGGCTTGGGAAAGCATTTAATATTACCGGTTTAAATCCCAAAAATGACCGGACGACGAATATTATCATATCCGGGCGTTTTTTAGATATCGATTATACTGAAAGACCGTCGATCGCATATGATTCAATTAACTTTTTTTCAGATGAACAGCAGTTTTTAATGGGATTTGGAATTAACACACGTGAATTCGTAAAAGACAATTATATTTTTAGAAATGGAAATACTGAAGATGTTCCCATCGGAAGAATATATGGAATTACAGCTGGCTATCAGTTCAAAAATAATATGTGGCGACCCTATTTAGGAAGTCAGTTTTCTTTTGGGGATTATTACAAATGGGGATTTTTGAGTACTAATTTTGAAATAGGTACTTTTTTTAATGAATCTAAAACTTATCAGACTTCAATTTCACTTGAAGCTAATTATTTTACTAATTTATTAGAAATTGGAACCTGGAAATTAAGACAATTTATAAAACCCCAAGTAATTGTTGGAATAAACCGTGCAAATTCTATTGGAGATCAACTTACCATAAATGAAAATTATGGTCTGCAAGGCTTTAACGCTGCTATTTATGGCAAAAGTAAGATGGTCTTAAGTTTACAGACACAAACCTATGCACCTGAAGAAATTTTAGGTTTTAGAATAAATCCGTATTTTAATTATTCCATAGCTGTATTAGGAAATAGTAACTCCGGATTATTTCAAAATAAATACTATTCAAAAATAAGTGTCGGGCTTTTGATAAGTAATGATTATTTAGTATTTAATTCTTTTCAGATTTCGCTTTCTTATTATCCGACTATTCCTAATCAGGGTGATTCAGTGTTTAAAACAAATACTTTTCAAACTTCAGATTTTGGCCTCCAATCTTTTGAATTGGCAAAGCCAAGAATTGTAGAATATAAATAATTCTTTTACAAAACCTAAATCAAAATAACAAGTATCTAAATATCAGCTTTTTACATAAAAAACACAAGTAAAAAACTTATAAAAGAAATTAGTTTTACAGATAAAGCATACTAGTTTTTATATCTTTGGCATAGTATATGGATACCCTATATAGAATAACATAAAATAAATAAAAGATGAAAACAATTAAAATAGCAATCGCCGGATTATTTCTACTGGTTGTAAGTACCACACAGGCGCAAGTATCTGTTAATGTCAATATAGGAACACCACCTGTATGGGGACCTGTAGGATACACTAATATGGAATACTATTATTTACCTGATATTGAAGCTTATTATGATGTAAGGGCGGAACAGTTTATTTATTTAGGTGGCGGAACATGGGTTAGATCAAGTCGTTTACCAAGACAATACAGAAATTACGATTTGTATTCCGGTTATAAAGTTGTTTTAAATGACTACCATGGAAGAACTCCTTATGTTTACTACAATAAACACAAAACAAAATATTACAAAGGATACCATGGTGCTCCACAAAAACCTTTTAAACCAAGAGGAAATAATGGACGTAATGATAATCGTCATGATAACAATAATGATAATGGTCACGGTGGTGGTGGTCATAAAGAATCAAATGGTAATGGTCACGGTGGTGGTCATGGACACGGAAAACATTAATCCTAAAAAGACAATTCGTTTGTTATCCTAAAAAGAATAAAAGAGTGAAATAATTAAAGAGGCTGTCTCACAACTCGTGAAATAGCCTCTTTTTCTATTTTTTATTCGGACTCCTATCGGATCGTGGGTTTCAAATATTCAATTCTCAAAGACTTATTTTAGTTTTGAGACTTCCTCTTTTTTTTGAATACAATTGCCAAATACAAAATAGGGATTTTATAGAATAAAAAAAAACCGTCTAAATTTTTAGACGGTTTTTCTGTTCGTTATAAAACCAATTACATTGTTGCTTTTAATGCTTTTGCTTCAGCTGTCATTTCTAATGCTTTGTAAACACCCAATAATGTTTTAGAAACATCCTGATTTTTTGGATCTAACTCATTTGCTTTTTTAAGATATGGAATTACAGCTTTAAAAACATTTTCTCTTTGTGCTTTTAATACATCATAACGCTTCATATCTTTTGCAGAAGTTCCCAATTTATTCATTTCATCAATAATTGGTTTTTCGGCTTCTAATTTTAAAGCAGCAAGATTCAAATAAGCATTTGCATAATTTGGATTAATTTCAATAGCTTTCAAATAATATTTTTCAGCATCTGCAGGATTTTTAGCATTAGCACTAATTACACCAAGGTTAAAAATTAAATCTGCATTGTTTGGATCTTTTTGTAAAGCTTCTCCAACCAATTTTTTATATGTTTCGAAATCTTTAGTTTCTAAATATAAATTTGCTTCTGAAAGAATTAAAGAAGTATCTTCCGGATTCGTTTTTCTTGCATCAGCAATTGCTTTTTTAGCATCTTCAATTCGCCCTTTCTGAACTAAAATTAATGCTAAGTTTTTGTAGATTTCACCTCTTTTAGAAGGGATTTTTTCTGTCTTAGGTTTTTCATGAGTTCCTATTTTAACAGCCAAATCTCTTTCGTTTGCAGTATTAAAGCCATCTTCATTCCCAGATGCTTTATTTACTGCCGTATAACTCGTTCCTTTTCCTGAAAAGTTTAATCTTTTTAATTCTTCATAACCGGAAAGAGCTGCATCATAATCCTGGGCATTTACATATGTAGAAGCTGCATAATATAAATTAATTGTATCTTTTTTATCTAATTGATAAGCCTCATATAATTTTTTTGCCCCTTCAAGACTTTTATTAGCTTGCGTATCTGCAATAGCGGAGTTAATTAATTTTCCTTTAATTTCAGTTATTGATGTTGCTGCCTGGGTAGAATATTTTAAATTTCCTGAAGCTTTTTCAAGGTCAATCAATTTTTTATAGCTTTCTGCAGCAAGAGATAAGTTTTTACTTTCTTCTACTTTCTTGTTTGCTAAATCTAAATAAGCATTTCCTTTCACAAAATAGTATTGTGCCTGCTCAACGTCTTTAGCATTTACTACCATGTTTTCAGCATCTTTCAATATCGAAATTGCTCCTTGTGCATCTCCACTTTTTAATGCTTTTTCTGCACTTTTTATCTGATCTTTTTGAGCAAAAGTAGCTACTGAAATCAATAATGCTGATGCAAGTATTACATATTTACTTTTCATAATATTCAATTTGTGTATTTAATTTTAATTTATTCTAAATTTATTCCTCCGATTCTTCTTCTTCAGAATCATCCTCTTCATCTAATTCTTCTTCTTCAGAATCATCTTCATCATCATCGTCCTGGGCGCCATCATCTTCAAGAACTTCTAAAACGGGTTTAACTCTCTCTATTGTTTCTGTTTCGATAATATTACCGTCTTCGTCAACAATAACTTCTGCAGGATCATCTTTCATTACTTTCGTTACAGCTGCAATAGAATCTTTTCCTTTAATATTGATTAGTTTTACTCCTTGTGTAGCACGGCCCATAACTCTTAAATCTTCAACAGCCATTCTGATTGTTAATCCAGATTTATTGATGATCATCAAATCATCAGCATCAGTTACAGCATTAATAGAAATAAGTTTACCTGTTTTCTCGGTAATATTAAGGGTTTTAACCCCTTTACCTCCACGGTTTGTGATTCTGTATTCGTCAAGACTGGAACGCTTACCATATCCGTTTTCTGCAACAACAAGAATTTCACTGTTCATATCATTAACGGTCACCATACCAATAACTTCATCAGTATCGTCTTTTAAAGTAATTCCGCGAACTCCCGAAGCTGTTCTTCCCATCGGACGCGTTTTAGTTTCTTCAAAACGAACTAATTTACCAGATTTAACAGCTAAGATAATCTGGCTTTCACCATTAGTCAATTTTGCTTCTAACAATTCATCACCTTCTTTAATAGTAATTGCAGCAACACCATTCACCCTTGGTTTAGAATATTTCTCTAAAGATGTTTTCTTAACCTGTCCTTTTTTCGTTACCATAACCAGGTTATGACTATTGATGTACTCTTTATCTTTTAAGTCCTGTGTACAAATGAAAGCTTTAACTTTATCATCACTTTCAATGTTTACTAAGTTCTGAATTGCTCTTCCTTTTGCTGTTTTACTTCCTTCCGGAATTTCATAAACACGCATCCAGAAACATTTCCCTTTCTGGGTAAAGAACATCATATATTGATGGTTGGTAGCAACAAACATATGCTCAAGGAAATCCTGATCTCTTGTTCCTGCACTTTTTTGCCCTACTCCTCCTCTATTTTGAGTTTTGTACTCGGTAAGGTTTGTACGTTTGATATACCCTGCGTGAGAAATTGTAATAACTACATTTTCATCAGCAATTAAATCTTCGATACTTACATCACCACCGGAATACTCAATTTGAGAACGACGGGCATCTCCATATTTCTCACGAATTTCTTCAAGTTCTTCTTTAATTAAAGCAGTTCTTAAATCTACGTCAGCCAATAAGGCTTTCAAATGCTCGATTAATTTCATCAATTCTTCGTACTCAGCTCTTAACTTGTCTTGCTCCAGACCTGTTAACTGGCGCAAACGCATTTCTACAATGGCACGCGCCTGAATATCTGACAATTTAAATCTTTCGATTAACTTATCACGAGCTTCTTCGGTGTTTTTAGAGCTTCTGATCAAAGCAATTACTTCGTCAATATTATCTGAAGCAATGATTAATCCTTCTAGAATATGAGCTCTTTCTTCTGCTTTTCGTAATTCAAACTGAGTTCTGCGAACCACTACATCGTGACGGTGCTCAATAAAATAATGAATCATATCTTTCAGATTCAACATTTGCGGGCGGCCTTTTACTAATGCAATATTATTTACACTAAAAGAAGATTGTAATTGTGTGAACTTATATAAGGTATTCAAAACTACGTTTGGAGTAGCATCACGTTTCAGGATATAAACGATACGCATACCATTTCGATCTGATTCATCTCGAATGTTAGCAATTCCGTCAATCTTTTTCTCGTTAACTAAATCAGCGGTACGCTTAATCATATCAGCTTTATTGACCTGATATGGAATTTCGGTAACGATGATAGATTCTCTTCCGTCAACTTCTTCAAAACCAACTTTAGCACGCATTACAATACGCCCTCTACCGGTTTTAAATGCTTCACGAACTCCTTCATAACCATATATTATACCTCCGGTTGGAAAATCCGGAGCTTTGATATGTGTTATTAATTCATCTATTTCGATATCATTATTATCAAGGTAAGCAAGTGTTCCATTGATAACTTCAGTTAAATTGTGTGGAGGCATATTAGTAGCCATACCAACTGCAATACCTGTAGCTCCGTTAATTAATAAGGTAGGAACTCTTGTTGGCATTACTTTTGGCTCATATAAAGTATCGTCAAAGTT
>JBDTRA010000094.1:0-19262 GCA_039931915.1 Flavobacterium sp. | reverse complement strand
AGTTCTTCGGGTGACCAGCCACGTAAAATTGCTAAATATTTTTTTTCGACTTCGCGTGTGGCAAAACGATCATTCATAATTTTCAAAACGGCTGCATTCAATGCAAATAATAAGACACCTGATGTTTTGCGATCTAAGCGATGAACAGGATAAACGTGTTGCCCTATTTGGTTTCTCAATTCCTGAATAGCATAAACTTTTGCATCGCGCGCATAAAATGATTTGTGAACCAACAATCCACTTGGTTTATTAATTGCTATAATATATTGGTCCTGGTAAAGAATTTCTAACATTTGGCAAAAATAAAGAGATTTCAATTAAAATCACTTTTATGATTTATTTATTTCTATACTTTTCCCCGATCCTCGAAGAGTTCCTTATGAAAATCTGGCAAATGCCTCTGACTTTGCACGTTTTTTTGTCCTTAAAAGTCATAAAAGTTCCCTGACTTTTACGATTAACTTCTGGTATTTTTCGACTTCGTTCAAGATGACAAAAAGTAGTATAAACGAAAAAAGTTCCAGATTTCTCTCTTTAGGATTTTTCCTGGATTGTGAGTTACAGGAATTAATAAATATGCAAATTATAACAAGTATTCGGAAGCAAACTCATTTGCTTTATCTTCTTGTATTACAACAAATCGGGTTCGTCTGATAAATGATAATTCGTTTTTTCAGCTGTTTCCAAATCAAACAAAAGTAGTGAGAGCAGTATCTAAAAAAGACTTTTAAGTCAAAATATTATTTAAAAAAAATCAAAAAAACAAATAGCACAATCGGTTGTTTTTTTTAAATAGTTTTTATCGTTAAATTAGCAGTAAAAAACCTACTCAAAAGTGAAGAGTATATTTACTAATTAATTAAACCATTTAAGTTATGAAAAGAGTTCAGAAATTACTTTTTCTGTTTATTCCCCTAATACAATTATTTGCATGGCCAGGAATGCCACTGCCTCTTCTGCATGTTGAAGGCAAAAATTTAAAGGATCCCTGCGGAAAAAACATTTTACTACATAGTGTTGCCATAACCCCCAGTCCTTGGTTTAATGGTTGCTCTTATAGTCAATGTCGTTGGGATAACTATAATGTTCAAGGTTGTCTAAATTATAATAATGCAGTTATGGATGCGCTCACAGATACAAATAACGGATGGAAATTAAATTATATAAGACTTCATATTGATCCTTACTGGACCAATACACCTGGTTGTTCAGCAGGAGAAAATGATATCACATGCTTTGATTATAATAGATTAGTAACTTACGTTAATCAAGTTATAATCCCTTTAATTAATCATGCCAGAAGCAGAGGACTCTATGTTGTCCTTCGTCCTCCTGGCGTATGTCCTAAACGAATTGCTTATGGGGACAATTACCATAATTATTTAAGAAAAGTATGGGAATATCTATCGAGCCATCCAAATTTAAAGAATGTAGATAATGTAATGTTTGAAATAGCCAATGAACCTATAGAAATACTTGGGACAAATGGAAATTGGGGTGCAACGGGTGATGAGCATTTTGCCGCTTTACATAATTACTTTCAAGATTTAGTAAACAGAATTAAGGCTAATGGTGCAAATAATGTTTGTTGGATACCAGGAACGGGATATCAATCTCATTATCAAGGATATCCAAACCATTTGATAACAGGAGGTAATATAGGGTATGCTGTTCATGTTTATCCGGGATATTGGGGAGCTAATGCAGAAAACACTACTAGTTTTAATAATGCCTGGAATGCTAACGTGCAACCAATTGCTAACGTAGCACCTATTATGATAACAGAAACGGATTGGTCCCCTACCGGTGCCGAAACATGGGGTACTGGTACAACAAGTGGTTTTGGTCTTAATCTGAAAGGCAGAATTGATGCTACTGGAAATTGTAGTTGGAATTTACTTGCACCAGAAGGGTTGATAACTAAAGCAGATCCATATAATGTTACAACTGCTTTCAACAACAATTGGGAGTCTTGTGCTGCACCAACTAAGCAGTGGTTCTCTGAATATGCAAATAATAATATACCATCGCAAAACTGTACTAGTACTTCACTAATAAACAATGGTGTTTATGAAATTGAATTTAAAACAAATCCAAATAAAGTAATAGATCTTAAGTATGGGACTAATGCAAATGGTGCTATAATTCATCCTTGGGACAGATTAGGGGGAACAGCACAACAATGGATTGCTATTGATGCTGGAAACGGCTATTGGCGTTTTAAATCAAATGCAAGTTCTACAGGACGTGTAATAGATCTTGAGAGCGCAGATCCAACAAATGGAAAATCGATAAGACTTTGGGATGATTATAGTAATAATGCTCAAAAATGGTTAGTAACCGATGTTGGTAATGGTTATTATAGCATAAAATCAGCCATAGATACATCAAAAAGTTGGGACACTTCTAATTGTAATATGGATGGCACAGCAAATCTTCAACTTTGGGAATATTACGGGACTTCATGTCAATTATTTAAGTTCAATAAAATAGGAAATACTTTAAAAAGTGCAGATGAGAAAGATATTTTAATAAATAATATTGAAATAGATACTGATGTCCAAGTATATCCTAATCCATCAAAGGGTGGGGAGTTTAATATTTATTTCGCTTCACAATCAGACGAAAATTATTCTCTAAGTATATACTCAACAGGCGGTGAGTTATTGTACGAAACAAAAAATCTAAAATCTAATACTAATCAGGTTATTAGAACTAAACTTGCCAGAGGTTTATATTTGGCGATGATTTTTCAAAATTCAACTACAGCAACCAAAAAGATAATAATTGAATAGCTTATTCTAAAATAATACATATAGATTTTGAGATTAACTTTATAATTTTATTCATCATTATTTATTCATTGCAAAACCACTATTTTAAATTAAGATTTAAGTAGTGGTTTTATTTTTTACTCCAAACTTAACGACCATGTAACTGCGGTCAAACAGGTTAAGATACACCAGCCTTTCTTAGTGCAAATCATTAATTAAGATAAATTGCAAAAATTTAAAATTTAAAGTTTTACACAAAAACACTTTTATTCAATTTTATTTTTTTAATAAAATTGAATAAAAGTGTTTTTGCAAAATGGATTTTGAATGTTTATTAAAACATTAAGTTCAATATTTTCAAAATTATTGATGGTTTGAAAAATTGAGATATTTAGTAAATGATTATTAAATTGCTTAACTGCAGTTTTGGTTACTAATCATTCTATGCTTTATTTTTTTTGTTCATTTTTTTCCTTTAATCTTTTCGCATTCTTTAGACTATTATTAAGCATCCACTCAATTTGACCATTGACACTACGAAATTCATCATTAGCCCATTTTTCAATTGCTTTCATCGTTTCTGAATCAATTCTTAATGCAAATGACTTTTTTTCAGACATCTTTTTATTGATTTAAAGTACCGGTATTTATTACAGGTTTAGTTTCACTATCGCCACAAAGTACTACCATTAAGTTACTTACCATTGTTGCTTTCCTATCTTCATCAAATTCTATAATTTCTTTATCTGCTAATAGTTTTAAAGCACTTTCAACCATACCGACGGCACCCTCTACAATTTTATGACGTGCGGCAACAACAGCCGATGCTTGTTGTCGTCGTAACATCGAATGAGCAATTTCAGGAGCATAGGCAAGATATCCAATTCTTGACTCTATCACTTCTATTCCGGCAATTTCTAATCGTTGCGTAACTTCGTGTTCAAGCGCTTTGTTGACATCGTCAAAATTAGTACTTAATGTTACGGTTGCTCTCTCATCTTCAAAATGGTCATATGGAAAAGAACCTGCAAGTTTTCTAACAGCCGAATCCGTTTGAATTCTAATGAATCCCTCATAGTTATCAACTTCAAAAGTAGCCTTAAATGTATCTTTAACTTTCCAGACTAATATGACACTAATTAAAATAGGATTCCCCATTTTATCATTAACCTTAATTTTTTCGCTTTCAAAGTTTCTTGCACGCAAAGACAAATTCGTTTTATTATAAAAAGGGTTTACCCAAAACAAACCACTTTGTTTAACACTTCCTTTGTAATCTCCAAAGAGTAATAGAACTTTTGAGCTGTTCGGGCCTATTACAATAAACCCCCTTGTTAAAAGAACAAATAGTAGAAGTGAAGCCACTGCTAGTATTATGTTGTTTGAGATAAAGCCATAAAACGCTGCTGCCATTGATAGTAGTAAAATGACAACAACAAAATAGCCATTGAAGGGTATTAAAACTTTTTCTGTTTTCATAATGAGTAATATTTAAATGATATTAAATTGATATCATAAAGATATAAAATGTTTTAATGCAAAAACATTTTTTTTATATAATTTATAAGTTTAAAATAAGAGAAGAGGTGGAATTAAAGCATTAATAATCCCGATAACACAGATTTGAAATTTGTGTTCGTAAAGAAAATTTAAAAGTACTTATAACAAAAAAGCTCCAGATTTCTCTGAAGCTTTGTCTTAATAGCCCAAACGGGTAGTGCTGGAACCCTTTTAGAACTGATTTGAAAGAGATGAATAATACAGATTTAATCCAGACCTTCCAGGAATCCTGTATGCGAACTTTTGACAGCAAAATTTGAATCATACAGTAATGGCCAGTCATTTCCTGTGTGGTTTAGTTCGGTGCTGTATGGAATCCAGGAATCATTATCCCTCATTCCCCAAATGGTTAAGGCATATTTATTTGCTGCAGGAAGTGCATTATATATTTTAACCATCTCTTTGTATTTTTCTTTCTGTGCCAACCTTCTTTCATTTGTAAAAGTGGTGATGTCATTAGATGGATTCACTTGTATATCTAACTCTGAAACGTGAATTTTTAAACCTTTTGCTACAGCTCTGTTAATATCAGTTTCTATTTGAGCTTTGGTTGGGGTTAAATACTTATTATGCATTTGGAAACCAAGGCCATCAATAAGATTACCAGCTTTTAAATCATCTACAATGCTAAAAACTTTGTCTTGTTTTGCCATATTTGTTGAAGTAGCATAATCATTATAAAACAGTAATAAGTTTGTATCACCTGCTGCATTTGCGGCATTTCTGGCCCATTGAAAACAATCTTTTACATAGTTTGGCCCCATTCGATTAAGAAAAAGAGTGTTTCTCATGCTGCCATTGTCATCTACTGCTTCATTAACCACATCCCAGGATTTTACTTTCCCTGCATAATGGGTAACAACAGCAGTAATATATTTTTTTACTTCCAACGCAAATTCGGCATCAGTCCCGGAAAAATCTTTTAACCATGCAGGTACCGCATTATGCCATACCAGAGCATGACCATGAACATTGATGCCATTTGAATTTCCGTATGCAACAATTTTATCTGCAGCTGTCCAGTTGTAGACACCGCTTGCAGTAGAAATTGGATCCATTTTCATTTCGTATTCTGCCGAAATACTGCTAAATTCATTTTTCAAAATTATATCATAAGGACTTCCGCCAGTTAATTGCGAAGCCTTTACCGCCATACCTACAAAAAATGGGTTTGCTAATTTATTTGCTTTTACCTTTAAAAAAGTAGGGTCTTCAGGAATACCACTGGAACCTGTAGTTACAACACTAATGACATTTGAATAATCTGAAATTTGTGTTTCGTTTTTGGCTCTGACTCTGTAATAATACTGTGTACCTCCTGTTAAACCAACTACAACTTGGTTTAAATCAGTAACTTCTTTTGAATTGTAATTGGGCACAAATGCTGCAAAATTTTCGGTGGTAGAAACATCCAAAAGATAGCTTTTCGAATGAGAAACATAATTCCATTTAGCTTTAAAACCATTATCATTCACCTCTTTTGGTGCGTTTGCAACAGGTGTTTCTAAATTAGCAGCAGCTTCGCTGTCGTCTTTAGAGCACGCATTTAAAAAAAAGAAGAGACTGGTGAGTACTAGTAAAAATTTAATTTTCATACTGTTTTTTATTATAGAATATTCTTTTTGTAATGTAAATACTCTTATTTATAGTTTCTGTTATATTATTTGAGGCTTATATTACTTCCGAAAAAAGGGCTGCTTTTGATCACAACCTTTTTTTCGGAAGCTAAAAATTAAAATACAATCAAATTATTGGTATCGAATCTTAATGTTATCAAATTTTATTACACTAGGGTTCGGTGTATCCCCTTGGGCGATTCCTACCTTAATTTCATTAATTTTAGAAACATTCAGCGTAGTAGCCGGATTCGATCCATAACCATAATTATCTTTAAAATCAGCTAATGATATTGTCTTTGTAGCCCAATTCACATTGGTTATTTTAAAATTATAGCCATAGTTTATGCCATCAATAGTATTTAATTGAATAGCAAATTGAGCACCAACAACATTAGCACTTACATCAATATCCAGAAAAGCCCTTGTTGCGTCAGTATTAGATGCGCTTAGAAAATTAGTTCCGCCTCCACCGCTGCTTCCGTTATAACCATTGGCAGTTGAACCTGACCATACGAATGTTGCATAATTGCCTGTTGGACCGCCAGTACTATTTGTGTTAAAAGTATCGACATCACCATAAGCACTCCAATCTTTTCTAAGGCCAGCTCCGTCAAAATCAACTACAAGAATTAATGTAGCAAACTCTATTGTTTTTTTTGCTGTACCTCCCGGTGTAGTAATTACTAACTCTGATCCGGAAACTGCATCTGCAGGTAAACCAATAATAATTGAAGAAGATGAATTTACGGAATAACTGATCGTTTTTCCTCCCAAGGTTATCGAAGAAACATTATAAAACCAGGTACCTTCAATTTCCAGAGGAAATCCCGGAGTTGCAACAGCCGGAATTGTTTTTGTAATAGTTGGAACAGGCTGTAAAATCTCAATATCTTTGGTGACCGATCCAGTTGCCGTTACAAATGTAATGGGTTGTACCCCAAAGCTGCTCCCTAGTTTTTCATCAAACGGAATGGTAAAAATAAACGCTTTGTCTGAATTATAATTTGGATTAAAACTGACATCAATTTTATTGTCCAGCGTAATTTTTTTTAATCCTGTTAAACCTTCACCTTCGACTCTGACTTTATTTTGTGGAAAAGCCTGATTAAGTAAATCTCCGGGTTCAGCAACCATTGCATCTACATTTGCAGTAACCGTATCGTCATTTTGGCAAGCTGTAAAAGAAACCAGGGCCAAAAGAATTATAATGCTATATTTAATTTTATTGATCATAGTATAAAAGTTAATTAAAGTTAAAAGGAACCGGTGCTTCTAATAATGATGGATTAGTATCAATAGCTGATTGCGGTAATGGCAACTCAAAATAATTGGTTCCCGGAGTAATCTTTCTGGAAACCAGGATCGTTCTTGCATCATCAGAATAAAAACCAACTTCCTGCTGCGAAATAATTGCTGTTGCTTCAGCCAAACCACGGCGTTTTAAATCAAAGAAATATTGTCCTTCAAGTGCAAACTCAACTCTTCTTTCATTAAACAAATCGTCTCTTGTAAGTATCGTTTTAGTTGGTAATCCGGCTCTTAATCTCACTTCGTTGTAGGAGCTTAAAGCAGCTCCGGAAGTTGTAGAAGCGGCTCCGGCCAAAATTGCTTCGGAATTCATCAATAAAATATCAGAATATCTTAATATAATCGTGTTTTGTGATGTTCTCATAAAAAACACATCGTTTCTTTCGGCCGCAGAGCCTACTATATATTTTCTGAAATTAGCAGCAGTAGAAGAATATATTTTTTTATAAGTGAAACCACCCTGATTTTTTAACAATTCAGGATAAAAATCTCCATCAGTCATGATCGTACTCTTTTTTCTGGTATCCTTTGGTTCAAATCCATTTTGCAATGAGATAGAAGGAAGGTAAACTCCCCAACCGTCACCACCACCAGTTATTCCGGTACCTCCGGGAACTATATAGGCCTGATTTGTGTTTTGTGTTCCCCATTCTGTAGCGATAGCTTTCCATTGCAGGGCAAACATACTTTCATTGCTGTTATTGTTTTCCGGACTGCTAAACAAGTTTCCGTAATCCTGAATTAAAGTATATTGCTTTCCGATAATTTGCTGCGTTAAACTGGCACATTCTGCATATTCATTTAACGTTAAATGTACTTTTGCAAGAATACCCATGGCTACTGTTTTATTAACATATCCTTTCTTTGCTGAAGTTTCAGGCAAATTTTCGATAGCATATTCTAAATCCAGTTTTATAAATTTATAGACATCTGCAATAATATTTCTTTTTGGCTGTGCTGCAGAACCTGCTTTACTAATGATAGGCACAGCTCCAAAAGTTCTTACGAGATAGAAATAAGCATTTGCCCTCATGAATCTTGATATGGCAATAGCATTTTTATAGGATGCTTCAGGTAATTCACTTTTTCTCTCTTCAACTAAACTCATTAAATTATTGGACTGATCAATAACAGAAAACAACGAAACATATCCTTCTGTTAAAATTGGGTTTTGTGAGGTTACCTGAGCATCTTTAAATTGCGCATAGGCACCATCAAATGTAAAAGCGTTGCCGGCGTACATATCCCCAACAGCAATCAGGAATTTATCGTTAAAAGTAAACCAGGGCTTGAAGTACAAACTCTCTGCGATTCCGTCAAAAGCTGTAACTCCTTCCGGTAAATCGCCTGGCGTTAATTGATTTTCAGATGGTGCATTCAAAAATTCATCTGAACAGGAAAATAGAGACAGCAATGGTATAAGCATTCCCATCATAAAAAATTTAAAAAGTTTTTTCATAACTAGTATTTTTTGTTAACGATTATGAATCATTAAGTTAAATGTGTTTTCTAATTTTAGAATTCTAAATTCATCCCTACAGAAGTCGTTCTTGGCACTGGGTAGCGACCCAAATCGATACCGCTCAGGGTTATATTCTGATCTAAATTTCCTAAAGCAGGATCGAATCCGGAATATTTTGTAAACGTGTATAAGTTTTGAACATTTACATACAATTTAATTCTGGAAAAAATAGATTTTTCGAATATACTGGCTGGTAAATCATAGCTCAAAGAAACATTTTGAATTCTTAAATAAGAACCATCTTCAACAAATCGATTCGAAATTCGGCCATTCCCATTTGGGTCATTAAGTGTAATCCTGGGCACATCTGTATTTTCGTTTACTCCGGCTTCAAAGGCATTTAAAACCTGCGTACTCACATTTCCAAATCGATCTCCAAATCCCGGATAAATCCCGTCAGTATAATGACGGGTAAAGTTGTAGATTCGGTTACCCTGACTTCCTGTTAAAACAACAGATAAACTGATGTTTTTATATCTGAAGTTATTCGTAAATGCATAAGTAAAATCTGGAATTGCATCTCCTATGGCTGTTTGATCTTTACTATCAATTTTTCCATCTTTATTCAAATCCTTAAAACGAATATCTCCAACTCCGGTTCCTGTTTCCTGAATTGGACCTGCTGCTAATTCAGCAGCATTTTTAAATAGACCGTCAGTAACATATCCATAAAATTGCCCAACCGGTTGTCCTTCCGTAGTTCTGGTAACATTATATAAATCGAATTGTACTTTTCCTAATAAAGATTTGCCTGCACCCTGAAAACTGGTCAGCTCATTATTATATTTTGAAAAAATAATTGTACTGTCCCATGTAAAATTATCGGTAACAATGTTCCTTGTATTCAATGAAAGGTCGATTCCTTTAGTCACAATTTCACCTGTATTCAGATAGTAGTTAAGTGCACTTTGATTAGATTCATCATTGATTTGTTTTGTCAGGAAATCTGAAGAATTTTTAACATAATAATCAAAATCTAATTTTACTCTGTCATTAAGCAATCCTAATTCAAAACCAGCATTAAAAGACTTAAGTGACTCCCATTTAATATCCGGATTACCTAAATTATCAATTGTTGGAGATACTCCTCCAAAAGGAGATGAAAGTAACGATAGTGTTGTTTGATATCTGTTTGACGGAATATTTTGATTTCCTACCGAACCGTAACCTGCTCTAAATTTCAAATAATTTACAGTATTGGATAAAGGCTCAAAGAATTTCTCATTACTAACTGTCCAGCCTCCTGAAAAGGAAGGGAAATAACCCCATTTGTTATTCGGACCAAAGTTGGATGAAGCATCTGCCCTTAAAGAAGCTGAAAAAGAATACCTGTCAGAAAAGCTATAATTTAATCTCGAAATATAAGATGCCATAGACCATCTGCCGGAACCATTTCCGTTCAAAGCAGTATCAATATCACCTATATTTAAGTTAGTGAAATCTTTATTTAAAAAAACTCCCGTTCTGTAACCGCTTAAATATTCATAGCGGCTTTCCTGCGCTTCCTGACCTAACAGAAAAGTAAAGTTGTGATTTTCGCTTATTGTTTTATTATAAGTCAAATAATTTTTAATATTCCAATAGTAGCTTTGATCCTGTTGTTTGAACGATTTGTTTAAAAGTTCAGATACATTGCCTAAAGTATATTTTGGTACAAAAGCACTGTTTTTTGAGAAGTTCAAATCATATCCTAATTCTGATCTGAAAACCAATCCTTTGATAAGAGTAAAATCTGCAAATAAGTTACCATTAATTTTAAATCTTTCGGTAGTTGAATTATTGTATTCCGCCAAAGCAATTGGGTTAGTGGCCTCATTTGCCGAAGATCCCAAACCACCAGTTGGACCCGCATAAGAACCATTTGGAAATCTAACTGGTAATTCCGGAGATTGTCTTAAGGTATTCATGACCAAACCGCCTCTGTCATCGTTTCTTACTACTTGCTGGGATGACTTACTTACGGATAAGTTGTTGCCTATCTTTAACCAGGATTTAACATTAGAATCTACATTTAGACGCATAGATAATCTGTTAAAATTTGAATTTAAAACAATTCCTTCCTGATCAAAATAATTTAAAGAAGTATAATAGCGTGTTCCTTCTTTTTCACCCGAGAATGACAACTGATGGTTGTACATGGTAGCTGATCTGAAAAGTTCATCCTGCCAATTTGTTCCGTTACCTAACAAATCAGGCTTTTGATATTGATAGGGGACAGGCTCCCCATTCAATTTGAAGATTTTTGCCTGATATTTAGCATATTGAGGTAAGTTTAAAACATCAACAGAGTTTGTTACTTCCTGAGTAGCCAAGTAGGTTTCATATGTAAACTTTGATTTTCCTTTTTTTCCTTTTTTGGTTGTAATTAAAACAACTCCATTTGCACCATTTGCACCATAGATTGCAGTTGCTGATGCGTCTTTTAAAATATCAATAGTTTCGATATCCGAGATATTCAAACCTGCCAAAGCAGAGTTTTTAGTTTGTCCGCTTCCTCCGCCTAATGCGCTAAATGAAAATGAGTCATTATTTTTATCTGCAAAAACCGGAGTTCCGTCAATAACATACAATGGCTCATTACCGTTAATAGAGGTAATTCCCCTAATTTGAACAGAAATACCACCTCCAGGCGTACCTGAATTTTGAGTAACATTTACACCGGCTGCTTTGCCTACAAGAGCCTGATCGATAGAAGTAAAGGGTTTGTCCTGAATTTCAGAAGCCTTAATTGAGGAAACTGCGCCATTAATATCTTTTCTTTTCGAAGTTCCATATCCAATAACGACTACTTCATTCAATTTTTCCAGATCATCGACCATCGTCACCTGCATTACTGATTTTGTATTTGCCGGCAATGACAAGTTTTTATATCCTACATAACTAAAAAGCAGTGTAGCATTTGAGTCAACATTGTTTAAAACAAAACTGCCATCAAAATCGGTGATTGTTCCTTTATTTGTTCCCTGTACTATTACACTAACACCTGGCAAATTTGCCCCGCCCGATGTTACTTTACCTTTAACAGTTTGAGCAAAGAAAAAATTTCCCCACATAAATACTATTAAACACAATAGTTTTTTGAATGTTCTTTTCTGCATAAAATTTGGTTGTTTTAGAGTTTACTTAAATAATTAGTTAATTTTTAGTTTAGAAAATATTTAATAGTAGGGTCTGTTACCGTCTGTTTTTGAGTGATGACGAAAAAACTATTTCTTAAATATTTCTTAACGAAAGTAAATTCTAGAGGAGTGCCATTATAGAATAGATGAAGCATATTGTGCAACAAATGTTGCAAAAAAACTTTCTGATACCCTATAATCATTGAAAAACAATTAAACCATAAAAAAGTATTGCTGAAGTATTGCTTAATTTTTATTAAAAAAAATAATAATTTGTCAAAAAAAAGTAAGAATATTTTTTATATATGGATTTTATTTCAAATCCAGAGCTGCCATTTTGAAAAAATTGACTGACAAAAAAAGAGCTTCGATTTAAATTCGAAGCTCTTTTTAAATGGTATTTTCTCTTTAACAGCCAGTTGTTTTGCCGCTTATTTTTTTGTCTTTTTTTCTTGTGTAGGTAAGTGCCCGTATTTAATTTTATAGCATTTGGCAAAATAAGAAGGCGAGGTAAATCCAACTTTATAGCTGATTTCATTAATATTATTATTTCCCTGTTCGATCAATTGTTTTGCTTTTTCTAATCGTACATTTCTAATAAACTCATTTACAGAAACACCTGTTAATGTTTTTATTTTTCGATACAACTGACTCCTGCTCAAGAAAATTTTAGAAGAAAGCAACTCTACTGTCAATTGAGATTCACTTATATTCTCATTAATAAAATACAGGATTTTTTGAATGAAATCATTATCCAGCGAAGTCGTTTTTTCTTTTCCGTTTTTTGTGATTCCGCTATAAAATTTCTTAAACATGATCTGTCTGCTTGTAATAAGCTGTGCCAGACTCGATTTTAAAATATCTAATTCGAATGGTTTGCTCAAATACATATCGGCACCGGAATCTATACCTTCCAATCTGTCTTTGACCATTGCTTTTGCCGACAGCATTAATAAAGGAATGTGACTGGTTTTTAAATCTCCTTTTATGTTTTTACATAATTGCAGACCGTCCATTACAGGCATAATAACATCTGTAATGATTAAATCCGGTAGTCTCTGAACAGCAAGGTCGTAGCCTTTCTGACCATTCTCAGCTACGATAACCTTGTATGATTTACTTAGTTCATCTTTTAAATAATTTCTTAATTCAGAATTATCTTCAACAATCAAAACAGTATATGCTTTTGCAGTCTCAACTACAGAATTTTCGGTTTCCGGATCCATCAAATCCTCTTCATCATCCTGATCATTAGCAGATTCAGGTAATATTTGATTTTTTTCTATTTTAAAAACCTCATCAACTATTTCTCTTTTCTTATAAAAAGATTTGCCTAAAGGAAATGTTACCGTAAATTTTGTGCCTTGTCCTACCTGACTTTCAACATCAATTTTTCCTTTATGAAGCTCAATAAATTCTTTTACAACTTCTAAACCAATTCCTGTGCTGCCATAGTAGTCTTTGTTTACATTATCGACCTGATAAAACCTGTCAAAAATTTTACCCAGATCTTTTTTGTGAATTCCGGAACCGGTATCTGTAATTGTTATTGAAAATGAAGGAACTTTATTCCCATTAATTAATAATGAATTATCCGGATTTGATTCATCGATAGAAATAGTAATAAAGCCATTATCCGGAGTGAACTTAAATGCATTTGAAATTATATTAAATATTATTTTTTCTAACATTTTCGGATCTAGCCAGTCTTCAAGTTCATCAAGAGGTGTCTCAAAATTAATAGTTATATTTCGGGCAGAAGCTTCCTCATAAAAATAGCTGATAATTCCTTGTGTAAAAGCTATTACTTCAATTTTCCTGGCGTGCAGGAAAATTTTATTAAATTCTAATTTATTAAAATCCATCAGCTCATTTATCAGTCTGGAAAGCCTGTCTGAACTTTTGTGTACGATTTTTAATTTATTATGTATTTCAGGAGATAAGTTTTTAGTTCTCAGAATATCTTCGAGAGGATTAATGATCAGTGTTAACGGTGTTCTAAACTCATGCGAAATATTAGTAAAAAATTGTAATTTTTTATTATTTAATTTCTCTAACTGAATCGTTTTTTCTTTTTCTAAAATTATTGCCTGTCTGGCTTTAAACCGATTTTGATAAATCTTATTGAAATATATAATCAGGAAAACTAAAATGCATATGTATATTAAATACGCCCAAAAAGCTTTCCACCAGGGCGGTAAAATTTTTATTTTCAGTTCTAATGCATTTCCCCAGGACCCATCTGCATTACCGGATTTTACTTTAAATACATAATTCCCGGGTTCGAGATTGGTGTATGTGGCTGTTCTGTTATTTCCTGCATAATTCCAATCCTTTTCAAAGCCTTCAAGATAATAGGCATATTGGTTTTTTTTAGGATAATTATAGTTGATTCCAACATATTCGATAGTGAAAACGGATTGTTTATAGTTGAGAATAATTTCTTTAGTTTGCGAAATTACTTTGGTTAACGGCGACGAATCTTCATTTGGTTTTACCGAACGATTGAATAATTTAAAATCACTGAAATACAGCCTTGGTGCTTTTTCTCCTTTTTTTATTTCATTAGGATTAAAATAATTTACGCCCTCGTAACTGCCAAAATACAACTCTCCATTTCCATCTTTAAAGACCGCATTATTATTAAAATCGTTATCAATAAGACCGTCATCTTTATTAAAATTGGTGCTTTTTTTATTTTTAAAATCAAGTTTTGTTAAACCGGATCCACCGCTTATCCATAAATAACCATTATTATCAGAAATTATAGCACGAACAGATTTTTCTTTAAAACCCGGAAAATCATTATAATTTGAAAACTGCTTATTTTTTTTGCTGTAACTAAACAACCCTTCACCATCAGTTCCTATCCATATTGTTTTATTGTTAGACTCATAAATTGATAAAATAGTCTGAATACTGTTATACTTCGTTATGTCTTTGAACATTGCATCGCGCATTTTTGTCACTTTAAAAAGTGATTCGTCTTTTAAACTTACCTGATACAATCCTAAGATAGTTCCTACCCACAAAATATCATCAGAATCTACAAATACCTTCCGAATAAAAGCTATGTCTAAAGCGTTTTCTGTAAATGGTTTAGAATCACAGTGAACAAATGTATTACTCTTATTATCAAAATAATGGAGGCCTTTTATAAAAGTTCCAATCCAGATTCGGCCTTTTGAATCTTCCGAAAAACTAAAAATCCGATTCGATTTTAATCCGGATGTGTTGGCTGCATTATAGTTTATAAACCTGGTAGTTCCATTTTTCAAAAAGTAGATACCGCGATCCCAGCTTCCTATCCAGATATTTTGCTTACTATCTATAAATATCGTCTGAATATCAACAGCATTTAGACCGGAATAATAATTTTGATTGTTTTCATTAACGTGGATATAACTTTTATTACTAATATTATAAATATCGAGTCCACCGCCTTCATTGCTTATTAATAAATTACCTTTTTTATCTTTTATGACCGAAGTTACATAACTGGTCTGCAAAGAATTATCATTATTTACGAGTGATTCAAGTGAATTAAATTTGTTATTGGGCTTATCAAATACGCCAAGCCCCTTATTAAAATATCCTAACCACAGCCGCTTTTCCTTATCTTCATATAATGACCAGACGGAATTAGATTTTAAACTGAAATTATTATACTTACTGTGCAGATATTTTTGCAGTACTTGTCCTTTATAATTTACAACCAATAGTCCGTCATTTTCGGTACCGCAAATTATATAATCCAGATTGCTTTGTATAATCGATAAGATTTTGTTTTTGGTAATAAAATAATTTTCAAATTGGTAATTATCTGTTTCAGGTTTAATTTTTATCAGACCATTTGAAGTGGTTCCCAGCCATACATATCCAAATTTATCTATAACAAGGCTTTCTATATCATCTAATAAAGGTTCTCTTTTAAATTTGTCTTTATAAACCTGCTTAACTTTTCCATTTAAATCAATCTCTAAAAGGCCGTAACTGGTTCCTAAATAAATAATTCCCTGCTTGTTTTTTACGGAACATTTTATTAGAAAATTCGGCCTTTTTAGTAATTTTGACTGAACTAAAGAAGCTTTTAAAGTCTTTATATTAAGCTTGAACAGTCCAAAGCCATAAGTCCCTAAAATTAAATTGCCGTTACTATCCTGAATAATTGTTTTTACAGTAATTGGCTGATCATAGCCCTTTGTAATTACATCCTGAATATTGATTTTAGAAAAATTATCTAAATCTCTATTGTATAAACACAAACCTTCATCCGTACCAATCCATAAATTATTATCGGAATCAATAAAAGTGGTATATATAAAATTGCTGTTTAGTGAACCTGGTTTTTTCTGATCATATCTGTATCCAAAATAATTTACGCCATCATATCGATATAAACCGGCGCCACTTGTGCCCAGCCAAATAAAATCATTATTGTCCTGGATAATAGAAGAAATGGCTCTTTTTGAAGTAGTTTCCTGTATGCTTCTAAATTGGTAATTGTCAAATTTATCTTGAGAAAACAGGCAATTAATAAGCAGAAAGTGGCATAAAAGAATATATTTGATGTTTTTCATTTACATTTTAATAATATTATTTTTCGATTTTGGAAATAAAAAATTGAAATTGATTTTAATTATTTATAAAACAATATTAATAAAACTAAACAGAATACTTGCTGTTTTAGTCAAATTTACCATATTAACAAAAACCTGAGCCGATTAATAATCTCAAGAAGATTAATCGTACCCAGGTTATAAGATTTTTGAAAAAAATACTATCCTTGAAAGAATTTATTTTTTGGCTTTACGTTTTTCAGCATTTATTTTAATTCAAACTTGCTGCTAAGTCCCTCATTAGAATTCCATCCGACCATGACGTTAAAAAGACCGGATTCTATTAAAAATTTTCCCTCGTTGTTATAAAAACCAAGTTCCTTATCAGTTAATGTAAATCGAACTGTTTTAGTTTCTCCCTTTTTTAATGCAACAAGTTCAAAACCTTTTAATTCCTTAACTGGTCTGACAATACTCGCAGCAGCATCATTTATATACAATTGAACCACTTCTTTCCCATCAAAGTTACCTGTATTGGTGACCTCAATAGAAAGTTCTATTTTTTCTCCTTTTTTAAACGAAGTTTTTGCCATTTTTAGATTTTTATATGCAAAAGAAGTATAGCTTAAACCATAACCAAAGGGATATAAAGGCGTTTTTTCGATATCAGTATAATGTGACCAAAAAACATTCTGATCTTTATCTGTCGGTCTTCCCGTATTGTACAAGTTGTAGTAAATTGGGCATTGGCCAACACTTCTTGGGAATGACATTGTTAATTTACCACTTGGATTATAATCTCCGTATAAAACCTGAGCGATTGCATTTCCGGCTTGAGTTCCTAACTGCCAGGCTTCAACAATAGCGGGGATATTCTCTGCTGCCCACGGTAATGCTAACGGGCGTCCATTATTTAAAACCAAAACGATATTTGGATTTACTTTATAGATTTCTTCCAATAATTGTTGTTGATTACCAGGCAGGCCTAATTCCGTTCTACTGCGTCCTTCGCCGCTTTGAAAACCAATTTCACCTAAAACCATTACTACAACATCAGCATTTTTTACTGCTTTTTTTGCCGCTTCAAATCCGGAAAAATCAGTTGTATTAATTTTTACTTCGTCCACAAAAGCTTGTTTATTTACAGCTACATCGGTTCCTTTTTCATAGACTAACTTGTTGTTTTTGTATTGCTGCATTCCTTCAAGAACCGATATTGCTGTATTGTCATCAGCAGCAATTCGCCAGCTTCCCAGAGGGCTGTTTTTATCATTTGCCAAAGCACCAATTAAAGCGATTTTTGTTCCTGTTTTTTTTAATGGCAATAAGTTTTTATCATTTTTCAATAAAACAATCGATTTTTTAGCCATGTCCAGAACGTCATCATTATTTGCCTTGTTGCCAATACTTGATTTTTCACGGGCTTCATCACAATATTTGTATGGATTGTCAAACAGGCCCAGTTCAAATTTTACCCGAAGAATTCTGCGGACAGCGTCATCAATCACACTTTCTTTAACCAATCCTTTTTTTACTAATTGAACCAATTCTGTCACATAAATATGTGATTCCATATCCATGTCAGAACCGGCAATAGCGGCTTTTTGAGCTGCATCAGCACCATCAGCTGCGTAACCGTGTGTAATCATTTCGGCTATAGAAGCCCAGTCAGAAACCACAAAACCATTAAATTTCCACGCTCCTTTTAAAATATCTCTCTGCAAAAAGCTGTTTCCGGTTGCAGGGATACCATTCAACGTATTAAATGAATTCATAAAAGTACGTACTCCTGCATCGACTGCGGCCTTAAAAGGAGGTAATACGCTATTGTATAATTTAGAATTACTCATATCTACACTATTATAATCGCGGCCAGCTTCAACAAAACCATAAGCTGCAAAATGTTTGGCGCAAGCTATAATTGAGGTATTGTCACTTAAGCTTTTTCCCTGAAAACCTGTGATTCTTGCAGTAGCAATTTTGCTTCCCAGATAAGGATCTTCACCGGCACCTTCCATAACTCTTCCCCATCGTGCATCATTTGAGATATCTACATTAGGAGCAAAAGTCCAGTTTAATCCGGAAGCAGAAGCTTCAACGGCAGCAACCCGGGCTGAATTTTTAATTGCTTCTAAATCCCAACTTGCGGCTTCTGCCAATGGAATAGGACTGAGGGTTTTATAACCATGTATCACATCAAAACCAAAAATCATCGGAATCCCAAGACGGGTTTCTTCTACAGCGATTTTTTGTACTGCTTTGACTTCCTTAATGCCTCTTATGCTCAGCATAGAACCTACCCATCCTTTCTTTATATGATTGTATTTTTCTTCATTAGAGCCGGATTCCGGTTTTGGTCCCGTAACATCCCATGAACCATTGTATTGATTCATTTGTCCAACTTTTTCTTCTAAAGTCATTTCTTTCATCAAAAGTGAAATTCGCTCTTCGATTGGTATATTGACATCCAGATGTTTTTTTGTCTGAGCATAGCCGTTTCCGAAAACGATTAGAAATAAAAATGCGTATTTTTTAATCATGTGTTTATTAATTTATAGTATAATATGTTGAAGGGTACATTTTCTTTTTAGTACAATTTTTTAATAATTTAATTTAAAAGTCAATTGTATGAAAAAGAGTAAAATTTTGTCGTAAATGTAGCTTTACAGCAAGAATCAAAGTAGCAAATTTGAAGCGTTATGTACAACAAATGATGTATTTACAACTCTCCATCATCAATAAAACAAAGAGGTCAGCTCTATTAAAAAGTGTACTGTTATTTTAAACTAGTTGTTTTTATG
>JBDTRA010000093.1:0-19293 GCA_039931915.1 Flavobacterium sp. | reverse complement strand
ATTTTTTAAGGTACTTCAATCTCGTTTACGATTTTGTTGATAATGTCTACAGAAGTAATATTTTCGGCTTCAGCCTCATAGGTTATCCCAACTCTGTGACGTAAAACATCATGTACAACAGCACGAACATCTTCCGGAATTACATATCCGCGACGTTTGATAAAAGCGTAACATTTTGCTGCATTAGCTAAATTGATACTTCCACGTGGTGATGCTCCAAAACTAATAAGTGGTTTTAGGTCGGCTAGTTTGTACTTCTCTGGATAACGAGTAGCAAAAACGATATCTAAAATATATTTTTCAATTTTTTCGTCCATGTAAACTTCACGAACCGCTTCCTGCGCACGCAAAATTTGTTCAACTGAAACTACCGGATTTACTTTTTCGTAACTTCCTTTTAGGTTCTGACGAATTACTAAACGCTCTTCATCCATTTTAGGATAATCAATTACGGTTTTCAACATAAAACGATCGACCTGAGCTTCAGGAAGCTGATAAGTTCCTTCCTGCTCAACAGGGTTTTGAGTTGCAAGAACTAAAAACGGACGATCCAGCTTAAAAGTAGTATCGCCAATAGTAACTTGTTTTTCCTGCATGGCCTCCAAAAGTGCTGACTGAACCTTTGCCGGAGCACGGTTAATCTCATCAGCAAGTACGAAATTGGCAAAAATTGGCCCTTTTTTAATCGAAAATTCGTTTGCTTTGATGTTATAGATCATTGTACCAACAACATCGGCAGGTAATAAGTCAGGAGTAAACTGAATACGGCTGAAAGAACCCTGAACAGCTTGTGACAAAGTATTAATCGCTAAAGTTTTGGCCAGTCCGGGAACACCTTCCAATAAAATATGCCCCTGTCCTAAAAGTCCAATTAATAAACGCTCGACCATATGTTTCTGGCCCACAATAACTTTGTTCATTTCCATTGTAAGAAGGTCTATAAAAGCACTTTCTCTCTCAATTTTTTCATTTATCGCTCTAATGTCTAAAGTCGTTGTATTTTCTTCCATATAAATATTTTTAAAACCTTGATTTTTATGCCTAACTTTTGAGAGTGCAAATTGAATATTTTTTGAGAAGTAAGATGTTAAAGAATGGTTAAAACTTCGACCAACGACTTAATTTTAAGGACGAATTGTGATTCTATTTTTATATTTTTAAGAACTTTGATGATTATGCTTTATCCACACATAAATATCATTGAAAATAACATAATAAAAACATGAGCAAAACACTATTGTCACCTATAATTTCAGGTACTATGAATTGGGGTGTGTGGGATAAAAATCTTACAGAAAAAGAGATGGAAAGCACGATACAGCTTTTTGTCGAAAATAAAATTACTACTTTTGATCATGCCGATATTTATGGATCATATACTACCGAAGCAGATTTTGGGAAAGCATTTAAAGCGAGTCAGATTTCGCGTGAAAAAGTGCAATTAATTACCAAGTGCGGTATTCAGATGGTTGCTGAAAACCGTAAAAATAAAATCAAGCATTATGATTATTCCAAGGAATATATTATTTGGTCTGTAGAGGAATCTCTCAAGAAACTTAAAACACATTACGTAGATATTTTTTTGCTGCACAGGCCAAGTCCTTTGATGCAGGCTGATGAAATTGCTGAAGCAGTTGAAAAATTAAAATCGGAAGGAAAAATTATTGATTTTGGACTTTCGAATTTCACCAATTCTCAAACCGAATTAATTCGTCAGAAAACAGAAATTAGTTTTAATCAGGTACAGTTTTCTGCTACGAACGTTGAACCAATGATTGATGGAAGTCTCGATTATATGCAAACACATAACATCCGTCCATTGTCATGGAATCCTTTGGGGACTGTTTTTAGGGAGGATACCAAGAAAACCCGTCGCTTAAAAAAATTACTTTCTACCCTGGTTAAAAAATATCATTTAGGTTCTGATACCCTTTTACTCGCCTGGATCCTGAAACATCCTGCCGGAGTTGTCCCGATTGCGGGAACTGTAAATGTGGCAAGAATTCAGTCATTAATCAAAGCTGTAGAACTGGATTTGGATAAAGAAGATTGGTTTGCTATCTGGACTGAAAGCATGGGTAATGATGTGCCTTAAAATAATTGAAGATCAAATAATAATAATTGAAAGATTAAAATAAGGATGAAAAAAACAGTATTAATCACTGGAGCCACGAGTGGAATTGGAAAAGCAACGGCTCAGATATTTGCCAGAAATCATTATAAAATTATTATTTGTGGAAGACGTAAAGAACGATTGACAGAATTGAAAAATGAACTTTCAGAATATACAGAAGTACATTCTTTAGTTTTTGATGTTCGTGATAAAAATGGTGTTCTTGAAAGTATAAATTCATTACCGGAATATTTTTCTGAAATTGACGTTTTAATTAATAATGCAGGAAATGCACATGGTTTAGACCCAATTCAAAACGGAGATTTAGATGATTGGGATGCAATGATAGACATTAATGTAAAAGGACTTTTGTATGTTTCGAAAGCTATTATTCCTCAAATGACCGAAAGGAAATCCGGACATATCATTAACATTGGATCAACAGCTGCAAAAGAAGTTTATCAAAACGGTAATGTATATTGTGGGTCAAAACATGCTGTTGATGCCATTACTCAGGGTATGAGAATCGATTTAAATCCATATGGAATTAAAGTAGGAGGTATCCATCCCGGATTAGTTGCTACAGAATTCAGTGAAGTACGTTTTAAAGGTGATGTTGAGAGGGCTTCTAATGTCTACAAAGGTTTCGATCCGTTACAGGCTGAAGATATTGCTGATATAATTCATTTTGTGGTTTCAAGACCGTATCATGTAAATATTGCTGACTTGGTTGTGATGTGTACGGCTCAGGCATCATCAACGATTGTAAAGAAAGATTAATTTATTATTTATTTCTATTATTTATTATTATAAAATATGGCGAATTATAATTCTTTTGAAGAAATGGTAATTTATCAATTGGCGAGGCAACAAAGTAATCAGGTTTGGAGTTTAATTTTGACTACAGCTTTAGGACAAGATTATAAGTTGAGAGAGCAAATAAACGGATCTTCAGGTTCCGTTATGGATAATATAGCAGAAGGTTTTGGTCGTGGAGGAAATAAGGAATTTATAACTTTTTTAAGTTATTCAAGAGGATCGTGTTGTGAAACCAAAGCTCAATTGCAAAGATGTTTTGATAGAAAACATATTGATGAGAAGATTTTTTTAGAATTAAATGCTAAAGCTCAAATTATAATTGATCAGATTTCTAAGTTTATGAACTATTTGAAGACCTCAGATAAAAAAGGTTCAAAATATGATTAGTAATAAAAAGAATAAAAATAAAAAATAATTAATTATTTGGTATGATCAACAAACGTCTTTTAATAAAAAACCTGCTCGCTCATAATGATGAGAGTAGTTTTTATGATAAAAAAAGGCAGTTGAATCTGCACTCGCGTGAAGGAAAAGGAAAATTTCTGAAACACATTTGCGCTTTATCCAATTCAAATCCAACCAATAATTCTTATATAGTTGTTGGAGTTGAAGATCAGGACAATGAAATTGTAGGGGATGATTTTTTTGATGACAGCCGAATTCAGAACCTGGTAAATGCTTTTCTTGAAAATCCGCCTAAAATACAATACGAAAATGTGCCTTTTCCAAATCTTCCAAAAGACAAAGTGATTGGATTGGTCACTATTAAACCTAAAAGTAAAATATCGTATTTCAAAAAAGGAATCCATACAATTCTTGCTAACAGCGTTTTTGTGAGACGAGGCAGTAATTCGGTTCCTGTTGAAGGTGAAATTGAAAAGAATTACCAGAACACGGAAACTGTTATCGGTATTGAGAATAATTCCCGGAACAGTATTCAATACACACTTGATGGTGTATTCGATTTTATGAATTTCAGGCATAAAGATATGTCGCCTAAATATCGTGTTTTTAAAGAATTGTTTGTGATCTGTTGGGCAGGTGTTCCTAAAAAATCGCGAGACAAAACCTTTCTTTCCCGTGTGGATATTGAATTAATCAACGAACAGATCAAACTTTTTTATTCGGCTCAGGATGTGGTTACGATTGTATTTGATGATGATAGTTTTACCATAACGGAGTATGTTCCGTTAGGATTAAATGATAAAACCAGTTATTATCCTTTAGAAAAACAAACGCTGCATTTTTTTGATAATGGCTATTATAAAATTGATCGTGAAATGCTTTTTCAGCCCCCGGAATTCAATAAACGAATGCTTTTTCATATTTACAATTCGAATATAGCATTACTTCAAAAATTGCAAAAAGGATTTCCCTTGTCGGACCGTGAATCGAAAGATTTAGAAAACCTTCCTTCAACTTTTATGATTTGTTATTTAAATGGTTTTGATGATGCCAGGCAAAAACTGATTGATGCCAAATTGCTTTTGAAGCCATATGGGCAAGTGTATTTATCGTTTAAGGAAGCATTACGAATTTTGCGAAAAATGAAATATGATGTTCAGTAAAAGAGGTTCAAAGTTGTTGAGGTTCAAAGAGGCAAAGGTTTTTCTGTAGAGGCGCACAGCAGCGCGTGTAACTTTGGCATTATTCTATTTGAAATTAAATCATTGAAATTTCAAATATTTATTGATTTTATCATACGGAAATAAAAGTTCTTTTGGCCCATCGGCATATGAAGCAGCTTCATAAGAATTATAATATAGGAGAAGGCCTTCATCTGTATAAAAAATATTCTGAGGCAACTGAAAAGTATCTTTTTCGAACATCAAACCAGTTACGTTTATATTGGCTTTGGCTGGAATTTTATATTTATTCCGAAATTCTTTTTCGGCGAAAGCCTTAAATTCTTTTTCGTTTTTAAAAAGCTGATCGCTAAAAATGATTTTTCCAGTTTTAGGATTGAATAATAAGGAACGAAATCCATGGTAACCGTGTGCTCCGCCAGTAAAAGTATAATGATCAATTTTGATGTTTAAAATTTGATCTGATTGGTATTCGATATTTCCTTTGATTTTTGCTTCCCAGCCAAATGTTTCGTCCGGGAATTTTTTATGCATTTCTTCGTATGAAGCAATAAAGGAATTAGTAAGACTGTTGTAATCTTTTGCTTCTGAAGGTTTTTCTCCAAAATAAGCAATTTCCTTTACAACGTTTAATATTTTTTTATTGATGCTATCTGCTACAACAGGAATATTTTTTGCTACAGGAATATCGATTGTGATTTGCGGACAATCTGTTTTGCAGGATAAGGTAGATTTTTTCTTAAATGTTTCATTCTTAAATGAAAGGTCTTTGTTACAGCTAATGAATATCAAAAACAAAAAGACTAAAAAAGTATACTGTTTCATATATGTAAAAGTTATTTGTTATATATGGTATCGCATTTTATTTATATGTTTTGCTTTCGCAAAGCTCTGATTATTGGCGATTTCATGTCTAAAAGTGTTAATTATATACAAAGGTAAGAAGTTGCATCAGGATTAGAATAAATTAAACGGTAAATTTGTACGATATTCAAGTATTAAAAAAACTGTAACTATATGAAATTCAATACTAAAGTAATACATGGTGGTCAACATCATGATCCAACTACAGGAGCAGTAATGCCTCCTGTTTATCAAACTTCAACTTATATTCAGACAAGTCCGGGGCAGCCTTTGGGCGATTATGAATACAGCAGGGCTTCAAATCCTACGCGTACAGCTTTAGAAAATGCTTTGGCAAGTATTGAAAACGGAACCCGTGGTTTGGCGTTTTCATCTGGTCTGGCTGCGACAGATTGTATTTTGAGAGCATTTAAAGCAGGTGACGAAGTAATTGCCATGGATGATTTATATGGCGGGACATACAGAATGTTTACAAGAATTTATAAAGACTCCGGAATTAAATTCCATTTTGTTGATATGACAGATATCGTAAAATTGAAGTCTTTGATTAACGAAAAAACCAAATTGGTTTGGGTCGAAACTCCCACGAATCCGTTAATGAAACTGGCAGATATTCAAGAAATTGCTAAAATTACAAAACAACACAAAATTTGGCTGGCAGTTGATAATACTTTTGCAACACCTTATTTGCAAAAACCACTCGACCTAGGTGCTGATATCGTAATGCATTCGGCTACAAAATATTTAGGAGGACATTCAGATGTTATTGCCGGGGCATTAATTGTAAAGGATGAAGCTTTAGGAGAACAATTGCATTTTCAACAATTTGCAACCGGGGCTACACTTGGGCCTATGGATAGTTTTTTGGTTTTAAGAGGAATAAAAACACTTTCTCTGAGAGTTCAAAGACATTGTGAAAATGGAGAAAAAGTAGTAGATTTTTTAAGCAATCATCCCAAAATAAAAACTGTTTATTATCCGGGATTAAAAAATCACCCATTTCATGATATTGCTAAAAAACAAATGAAAGCTTTTGGCGGAATGGTTTCTTTTACTTTTGTTTCAGGTAAAAAAGAAGATTCAATTGTGTTTTTAGAAAAACTAAAAGTATTTACCCTCGCAGAATCTTTAGGAGGAGTTGAATCATTGGCAAATCACCCGGCTTTGATGACTCACGCTTCAATCCCTGCTGATAAAAGGGCGGAAGTAGGTATTACTGATGATTTGGTTAGACTAAGTGTTGGTATCGAAGATGCAGAAGATTTAATAGCTGATTTAGAACAGGCCTTAATATAAAAAAACCAACCCCAATTTGTAAGAATTGGGGTTGGTTTTTTTATATTAATATTTTAATTTTTTTAGAATTCTAAATAATGTGAATATCCTACATTGAACCAAACTTGTGAATCATTTGACTTGTTTTCTTTGTAAAGATCTCTATTAGTATTTAAACCGTCAATCCAATCTGAGTTGAATCCCTGATAACGTATTTCAAAGATTAAATCATTCATTTCATTTAATTTATAATGAACTCCAACCCCAAGAAGAGCTGAAATTGTAACGCCGCTTTCTGTTGAAAAACCATATTGATGCCCGTCTGAAGGGATAAGATATTTATCTGGAGTTGTACTCGCTGATCCTAAGGCACCAAGAGAAGAATTGGCTTGGGTATTGTAATAACTAGCCATAATACCAAGAGTAAAATAAGGATATAAACTGCCAGTGTGGTTTTCGAAATCGTGAATAGATATAAAAGGTGAAAATTCTAATTGTGACCCTATGTTCAATAAAGTAGTTTTACCACTCATGGCTTTAAGCTTTTCCTTAGTAACTGAAGGTTTGCCTTCAACCCAACGTCCAAAATGTTGAAAATTAAGTTTGTTAAAGGAAATTTCAGAACGAATTTTAAAATGCTCATTAAAATAACCTCCTCCATTGGAACCGGAAGAAAAATTTAAATAGTGAATTGCTCCTATTCCAAATCCGGAGTTGCCTATGTTTGTTGAAAAATCGTGCCTTTGTCCATAATCTGACTGAAAAGTAACTGGGCCAAATATTACACCTATCTCATGAGCTAGCTGTGCATTTGTTGTCGTGGTAACACCAAGTATGGTAAAAAATGTAAGGGCTATCTGCTTGAACATGAGTTTTAGTGCTTTCAAATATGTGACAAATATATAAAAAACATATACCAATAAAAATAATTAATTTTTTAATTAAAAAATAAGTACCAATATACTTAAAAAGATAAATATAATTAGGGTTTTTTATTGGAAAGAAATAGTTGTGAAAGCAGATTTTACTTTTGTTTGGAAAATATATAATTCGGATAAAAATGTTATAAAAATCGTTATTGAATTATGATTTTGATATACCTTTGTTTAAATAACGAAAACGTTTTCTTAGGCGGATTTTCTTTATATAATTGAACAAATAACCGATTTGTTTAAATAATTTATTTCAAAAATGATGGAACAAAAAATAAATGAATTTATGGCTCTTGTTGAGTCAAAAAACCCCAATGAACCTGAATTTCTTCAGGCAGTCAGAGAATTTGCTGAAACAGTAATTCCATTTATTGCGGAACGAAAAAAGTATGATGGAAAAAACTTACTTCTTAGAATTGCTGAACCGGAGCGCTCTATAATATTTAGGGTTCCGTGGGTTGATGATCAAGGGGAAATTATTGTCAACAGAGGTTTTAGGATTCAGATGAATTCAGCAATTGGGCCTTATAAAGGAGGAATTAGATTTCACCATACAGTCAATTTATCAGTTTTGAAATTTCTGGCTTTTGAGCAGGTTTTTAAAAATAGTCTGACAACACTTCCGATGGGTGGAGGAAAAGGAGGTTCTGATTTTGATCCTGAAGGGAAGTCTGATGGTGAGGTAATGCGTTTTTGTCAATCATTTATGACTGAGCTATGCCGTCATATAGGACCTGATTTAGATGTTCCGGCAGGCGATATTGGGGTAGGTGCCAGAGAAATTGGGTATTTATTTGGTCAGTATAAAAGAATAAGAAATGAATTTACCGGTGTTTTAACTGGAAAAGGAATTGCCTACGGTGGTTCATTAATAAGACCTGAGGCTACAGGATATGGAGTTGTTTATTTTACGGATCAAATGTTGCGTACTATTGGACAGGAAATAAAAGGAAAAATAGTTTCAATTTCCGGATTTGGAAATGTTGCATGGGGAGTTGCTTTAAAAATAAATGAATTAGGAGGGAAGGTCGTTACAATTTCCGGACCCGATGGTTATATTTACGATGAAGAAGGAATCTCAGGAGATAAAATTGAGCATATGCTTGAAATGAGAGCAAGCGGCGATAACAGAGCTGAGGTTTATCTTAAGAAATATCCAAAGGCTGTTTTTCATAAAGGAAAAAGTCCGTGGGAAGTGAAAGTTGATATTGCTATTCCGTGTGCTACTCAAAATGAATTAAATGGAGAGGATGCTAAAAAGCTTATCGATAATGGTGTTTTATGTGTAACTGAGGCTGCAAATATGCCATCAACGTTAGATGCAATTAAATTGTTTTTAGATAATAAAGTATTATTTGCACCCGGAAAAGCGGCAAATGCAGGCGGTGTTGCAGCATCAGGACTAGAAATGACACAAAATTCAATTCGTTTAAATTGGACAAGTGAGGAAGTAGATTTAAGATTAAAAGATATAATGGTAGGAATTCATAACCAATGTAAAAAATACGGTATTGGTAATGACGGCTATGTTAATTATGTAAAAGGAGCAAATATTGCAGGGTTTGTTAAAGTAGCTGATGCTATGCTTGCCCAGGGAGTAGTGTAAATTTTACTGCAAATTTTATAATGCCTTCGATTCTATTCTCAAAAGAATGAATGAAGGCATTTTATTTTTTAGGTCTGTTTGATGTTTTTTTACATTTTAGGTTTCAAAAAACTTTTAATTTTTGCAGAACAAAATTCAAATACTTTCGTTTGTATTATATTTGTGAATCTGAATCTTCTAAATAATGAAAAAAAGTTTTTTTTATATTTTATTTTTAATAATTTTTCAAAACAGTTTTTCGCAAAGTAAATTGTCCTGGCAGGGCTATTTTTCATATAACGAAATAAAAGATGTCTCTGAAGCCCCAACTGCTGTATTTGCTGCATCTGAAAATGCTCTCTTTTCTAAAAATCCAGCGACAAACATTATAAAAACCATTACAACTATAGATGGGCTTTCAGGACAAACAATATCAACAATATATTATAGTGAAGTTTCTAAAAAAACTTTGATAGGCTACGAAAATGGTTTAATGATTGTAATAAATGAAGCAGACGGAAGCATGCTGAAAATAGTGGATATAATTAATAAACAATTGTCTTCCGGTTCTAAAAAGATAAATCATTTTATGGAACATGACGGATTGGTGTACGTTTCCTGCAATTTTGGAATTGTGCAGTTTAATCTAAAAACTTTGCAATTTGGAGATACTTATTTTATTGGAGATGCCGGAGCTGAAATAAGTGTAAAACAAACTGCTTTTTATAATGGCTTTATTTATGCAGCTACCTCAAGTGGAATAAGAAATGCAGTGATTACCAATCCAAATTTAGTTGACTATAATCAATGGTCTGTGGTAAATACAGGTGATTGGTCTAGTGTAGAAACTTTAGATTCAGAACTTATAGCAATCAATTCGGCTGGGTATATTTATCGGTATAATTCAAGTGTTTTTGTTGGTTTTTTACAGCTTCCACAATCTTCTGTTGATATGAGAGCCAGGAATCACAATTTATTTATTACAACACCGAGTGCAGTTTTTGTATATAACAATAAAATGGTGCTGAGTCGTCAAATTAGTAATACACAGGTTTTAGATAATAGTTTGAGTTTTACTTGTGCAACGGCTATTGGAGACGTACTTTACATTGGAACAAAAGATAAGGGATTGTTTAGTTCTTCTCTTTTGAATGTTAGTGTTTTTGGGAATGATACGCCCAGCGGACCTTCTAAAAACAACATTTTTTCTATTGATGTTACCCCCAATGCATCCTGGGTTGTTTATGGGGATTATGATCTGGCTTACAACCCATACGGATTAGATAGCTATGGAGTTAGTAAATATAGTTCTTTGGGTTGGCTGAATATTCCATATGAGAATGTTTTGGGTGCTAAATCCATTACTCGTATAATTGTTAATCCCAAGAATGAAAAACAGGTATATGCAAGTTCATTTTTCTCAGGGCTATTAAGGATTGAGGATGATATGCCAACTTTTTTGTATAATGAAAAAAATAGTGGTTTAGAAACAATAACTACAGAGGGTCCTGGTTATATTGATGTTCGTATAAACGGAACCGCTTTTGATAAATCAGGAAATCTCTGGGTAACCAATAGTAGAGTTAAAAATGGGTTAAAGGTTTTAAAAACCAATGATGAATGGGGAAGCTATTCAATGACAAATATTCTTATTAACGCTGAATCGTCAAGTTATGCTAATATTGTTATTGATAAAAATAACACAAAATGGATTGCGACATATAGAGATGGGGTAGTTGGTTTTAATGAAAGTACAAACACATTTAAAAAAATGACATTTGGTACAGATGCCGGAAATTTACCAGTTGTCGATGTGAGGGCTGTTGCAGTTGATACTAAAAACCAACTATGGATTGGAACGACAAAAGGGCTTCGGGTTTTGTCTAATGTAGGTAATTTTCAATCGGAAAGTCAGTTAAAAGCAAATCCAATTATTATTATAGAAGACAATTTGGCTCAGGAATTATTATATGAGCAATTTATTACTTCAATCGTAGTTGATGGAGCCAATAATAAATGGATAGGTACTGCTGATTCCGGAGTTTTTATGGTGTCGCAAAACGGTCAGGAAACAAAATATCATTTTACAATAAACAATTCGCCTTTGCCAAGTAATTTTATAAATGATATCAAAATCAATAGCAAAACAGGAGAGGTTTTTATTGCAACAAATAAAGGGATGATTTCTTTTAAAGGGATTGCAACAGATGCTAATGAAAATTTGAATAATGTGTATGTTTACCCAAATCCAGTACGTCCTGAATTTTCCGGAACGGTAAAAATTGCAGGATTGCTGGATAAAGCAAATGTAAAAATTACCGATATAGAAGGGAACTTAGTTTATGAAGCCACTTCTGAAGGGGGAACAATTGAATGGGATACTTCTGCTTTTGGAAGATACAAAGTAGCTACAGGAGTGTATATGATTTTCATTTCTGCACAAGATGGAAGTGAGACAAAAGTTAAAAAAGTAATGATAATTCGTTAGTTTTGGGTTGAATTCAATATCCACATTCCGTGAAGGTAAGAAGTTTAATAACTTAACAATATAATTTTGCTGGTAAAAACTAAAGCAATTGTAATTTCATCATTAAAATTTCAGGAAAAAAGCCTGATTGTAAAATGTTTTACGCTTTCAAACGGCCTGAAATCCTATTTTGTACGAGATGCTTTTTCTGGTAGGAAAGTCAGTCAGAAAATTGCATATTTTCAACCTCTTTCAATTCTTGAAATTGAAGCAGTTCATAAAAACAAAGGGACTTTAGAAAATTTTAAGGAAATAAAAACCGCAATCCCCTTTCAAAGTATTCATACGGATATTGTGAAAAGCACAATGGTAATGTTTTTATCTGAAATGCTTCATTATTCCATTCAGGAAGAAGAGAAAAACGAATCGCTTTTTCTTTTTCTGGAAGCTGCCCTGACCTGGTTGGATAATCACGATGAAATTTCTAATTTTCACTTAATTTTACTTTTAGAAACAACAAAATATTTAGGTTTTTATCCTGATGTTTCTGAAATTGATTTGCCTTATTTTGAAATGAATGACGGTGTTTTTACACTTTTTCACGGATTAACCGCTTTGACAGAACATGAAACAAATTTGTTTAAAAAACTCATTGATTTAAAATTTGATAACGTTCAAAAAGTTTTTCATGTGATTGAAAGACAAGTACTGCTTAAAATACTGATTGATTATTACAGCTTTCATTTGGATGGATTTAAAAAACCAAAATCATTAGAAGTTTTAAAAGAAATTTTCTCTTAATCAAACTATAAATTATATATATTCGCACACGATTAATAGGATCAAAATCGGCCCTGCTTAATTATTAATTTATAAAAAACGGACTATGAAAAAAATTACTTTTTCGATTATTTTACTTTTCCTAATTAGCTTTTCGGCGAATGCTCAAAGGAAATATGATGAAATAATAACTACAGAGAACACTGTACAAGATATTGTTCAAAACGAAATAACAGGAATTGTTGTTTTTAAAGAAGGTGGAACCGTAAAAGGTTTAGATCCTGAAACAAAAAAAATAGTCTGGACCCTAACTAAAGAGGATTTTGGTGCTATTACTTCTAAAGACATATTAACAGACCCGGATTTTGGAAATATGTTTAAAGATAAAAGAGATTTAACTACAGTTTCAGGAAGTCCTTATGTTGAAGCTTACATCAATTCAAAGTATTTAATTATCAATACAGATACAGGAAAAATAGTTTACAATTCTTCTAAAGAATCTTTCTTTGTATTTCAATCAGATTTTATTCCGGAAACAAACGAATATCTTCTTACTTTGAAAAAAGACGGAGATATGGCAATCGCCTTATTAGATATGGCAACAGGAGAATTGAAATGGACTACAACTGTTGACAAAGCAAAAGCAATGATTAGTTTTTCTTTAAAATTATCAGCTAATACTAATAAAGCAAAAATTAACGGAAACACTGTTTATTACTTACTATACGGTAATTTATATTCTTTTGATAAAGAGTCTGGAAAATTAAACTGGAAAGCAGCAGAAGAATATACAAAGTTTTATGAAACACAAAACGATAAAAATATTGTTGTAGTTAACGCTGCAGGTTTGTTTTCTAACAAACAATATTTAAATGTTTTAAGTACAGATGACGGAAAAAGTATCTGGAAAGAATCTATCAAAACGAAACAAGTTGTTTATTTAGAAGATTGGGGAACAAAATTATTAGTGGCTCACAACAGTGGTTTTAATTTTTTCGATTTAAAAACAGGAGAAAAAGTCTGGAAAAAAGATGCACGTGGAGATGGTTTGAAAAGGGTAATTCCTATCGAGCAGGATTTCTTGTATGTGGCTGAAAATGAAATGATGCTGATTAATAAAGACGGAGAAAAACTTTGGAAAAAATTCATTGAAATTTCTGATGATAAAGAAGATCCTATTTATTATTTAGGAAAAGTGGGTGAAAAAGTAATGTATCTTACTGGTACTTACGGAAACATGGTTGATTATAAATCCGGAGTTAAACTTTGGAAACGTAACATCAATTTTGAGAAGGATCGTCCGGTTTTACCAACGTATGACGAAGCAACAAATTCTTATTTAGTTTACAATGATGAAAAATTATACAAATTTGATCCAAGCATCAACGATAAACCAGAGCCGTTTGCTAAAGTAAACATCAAAAAAGAAAAAGAATTAAACAGTATCGAATTATTTCCTTGGGGTGTTGTTCTTTCAGGACCGGTTGAAGTAATGGGAGTTAACATGGATGGAACTGTAAAATACCACCATGTATACACACAACCAGGTGAAGGTACAAGACGTTTGCTTAAAACTGCTGCAATTGCAGGAAGTATAGGTTTAGGAGTTGGCTCTGTAAATAGTGCTATACAAGGTTCTGAGTTAACAATGACATATCGTGATTCTGAAGGAAATATGAGATCTACAGTTCTTAAACAAGAAAATAAAGCAAAAATGAGAGATGCTCAGAATATGGCAGCTGCTTCAGCTGCATTAGGTATTGTGGCAGCTAAATTTAACTCTCGTTTTAATGCAATGAAGCAAAACAGAGATTACTCTTATATTTTTGCAAAAGCAGATACAGGAGAAAAAATATTAGTTAAAGTAAGTAAAGCTGATGGAGTTGAAGTTGATAAAATCATTTTCAATAACAACAAACCACTTTATGAAATAGATCCTGCGACACAAAACATTTTTTATGTTTCGGATAAATCTATTCAAATTTTTAATAAAAAATAAAAACACAAAGCCATCAGGATTTGATTCTGATGGCTTTTTTTTTGCCTATGAAAAAAACATTACTCTTTATTGTCTTGCTTGTAATTACTTCAATTCAGGCACAAGAAAAAATAAGCTCAAAAAAGAAGAAATTTTACATTCCCGTAATCGAGTATTCAGAATTTCCTGTTCTTGATAATGCATTAACGCAAACCACTTTTTATCAATTAGATAAGCAGTTAATACAAGAAGAAGCTATATTGAAGAAAAATTACTTTAATATAGAAGGTTTTATAAAAGATCCTGAAAATGGAAAATTAAAAATTTATTTAACAATTGAATTGCCACAATATAAAGCAACTAAAATTGATAGTACGTTTGATAAAGAAAAGAATGGCTGGATATTTCAGGCTTTTTCTAATTACAGCGTAAAGATAAAAATGGAAGCGAAATGTGCTGATAAACTCCTGTTAACCCAAGATTTTAATAGTGTAGAATCGTTTTTAATTGCCGTTGGTTCTAAAAAAGACAATTTGAGAGCTGCAGTTGAAATGAATAATAAAAAAATTGCAGAAGCAGAGAGAGACGGAAATTTTACTGTTGGTGAATTAGGATTAGACACAGTAGTTTATAGCTCTGTTCAATCAATACAAAGATATCTTAATTACAAATTAAAATACAAAACAGGTGAAACTAAATCAAAGTTTGAATTTGTAACTTCTAAAGGACATTCAGAATACAATCAGATGCTGGCGTTTGAGAACGAAATTACAGCTCAGATGGAAAAAGTAACGCTTGAAAAAGGTTTAGATGAAAAAGCGCTGACACCACATTTGCAATATCTGGAAAGTTTGTTGGTTAAATATTCACCTTTACCGGCAAACGAAAACATCCGATTTATAGTTACGAACAATTTAGCTGAAACTTATTTTTTACTTGAAAATAAAGAAAAAGCATTAATGTACGCTAATTTACTTATTGAAAATGACAAGCAGGATTCGAGAGGATCTACGATTGTTAAAAAAGTAAATAATGGCTATTTTGTCGATAAAAAAATAAGAAGCCACACAACCCGTTTTGCTGATCTTAAAAAATTAGGACTTAAAATTGCCGAAGAAAAAGAAGAAAAAAGGTTAGCATTTTTTGAGAAAATCCAGCAGCAGGATGCAGAATGGGAAATCGAAAAATCGAACCGTGAAGCACATGTAGAGAAAGCTAAAATGCAAAGATTTAATATGCTGGATTCTATACCTTATCAGCTAAATGCTAATTTACTGGCTAAAGTAGTCGCTAATTTAGGCGGAAGCGAAGCACTAAAAAAAGTCGAAAAAGCACATCTGTTTTCTAAACTTAAAATTGAAGGAAATAATATACCTCAAACAGAAGAAAAATGGGCAACAAACTCCAATTATCTTCTTAGAAAAAAAATGCCTGAAAGCTATTATGAAATTGTTAATGGAGCCGAAGCATGGAGCCATGACGATCGCGAAAGCGGTTTAAATGCAAAATGGGCAAAATTACCAGCGTATGATTTTGCAAATTTGTCTAAGAATGTTGACCTAATAAATTTTCTTACAGATTTAAGACTGGATTTGTGGAATAATTTTGAAGTTTTACAAGATGAAATGTACGAAGGAAGAATGTGTTATCACCTAAGTTATTTCGAGAAAACATTAAGTACCGGTAACAGAACAATTCCTAAAACAGACTATCATGTTTTTATTGATAAAGAAAATTTCAACATCGTTTCAACCGAAAAGACTGAATTTGATAACGGAAATAAGAGTTTTTTCGAAAAAAAACTTTTTGGAGATTATCGTCCGGTAGCAGCATTAAATTCAGGAAAAATTCCATATAAGGTTAATTATGAAATTGAAGATTTCAATGGTGAAACTCTTTATCAGGAACAAAGGGAAAAAATCGAAATAAATCCTGTTTTTGGAAATCGGATTTTCATGAAAGAGGTTTATTTCGGAGGGTTTAAATAATCGTTATCATTGTATTAAACGATATTTAGAATCGATTAGTTTTGGTTTATTTGCTCAAAGTTTTGAGAATAATTCCTGAAACTAATCGATTCTTTTGTTTTTGTATCTATTATCTCAACAAAAGTTTGTGAAATTTCGAGAAAGTGGTGAACAATAATTCAAAATTCCTTACTTTCGCACCTCGATTAAGAAAAGGATAAAATGAGTACAAAATTTACTGAATACAAAGGACTTGACTTACCAACAGTAGCGTCAGAAGTACTTGATTTTTGGAAGAAAGAAAATATATTTGAAAAGAGTGTAACTACACGCGAAGGTGCAGAGCCTTACGTGTTTTTTGAAGGTCCGCCTTCAGCAAACGGATTACCGGGAATTCACCACGTGATGGCACGTGCGATTAAAGATATTTTTTGCAGATATAAAACTCAAAAAGGTTTTCAGGTAAAAAGAAAAGCAGGTTGGGATACACACGGATTGCCTGTAGAATTAGGTACCGAAAAAGAACTTGGAATTACGAAAGAAGATATTGGTAAAACCATTTCCATCGAAGAGTATAACGAGGCGTGTAAAAAAACCGTTATGCGTTATACGGACGTATGGAATGATTTGACCGAAAAAATGGGATATTGGGTAGATATGGAAGATCCATATGTGACTTATAAACCTAAATATATGGAGTCTGTTTGGTGGCTTTTGAAACAAATTTATGATAAAGGTTTGTTGTATAAAGGATATACAATTCAGCCATATTCTCCAAAAGCAGGAACAGGATTGTCTTCTCACGAAGTAAATCAGCCAGGTGCTTACCGTGATGTTACAGACACTACGATCGTAGCTCAGTTTAAAACATTACCGGAAACATTGCCTTCATTTCTACAAGGTTTTGGAGATATTCATATTTTAGCATGGACGACAACGCCTTGGACATTGCCATCGAATACTGCTTTGACTGTTGGTCCAAAAATCGATTATGTTTTAGTAAAAACTTTCAATCAATATACTTTTGAGCCAATCAATGTTGTTTTAGCTAAGAATTTAGTTGGAAAACAATTCGGAAAAGGATTTTTTGCAAGTGAAGACGATGCTGATTTCGAAAAAGTAAAAAATGGAGATAAACAACTTCCATATAAAATTTTAGCTGAAGCAAAAGGGGCAGATTTAGTTGAGATCCGTTACGAACAATTATTGCCATATGTACTACCATATCAAAATGCTGAAAATGCCTTTAGAGTAATTGCGGGAGATTTTGTTACTACAGAAGATGGAACTGGAGTTGTACATACAGCTCCAACTTTTGGTGCTGATGATGCTAAAGTTGCAAAAGAAGCAAAACCTGAAGTACCGCCAATGTTAGTTTTGGATGAAAACGGAACTGCAGTTCCTTTAGTAGATTTACAAGGAAAATTTACTTCTCATATGGGTGAATTTGCAGGCAAATATGTTAAAAACGAATATTATGATGAAGGACAAGCGCCAGAACGTTCTGTCGATGTTGAAATTGCTATTCGATTAAAAGAAGAAAATAAAGCCTTTAAAGTTGAAAAATATGTTCACAGTTATCCACACAGTTGGAGAACAGATGAACCATTATTATATTATCCATTAGATTCCTGGTTCATTAAAGTAACCGATGTAAAAGATAGAATGTTCGACCTGAACGAAACGATCAATTGGAAGCCTAAGTCTACTGGTGAAGGACGTTTTGGGAATTGGTTGAAAAATGCCAATGACTGGAACTTATCCCGTTCCAGATATTGGGGAATTCCGTTGCCAATTTGGAGAACTGAAGATAAAAAAGAAGAAGTTCTTATTGGTTCTGTTGAAGAACTGTACAATGCGATAGAAAAATCTATCGAAGCAGGTTTTCAAAAAGAAAATCCATTCAAAGGTTTTGAAATCGGAAACATGTCTGAATCTAATTATGATTTAATCGATTTACATAAAAATGTAGTGGATCAAATTACTTTAGTTTCGGCTTCAGGCCAACCAATGAAACGTGAAAGCGATTTAATTGATGTTTGGTTCGACTCTGGTTCAATGCCGTACGCACAATGGCATTATCCTTTTGAGAATAAAGATAAAATTGACGGAAATAAAGATTTCCCTGCGGATTTCATCGCTGAAGGTGTCGATCAGACTCGCGGATGGTTTTATACATTACATGCAATCGCAACATTAGTTTTTGATAAAGTAGCGTATAAAAACGTTGTTTCGAATGGTTTGGTTTTAGACAAAGATGGAATCAAAATGTCTAAGAGTAAAGGAAATACGATAGACCCGTTTAAAACTATTGAAGAATATGGTCCTGATGCCACACGCTGGTACATGATCATGAATGCAAATCCCTGGGACAATTTAAAATTTGACCTTGAAGGAATTGCTGAGGTTCGTCGTAAATTCTTCGGAACATTATACAACACTTACTCTTTCTTTTCGTTATATGCCAATATTGATGGTTTTAAATACGCCGAAGCGGAAATTCCGTTAAACGAAAGACCTGAAATTGATCAGTGGATTATATCTGAATTGCATACATTAATAAAATTTGTTGATGAATGTTATGAAGATTACGAGCCTACAAAAGCGGCAAGAGCTATTTCTGACTTTGTTCAGGAAAACTTAAGTAACTGGTACGTTCGTTTGTGTCGTCGTCGTTTCTGGAAAGGCGAATATGCTCATGACAAAATAGCGGCTTATCAAACACTTTATACTTGTTTGCTTACCATCAGTAAATTGAGTGCTCCGATTGCTCCCTTTTTCATGGATAAATTGTACCGCGATTTGACAATTTCTACAGAATCTGAGCAATATGCCAGTGTTCACTTGGCTGAGTTCCCAAAATTTGTCGAAAACTTTGTTAATAAAACGTTAGAAAGCAAAATGCAGAAGGCGCAAACCATCTCATC
>JBDTRA010000092.1:0-19558 GCA_039931915.1 Flavobacterium sp. | reverse complement strand
TGAAAATCATCTTCAGGACTAACAAATAAGTTTCTGGCTAATTCGTCAGCATCAATAATTTTTCCGGTAGGTGATTTGTACCACAATCCTTTCGGAACGTCCATCTTATCTTCCGTAGCGGTAGTAATCCCTTTTTCCTGTCTTTTAAACCAAGCCATTTTTTTAGATTTTAGATTTTAGACTTAAGATTTAGATTTTAGACTTCAGGAAATCTAAAATCTAAATTCAGAAACCTAAATTTAAAGTGTATTTACGTTATTCAAATCTGCAAAAGCTTGCTCAAGTCTTGCATTGAATGTTACTTCGCTTTCACGTACCCATCTTCTTGGGTCATAATATTTTTTGTTAGGAACATCAGCACCTTCAGGATTACCGATCTGAGATTTTAAATAGTCAATATTTTTAACCATATAATCACGAATACCTTCAGTAAATGCAAATTGCAAATCTGTATCGATGTTCATTTTGATAACTCCGTAGCTGATTCCTTCTCTAATTTCTTCAAGTGTAGAACCTGAACCTCCGTGGAAAACAAAATCTACCGGGTTATGACCAGTTTTGAATTTGTTTTGAACGAAATCCTGAGAGTTTTTTAAGATTTTTGGAGTCAATTTTACATTTCCTGGTTTGTAAACCCCGTGAACGTTTCCAAAAGCAGCTGCAATAGTAAATTTTGGACTTACTTTAGATAACTCTTCGTAAGCATAGGCTACTTCTTCTGGTTGAGTGTATAATTTTGAGCTGTCAACGTCAGAGTTGTCAACACCATCTTCTTCACCACCTGTAATACCAAGCTCGATTTCTAATGTCATACCCATTTTGCTCATTCTGGCAAGGTATTCTTTACAGATCTCAATGTTTTCTTCGATTGGCTCCTCAGACAAATCGATCATGTGAGAACTGAATAATGGTTTTCCTGTTTCAGCAAAATGTTTTTCAGATGCATCTAACAAACCATCAATCCATGGTAATAATTTTTTTGCACAGTGGTCAGTATGTAAAATTACTGTTGCACCGTAAGCTTCTGCTAAAGTATGAATATGTTTTGCTCCTGCGATTCCACCAGCGATTGCTGCTTTTTCACCTGCATTAGATAATCCTTTTCCAGCGTTAAATTGTGCTCCTCCGTTTGAAAATTGAATGATAACCGGTGCGTTAAGTTTTGCAGCCGTTTCAAGAACTCCGTTAATTGTACTTGATCCAGTTACGTTTACTGCAGGAAGTGCAAATCCTTTTTCTTTTGCATAATTAAAGATTTCCTGTACCTGATCTCCTGTAGCTACTCCTGGTTTAATATTGTGTGCCATTGTAATTCTTTTTTAGTTGTTTTTAGTTTTTAGGTTGCAAAAATAAGAATTAATTAGCATTAGAACGGATAATTTATCCCAAAATTTAAAACCGAGTGCCCAAAATTGTATTCTTTGAACCAGCGATTACCCGGCTCATGCGCCGGATTATAGGTCTTGAAGCCCAAATCTAAGCGGACAACAAAAAAACTTAAATCATAGCGTAAACCAAATCCGGAACCTAAAGCAATTTCAGCTAAATCGTTTAAGCTGTTAAATTTTGCTTTTTCATCAGTTACATTATCAAGCACATTCCAGATATTTCCGGCGTCTGCAAAAATGGCGCCTTTTACATCTCCGAAAACTTTAAACCTAAATTCACCACTAAGGGCAATTTTCATGTTTGCTTCATTAAAATCATTTACTGCGTTAGTACTTCCCGGGCCTAATGCATACGGTTGCCAGGCACGATTATCATTAGATCCTCCTGCATAATAACTTCGTGAAAACGGAATGTAATCTGAGTTCCCAAAAGGAATTGCAATCCCAAAAAAGCTTCTTATGGCTACTACTTTTTCTTTTCCAAAATCCCAATGTTTGATATAATCGAATTCGGTTTTTATATATTCTGAATACTCGAGGTTAAATATTTCATATTTATTATTAGAGTTTTTTGCAAAATTTCCGGCAGAAGAAATTAAGGATAATAAGGAACCGGCACTTTCTATTTTTGTTTTGAACTGATAAAAATTATTATCTGCTAAATCTTTTTTAGTTGTTTTGGTAAAGGTATAGCTGGTAGCTAAAATAAAGTCGTTCTCTGTGAGTCGTTGTCTCCTTTCTTCAATACTTTTTACGCTCTTATAATTATCAACGCCAGGTTGTAGTGCGGGAATAGCTCCTGATAAAACGTCATTGGTAAAACCTGTCGTCCCTTTGTTTATAATTAAATTTTCATTTTCGAGATAAGAAGCATCGGTGTTGTAAATCTTTGCAATTTTATTTAATTCATCATAAGAGGAAGTATAGACCCTAAAATAATTATCAGGATTTAGGTTGCGAATATATTGAGCATTAAGCAAATCTAATTTTGCAGAATTATATCTTTTTGGCGACCAAAGATAGGATAGCCCTCCGGTAAAACTTTCTTTGTCTAAGCCGATGTTCCTTTGTTTAGAAAAACCTGAAGTTATGCTCGTAGAAGGAATCATGCTTTTTGGAATGATTTTCTCAGTTCCAAAAGGAAGTAAAATTCTTGGAAAGTTTAGTTTTAAATCGACTCCATATTCAGAAACATTAAAGAAATTATTGTTTGGATTTGCCATGTCCTTAGAAGAACCAATATTCAAACGGGTTGAAATTTCTAAAGTTTCAGCTCTGTTAAATACGTTCCTGATAGTTTCTGAAATACTGGCTCCAATTCCAAAATCCTGAATGTTTGAGTGGGTTAAATCAAAAGTAGCTCCAAAACTATATTTTTTTCTTGGTGTTAAATAAACATTTGCTATTAATGATTGTGCTGTTGGGTCACGTTTGTCAACTTCATACTGTATAGAAGGATAGTTAAAAATTTTCAGGTTGTTTAAATAACGTGATGAAAGTGTAGTCCTGAAATCAGCATAAGTGTTTCCTTTTGTAATAAAAATAGCATCAGTAATAGCGCGTGGTTTGTATTTTAATTTGTCATAACTGTACAGATTAAAGTTGTTGTAAGTTGTACTGTCTTTAATATGGCTTTTTGCACGCGTAGGCGAATAATCGGTATAGATATTAACGTCGCTTATTTTATATAGTTTAAAAGGCTCTGTCCTGCTTGAATCTTTCTCCTGAATGCTGTTGTTTTTGATGATTAAATTAATATCAGCTTTGTTTTTTTTGCCAATAGTATCAATGTCAAAAGTAACATATGTTGGTTGAAAAAAATACGCACCGTGATTTCTAAAGTAAGTAGTAATCCGATTTTTTTCTTCTTCAAAATCACTGGTTTTATATTGATTTCCAGATTTTAGAACGGAAGCTTCGGGATTTTTTTTGTACAAGGAGTCTAAAGCCGGAGTGCTTATAGTATTTCTGATAGAATCTAAAGTATAAACAGTTCCTGTTGTAATATTGTAATTAATTTTAGCCTTTTTAAAACCTACAGTATCAATATTGTAATTTGTTGCTATATTAAAATAACCATTATTAAAATAATAAGATTTTAAGCGCAGCAGCGTTTTTTTTGTTTTTGAAGTGTCAATTATTACGGGAGCTTCCCCGGTTCTTTTTAAGAATTCATGAATTCCTTTATACCAAAAAGACTGTCCAAGACGATCAACCTGTTTCGCAGATAGTATTTTAGATTCACGTTCGTATTTACCCGGATGGTTTATAAATTTTGCCTGATAAGTTGAATCCGGGTTTAAATTAGCCAGATTATATAAGTTCAAACGCAGGCGATAACCTAACAAAGTACCATTTGGTTTCTGATACATCTGATTAAAAGCTACTTCGTCATTTGTGGATTTACCGTTTACAATAATATCATTTTTTGTAAGCAGGTTTTTCCCGTCCGGAACTCTTTTTACAGCATTACAAGCGCAAATAAATATTGCTATTAGAATAAATGCTGTTATTTTTGTAAAAATCTTTTTCAAGTGTTTTTAAATATTTAATTCAAAAGTACATTATTTTATGATTAGTAAAAACCAAATAAAACTTATATCAGGTTTACATCAAAAAAAGCAACGTTTTGCTAATCAGTTATTTTTTGCCGAAGGAGTAAAAGTAATTCAAGAATTGTTGGAATCCAATTTTGAATTAGAGCATTTATACACCACACAAAATGATTTTGAGAAGGTCGAATTTTCAAAACGTACTTCTATTACAGAACAAGAACTTAAAAAAATAAGTGCTTTGTCAACTCCCAATTCCTGTCTGGCAGTATTTAAAATTCCAGACGAAAATCCGATAATTGATTCAGGTTTAATTTTAGCGTTAGACGACATACGTGACCCGGGGAATTTAGGGACCATTTTAAGGCTTTGCGATTGGTTTGAAATTCAACAGATTATCTGTTCAAAAGAAACGGTTGATATTTACAATCCAAAAGTAGTGCAGGCTACAATGGGTTCTGTTGCCAGAGTAAATGTAAATTATGTTGACTTGAAAGCCTTTATCGCAAAAACAAAACTGCCTGTATTTGGAACATTCATGAATGGTGAAAACATTTATCAATCCGCATTACCTCAAAACGGAATCATTATTATGGGTAATGAAGCCAATGGAATTTCTGCGGATATTGAAGAAATGATAACAAGCCGACTCACAATTCCCAGATTTGGAGAACTACAAAAAACCGAAAGTTTAAATGTAGCTACAGCCACCGCTATTATTCTTAGTGAGTTTAAACGAAATAGTTAGGCTTTTGTTTTAATGAAAAGTAAAATTTATTAAAATTGCCCTCGATTTCATGGAATCAATGTTGTCGGTCCAGGGGCTATTTGGATTTTGAGCAGTTTTATTGTCTCGTATTAATTCATCGCTTATTCCAAACATTCCTCTGATTGAAGGGGAGAAAATAAAATATTCTGAGAAAATATCTATACCAAAACCAATTTCATAAGCAGAGGTCCACGGTTTTACTCTGAACTTTCCTTCGAAATTATCATCTTTAGATTTTGAGTTGCTGGATAAGTTTAAAGTGGTCGAAAGTCCTCCGGTCAAAAAAGGACGGATGTTTCCGGTACGCAAAGCTGAAAATTTTAATAGTAACGGGAAATGAATATAAGTACTGCTGACTTCTCTTAAATAGTCAGTTTCTGAAGCAAAGTTAGGGAAGTACAAATCACGTTTTGTGTAGTACAGACCTGGTTCGAAACGTAAATTGATATATTCCTGAAGCCTTAAATCAGCTACAATACCAACATTAAACCCTGTCGTTTTCTTAACCTGAATGTCCTCTTTTACAACTTCTTTATAGTCAAATTTAAAATCAAAGCTATTAAAACCTAAGTAATATCCAAAATATAGGCGCTGTTTTTGCCAGTTTTCCAGATTAATAATAGGATCCTTGCTAAACATACTTTTAGCAAATTGAGAATATCCTTGTGTCGATAATACTAATAAAATTAAGACTACTGTTTTTTTCATACTATTTTTTAGAAGCAGAATATATGGTTGCAACTCCAAAAGTTTGAGGCATAGCCACAACATTTATAAACCCAATTTTTCTCAAAATATTGTTCAGCGCTTCCCCAAAAGGAAAAACAGCTGCAGATTCTGATAAATATCCATAAGCAGAATTATCTTTAGAAAATAATTTTCCTATAATTGGAAGTATGTATTTGGTGTGAAATCGATATCCTTGTTTATAAGGTGTTTTAACAGGAACCGAAGTTTCCAGGATTACAAATACACCATCAGGTTTTAAAACTCTTAAAATCTCCGCAAAACCTTTTTCTAAATTTTCAAAATTCCGAACACCAAAACTAACCGTTATGGCATCAAAATAATTGTCTTCAAAAGGCATGTTTTCAGAATCGGCCAAAACTAACTCAATAACATTTGACAGTTTTTTTTCTTCAATTTTTTTTCTGCCAACTTCCAGCATTCCGGCAGAAATATCTAAACCAATAATTTTTTCGGCATTGCTTTGTGCCATTAAGATAGCAAGATCTCCGGTTCCTGTAGCAATATCGAGAATTATCTTCGGTTTTGAATCAGAAACTATTTTCAAAACTTTTTTACGCCATTTTACATCTATACCAAAAGAAATTACACGATTTAAATTATCATAGTTCCCTGATATTGTGTCAAACATTTGTGCAACTTGTTCTTTTTTGCCTAATGTTGAGTTTTTGTATGGAGTTATTTTTTCAGACATTATTTTTTATTTACGCAAATATAACATAAAGTATTTAACTGCAATTGTGTTTCTTAAATAGGATATAAATGTTTTTTAAAGACATTTAAAATTCTTTTGTAAAATCACTAAAAGTGGGTATTGTACATAAACTATTTATTGGTCAATTTAGCATTGTGAAAATGTTAAGATTTTTTCAATGATAAATAGAGATACAATGACCCAAATCAAGTGGGTGCTCCTTGCGCTTAGCATCTCATTTGTTCTTGTAAGCTGTTTTGAAAGTACTGTTTTTGAGAGCAGTATTATATTTAAAGCGCAAAATACGTTCTTAGGATTAAATTTGTTTTTGGAAATTTTAATTTTCTTTGCCTTTAGTACCTTCGTGGTATTTGGTATTAAGGGTTTTTTTGAGATGTACTCTCAAAAAATATCAAATGTTATAATATTCCTTTCAGGAGTGTTTTTAATATTTGTAATTTTTATTTTATGTTATCAAATACTGTTTCTGGAGTAGGTCATTGCTCTAATCATTGGATTTAAATAAAAACATCCTCAAGAAATTGAGGATGTTTTTTTATTTTCTGATGTATGTTTCATAAGTATAATCATAAAGATGGGTCTCATCTTTAAAATTGGGTTCAGATTCTACCAATTGCCATTCTCTCTCATTAATTTTAGGAAAAAAGGCATCAGCGTCAAAAGTATGATGCACACGTGTGATTTCGATTATATCAGCATATTGCAATCCTAAAGTATAAATTTCCCCTCCACCAATGATATATGAATCTTCGTCTTTCTGGCAAAGTGCAATAGCTTTTTCAATACTGTCTACCACTATACAGCCAGCCGGGTTATAATTTTCCTGCCGGGATATTACAATGTGTGTTCTGTTGGGCAATGGTTTTGGGAAACTTTCAAAAGTTTTTCTTCCCATAATAATATGGTGGTTTGTGGTAAGCGATTTAAATCTTTTAAAATCATTAGGGAGATGCCAAACTAATTTGTTTTTTTTTCCCAGAGCATTGTTTTCGGCAACTGCCGCTATCATTATAATCATAGTATGCTAACTAAATTTTATTTTCTGGATGATCATCGATGGAAGATTCCAATTGATTAATTCTCTTTTGTTGAAGAGCAACCAGGCGTTCAATTTGTTCTCTTTCCCATTTTTTGTTCATGAATCTATCCGTTATGTAAACTTTTATAAAGTGCAAAATAAAAATAAAAAACCACAAAGTAATAATCCAAATCCACCAATTTTGTTCAGTTCCTATACTAAAACCAAAAAAATGACTGGCAACGAATAAAAACAAACTTCCCAGAAGGAAAAGTACAAGATGAAAATATAATGCTTTTTTTTGTCTGATTCTTTTACGAGCATACTCGTATTGTTCATGCACTTCTTTTTCCATAATTAATTCAAAATAAGATTATAAAGTTATAATTTATTTTCAAAACACCCTATCTTAAAAATAAATAATATTTGTGCCAAATCGGAACCTTAAATCCGAATTAGTAAATTTAGAAAGGTCTAAATTACTGATATTATAAAAAAAAACGCACATAATTCCTATAATCATAAATCGTATTGAAGGATATTGTTTACTCAAATGAATTCGCGAACTTTGAGTATAATTCTAAAAATGAAATAGTTATGTCTTTAAAAAAGCAATTTGTAAAAACGAAACCAGTTTGTAAAGTAACATTTGCAATTGAAGCGAAAGATGCTGGTTCAGCCGCTGTAGTTGGAGATTTTAACAACTGGAATATTGAAGAAGGAACTTTAAGCAAGTTGAAAAACGGAACTTTTAAAGCGACCTATGATTTAGTTAAAGATGCTATATATGAGTTTAAATATGTAATTGACGGGATTTATGTAAATGATCCTGAAGCAGATTCATACAAATGGAATGATTTTGCCGGAAGTGAAAATAGTGTTTTAGTAGTGTAAGAGCCTGTTTAAAATTTATTCAACTATTTTTTTATGGCTTATTTTTCGTCATATTGCGTTAAATTTATCAGAAATAGGGCACACTATTTCTGATAAATTTGCCTTATCTGCCAAAGAATAATTTCATAAAAATTCTAATGAACAAAATTTAAACAGGCTCTGAAAAAAATCCGCTTTTAGCGGATTTTATATTTATACAGCAACACTTCCTTTTATACCAGCGTGCGGCTCATAATCTAAAAGTGTAAAATCATTATAATCAAAATCAAAAATGTTTTTAATCTCAGGGTTTAAAATCATTTTTGGCAATGGTTTCGGCTCTCGTTTTAATTGCAATTCTAACTGTTCAAAATGATTGTTGTAAATATGTGCATCTCCAAAAGTATGAATAAATTCACCTGCTTCTAAGTCACAAACCTGGGCAATCATCATTGTTAAAAGTGCATAAGACGCAATGTTAAAAGGAACTCCTAAAAAAATATCAGCACTTCTTTGGTATAACTGGCAGGATAATTTTCCTTTTGTTTCTCCTTTTTCAGGATCCGGACTGCTTACATAAAATTGAAAAAAGGCATGACAAGGAGGTAATGCAGCTTTGTTATTGGCTACATTTTCTTCAAATGATTTTTTTGTATCCGGTAAAACAGATGGATTCCATGCTGAAACTAACATTCTTCGGCTATTTGGATTTGTTTTTAGTTCTGTAATTAATTCAGAAATCTGATCAATTTCTTCACTGTTCCAATTACGCCATTGATGTCCGTAAACAGGGCCTAAATCCCCATTAGAATCTGCCCAGGCATCCCAAATTTTTACTCCGTTTTCCTGAAGATAGGCAATGTTGGTATCGCCCTTTAAAAACCAAAGTAATTCGTAAATAATAGATTTTAAGTGTAACTTTTTGGTAGTAACCATTGGGAAACCTTCACTTAAATCAAAACGCATCTGGTATCCAAAAACACTCTTTGTTCCTGTACCGGTTCGATCCCCTTTTTGACAGCCGTTTTCTAAAACATGCTGTACTAAATCTAAGTATTGCTTCATAAATTGTTTATTCGGTTTCGTTTAATTGTTTAATCGATTGACCGAATAAACAAATTCACGATTAAACATTTGAATTTATCTTTTTGAGATTTCGTCTCTAATTTTAGCCGCTTTTTCGTAATCTTCCTGAGAAACCGCCTGATCTAAAAGTTCATTTAATTCTTGTAAAGTGTGCGTAGCATAAACATCACCGGATTGGTTGGTTTCTTCTTCGCGTCCAAAAGTTTCAGGATTCGAAAGCACATCATCTATTTCCTGAGAACCGGGATCTGTTTCGGCAGTATTTGATTTTAAGTAAATACCTGCTTTGTCTAAAATATTTTTATAAGTAAAAATCGGAGCACTAAAACGTAATGCCAATGCAATCGCATCAGATGTTCTGGCATCTATAATTTCTTCGATTTTGTCTCTTTCACAAATTAAACTGGAATAAAAAACGCCATCGACTAATTTATGAATGATAACCTGTTTTACTACAATATCAAATCTTTCAGCGAAGTTTTTGAATAAATCGTGTGTTAACGGGCGGGGAGGTTTAATTTCTTTTTCTAAGGCAATAGCAATCGACTGGGCTTCAAAAGCACCAATTACAATTGGTAATTTTCTTTCGCCATCAACTTCATTCAAAATTAAGGCATAAGCGCCATTTTGAGTTTGACTGTATGATATTCCTTTTATAGATAATTTTACTAGACTCATATGTATGGGTAAAAAGGGCAATTACTGCCTCAATTTAATACTTTTTTTGATTGGAAAATAAAGTTGCAATTTTAATCAAAAAATATGGAACAAAAAAGCTACCTAAAGCAAAGATACGATTATCTTATTTTTAGGCAGCTATATTTTTGAGAATTTCTAAATTATGAATGTTGTGCTTTAAAAGCTTTTAATTTCTCAGTTAATTTTGGTATGATTTCAAAGGCATCCCCAACTACTCCGTAATCAGCTACTTTAAAGAATGGAGCTTCAGGGTCATTATTGATTACTACTTTTACTTTTGATGAGTTGATCCCTGCAATATGCTGAATTGCCCCGGAAATCCCTACTGCAATATATAAATTAGTTGCAACCGGTTTTCCAGTTTGTCCAACGTGTTCACTGTGAGGTCTCCATCCTAAATCGGAAACTGGTTTAGAACATGCAGTTGCTGCACCTAAAACAGCAGCTAGATCTTCGATTAATCCCCAGTTTTCAGGACCTTTTAATCCACGCCCGCCGGAAACTACGATATCGGCATCAGCGATAGATACCTTTCCTGATCCTTTTTCTACAGATTCTACTTTTACTCCAAAGTCATTTTCTCCTATAGATGGATTAAAATCTTCTTCGGTTGCTGATCCTGCATTTTCGAAAATTCCGTATGAGTTTTTAGCCAGACCAAGAACTTTTACATCTGTATTGATTTCGGTGATATTGAAAGCTTTATTAGAAAATGCATTTCTTTTTACCTGAAAAGGAGAAGTGCTCACCGGTAATCCAACCACATTTGAAGCAAATCCGGCATTTAAAGCTACTGCAACCAATGATGAAAGATAAATACTATCTGTTGAAGAAGAAAGTAAAACTACTTTTGTTCCTTCTTTTTCTGCAGCTTGTTTGATAACATCGGCGTAAGCCTTAGCTGTAAAACCTGCTAAATTATCATTATTTACTTTTAGAACTTTATCAACTCCGTATTTAGACAATTCGCTTACATCACTTATGTTTACCGTTAAAGCGGTTACTGTTGTTCCTAATGTCTCAGCTATTTTTTTAGCATACGAAGCTAATTCAAAAGCCACTTTTTTAAATTTTCCTTCTGCAGATTCTGCATATATTAATATTGACATAATAATTTTAGATTTTAGATTTTAGATTTCAGATTTTGAAAAACTGAAACTAAAATGATTGTTATTTTAAATTAACGATTTAAAATTGGTTTTAGATTTTCGTATTGCAATTCAGCAATCTAAAATCTAAACTCAGCAATCTTAAATAACTTTAGCCTCATTGTGTAATAAATTAACTAACTCATCTAAATTATCAGCTGAAATTAATTTCACTGCTGATTTTGGAGCCGGTTTTTCAAATTTTACCGCTTTTGTATTTACAGGAGCATCAACCGGTTCAAGAATAGTAAGTGCTTTTGTTCTTGCAGTCATGATACCTCTCATGTTCGGGATACGCAAATCCTTTTCTTCAACAAGTCCCTTTTGACCTCCAATAATTAAAGGTAAAGTCGTGCTTACTGTTTCTTTTCCGCCATCAATTTCACGAATTGCTTTTACGTTGTTGCCATCAACAGTTATACCCGTGCAGGAATTTAAAAAGTTAGAGCCTAAAATTCCCGAAATCATTCCCGGAACCATTCCTCCATTATAATCCAAAGATTCTTTTCCTGCAATTACAAGATCATAACCTCCGTTTTTAATTACTTCAGCAAGTTGTTTTGCAACAAAAAAACCATCAGTTGGGTTTGCGTTTACACGAATGGCTTCGTTCGCACCAATAGCAAGGGCTTTACGTAAAGTTGGTTCAGTATCAGGACCTCCAACGTTTACAACAGTTACAGTAGCACCTTGTTGTTCCTGAAACCAGATTGCACGTGTCAGACCAAACTCATCATTAGGATTGATTACATATTGTACACCATTGGTATCGAATTCTGAATCACCATTGGAGAAGTTAATTTTTGAAGTAGTATCAGGTACATGACTGATGCAAACTAATATTTTCATAAGTATATATTTTATATTTATAATATTCTTTTACAAATTTAGAATTTAATTTGGAATAATTATACTATGCATGCATAATATTTTACAAAGCTATTACGTTTTCGGAAATTGTTGATTTTTGGAGTGTTTTCATCAGAAAACAAAAGCGAAATTTGATTCATTGGTGCTGATTATTAACAAATTTGTATTTTTTAAAACATCTTCAATTAATAAAATCGGAAGTTGCTTTATACTACGTTGTTCGTTATGTCGTTTAAAAAAAGAATTTATTAAATTTTAGAATAAAACAAATAGCGTCGGATATGTATGAAAATTATCTTTTGAGTAGGGAAAATGGACTTTGATATCGATTTCGTAAATATCACAATTAAATTTAAAAAGTTAAAACCTAAAGATAGTGAGAAGCTAGTGTCATTTTAAATTCAATTTATGCTTTTAAGTTATTTAAAATATTTATTTTTGCTCATCAGAAAAAAGAACATAAAATACAACTATGAGAACAATACAATTTAGAGAGGCCATTTGCGAAGCGATGAGTGAAGAAATGCGTCACGATGAATCCATATATTTAATGGGCGAAGAAGTTGCAGAATATAACGGAGCTTACAAGGCTTCAAAAGGAATGCTTGCTGAGTTTGGCGAAAAGAGAGTAATAGATACTCCAATCGCAGAACTTGGTTTTACAGGAATTGCAGTAGGGTCTGCTATGAATGGTTGTCGTCCTATTGTAGAATATATGACTTTCAACTTCTGTTTAGTTGGTATTGATCAAATTATAAATAACGCTGCTAAGATGCGTCAGATGACAGGGGGACAATTTAATGTGCCTATCGTTTTTCGCGGACCAACTGCTTCTGCAGGTCAATTAGGGGCAACTCACTCACAAGCTTTAGAGAACTGGTTTGCTAACACTCCGGGTCTTAAAGTTATCGTACCTTCAACACCTTATGATGCAAAAGGGCTTTTAAAATCTGCAATTCGCGATAATGATCCTGTTATTTTTATGGAATCTGAGCAAATGTATGGTGATAAAGGTGAAGTGCCGGACGGAGAATATACAATTCCGCTAGGAGTTGCTGATATTAAACGTGAAGGAACTGATGTTACTATCGTTTCTTTCGGTAAAATTATCAAAGAAGCTTTTATCGCAGCTGACGAATTAGCTAAAGAAGGGATTTCATGTGAAATTATCGATTTAAGAACGGTTCGTCCAATGGATAACGAAGCAATTTTGAAATCAGTTAAAAAAACAAACCGTTTGGTAATTTTAGAAGAAGCATGGCCATTCGCCAGTATTTCTTCCGAAATAACATATATCGTACAAGAGCAGGCTTTTGATTTTCTTGATGCGCCAATTCAGCGTATCACGACAGCAGATACTCCGGCTCCTTACTCTCCTGTTTTACTGAAAGACTGGCTGCCAAATGCAGCTGATGTAGTAAAAGCAGTAAAAAAAGTAATGTACAAATAGTCAAATAAAGAATACTTATAAAACTTCATCAGTCATATTAATTGATGAAGTTTTTTTTTGTCAGGTTATGAAAAAAATAATTTTACTCAGTCTATTTTTTGTATTTGCTTTTGCAAATATTGCTTTTGCACAAACAAAAGTGAGCGGAATTGTTTTAGATAAGTCTAATCAGCCTGTTCCGTTTGCCAATGTCGTTTTTAAAGGATCAAACACGGGAATAGTTTCTAATGAAGATGGTCGTTTTTATCTGGAATCTCCCATTACTTACACCGCTTTGCTGATTACTTCGGCAGGTTTTTCAGATAAGGAAGTTCCTTTAGAAAAAGCAGTAAATTACGATTTTAAGATCGTTCTGAGTGAAGCTGAAGCACTTAATGAAGTGGTTATTTTTACCGGAAAAACATCTAAAAAAAACAATCCGGCATTAGATATATTGAGAAAAATCTGGGAACGAAAGCGTAAAAACGGTTTGTACCAGTTTAACCAGTATCAAATGCAGAAGTACGAAAAAGTCGAGTTTGATATGAATACGATCGACAGTGCTTTTATGAAGAATAAAATCTTTAAAGGAATGGAGTTTGTTTTTAATCATATTGATACTTCTGATGTTACAGGAAAAACGTATTTGCCTATTTTCATCAACGAATCAGTATATGATGTTTATGGGGACAATAAATTAAAGAAAACCAAAGAAAATATTACAGGAAGCAAAACTTCCGGGTTTAATGGGAACCAACAAATTTTGGCTTTTGTAAAAGATCTTTATTCCGATTATAATATTTATGACAATCACCTGAAGTTTTTTGATAAAAGTTTTACAAGTCCGCTGTCAAAAACAGGAATTGATGTTTACAATTATGTATTGAAAGACAGTGCGTTTATTGATAAAAAATGGTGTTATAATATTGTGTTTTACCCGAGACGTAAAAACGAACTGACTTTTAAAGGAGATTTTTGGGTAAATGACAGCACTTTTGCCATCAAAAAAATAAATATGGGCGTTACTAAAAGCGCTAATATTAACTGGGTAAAGGATATTTATATCGAACAGGAATTTGAAGTAGAAAACGATTCAGTTTTTCTATTGACCCGTGATTACATGATGTCGGATTTTGCTCTAAATAAAAAAGAAAAATCAAAAGGTGTTTACGGAAAACGTACTACCTTATATAAAGATCATAAATTCAATATCCAGAAATCTGAGAAATTTTATAAAGAAGAAGTCAATTTTATAGACAACGCTGTTTATGACAGGCCTGATGAATTTTGGAATGAAAACCGTTTCGAAAAATTAAATAAGGACGAAGCCGGTATTTACAAAATGCTCGATACGCTGCAAACCGTCAAGAAATTTAAACAACTCTATAGTTTAGTTTCGATTTTAGGAAGTGGTTATGTTGAATTTAAAAACTTCGATTACGGACCCATTTTTTCCACATTTGGCTATAACGAGGTAGAAGGTTTCCGACTGCGTGTAGGTGGCCGAACTTATTTTGGACCAAATGATCCATGGCGTGTACAGGCTTATACAGCTTATGGTTTTGACGATAATAAATTTAAATACGGAGTTTCCGGGAAATGGATGGTCGACAAGAAAAAACGTATCATTATTTCGGGAGGGAACAGGCGCGATATAGAACAAATTGGAGCCAGTTTAACTACAACAAATGACATTTTAGGGCGAAGTTTTGCTTCATCAGCTTTATTTACATCTGGCAGCAACGGAAAATTAACGAATATTAATTTGAGTAGTGTTTCCTTCGAAATGGAGCCAATGAAGAATTTTATTGTTCAGGCAGGATTTTCTTATCGAACATTAGAATCGGCTTCAAAGACTTTTAGTTTAGATTATTACACCACTTTACCTACAATAGCAAATCCTGCGGGAATTGTGGAAGGTAAAGTAATTCAATCAGAAGCTAATATTCAATTTGAATTTATGCCAAACCGTAAAACTATTGGTTTTGGGGTAGAGCGGGATCTGGTTGATAGCCCGTTCAGTCATTTCTTTATTAATTTCAGTTATGGTCTTAAAGGAGTTTTAAACAGTGATTTTGCTTACGAAAAAATACAGATATACTATAAACAGCCTATTGTTATCGGGCCTTTGGGCAGATCAAATATTATTCTGGAAACCGGAAAAACCTATGGTACGATCCCGTTAGGATTAATGAGTGTAATTCCCGGAAATCAGACCTATTTTACGATAGACAATACTTTTAGCAATTTAAATTTCTATGAGTTTATATCCGATGAGTACGTAACTTTGCAATGGAATCATGATTTTGGAGGAAGGTTATTTTCCAGAATTCCATTCATGAGAAAACTAAATTGGCGTGAATTTGTTGGTGTAAAAAGCGTTTATGGAACCATTTCTGGTGCCAATAGAGCCATTAATGCTTCAGGGTTGCCATATAATGCACCAGAAAAAGTATATTGGGAATACAATGCCGGAATCGGAAATATTTTTAAAGTATTCCGAATCGATTTTTCATGGAGAGGTAATTACTTAGATATGCCTGATGCTGCTAAATTTGCAGTAAAAGGATCTTTCGGATTCTATTTTTAAAATATAATTTAAAATTTACAGACGCCAAATTGCGAGAGATTTATACTTAGCAATTTGGTTTTTTTGTATACAATCAATCAATTATTTTATTTATTTTAGAAGCTAATCCCGCTATCCGCTATATCTTTTGTCCCGAAAGGCCGGGACAAAAGGATGTCGCTTCTATCAGGGCTAAAAATTCACGTTATGCAAGAAGCTATCGATTTTTTATCAGGTAAAAATCCAATATTTCTGGAAATTATTGAAAAATATGGATTACCCCAAATTCCAAAACGTCCTCAGGGTTTTGAAACTTTGGTATTGCTAATACTCGAACAGCAGGTTTCAATAGATTCGGCGAAAGCCACATTTTTAAAAATCAAAGCATACACAACTTGCAATCCCGAAACCATGTCAGTTTTACCGGACGAAGAGTTTAGGGCTTTAGGAGTAAGCCGTCAAAAAACAAAGTACATTAAAATTTTAGCGGAAGCTGTTTTAAGCAAAGAACTTGATATCGAAAGTCTTGCGGTAAAATCAGCACAACAAGTACGGGAAGAACTCATAAAGTTAAAAGGAATCGGGAATTGGACTATTGATATTTACCTTATGTTTTGTCTGCAGGCGCCGGATTTAATTCCGCTTGGCGATATTGCAGTAGTCAATACCATCAAAGAATTGCTGAATATCTATGACAAATCAGAGATGGAAATACATGCTGAGCAATGGAGTCCGTATCGATCTTATGCGACCTATTTGCTTTGGCATTATTACTTAAACAAACGAAATCGGAAAATTACGTATTAACTAACTGTTATATAAAGGAAAGTATATTAATTAATGAATAAAATGCATAGATTAATGTGTTTTTTTCATTGTAAAAAAGGATTCTTTGGGTTACTTTTGCAATCGCAATTATAGAAATAATAAAAAACGAAAATGACCGCAGACAAACTAACAACTTTCGATGTATTAATCGAAATACCAAGAGGAAGCAGAAATAAATATGAGTACGATTTTGAAATCAAAAGAATGCGTTTCGACAGAATGTTGTTCTCTTCAATGATGTACCCGGCAGATTACGGATTTATTCCGGAAACTTTAGCCCTAGACGGAGATCCTCTTGATGTATTGGTTTTGATAAATGAACCAACTTTTCCAGGATGTGTTATAGAAGTAAAACCAATTGGTGTTTTCCACATGGCAGACGATAAAGGACCGGACGAAAAAATTATCTGTGTACCGGTTTCAGATCCAATCTGGAATTCATTAGAAAACCTTTCTGATATCAATCCACACTTGTTAAAAGAAATCGAGCATTTCTTCCAGGTTTACAAAGATCTTGAGAACAAAAAAGTTGATGTTGAAGGATGGGGAGACATAAACGAAGCATTTGCAATTATTGCTGAATGTACTAAGCGTTTTGAAGATATTGAGAACAAACCGGAAGGATTATTTAGTATTAAATAATTTTTACCACCATATTTTATAAAAAAAGCAATACCCCGTCAGGAGTATTGCTTTTTTGTTTAAATTCGTTTAGTTAGTTTGTTGACTATTAACCAAAACCATTAAAATATGAATGCATTTATGATTTACTTGCCAATTGTTATGGCAATTATTGGATTACTTTTCATGGCAATAAAAAGGACTTGGGTTTTAAAACAAGATGCCGGTGATGGCAAAATGAAAGAGATTTCAGATCACATTTACGAAGGGGCGCTTGCCTTTTTAAAAGCAGAATACAAGTTATTGACCATCTTTGTAATTATCGCAAGTATTGCGTTAGCAGGGATTACTTTTATTCCCGGAGTTAAAACACATTTATTAATAGTAGTTGCATTTATTTTCGGCGCATTTTTTTCGGCGTTAGCAGGAAACATGGGAATGAAAATAGCAACAAAAACAAACGTTAGAACCACTCAGGCAGCACGTACGAGTTTACCACAAGCTTTAAAAGTCTCTTTTGGCGGAGGAACCGTAATGGGTTTAGGTGTTGCGGGTCTGGCAGTATTAGGCTTAACCACTTTTTTTATAATTTTCTTTAATCTGTTTTCAGGAGGAGTTTGGAAAGATACAGAAACCATGACCGTTGTTCTTGAAACATTGGCCGGATTTTCACTTGGTGCAGAATCAATTGCTTTGTTTGCCAGGGTAGGAGGCGGAATTTACACAAAAGCTGCCGATGTCGGAGCTGATTTAGTAGGTAAAGTCGAAGCCGGAATCCCGGAAGATGATCCTCGTAATCCGGCAACAATTGCAGATAATGTGGGCGATAACGTAGGTGACGTAGCGGGTATGGGAGCCGATTTATTTGGTTCTTATGTAGCAACTGTTTTAGCTGCTATGGTTTTAGGAAATTACGTAATCAAAGATATGGGTGGCAATATTCAGGATGCTTTTGGAGGAATTGGCCCAATTTTACTTCCTATGGCAATTGCCGGTTTCGGAATTTTATTCTCTATTATCGGAACGATGGTAGTAAAAATATCTGATGACAATGCTAAAGAAGCACAAGTGCAAAAAGCATTAAATATAGGGAACTGGATTTCGATTGTTTTGACTGCAATTGCCTGTTTCTTTTTAGTACAGTATATGCTTCCCGAAACTATGCAGATGAGCTTTTTTGGCGAAGGTTCTAAAGATATTTCATCAATGCGTGTTTTTTATGCCACTTTAGTCGGATTGGTAGTTGGCGGAGCAATTTCCTCGGTTACGGAATATTATACAGGATTAGGTACAAAACCGGTAATGGCTATTGTGCAAAAATCTTCAACCGGAGCAGGAACAAACGTTATTGCAGGTTTAGCAACCGGAATGATTTCGACTTTTCCAACAGTATTATTATTTGCTGCAGCAATCTGGGTTTCATATGCTTTGGCAGGATTTTACGGCGTTGCTTTGGCTGCTTCGGCAATGATGGCAACTACGGCAATGCAATTGGCAATTGATGCTTTCGGACCAATATCTGACAACGCCGGAGGGATTGCAGAAATGAGCGAATTACCAAAAGAAGTCCGTACAAGAACCGATATTTTAGATTCAGTTGGAAATACTACTGCCGCAACCGGAAAAGGATTTGCAATTGCTTCTGCAGCTTTAACTTCATTGGCTTTATTTGCGGCGTATGTAACTTTTACCGGAATTGACGGAATCAATATATTCAAAGCACCTGTTTTAGCGATGTTATTTGTAGGTGGAATGATTCCCGTAGTTTTCTCGGCTTTGGCGATGAATTCAGTTGGAAAAGCCGCGATGGATATGGTGTATGAAGTACGCCGTCAGTTTAAGGAAATTCCGGGAATTATGGAAGGAACCGGAAAACCGGAATACGGAAAATGTGTTGAAATCTCAACGAAAGCAGCTTTGCGTGAAATGATGCTGCCTGGAATTCTAACCATTGGTTTCCCAATTGCAATTGTGTTATTAGGAAAGTTAGTTTATGCAGATAATAACCAGTTAATTGCTGAAATGCTTGGAGGATATATGGCCGGAGTTACCGTTTCCGGAGTACTTTGGGCTGTTTTTCAGAACAATGCCGGAGGTGCCTGGGATAATGCTAAAAAATCTTTTGAAGCAGGGGTAATGATCAATGGCGAAATGACATATAAAGGTTCTGATGCACATAAAGCAGCCGTAACCGGAGATACAGTTGGAGATCCGTTTAAAGATACTTCCGGACCATCAATGAATAT
>JBDTRA010000091.1:0-19678 GCA_039931915.1 Flavobacterium sp. | reverse complement strand
TTTAGTACTAAACCACACCAAAGCTATGTTACATAACAGGTCATTATAGTGCTACGCTGCGCCTGCACTATAAACCCGTTATGTAAAATAGCACAGTTCCTTGAGACCTTTAGCAAAGCCCAGCGCTTCTGCCACTGCACTACGAACTTTTATTATTTGCTCAATCACCGCAAGGGCTATGCATTTTTTCTGCAAGAATGCCCAGGGATTCTTTCTTTCAATTCAAAAAATTAAGCACGGCATTCTTCCAAAAAAAACGCAGGTTCTCACTGCGTGGCTTGGGATTTCTAAAACACAAAAAACCTCGCTGATTGCGAGGTCTCTTTTTTGTGGTATTTAAAGGTTTTCCAAAACACCTTTTTATAAATGATTAAATTTGTTTTTTTTGTCGATTCTCTTTTGTGTTCACGATCAAGATGCGCGCTATCGTTGTCTACATATCAGAACGATCGGGTCTATACCCGTTATTACTCTATTTCCTTATATAGTTCTTCACTTTTTTTTATAAAAGATTGGCTGTTCAAATTGTATTCATAGGTTGAAATAAAAATCTTATCTCTAACATTAATAAAAATATTCATTCTCTTATTATTAGAAAAAACTAGACTATCAGAAAGATATAAAGATACTGTATTATTTTTTTTATTAAGAAATAGTACTTTTTGGTTTCCTGGATAAGAATTATATTTAATACTCGAGTCATTAAAAACACCTACATTAATTCCGTCCGGAATTAATGTAATTTTAGTTTCTTTAAATCTTGAAGTGCATTCCAAATCATTTAAATCATATTCTTTCTTTAGTACCTCATGATATATTCTACTACTAATGTTTTTTGCTGAATATTTATATACTGATAAAAAATTCTTTTCTCCTGTAATAAAATTTTGTGTTGAATCGGGATATAAAGAACGTAAAACACTATCTGTTACATTTTTTAGCAATAAATGCTCATTATTTTTATTTTCCGCCGGCATATATGTTTTTTCATTATGTATGGCAGCTTTTTTTTCTTGAAAAAAATTGCAGCCACAAATAATCAATACAATAAATAGTATATTAAATTTTAAATTAACCATAATCTTAACATTAGTTATTTTTCTTTTGTTATTATTTAGCCTCGTCAACCATTTTTATCACGTCGGCTTTATAATCTTCTTTTCTTTTCGAGCCATTATAATCTCTAATAGCATTTTCCCACTGTTCTCCTCCAAACCATTTCTTCGTTTGCGTAAGTCCTCCATTATCAGGGTCTCTCAATCCTTTTTGGAATAAAATACCAATACCTGCTGTGACACTTTGTGCAGGTGTTGCTCCACCTCCTTTTGTTAATCCAAATTGTTTTTTATCTGAATTCCAATCATTACTTATTGAACTATAATAAACATTTGATTGCATTATGTCTTGAGTTGGATCATTACTACCGCCACTTTTACCACTACCCATAACTGTTTCTTCCATAATTATTGCCTTTACAATTGTTGGATCTAAATCTGGAACTGTACTTGCATCTGATAACATTTTCCCTCCAGTTGTAGGTACAATATCCATTTCTTTCTTTTGATTGAAAATATATGTAAGTGCTGCTATCATGTAATCATATTTCTGATATTTCGAACCCGTTGTGTTTTTAGTATTACCATTACCATCTGTATAAATCTGTATTGTTTTAGGCATTGGTACTTGAACAAAAGCACCAAATGGGGATGCTCCTGGATAGATTGACCCCTTATTACTAGATACATACGTTTCAAATACTTTATCATTCTTTATGCGATGAATTTCGGCACCCTGAGCAGTAAAAAAAACTATGTCTTCGCCATTTGGATCAATTGCATTAATAGGATTATTTGCGACAAAAACATAAGAGCCAATTCCTGGGTATTTTTCCATTTTAGGATCCACAGTAAGCCAAAGCGAAGTCTTCATATCCAAATACCTAGCCCCATAATAGCTAAGATTTGTTTCCCTGTCGAGTTCCTTCCCATTGAACAAATACGGACTTGAAAACGAGCTGCTATGCTCCTCAAATAAAACCTCCCCAAAGGCAATGTATTCTACATGTTGCGAAATAGAACCGTTTTTAGATGTAATATACGAAGTACTTCCTAAATGATCTGGATGAAAGTAAAAAATATCATTCTCCGGCAGACCAATTCCGGTAAAACCTTCTCCAGCTTTCACAGTTGTGGGTTCAACCGGTGGACCAAATTGTACTGGTGGTCCCGGTACACCTCCCGGTGCATTAAAAACAGGATTTCTGGGCCAGCCCTCTGGTGGCTCCTGATTTTCTTCAACAGGAGTAACTGCAGAAGAAGGATAAGGATCGCCGGTATACTCAGGAGTTGCATAAATGCCCATTTGTGTTGGCGGTCCCGGAGGAACACCTAAACTTTTTACATAAGTATCCATTGCTTTTTGCTGTTCGGCTGTCAGCTTGCTGTAATTTACACCTCCGGCTGTTATCCCTAATGGCTGTGCAAAGGTTCCATTACCCAGTTTACTTACTATACGTCCGGCACCCTCAAAATAATGTTTAGTAAACTTTCCTTTACTGATCACAAAATACGGACTTACATAACCGGTATAATCATCTGTATGCACTATAGTTGCAGCAGTCTGACCATTGATAGCAACATTTTGACTGTCTCCACTGCTTTTTATGACGCGTTCTCCTGCTACATCGTACGTATATTGGTGGATACGACCATTATCATTAATTCCCATAAGATGGTTTTCCTCATCCCATGTCATTTTCCTGAAACTCTTTGTTTCTGTATAACTTGTTGGGTTTCCGTTGCCATCGTAAACATAGTCACGAATCCCCCCAGGAGTTGTTGTAGATTGAGCTACTTCGGTGATTGACGACGGCGCATTAGGATGTAATGTGTTATCGTATTTATAATCCAATACATATCCTTTTTGTTCATTGTTTACGGTATGCGCCAAGTTTTTGCCGGTGATATTGTGCATTTTGTTATAGCTCATGTTTAGCTCATATTTTGCATCTGTAAACTCACCTTTATAAATGGCTTTGGCGCTTTTTAACCTGTAAAAATCATCGTACTGGTATTCATGCGAGGCAGTCCCCCCAAGAGTATTGTTCACTATTGGTGCAGTGTTTTTTATTCCTAAAACGTTTCCAACTAAATCGTAACTGTAAGCGTTATTCATTACCTGTCTTGCACCACTTTTTACCTGCTGCTGCTGCAATCTTCGCATTACATCGTCATAAGTGTAATTGGTTTCAGTATCATTCCCGTATTTTAGGTATTTGCGTTGCTCAAATTCATCATATGCTAATTGTTTGATATAATCATACGTGTGGTTTTCTTTCTTGCCCTGCATGCTTTCCAGGTTTCCGGCTCTGTTATACGTATAATCAACTACCTCGCCATCCGGATAGGTCATTTTCTGGATACGGTTCCAGGTGTCGTATTCGTACTCCGAAATATAGGTCTGAACATCTGTTGGGGTTATACGAAGCGTTCTAATTTCTTTTTCAACTTCCCCTAATTTACCATAGAAAAATTCCTGTCCGCCGCTCGCATCCTGTACAAACCATAATCTTCCCCTGCGGGCTGCAGTTCCATCCGCTTTGCCATAATTGTACTGTACGTTATTCTGTGGGTTTTTTGGGTATTTTATGGTTTCAAGACGGTTATAATTATATTCGTATTGTATTGCCCCGTCATTTGGGACTGTATTTTTAATGTCCTGTGTAATGCGCGATGTCAGGTTGCCTGCTAAATCGTAAGTCATCGCAGTTGTTCCCGCATCCGGATGCGTAAACTCAATGCGTCTGCCTAACCAGTCGTAGGTGCTTGTAGTGATATGGTCCATTGCATCGGTTACCTTTATGGTTTCCCCAAGTGCGTTAGTTTCAAATTTGGTCAGCAGGTCATTCTGCATACTGGCCATGTTCCCACCTTTAGCGTCTGTATAGGTTTGGCTGGTATTATTTAAGGCATCAGTTTGTGTAGTAATCAATACTGGTACTCCATCATATTTATCTAAGGCGAAAGTAATTGTGTTAGAGCTCCCATCAGGCAAAGTCACCTTTACGGCACGGCTTACATCATCATATTCCGTTTTGGTTGGTGCTATGCTTGATACCGCTGTGCTGAATTTATTGTCTATTGTAGTGGTGGTCGTTGGATAATAATTTGTTATTGGTCGTCCTAAACCATCATAGATAATTTTTCCCGATACAATCTGTGCCTCATCATCAGGACTGCCGGCCTGTTTAAATAAACTGGCGGTTTTTTTAACCTGCAATGCCCTGCCTAATCCATCGGTATAGGTATAGGTTTCGATATCCTTGTCTAATTCAGGATCGTAGTTTTTAGTTTGGGCATAAGGCACTTTTGCATCCGGAAAATATTCATAAGCAATCGTGTACGGTTTTCCGCTAGCAATTTCATAAGGTGCTTGTATAGTCGCCGGACGCCCTTTATCATCTATGGTGTAAATGGTACTCTGGTCATTGCGGTCGGTAGTTTTTAATACTGCGCCAAAACGATAATCGTATTCCATTTTATTCTGGTATCCAAAAGCATCTTTTATTTCGGTTAAAAAACTATGGTTATCCGAATCATATACATAATCCAGCGTCATACGCTGGGCATTGGTATTGGCTGGTCCTGTTATTTTTTGCAGGTTCCCGTAGGTATCATACTCAAGATCAGTAAGCGCAATTTTAGTGGCGGTACTGTAATTTTTTATTTGGGTAACTTCCGCTGTTTTGGTATTGATCGTTGTAACCCTTTTACGGCGCAGCCCATCAGTGGTATAAACTTCCAATTGTTTTGGGATCCCTCCATAATAAGGTGTGGTACTTTCATGGTAGCTAATTTTAGCGGTTACTTTGTCATCGGTACTGCCATTTCCTAAATCTTCGTATTGGATAATGTTCCCGTTGGCATCGTATTTATTATAAATATTGGTTTCAAGATAATCGGTACCGCCTTCATACATTTTTTGATTGGCGTGTACCAATCCAATAAAAACACGTTTGGCATCGCAAGCCAGTAAACTCAAATCAGATACTGGAATGCTTGTCTTGGTGGCAACATCAGTATAACTGTATTCGTTTTCTGATTCCTGACGCATTTTATCGTTTTTATCCATCGTATAACTGTGCTTCAGAAGATTTTTCCTGAAATAATCCTGGTTGTAAAATTCCTGCACCGTAGTTGAAAAAACTGAATCATCTGCGGCATCAATCTGTTCCTGGATTACTTTTCCAAAACCGTAAGATTCTCTTTCACGACGATCATAATAACCATCTTCATATCTGAATTTGGCTATCGAATGATCGATACCATCGCCGCTATGTCCGTCGTTTACATCTACGGACTGCAATACCCACTGTGCGGACGGATTTTCATAACTTGGTTTCGTGAGCTCGTAATCTATTGTATAACTGTTTCCGGCTGCATTGGTTACGCTTTTTAATTTGTTGGTCCTTTTGATATTTGAAAGCTGTGCAGTCATATGGTTGTCATCCGTAGACACAACATAATCTATATTTCCGTCACCATCGATATCCATAAAGGTCCCTTCAGAACGGCTGGTACTCCATCCTTTAGAAGCTCCGATGGTAGGCGTTATACGCAATAACCAAATGGTAATATCAAACGAGAAATTGCCATTCATTCCATAACTTACCCCTTTGTTGATATTCATTTCGGAATATTTTGGATAAATAACCTGGGTAGCAAAAGAATCCCCTAAGTTAAAGGCTACCTTCATCGAACTGCCCTCATAACTTATTTTATCTGCAAGCCCATCTCCGTTGATATCCATAAAGGACTCATCAACATCAGATTCTGACCGTGCATAATTGGCCCCTCCCGAGATAGATCCCTGCTTAATGCTAAAGCCCAGACCGGCGCTCCAATCTTTAGAAAAACCTTTATTTAAGCTCCCAACGTTCCAATTGCCACCGGGAATAAATCCATAACCGGAATTAAGCAATACATCTCCCGAATCGGTTATTTTGTCCGGCAGTCCATCACCGTTAATATCGCTGTGGATCATTTTGGCACTGTCACTTCCTTTTCCTTTCGAAGCACTGACAGAGATTTGGTCTTTTGCTTTTTCTGCCTCTTCATCAGCACAGGATTTGGAAGCTTCTCTTTGTGCTGCCACTTTCCCTGCAGTCATGCTCAAACCACTTTTTGCGGTCCCATGACTGTATGCTCCTCCAAAATTTGGTCCTTCGGAAGTAGTTGTGGCGTGACTAAAATTATCGCCAATATCAATTATTTCATCCGAAACAGTTCCAATGGGAGCAGTCAGCTGTACATTGCTTCCCCGTACATAATCCGGAAACCTGTCCCCATTAAAGTCACTCATCGTTTGTGTTACATACGAATCGCCATCTATCGATTTACTGAAACCAATATTGCCCTGACCAGCCGAAACCCCTGCCGAGATACTTTTACTTTTGTTTTCGGAAATCATATCAAGTGCAGATGTGCTTCCTCCCTGCAGGGTCGGCAGAGAAAAATCGGCATAATCCGAAATGTCGTCTTCTCCTAAACGTGCGGTTCCTATTACTGCCCCTTTTATATAAATAGATTCTTCCAGTCCTTCCCATTTTGCTTTTGCATAAGATGGGTTTAGTGACACAAAATAGCTGTCGGCAATTTCATAGCCTTTTCCGTTGTAATTATCAGGGTCCGTATTATTCAAATCAGGCTCAGTTGCATAAGCATCAGATTGTTTCAATAAAGACTGGTCAATGGTATCTGAAGCCAGAGTTCCATTAATAACAAACCCTCCCCATTGGCGGTGATACAATCCTAATGTCCTTTCATCAGGGTTTAAAAGACTGTAGACAGCAAAATCATCCGTGCTGGTATTCCATATCACATCATCTGCAGCGTTTGTTATATCTTTTAAATCGGTTACCTGAACCTGGATTTTTAATGCATTTGCTGTTGGATAATTTCTAATAATAGCCAGCGATTCGGGATTAGAAACGGTCATCTCTAACTGGATAGGAACACCGGTAACCGCTGCCGGATAATCGACCGCCGCATCAAACGCATTAAGTACGGGAACTAAAACTCCTGAGGTAAGCGTATAGCGGTTACGTGCCAGTAACAGGTTATTTTGTTTTGCAGATATAATTACGTCTCCATCATATTTTTTGAGTAATGGATTGATATCTAAAATAAGGTCAGCCGGCAAAATATTCAGTTTTACTTTTCCGCTTACTGTAGAAGTAACACCCGGAATAGCATAATTTCCTGCCCTTTTATTGTATAATAAATGTGAAACTTCCATAGGGACCGTTTCTGCTGTTCCGCCCGGAATGACCGGCAGGGTAATTGTCGGGACAAAAGAAATAGTCTGCCAGTTAATATTGGTTGGGGCTTCAAGGGCTATGCTTACCACTGTTTCATCTTCAAATGTTGGAAGCGTAACGGTGCTTAAATCAAAAGAAGCGATTTCGTTGGCTAAAAATGTTTTTTCAAATAAAACCACTGGTGGGTTTGTCTGCTCGAGGTAGCTTTTGGTGATGACCAGTTTAATGTGATCTGAAGTAACAGGTTTGTTTAGTATCCCGCTCAAAGCAATATTTCCTGCAACGGGGATTGCTTTTCCTGCTGTACTGCTGCTAAAAAAATCGTTAGTCGCCTGATATGCCGACAACGAATATAAATTGGCATCTTTTAAAGTGGAAGGCACTACTAAACTACTGCTGGTAATTTTCCCATTAGTACCCCTGTCATATTGTGTTGCCTCTGAATAGGTAATAATTGGGTCCCAAATAACAGCATCAAAATTTCCGTCTTTTACAGCACTGACCCTAAAATACAACCGTTCTCCTTTTTCTACGGATACTGCAGTATTCTGTTTAGTCTTAATGCTGTAATCAGTTGCGCCAATTGTTTCATCCCAAAGTAACTGACTGCCTTTCTGAAAATACAAACGGACACCGTCTGCCTTGTCTGTTCCTGCATTATTTACATATTCAGCACGGGCTTTTATTCTTTCCGGTGTTGATTCCTCTACTAATTGATATTGATGGGAAATCGAAATAATTCCTTTTACGGGTGCTTCCCACATACGTACCACATCATGCAATGGGTTCTGCTTTTCAATTTCCTGCATGGATAAAGTGGTAGATCCCGGGATTGTAACGTCCCCGCCTCCAAAAACAGGGGATGGAGTTCCTGTACTGCTAATTTTAAAAGTAGGGATACCGTTTACCAATCGATTGTAATATACCTGGCCATTACGAACAAAATCAGTCAGTCCGTCGCCATTAAAATCCATAAAATAGACTTTGGTTTTACTGGTAGAACGCTGCTGGTCGTAGCCGATATTTCCGTATTTGAGATTTAAATCTACTCCCCAATTGAATGAAGTTGACTTTGAAAATCCAACATCGCTGATATTAACAGCCTCTAACTCTCCAAAAGAGTTCTGTCCTGAAGCTGCCAGGTTTTTTCTGTAATAAACGCCGCTTTGGGTTTTAAATACTTTATCCGGCAGTCCGTCCCCGTCCAAATCCTCCAAAACTACTGCGGTATCCGAAGTTCCCCAGCTGTTACCGCCATGTCCCCCAACAGTAAACCCTTTAAGGCTTCCTGTATTTGTAGCTAAGCCAATACCAAGTCGGTAACTTATTCCAACCGTTTCTCCTTCTGAACTGCTGACCAAAGAATGTTTTCCTGAAAATAATACATCACTAAAAGAAGGGATAGAAGAATTATCGAGGTTATCGCCTGGAACAGCCCAAACCTGTTCCGCCCCAAAGGGATTATATTTTCCGGAGGCATCACGGATATCATCAAAATAATCTAAGGTATTGGTATAAAACAGTTTTGATGCGGAGTCATATTCTGAAATTGATTCAAGCAGGGTTTTCTTAAAAGCGCCTTCCTTATAATTCAACTCATAACTGCGGACCATCTCGTCTTTATAACGAACTTCAATTTTTCGTAATAACTGATTGTTTAATTGTTTAAACCCCAGTCTTGCTGAAATCTGAACATCTGGCCTGTTGGCTTCACCTAAATCTCCGTTTTTGATAAAAGACACACTGTAGTTACCTTTCTCTGAACCAAAACCGGTGTAATATACTTTTTTAAGATAGAGTTCTCCGTCCTTTTTATCGTATTCGTATTCAACGGTATTTCCTTTTAAATCGACCTGAAGGCAAAGTGCCCAATGCCCAATATTTCCTGAAGCATCCGCCAGGACAGCATCAGAAACTAAACCGGATTCGTTTCCTCCATAATAGCTTGCAACACCGCTTTTGTCTTTTACGACCCAATAATATTTTTTAGGTGACGATCCTTTTCTGATAATCTGCTGAAAAGCCCCTTCGCGGCGTGGATAAAATTGCTTGTCTGTAGTCCTGCCCACCCAAAGTGCCCTATGTGAATTTGGGATCAATTGTTCGCCGGAAACCGAATAGGTTTCGGTTTCATTTGCTGTATCATATCTCGGAGCACCCCAACGCGTATCGATGCTTACTGCGGGTGCCGAAATATCCCAGCCCATTCCTGCCCAGCTGTGTCCGCCATCACTGTCATACTGCAGGTTAAAAGAAGGCTGCATACCACCTCTTCCGTTTGGTATTACAATAGAAAAACCGGTGCTTGCAGTTCCTCTTCCGTTTGCTGATGGTGGTGCTATTGACTGTATGCCTACAAGCGGGCTTGCCGCTTTTAGATCTTTTATGCTTGTTGGTGTATAACCTGATGTTTCAGGGGATTCCGGCATTTTTATAATTCCGGCAATGAAATCGGTAAAATGGGTAGTTTTGGCACTGATAATCCCTTTTTTAATATCCAAAGAATCTTTGCTGACTTCCTGCCATAGGCGTTTGTTTTCATCAAAATAAAATACATTGATATCTTTTTCTGTATATCCTTCCGGGATTGCTTTTTTATCGAAAGGAAGTGATAAGCTGACCGCTTTTTCAAAAATAGTCCCGTGTGGCAGTAACCTGAAACCGGCATTGGTTCCCGTAACGTTGACCATTGCAGAATTTAAAGGCGCAATATCAATTTTACGTAAGCCGCTTACCGATACATGAACATCTGATTTTAATGCACCCAACGGGAAAACCGCCAGGAAATCTTTGTACGAAAGTGTATTTGCCGTCTGAAAGTTTATTATTTTAGAAAAACTTTCTTTCGCGTTTTCCAGCGGTCTGAAACTTTCAACTTTTAAGAAATCCTTGATTTTTAATTTTTCACTGGTAATAACTCCTGTTGTAGTTTCTTTATAAACAGTTACTGATTGATCTGAATTTAAATCCTTTCGATCCAAAACCAATTCAAATTCAGGCTGATTTACATTGATTTGAACTCCGCCAATACTTAATTTTCTGATCTGCGAAGGAAAATTAGTTCCTTTGATATAGAATTTATTATCCGATTTTAATAAAGTATAATTTGTATGGAATCCTGTTGGTCGGTATACAATTCGAACATTTTTGATTTTATAATTGTTTGATATTCCTTCCGGAGCAGTAAATAATAATACGTTATCTCCTTCTCTAAGGGATTTTTCAGAAAGCAATTCAGATTGTGAAGTCCAATTGTTATTCTTCGATAAAAATTGCCCTCCGATACTGGCCTGGTTGTTTAAACTTCTTGAGATCGAAGCCGGTTGGTCATAACCGTATAATTCGTATTCCAGATAAGCACTTTCGTTAACTGATGGCAGTTCGTTTATCGCAAGATGAAAAACGTTATCATAGGCATCATCCGTATCAGATTCATCCTTTAGCCCGATAAATCCTTCTTTGATATCTGCATCAAATACTTTTGCGGCTTTAGTACGATTTGGAGTAGTCTCAATCGGCTCTAAAACTGTAGCTTTTTCACTTTTACTTTCAAAGAAAGTATTTGAAAATGAAGAAACAATATCATAGTTTTTAAAATTTACTGCAAACAAAAATGAACTTATTAAAAGTACAAGAATTATAATTCTATTTTTCATAATGTAGATTAATCGACTATAGGGATAATCGTTTATTTTTTTAATTCACCAAGACCATATTATTTCACAATAACTTTAAAAGTTTTTGTGCCAAATTCTGAATTAACAGACACCAGATACATACCCGATGAACTATCGATACTATCATCATACAAATAAGTTTCTATTTGAGTAAGGTGTTTTTGTTTTATAAGAGCTCCTGTTAGAGAGTAAATACTAATATTTGCATCTGTCTTGTGTGGATATTGCATCGCAACAGAAAAATGACCGTCTGTAGTTGGATTAGGATATAAAATAATTACACTCGAATCGGTAATTTCTTTTCCATCTGTTGCAACTAAGATCTTGCTCGAAGTTTTACATTGCTGAGCATTTACCAATCTAAGCTCATAGGTACCCGGCTGATCTATCAGGATTTTTGCACTATTATCTATAAAATCACCTTCATAAAACCATTCATATTCATAATTTCCGGTGGGTAAACCAGCACTTGCATCCAATACTAAAGCATCTCCGTTGGTCAATAAATAATCTGATTTTAAATTCGGAAATGTTCCTTGTTTATCAGCCACAAAAACGGTTTCCGAATATAAACTTCCTTTTCCGTCACGTACGATATAATCATATGTTCCTGATGAAAGCTGTACTCCGGTGGTGCTTTTAGCAGCCTGATTCCATTGCTTTACCACAACATCGCTTCCTTCTTTTTTAACGGTAACAGTAAAGGGAGCTTCGCCGCCTTCAATGGTATAATTTAACTGACCAGATCCTGCTAAGCCACAAGTAGCTTCAGTAATCCAGACCCTGCTGAACATTTCCGGTGCAATTTTTATCGTAAACTTGGTTTTTCCTGTTTTTTGTTTGTCCCAGTTAAAATCAGTTAAAGTCAATTTTTCCTTGGTCGAAGTTTTTGCTAAACGAATATATTCGGAATCTTTTTCGTCATAAGTTCCTTTTCCTGAATAATCAACCAACAACCAGTAAAAGGTGTCTTTGGGCAAAGTTCCTTTTATAAAATTGGGATTTAAAGACCAGTCAAGACTAAGGTCACTCGGGTTTGTAAAGTCTAACTGCCATTGTCTGGCAATACCGATTGGTTCACCCTGTTCCTGTTTTTTGACTAATAGATTTTTTCCGTTGTCACTCCAAAAAACAAAATAGTTATTGGGTATTTTACTGGATTTACTTTTGAGTTCTATTGTCAACAATCCTTCTTCAATCATGTTACTGCTTTTGGGCTGTAACAATCCGCTGGCATCATCTCTTCCAACTCCGGTAATGGAGGCATCAAAACCTTTATGCTGATCGATATCCCAAATCGTTTCTCCCTGACTGTTGAGATAGTTTTTACTTTCAAATTGCGAGAGCGAAATTCCATATTTGATTCCGAGGTAACTGGCCACTTTTTGGGTTTCTTTGCCGGATAAAACTCTGTTATAAACCAGGATTTCACTGATATTTCCTTTAAACTCTTCAGGAGGTAATTTCTCCAGTTTAGACTTTTGCCCAATCGTTAATGACGATGACTTTGCAACACTATCCGTTACATTCTGTTGAAAAAAATGAATGTTGGCTTTATGAGGCTTTATCTTTTCCGGGTACGATTGATAGGAGTATTTTTTGAGATCGACTAGGCGTTTATTGGTCGCAACTGAAAGTGTTTTTTGAGGATCATTGATCGTCCATAAAAATTGTTCTTTCAAACTGTCTTTGACTTTATAAACCATAAATACGGTCTGACGCCTTTTAGTTTCTATACCCAAAGGTAAGATCAGGGAATCCTGAGCCGTATCAAAAACAATACTTGGGTTGAAATTAAAAGCTGATCCTTTTTGAGTATTACTTGGTATTTTGCCTTCTTTTTTAGTGAGACTTTCCCAATAATAAGCATCTCCGTTAGTTCTCGATTTAATCCAAAAATCAGGTTCCTGAACATTGCCAGGCACTACTTTTTGCTGCGAAAAAACCAGATTACTTGCCGATACACTTATAAAAACCAATGCTGAAAAAATCTTTCTATACATAATTTTCTATGTTTTAAAATGAAATCTACTCTTAGAAGTTGGCCAGATCATCAAAGTTAAAAGAGTACCCAATAATGAATGAGATACTATTGATTTTGTTTTTATTTTCGCTATAGCGATGCCCGTTTTCTTCTGTTGTCAAAGCATCAGTAAGTCCTAAAGTATATCGCGCTCCAATAGATAAGTTAGAACTGAATTCATATCCTGCAGACAGCATTCCATAAAAATAATTTTTACCGGTAAGGGATTCTTTGAGTACTTTTTGCACATTGGCATCAGGTTCAAAATAAGTCCCTGAATCAGCAAATATTTCCTGTGCATTCGAGCTGTATTTGATATTATCACTGGCAATATTAAATCCAACATAAGGACCAGCTCCTATGTAAAATCCTTCAATGGGATAATATTTGAATTGTGCACCAACGTTGATATAACTGTAACCAAAAGTCATTTTGTATTTTAATCCTTTGATGTCTTCATAATTCAAATCGGTACTTTGACCTGAGTAGGAGATTTCAGTCTGGATTGCCACATTTGCATACGGATATTTCCAATTGATTACAAGACCTGCTGTTCCGCCAAATTTGCCTTCTTCTTTTAAAGTATAGCCTTCATAAATTCCTTTTGGAACTATCACATCGGGAAGATTTGACATTTTAGAATAAATACCGCCACCAAAAAGACCATATGTTATCTCTCTGTCACCTTGTGCAAACAGCGATTTTGTGCTTACTAATAGTAGTAGCAAAATAATTTTTTTCATGTTTTTTATTGAAATTACCATTGATGAAAACTGTAGCCTAAAGAAAAACTAAATACCCCGCTTTTGTTTTGATTTTCGATAAACTGAAAAGAAGATGCATTACTTTTTACCACATCTTTTACACCTAAGTAATAGCGCAAATCGAAGTGGATACTTTCGTGCAATTCATAACCCAATGCAAAGCACAACGAGAAATCGTCTGCGCCGTCAAGACCATCCTGATAGAACTGCCTGGTGGCAACATCATACATTCCGCCAGCTTCGTTGGATTTATAAGTAATATTGTTAGGAGATAAACTGATACCGTAGAAAGCACCAAATCCTAAATTTAAACCTTCGTAAGGGTACACTTTATATAGGGCTCCAATCTGCAAATAGGAATACTTTAATCCTAATTCAAATTCCTTGCCTGTAGTATCGTGATAATTGACAGTTTGAGATGACTGTCTGAATAAAAGTTCCGGCTGAATGGCTACACGTGTATCGTAAAGTTTGCAGTTTAAAAAGAAACCACCTTCGATTCCGTAGCCACCTTTGCTTTTCATAACACTATTATCAAAAGTGTTATCTCGTCCTTTAATGCTTTCGGGTAAATTACTGATTTTAGAATAAATTCCTCCGAGTTTTAATCCGTAGGTGATATTAGTCTCATTTTGTGCATGAGCAGCGTTAAAAAAAGAGCAAAATATTAATAAGTGTAATAGTACTTTCATTCACAAAAATTTTTGCGAATATATGTATTAATATTTAAAAAAGTACGAGCAATCCTCGATAAAACAGCTAATTAATCCGATTACAGACTATTTTTGAGTTAAATAACAAAATGTGCCTTAAAATTGTGAATTTAATCACTTTTTAAGATTTTATAGTCATAATACTATAATTATCACATCCAAAAATAAAAAAGTGTAATTATTGAATGTAATTACAATAGGGAATTTCAATAGTCAAGTTTATCACCTATGTTTTCATCTAAATGAGTCATTTCTTCTTTTTTAATTTCCTGAATGAAAAAGGAAACTGGCATTCCGGTTCTCGCAAAGAAAGCGTTGGTGAATCTTTTTGTACTGCTGAATCCCACTTCCTCAGCCAAAGCTTTATTGGTATACTTTCTAACTGCTTTATCATTTTGCAGTTGAGAAATTAAATAGTCTACTTTCAGGTCATTAATGTAATCGACAAACTTTTTTCCTCTATAGTGATAAATTATTTTTGACAGATACTTTACATTTGCGCCAAAGGCTACAGCTAATTTACTAGAAGTCAAGTCTTTTTCGAGGAATTTGTCGTCCTTTTCAAATTTCTCCAATTGCTTCAACAATGTTTTTATTTTATCCTGATTTATATCAGCAATTACACTTGTTATTTGTTTCTCTTCAACTTTGGGGGATTTACCTTTAGTCATTAGTTCTTCGTATTTTTGTCTGTATATACGCTTATTTCTTATATTCCGGTATAGTAAAAGGATTAAGGAAAAAAATAAGAAGGCAATAACCAAACCCTGAATCAAATCATTGTGCTTTCTTCTGTCAAGAATATTTTCTATACTTTTTTTATCTGCTAACAGCTTTTTGGTGTCATACTCTTTATGGATTTTATGGGATAGATATCGATACCTGCGATCTAATATCCTGTCTATGTTTAATAACTTTTGTATGTAATAAAGCTGGTTGTTCAGATCGTCTTTAGACTTATAATAACGTATCATCAGCTCATAATTCTCACGAAGATCTGGCCGAATATAATTTTTAGCTTCAATAATCTGAACGACTTTTTTAAAGTAAGACAATGCTGTTTCATATTCATTTAGCTGCCAATAGCTTTTGCCAATATAAAAATATCCAACAGTCTGGTTTGCAAAGTCTTTCTTTTCTTTTATAAAAGCTAAAGAATAGTTGATTTGCTTGATAGCGTCCCTGTAATTTTTGAGCGAATATTGATTAATTCCTTCAGAATGAATAAAATAAGAATCCATCGTAGCGATACCCAACCTTTTTCCTTCTGACAAACCCTTTTTATTTGTTTCCGAACATAAGCCATAATTCCCAATTCTGTTGTAGCACAATCCAAGTGAATGAAGTGAGTTTAGATAACCTCTTGGATCTTCTTTTTCAAAAAAAGCAATGCATTGCCGAAATAACGATATGGCTTCATCATAAAAACCTAAATAATATTTTATATGGCCAATTGTATACTTTACTTTATGAATTAAATAATTGTCTTTGGTTTTTGAAATAAAATCATTTGCAATGAGGTAATTGTCCAATGCCTGATCATGTTGTTTCAATCCATAGTAAACGATCCCTTTTGACAAATAAGCAGAACCGATAAGATTATTCTCTTTAGACTGCTTAGCACTGTATATCATGCTGTCGGCATAAATGAGTTTTAATTTATCGGGGGAATGATGGAGGTAATTTTTGTATCCATTGACTATCTCCTCGAAATTTTTTTCAGACTTCGATTTTAATAAAAATGATTTTAAATACAAGGACTGCCTGATAGTATCTCCTTGCGATTGGTCAATCCTATCATAGAGATAGTCATAATCTTTACGTAGAAGTGAGTCCGGAATTTTAAAGGCACTTTCTTGTGCTGTAATCTGATCTCCCAGGCATAGGAAAAAAACGAGTAGATATTTTTTAATCATAGGTTAAGATAAAAGTGTATACTATTTTCTTGTAAGATAATTTCTAAAGAAAGGGGTTTTGTCTTCCAGAAATGTTCTTGAACAGTTTTTCTAAAAAAAGAACATCAAATATAATATAAACAATTGATAATGAGATTAATATTTTTAAAAAATAGGGTATGGATTTTCCGAAAATCGATATGCTATTTTCCGAAAATCGACAATACATCTTTTGCGAGATTGAAATCCAGCTTCTAGCTTTGTCTCGAATTCAAAAGCAAAAATGTTTGGCATCGTGCTAAATAAAAGTTCTGCTTCCCGGGGAAATGAACTGGCGAAAAAAAAAGTAGCCGGTCACATTTAACAAATTTAATCATGAAAAATTTATCATTATGGGTACTTACCATTACAATTCTGTCGATTTCCTGCACAAATGATTTTACAGCAGATAGCGAATTAAAAGAAATTAATTCCGTTGAGGGCCCAACCTCTAAGCTGAGTAAATCCAATGTATCCAGTTTCGCTAAAAATTCACTTACTCTGCAAATCGATCAGCTGCTATCACAATTTTATGATCAGAGTACTTTCGATTCTGAATCAATTCTTTCAATTAATCAGGCGATCCATCCCATTGGAAATACAACAGTATCATTGGTTGCGGGTAATTTAAACCTGACCAATTCATCAATCGATGCAATCAGAAATGCAGTAAACCAATCGCAGGGACTATTTGAATTAAACGTCGATAATCCTTCTATGACAGCAGCAGGGAAAGCCAGTCTGTCAAACTTTATTGAAAACATTATGGAATTCAATAATGGTGATTACCAAAGTATGCTCCAGTCAATAGCACTTTATCAATCTAATATTAGCACTGATACTTCCTATACATCGGAAGATAAGTGTGTCATACTCGCTATATCTTCGATTGCAGGCTCTTCCCTTTTTTACGAAAAAAAGCGCGGGGATAAAGATTGGGACACAGCTATTGGTAACAGGGATGATAATTTTATCCCCACAGATGAAATTACTTTTAAAACGGTAAGAATGGCTTTGCTGTCCGGAATTATTCAAAATAATTTATAAAAAGAGAAATCATGTATCTATCACCCAAGATTGAAAAAAGAATCGTAACTGTTTTTTGCGTGTTTTTAATCATTTTTAATCTTATCGAGCTTTATTTCATTTATGAGCTGTCGAAGTTTGATGAAATGATTGGTTATCCATCCATAAATGAGGTTAAAACCCGTACTGTACGACCGCTGGCTTTTCTGTTTTTTACAGATAATCTTGCCAATTTATTATTTGTGTCTGTTTCCTTGATGTGGATATTAATGTCCAATAGTTCCTATCAAGACTGATGATACAAAATGATCCAAAATTTTCTTTAGGGTTTATCACAGCAAATGTTTAAAAAATTAATGTTTTGATAAAGAAAAGTTTATTATATCGACATTCAGACATAGAGGTCTTTACTTTTGAAAGGTTTTGTTCGAAAGCTGCACTGGAAAAATATTTTAGCAGCAGTTACTTTATTATAATTTTGATAAATTCAGGATGTATAACCTTGCGGGCAAACCATTTGGAGTATTATTTATGCCCAAGTGAGCTGCTTGTAATACCAGTTAGAACTTCTTGCGAGATTGTATTGATGAGTGAAACATTGGAGATTTCCCTACTTTCTTTTACACCAGGTTTTATCTTTAAGAATACGATAAGAAAGCCAAACGTAGGTTTCTTTGAGTTTTTTATTGCAAAATTTCCATCGAAAATAAAGCTGAAGGATGAGGATTCTCTTTTGCTGAATGATTTGTTTGCTTTAACAGGAAACAAAAGATACAAAACAAGTGAATATCCATTTTATAACGAAGTACTGTCGCTGAGCTTCAATCTTTTGTTGTATGTGCTTGCATCAATATACAGCAAAGATTCCTGTCATGTAAAAGAAAGACATACCCGAAAGGAAAAACTGGTATTCCAATTTTTACAACTGGTAGAACTTCATTGTGCAAAAGAGCATAGCGTAAAGTTTTATGCTGATGCTCTATTAATAACAAAGGGACACCTTAGTAAAACCGTACAGCAGGTCACCAATAAGACCGTTAAGCAGTTTATCGAAGAAGCACTTATTTTGGAAGCTAAAATTTTGCTTCAAAATGATGACTTGACCATTTTGCAGATTATTGAGGAATTACATTTTTGTAATTCCTCATCTTTTAGCAATTTTTTTAGAAAATCAACTTTCATGTCCCCCTCGGAGTACCGTTTAAGGCTGAGATCTGAATGAACCTGAAAGATGGAATTATATTGTTTGCATAATATTATTAATATGATACAATCCCCTTACAAAGATGTCCTTTACAGTATCGTGAAAAAAGAACAGGAAATCAGTTTGGAATCCGTGCATGTAATAGACGAGTCCTATCGTATGATTATTTTCCTGCAGGATTTATTGTCAGGAATGAAAAAGCAAGTTTTGGAGCATCATTTTACAGAGGCAAATGAAGAAATTGAATTCTTCAGAATTATTAAGCCTCAAATACTTGGAAAGTTGATTTACTATAATAAAGTGTACAGGATAGAAACATCCTGTCCGGTAAATGGAGGAAAAATGTATTATAAATATTTTTCCGGTGAATTGCAGCATTTGAAGAATGAATATAAAGAACATATTTGCAATTCTGATTTTTACCGGTATTATCGGTCAGGGAGAACCGACAGAGACCATGACTTTTTTAAATTAGGAAAAATAAATCTAAACACTGGTCTTAACAGTTTTATTTTTGAAGTTGATACTCAATTTTCTACTTACTATGATTATAAAGTTTCCCGTATCATAGCGGATGAACTGCTCTACAATTACCTGATTATCAAAATTAATCCTGTTGACAAGCCCGATATGGTTTTGCAGAATGCTGAATCCACAAAAGATGTTTTCTGGACAGAATCGAAAAATGCACTGATAGAGTTGATTTATGCACTTTATGTATCGGGGGCAATTTCTAACGGCAAAACTGGAATCCGCAAAATCAGCTTAATCTTTCAAATCGTGTTTCGTATCCAATTAGGAGATATCCACCATGCTTTTCACCGTATGAAAGAACGCTCAGGTAATCGTACTTTGTTTTTAGACCAGCTCAAAACTTCCTTAGATCAGTATATGGATAAAGATCTATAAAATTCATACATATCATTCTTAGCTAAAGCAGTGTCATAAAAACACTGCTTTTTTGTTGTATCTGCCCATATCCACCCATTGGCAGAATACTCCTGCGGCCTTAGTTTATC
>JBDTRA010000090.1:0-19962 GCA_039931915.1 Flavobacterium sp. | reverse complement strand
TTTAAAAATATGTAATATTTTCTTGAATGCTATATTAAAATATAACCTCAAGTTTTCTTGGGGTTTTTTTATGACTAATTAACCAATCAACTATAAAAAGGATTATGTACACGTTGCCTAAAATAGAGCGTTTTAATCAAGATGTTCTCTCTAAATATCATATTTATAACAGTGTTTTTATAACATTGCCTTTTGATTCTATAGATAATACAGGGGTTTTGCTTCCTTTATTTACAGAAACTTGCGAAACCGGGTTTAAAAAACAAGAAACTCCTAAAGAGATTTTTGACTTCTTTTCTGATAAATATTTAAATAATGCTTCGGAAACTGAAAAAATAGATTTGATGTTTCGATTTATTCAGTATATCGAACGCCAAATTGTATTGTTTGATGCAATTGAAGATGCTGCTTTCCCTGCTGTAAACAATATGGAAGGGCGTGGTTCTTTACGTGATATTAAAGAAAAATCAGATGCAAAAGAAAAAGATGAGGAATTAATTGAATTCCTTGAGAATTTTAATGTTAGAACAGTTTTAACTGCACATCCTACGCAGTTTTATCCAGGACCGGTTCTTGGAATTATAAATGATCTCACAGACGCAATTCGATTGAATGATTTATTGCAAATTAAACAATTATTAGCGCAATTAGGAAAAACTCCTTTTATACAAAACGAAAAGCCAAATCCATATGATGAAGCAGTAAGTTTGATTTGGTATCTGGAAAATGTATTTTATGAAACTTCCGGTGAAATAGTACATTATCTGCAAAAAAACATTCTTCAGGGGAAAGCTATTCAAAATCAATTAATAAAACTTGGTTTTTGGCCAGGAGGTGACCGTGATGGAAATCCGTTCGTTACAACAGAAATCACTTTAAAAGTTGCTGAACGTCTTCGTACTTCAATTTTAAAATGTTATTATGTTGAAATTAGAAATTTAAAAAGAAAGTTAACTTTCTCAGGTGTAGATACTTTGGTTGCTGAACTTGAACATAAACTTTATCGTTCTGTCTTTTATTCTAAGGAAGGTGAAATTTATATTACGTTAGAAGAATTATTAGCGCAATTAAATAAAATTCGTACCATAATAATTGAAAAACACCAGTCTTTATATTTACACGAATTAGAATCTTTATTGGTTAAAATTAATTTATTTGGATTTCATTTTGCTACTTTGGATATTCGTCAAAATAGTAAAATTCATGATGCTGTTTTTCATGATGTTGTAAATCATTATTTAAATTCTGATTCAAAAATATTTCCGGATAATTATTTTGATTTATCTGAAGAAGAAAAATTAGTTGTTTTATCAAAAGTAAAAGGTAATTTGAATCCTGATGATTTTGATAATGAAATTACTAAATCGACTTTGGAATCAGTACAGGCTATTAAAACGATTCAGGAAAATAACGGTGAATTTGGTGCTAATCGCTATATTATAAGCAATAATGAAAGTGCATTAAATGTAATGGAAACTTTTGCCATGATTCGTTTGAATAATTGGGAAAATCCAACAGTTGATATTATTCCTCTTTTTGAGTCAGTTGATGACTTGCAAAAAGCTCATGAAATAATGGAGCAGTTGTATACGAATTCTGAATATGCCACGCATTTAAAATCCCGTGATAACAAGCAAACTATTATGCTTGGTTTCTCTGACGGAACAAAAGATGGTGGTTATTTAATGGCAAACTGGAGTATTTATCAGGCTAAAATTGAACTTACGAAAATTTCAAGAAAATATGGTATAAAAGCTATTTTCTTTGATGGCCGTGGTGGACCACCTGCGCGTGGTGGTGGAAAAACTCATAAATTTTATGCGTCTTTAGGGCCGAAAATAGAGAATAATGAAATTCAAATTACAGTACAGGGACAAACAATCAGTTCTAATTTTGGAACTTTAGATTCCTGTCGTTACAATATCGAAAATTTATTAAGTGCCGGAGTAACAAATCAGGTTTTTAGTAAAGAGAAAAATGAGTTGACTACAGAGGAGACAGCAATTTTGACTCAATTGGCAGGATTAGGGTATGATAAATATTTAAGTTTTAAAAATCATCCTAAATTTATACCGTATTTGGAGAAGATGAGTACCTTAAAATACTATTCTAAAACAAATATTGGAAGCCGACCATCAAAAAGAAGCAAATCCGAGCAATTAGATTTTGCTGATTTAAGAGCAATCCCTTTTGTAGGTTCATGGAGTCAGTTGAAACAAAATGTTCCCGGATTTTTTGGCGTTGGATCAGCTTTAAAATATTTTGAAGAAACAAATCAATGGGATAAGGTGCATGATTTGTATCATAATTCTTTATTCTTTAAAACGCTTTTGGAAAACAGTATGATGTCATTGGCAAAATCATTTTTACCATTAACAGCCTATATGAGAAAAGATCCAGAATTTGGTGAATTTTGGCAAATTATCTATGATGAGTTTATAGAAACTGAACGCCTTCTGCTTAAAATAGCCGGTCATAAAACCCTAATGGAAAATTATCCTGATGGTAAAGCTTCAATTCAGATAAGAGAACGTATAGTATTGCCACTATTAACAATACAACAATATGCTTTGCTAAGAATTAATGAATTGAATAAAGAAAATGGTCAAAATGAAGAGTTGATTAAGGTTTACGAAAAAGTAGTAACCCGTTCTCTTTTTGGAAATACAAATGCAAGTAGAAATTCAGCCTAAAATATTAAATTATGAATGCCAGCGAATTATTACCAAATGAATATTCTGTTTTTAATGCTACTTATATTAAAGCTACGACTGATAAAACTTTAACAGAAGGTTTGGTAGAGGGCTTACCTCAGTTGGTGGATTTTATAAAAAAAGTTCCAACTGAAAAATTAGAATATCGTTATGCAGAAGGAAAATGGACTATCAAAGACATCATTCTGCATATGATGGATACAGAGCGAATTTTTGCATATCGTGCTTTGAGAATTAGCAGAGGTGATAAAACACCTTTGCCGGGTTTTGAAGAAAACGATTATGTACCTTTTGCATATGCAAATGACCGTTCTGTTGAAAGTTTACTTTCTGAATATGAAAATGTCAGAAAGGCAACTATTAGTTTTTTTGAAAGTTTGAATGAAAATCAGCTTGTTTTTTTAGGTACAGCTTCAAATACTGCTATTTCGGTAAGAGCAATTGGATTTATTATTACCGGCCATCAAAATCATCATTTGAAAGTGATTTCAGAAAGATATTTATAATTTATTATCCCAAAGCTCGGGTAGTTACAAAATAACGATAGCCAATAATAGCCAATTGCCATTTTTTTGCTTTCGAAATATCTAAACCTTGTTTAGTAAAACTTGGTAAAAAGATTTTGTTTATTTTAGCTAAAATTTTATACATTTTTAATTTATTTTTTCAAAGATATAAAAAAAGACTTTGCGGTTTGTGCAAAGTCTTTTTGTTTTAAGATTCTAAAATTGGAATAGATTTAATTACTTTCCTGTTCCATTTTCTTCATCTTTTTTTCATGTTCTTTCATATCTTTTGCATGTTGTTTCATGTCTTTTTTATGTTGCTCCATATTTTGTTTATATTCCTTTGAATTTTCTCCATATTGCTGTTCAATATCTTGATTATACTTCTCCATATCAGCATTAAACTTTTCCATTGCTAAATCATATTTCTCCATTTCTTTGTCAAAAATAGCAGATCTTTTTTCCATAATCTCATCTACTTCTTTTTCATAGGCAGACATATCAGGTTCATAAGCGTCCATTTTTTTCTCAAATTCTGCCATTTCTTTTTCAAATTTTTTCATAGCTGCTTTATCTTGTGGATTGCTTGGAGCTACAGGTGGTTTAGGCATTTTTGACATGTCAATTGCAGGTGCTGCAGGCATTGGTCCTTGTGGAAATACAGGCATTGTCGGTGGTGCAGGGGGTGCAGGAGGAACATCTTGATTTTCAGTTTCTTTAACTTCTACCGTGCGATTATTTATAACCATTGGTTTATCAATTCCTCCGTCAGTAACTAAATTAATTTTTTTAGAACCATTGTCTTCAGTAGTAATGATAATTCCACAGCTTTTAATAGGTTCGTTGCCTTCAAGCTGAATGGTTTGATCTTCACCGGTTCCTTTTTGGACATCAACTTTAATTGCAGTCAATTCATTTTTAGAGTTTCTTTTTACTTCAGATATTACTACATCAATATTATGATTTTGTTTTAATTTTTCAGCAAATTCTTTTAATTCCTGATCAGTAGTATTTTTTTTAATTTTGTAAACATCAATAGAAGATGTTTTTTCAGAAACTTCCTTAGCTAATTTTTTTTCTTGTGCAATCGTTTCAATTTGAAACAAGAATACAAAGCCTACGAGTGCTGGAATTATAGCGTAATACTTCCAATAATTCCTTTTTTTTGATTGATTTTTGTTTAACATGACAATTCGTTTTTTGATTAATGATTGATAAAAATGATTGGTAATGGCAACACAACTTTCATGTGTTGTTATTTTTAAAAGCGTGTACTGATACGCTTTTTTGTCTGATATTTTTTTAGACGCTTCATTATCGGCAATGAATTCCAGGTTTTGCAGTATGGCTTTTTTGTATAGCCAAATAATTGGATTGAACCAAAATAAGACACAGAAAATCCTTGAAATTATTACATCAATTGTATGATTTTGATCGCTGTGCACCTTTTCATGTTCAATAATACTTTCTAATTCTGATTCGGAATACATTGATGAATTGTAAACGATATAATCAAAATAAGAAAATGGAGCAATGTTTTCCTTTATATCAATAAATTTAAAATCAGCTTGTTGCTGTATTTTTTTACCTTTCAAAACCGAGTTTAAACTATAAAAATCTATAGCGAATTTTATTATAAAGGCAAGAAATCCAATGCTGTAAATTGCAAGCAATACATAATTCCAATTAACCTCAAAAGATCCTTCTTGAATTGTTTGAGGAATATAAGCCTGAGAATAATTTATATTCGAAGTTGGAGCAGGATCAATCCAAACAATTTTAGTATACACCAAAAATGGTAAAGCGACAGATGTGACCAAACCGGCCAATAGAAACCAGCGGTTACTGTTGAAGAATGTTTCTTTATGCAACAAAAAATAATAGGCACAGTAAAACAAAATTAATAGTCCGCTTGATTTTGCGATATAAATGAAAAGTGTTTCCATAAACGATTATTTTTCTTCTTTTGGAGTTTCAATCATAGCTAAGATTTCACGCAATTCGGCCGCAGAAATCTTTTCTTCTTTGGCAAAAAATGAAACCATATTTTTATAAGAACTGTTGAAATAATTATCAATTGCAGTTTTCATATATTTTTTGCTATATGCTTCCAAACCTATTATTGGATAATATTGATGTGTATTTCCAAAGGCATTGTGTGCGACAAATCCTTTTTCTTCCAGATTACGAATAATAGTCGAAAGTGTATTATAATGAGGCTGATCTTCGGTAATTTCTGCCTGAACTTCTTTTACAAAAGCTTTTTTTAGCTTCCATAAAATGTGCATGATTTCTTCTTCTTTATTAGTTAACTTTTGCATGTTTTTTATATATAAATAATGGTAGTACAAGTTTTAAAACGAATTATTATAACCGTGATAAACAGGTTTATAATTAGTGGTTTGTATTTCTATAAGTCCGCCTAAGGCTTCTTTTCCATATTTGTCAGCTATAAATTTTTTCTCTTTTTCAGAAAGACTTTTCATGTCAAGACGTATATTTTTTTTTATTTCTTTTGGATCTATTTTTTCAAACGTTTTATAATCGCTTACTTTTCCATCAATAATAATCACAGTTTTTTTGATATCAACATTTTTGTCTTCCATGGTTTTTACATTAACGCCGTTTGCTCCGTTCGTGGCGTAGCTCGCTGCTTTCCATGTTTTATTTGATTTGATTTCTTCCTGTAATTCTTCATGCTCATTTGAACCAATCTTTACTTTGGTAATAATTTCAATAACCGTATTGTTTCCTACATCTCCGTATTTTGTTTGTGCAATCAAACCTTTTAAAACGCTCATACTGCTAATTATGTCCGGGTCAATATCTTTAATCTCTAAGTCCGGCCTTGCAAGATGACCATTAATTACTATTATTGGTTTAGCATCAGTTTTAGTTGTAATTCTTACTGTATTTTCGTCCGTATTTACAGAAGTATTTGTATTAACATTTGTACTAATGTTTGTAATAGCAGTAGAATTAGTTTTAGCATCATTATTAATATTAGAAGTTTGAGTATTTTTAATTTTTATTTTGATATCTTTTTCTTCAGTTTTTTTGTCAATTATATTTGGTTCAGCATCAGCAAAATTAAATGTAATTGTTCCATCTTTCTCAGTAATGACAATAATTCCAATTTTTTCAATTCCTGTTGTTATTACCGATTTTTTTACTTTATTAGCTTCTTTTCCTTTTTTTAAATCGATTTGAATAGAAGTAATTTCGTTTTTAGAATTTCTTTTTAATTCAGAAATGTCAGTTGAAATATCAAATTTTTCTTTTAAAGTTTTTACTCTTTGATCTATTTCAACATCTGTGGTGTTTTTACTAATTGTGTATACATCCATAGCTTCAATTTTATCAGGATTAATATCCTCAATATTACTATGACTTTTTTCCTGGGCAACCGTTTCTACCTGAAATAAAAGTACAAAAGCCGTAAGTGCCGGAATTATGACATAGAATTTCCAGGAACTCCTTTTTTTTGATTGATTTTTGTTTAACATGACAATTCGTTTTTTGATTAATGATTGATAAAAATGATTGGTGATTGCAACGCAATTTTCATGAGTTGTTATTTTTAAAAGCGTGTATTGATATGCTTTTTTATCGGATATTTTTTTTGCAGCTTCACTGTCTGCAATAAATTCCAGGTTTTGAACAATAGCTTTTTTGTAAAACCATATGATAGGGTTAAACCAGAAGAGGATACAAAATATTCTTGAAATTAATACGTCAATTGTATGATTTTGATCACTGTGTACTTTTTCATGTTCAATAATATTTTCTAATTCTGAAGCACTATACAGTGATGAGTTGTATACGATATATTCAAAATAAGAAAATGGAGCAATATTTTCCTTTACATCAATGAATTTAAAATCAGCTTGTTGGTGTGCTTTTTTACCTTTTAAAACGGAATATAAACTATGAAAATCTAAGGCGAATTTTATCAGAAAAACTAAAAATCCAATACCGTAAATAGCAAGTGTCATATAACTCCAATCGATTTCAAAGCTTTTATCTTCAGTCATTTGTGGAAGATAAATTTGTGACAAATTAAGATTTGAAATAGGAGCAGGATCAATCCAAACAATTTTAGTATACACCAAAAATGGTAAAGCGACAGATGTGACCAAACCGGCCAATAGAAACCAGCGGTTACTGTTGAAGAATGTTTCTTTACGCAACAAAAAATAATAGGCACAGTAAAACAAAATTAATAGCCCACTTGATTTTGCGATATAAATGAAAAGTGCTTCCATAATCGATTATTTTTCTTCTTTTGGAGTTTCAATCATAGCCAAGATTTCACGTAATTCGGCTGCAGATATTTTTTCTTCCTTGGCAAAAAATGAAACCATACTTTTATAGGAACTATTGAAATAATTATCAATTGCTGTATTCATAAATCTTTTACGATAATCCTCAATACTCACAATTGGATAGTACTGATGTGTATTTCCAAAAGCATTATGACATACATATCCTTTTTCTTCCAGATTACGAATAATAGTCGAAAGTGTATTATAGTGAGGCTGATCTTCTGTGATTTCTGCCTGGACTTCTTTTACAAAAGCTTTTTTCAGCTTCCATAAAATGTGCATTATCTCTTCTTCTTTATTGGTTAACTTTTGCATCTTTTCTAATTTTAATTCAAACATACAACTATTTTTATAGTTACACAACTATAAAGATAGTTATTTAACTTTTTTTATAGTTTGTAAATGTGTTTTTGGAGAGTAAGATATTCAAAATTAAGATTATAGTATTAAAACAGGCTACCCAATATAGGCAGCCTGTTACATATAAATCATAATACAGTTCCTTGAAAATAGGCAACAAAGGAATATTCTATTTTAAACCTAAAGATTTGTGCGAGTGCAAGAGTAAATTCTTGAAATATTTGATTTAGTTCATTTTTATTTAGACGCAAAAATTTCCAAGTGATCAATGAAAATTGTCCACTTGGAAATGCTTTAATTAATTCTAAAATGCTTTTATTTCTTGTTAAGTAAATATCTTATTCATGTTATGTTGACTCAAGGATAGATAATCAAATATCACAATAAAATAAAAATACTAATTTATCAAATTAGAACAAACGTGTAAATAAACCTTTTTTGTTTCCAGATCCTCCGCTGCCGGTAATTGTAATATGGCCTGTGTTTCCATTACCGTCATAACCCCATGCTAAATTATTTGTGGCTGTATTGTTAGTTACGGTATGAGGAACATTTTGACCTGCACTACCTAATTTGAATCCGTTACCATCTCCGTTACTGCCAAAACCATTGTTGCTGGCAATACAATTTTTGATTGTTACTGTATACGGCTGGCCATAAAGATCCCAACCATCATCAGAGTTATGATTAGCAGTACAGCCATCAAAAACATTGTTTTTTCCGGCAGATAACTTACAGGCAAAACCATCTGCATTTTCACCTGCATTTGCAGCATCGTAATTATCATTTGATTTACAAGCGGATACATAATTATCATGTCCTCCATTGTAAATTTGTAAACCGGAATCTCCATTAGCGGAAGTAGTTACCTTATTAACATAATTATAACCACCTCCCTGGAAAACTATACCACAATCAGGAGCATTTTTAATTGTCAAATTGGTGATATTCCAGTAGCTTCCGTTTACTTTTACTCCCCAACTTCCTGATGGTTGGCCTGAACAATTTAAAACACCTCCAGTTAAGTTTATTTTAGAACTTGAAGTACCGCTCTTTGCTAATTCTAAAGTTTGTGTCAAATTTATTGTACCACTAATTGTAATGATATCTCCTGCAACAGCAGATGAAATAGCATTTCTTAAAGCAGATTCGGTTGTAACTGTTGTGCTTTTTGCAGTAAGAGTAGTACTGCTTTGTGTAACTTGTTCTGAATTAATTGCTGCTTCATTATCCGTTAAAGGAGTGTCGCTGTTTTCACAAGCTGTGAAAGAAATTATTGAACATAATACAAATAATTTAAAATTTGTTTTCATAATGATTTGAAGTTTGGTTATAGTTAATAATAAAGTTTTTATAAAGTCATTGGATTTATTCAATTAAAAATGAATAAATTTAATATGCTGATTATCAATATGTAATCGATTACGCAAACATATATAAAAAAATAATATAAATTACATTTTTTCTAAAAAAAATACTGTTAAAATGGTTATTACGAAATTATAATGAGTAAATTATTGAATTAGTTCAATAATTTAACTAAAAATAATTCATATTTATTGGTTTTGAATTATTTATTAACTTTCCATGTGACTAAATGTGATTTATTTATGTTCTATAAATGTTAGCTTTTTTTAATTAGGAATTTGTAAAACAGCAAACAGTAAAAGAAAAAAACAATTAGTTTATACTTTTTGGTTAATTTTGCGGAAATTTTAATCATGAAGAATTCCTGTATTTTTATTGTCTTTTTAGTTTTTAATTTTGGCTTTGGTCAAAAGAAGTTTAATCTGTTAGATGCTGAAAAATTTCAGAAGAAAATTAATGCTGAATATGCAGACGCTAAGACAAGTCCTCTTACGGAAAAAGATTTAAAAACTTTTAAAACTTTAGATTTTTACCCATTAAACAGTAAGTACTTTGTAAATGCAAAATTTATCAAAGCAAAAGATGAAAAGACTTTCGAAATGAAAACATCAACCAACAGAAGACCTAAATACATTAAATATGGTACAGTTTTCTTTACTATTGATGGCGTTGCTTTACAATTGAATGTTTATCAGGATATTGAACTTTCTAAATCTGACGAATATAAAGAGTACCTGTTTTTACCTTTTTCAGATAAAACCTGTGGGAAAGAAAGTTATATTGGAGGAAGATATATTGATTTAAAAATTCCAAAAGGAAATACAATTCCAATTGATTTTAACCAGTCATACAATCCATATTGTGCCTATAATCATAAATATTCATGCCCGATCGTTCCTTTAGAAAATGATTTGAATATAAAAATTAAAGCTGGAGTAAAAACTTTTCATTAATGGAATTCTTTAATTTTCATACACATCAATATACAAACCAGCCAGGTATTTTAGAACTGGTCAATCAATATCCCCACGAGTTTAACGATACTATTCCGTTTTATTCTATCGGAATACATCCCTGGCATATTGTTGAAGATAGGGTTGATGCAGATTTAAAAATCATCGAAGAAAAATTACAAACTCATAATTGTTTGGCAATTGGGGAATGTGGTTTGGATAAACGAATTGAAATTCCTTTAGAATTACAGTTTTCTGTTTTTGAAAAACAATTGATTTTAGCAGAAAAATATAAAAAACCGGTTGTTATACATTGTGTTGCCGCCTTTCAGGAAGTAATTACGCTTAAGAAGAAATTAAACATTTCGGTTCCGATGATTATTCATGGTTTTTCTAAAAACACCCAGATAGCAGAGCAGCTTATTAAGGAAGGATTTTATATTTCGTTTGGAAAATATTTGCTTAGAAATCCCGATTTAAAATTGGTTTTTGAGAAGATTCCAAATAATAGGTTTTTTCTGGAAACAGATACTATTGAAGAAGATATTAAAAGAGTTTATGAAGTAGCTTGTGAATATAAAAATTTGAATTTAAATGAATTACAACTGATTATTTCAAGTAATTATAAAGATGTATTTAACGGATGAAAAAACTGTTTCTTGAAATCTGAAACGAAAAATTTTAAACAAAATAAACAAAAATAATATGGCAGAGTGGACAGAAAGAGCCGAGCTTTTATTTAAAAAAGAAGGATTAAATAATTTACAAAACTCAAATGTTTTGGTAGTTGGTTTAGGAGGAGTTGGCTCGTTTGCAGCAGAGTTTTTAGCAAGGGCAGGAGTTGGAAAAATGACAATTGTTGATGGAGACGTGGTAGATATTACTAATATCAACAGACAATTACCGGCATTACATTCTACTGTAGGGCAACCAAAAATTACAATTGTTGGAGATCGTTTACAAGATATTAATCCGGAATTGGAGCTTACACGTGTACAGGAATTTTTATCACCTGAACGTGCTTTCGAGATTGTTTCTGAAGAATTTGATTATGTTTTGGATTGCATTGATAGTGTAACTCCTAAACTAAATTTAATTATTGCTGCTAAGCGAAAAAGAGTCAAAATAATCAGCAGCATGGGAGCCGGAGGTAAAATGGAAGCTTCAAAAGTCAAGGTAGCTGATATTACAAATACTGTAAATTGTTTTTTTGCGAAAACAATCCGAAGACGTTTAAAAGAAGTAAAAATTGATAAATTAAAAGTTGTTTTTTCTTCAGAAATCCAGGATGAATCAAGTCTTAAAATGACAGATGGTTCAAATTATAAAAAATCATTTTACGGAACCAATAGTTATATGCCAGGTTTATTTGGTTTATATGCTGCAGAAACCGTAATTCGTTATCTAATTAAAAAAAATAAATAATTTCGACTTAGGATACTCACTCAAAAACATAAATACCATAATTTATAAAATGATAAAAACAGTAATTTTTGACATGGACGGTGTAATTGTTGACACTGAACCTGTTCATCGCTATGCTTACTACAAACAATTCTCGGAATTGAACATTGATGTTTCAGAAGAAATGTATACCTCATTTACAGGATTTTCAACCCGGAATACTTTTCAGACGTTAAAAAAAACTTTCCCGGCTATTGAGCATGAAGTTGAAGATTTAATTAAAAGGAAAAGAAATATTTTCAATGATGCTTTCGATAATAAGGAAGATTTGTTTTTATTAGAAGGAGTTGAAGATTTGATAAAAGATTTATACCAAAATAAAATTCAGTTAATTTTAGCTTCATCTGCATCAAAAGTAACTATAGACAGAGTTTTTACGCGATTTAATTTACATCAGTATTTTTCTGCAATTGTCAGTGGTGAAGATTTTCCACAATCAAAACCAAATCCTGCTATTTTTATTCATGCAGCTTCGTTATCAATTGCTCCAAAAGAAAATTGTATCGTTATTGAAGACAGTACTAACGGAATAAAAGCAGCAAAAGCGGCTGGGATTTTTTGTATTGGATACAATAGCGAGAATTCTGAAATGCAAGATTTAGCAGAAGCAGATTTGATTATTAATCATTTTAATGAGTTAAGTGCTTATAAAATAACACAATTAGATGTTTGATTTAAGTAAAATTTAACATTTTTCCCCTGATTGAATTTTGTAAATTTGAAAAAAAAACTAACAACATATAAAATGAAAAAACTATTTATTGCAGTGTCAATTATTTTGGTCTCTTTTGCTGCAAATGCACAAATAAAAACCCCACAGGCAAGTCCAAAAGGTTATATCAAACAAACAGTTGGTTTAACGGATGTTGAAGTTACCTATTCAAGACCAAGTGCCAGAGGCAGAGCTGTATTTGGAAATTTAGTTCCTTTTGGTAAAATGTGGAGAACAGGAGCTAATGAAAATACAATTATTAATTTTAGTGATGATGTTGTTATTGATGGTAAAACATTAAAAAAAGGAAAATATTCAATTTATACTATTCCTAAAATTGAAAGCTGGGAAGTGATTTTTTATCTTTCTACAGATAATTGGGGATTACCTGAAAATTGGAACGAGGCTTATGTAGTTTTAAGAACAACCGTTAAAGAAGATGCATTACCAACTCCAGTTGAGTCTTTTACAATTGGAATCAACGGATTGGATCAGAATTTTGCTTACCTGGAAATGGCTTGGGAAAATTCGCATGTAGCTTTGAAATTTGAAGTTCCTACTACTAAAACTGCAACGGCAAGCATTCAAAAAACTTTGGCTGGACCAACCTGGAATGATTATTATGCAGCAGCTCAATATATCTTTCAGTCAAATGGTAATATCTCAGATGCCAGAACATATGTAGATAAAGCATTGGATATGAGTACAGATAAGCCTTATTATCTTTCAAGATTAAAATCATTGATTCAGGCAAAACAAGGTGATAAAGCCGGCGCAATCGAAACTGCTAAAATTTCTCTTGCAGCCTCTGAAGCCGCTAACAATCAGGATTATGTAAAAATGAATAAAGACAGTATTTCGGAATGGAGCAGATAATCTTCCGAACTTCAAAAATAAAAATCCCAATTTGATATTTTAAATTGGGATTTTTTTATTGTAATTCAGTTGAAACTAAAGGATTTCGATGCTAAATGCAGCATGGAAAGTTTGATCTTCGTCTAAAATCAATATTCCTTCTTTTTTGAATAAATCCCCAGATTGTTCAGCAGTATCCGAATAACCAAACCATGGTTCAATACAAATAAAACCTGCATTGTTTTTTGTCCAGATTCCTAAATTTGGAAAATCTTCGAAATCTACTTTGATATAAGGTTTAGAATTCTCAAGAATTGTCAACGAATTTGATTGTAATGTTTTAAAAATCAAAGCATCGTTTTCAAACAATTTGTAATTTAATTTGACAATATTTTTACAGGTTTCTAAAATTTCCGTTTTATTGGAAATTAATTCATTTTCAAGCAGGGAATAACTTAGATCTTCTTCTTTTTCGAATTGAATACTGTAATTATCAAATTCCTTCGGCAAAGCAAAGGCAGGATGCCCGCCTATCGAAAAAGGGATTTGGTTTTTTTCTTTATTGATAACCTTATATCCAATATGTAAATTATTATCTTCTAATTGATATATAATCTGCAATTCGAATTTAAAAGGATATTTTTGAAGTGTTTCTTCATTATATTCTAAAGAAAAAGTAGCGGATGATTCCGTTTTTTCAATCAGTTGAAATTCCATATCACGAGCGAAACCGTGTCTCGATAATTGATAATCCTTTCCGTTAAAAGTATAAGTATTGTTTTTTAAACTGCCGACAATTGGAAAAAGTATTGGTGAATGTTTTGGCCAAAATTCGGGATTCCCGCTCCAAATATATTCTTTATTTTCATTGTCAAGTAACGAAAAAAGTTCAGCCCCGGCATGTTTTATGGAGGCGCTTAATGTCTTATTTGAGATAGATGTGTGCAAAATAATTAAATTGAAATAAGTTAGTTTTTTATCTATTGTAAATATATTTTTAAAATTTTATTTTTCATTTAAAAAAGCATGGAATTATTATTATGGCAAAAAAATATTAAAATTCGATTAAAACTTTTATTCTTCTCTGTAAATAGCTTTTTTTTTCATTAATTTGTCATACAAACTAGGTATAAATATGAAAACAAACTTTCCAAAAGCTATATTGACAATGGCTTTATTTATCGGAATTTCTTCTGTCTGGGCGCAACAAGCCCCAAGTACAACAGTAACAAATCCAACCAATAATTACAATTACCATGATGCTTTCGCACCACATTTTTACACAAAAAATGGTACTTCAACCCGTACAGCAAGTGGTCAGCCAGGTGTTGATTATTGGCAGAATAGAGCTGATTATCAGATTAATGTAAAATTGAATGCGGCTACAAATGAGATTATTGGTACAGATGAAATTACTTATACTAATAATAGTCCCGATAAATTATCATTTGTTTGGTTGAATTTGGAGCAAAACCTTTTCAAAAATGATTCAAGAGGAAACGCTCTTGTGCCTTTAACAGGAAGTCGTAATGGCGCACAGGGGCAGCTTTTTGATGGTGGATATAAAATCAAATCTGTAAAAGTAATTTCTATTGGAAAGAAGAAAACAGAAGTTGAAGTTAAATACATCATTACAGACACAAGAATGCAGATTTTTTTACCTGAAGAATTAGCTTCGAAAGGTGCAGCTGTAAAAATTAAAATTGAATTTTCTTTTATTGCTCCTTTTGAAGGATCGGACAGAATGGGGGTTTTAGAAACTAAAAACGGTAAAATTTTCACGATTGCACAATGGTACCCGCGTATGTGTGTGTATGATGATGTAAGAGGCTGGAATACTGCCCCTTATTTAGGAGCTTCTGAGTTTTATTTGGAATACGGTAATTTTGATGTAAAAATCACGACTCCCGCAAATCATTATGTTGTAGGCTCAGGTGAATTACTGAATGGATCAGAAGTGCTTTCTGCAGAACAATTTAAACGATATAAAGACGCCGGACAAAGTGATAAAACCGTTATAATCCGTTCTGCTGAAGAAGTTGCTGCAACTGCGGGCGCAAATGCTACAGCTGAAAAAACCTGGCACTATCAAATAAAAAATGCACGTGATTTTTCCTGGGCATCTTCTCCGGCTTTTATCTTAGATGGAGCTAAAATAAATTTGCCAAGCGGTAAAAAATCATTGGCTTTATCTGCTTATCCTGTAGAAAGTGCCGGTAATGATGCTTGGGGACGTTCTACTGAATATGTAAAATCATCTATCGAAAACTACTCTAAAAGATGGTTTGAATACCCTTATCCTGTGGCTACAAACGTAGCAGGAAATGAAGGAGGAATGGAATATCCGGGAATTGTTTTCTGTGGATGGAAGTCTAAAGGAGATGATTTATGGGGAGTGACAGATCACGAATTCGGACATATTTGGTTTCCAATGATTGTGGGTTCAAATGAGCGTTTATTTGCCTGGATGGATGAAGGGTTTAATACTTTTATCAACTCTATTAGTTCAGTTGATTTTAATAAAGGAGAATACAAGCAAAAACCTTCGGATGCACATGAAGAAGCAGAATATTTTACAAGTCCAAAGCTAGAGACAATAATGAGTTCTCCTGATAATATGAAGGAAGCTAACATTGGTGTTTTATGTTATGCGAAACCAAGTGCAGGATTAACAATTTTAAGGGAACAAGTTTTAGGTGAAGAACGTTTTGACAAAGCTTTGCGCACTTATGTGGAGCGTTGGGCTTACAAACACCCGACTCCGGATGATTTTTTCAGAACGATTGAAAATGTTGCAGGCGAAGATTTAAGCTGGTTCTGGAGAAGTTGGTTTGTAAACAACTGGCGTTTTGATCAGGGTATCAACTCTATTAAATATGTAAAAAATGACCCGTCAAAAGGGGTTATAATTACTGTAGAGAATTTTGATAAAATGCCAATGCCAATTATTCTGGATGTAAAAGCCAAAAGCGGAAAAATAACAAGAGTGAAATTACCGGTTGAAATTTGGCAGCGTAACAATGATTGGTCTTTTAAACACAATTCGACTGAGGAAATTGAAAGTATAACACTGGATCCTGATCATGTTTTCCCTGATTATAATGAGAGTAATAATGTTTGGACAGCAGGAAAAGGTAAAATTGAAAAAGATATAGTATTAGATGCCTATTTAGGAAATTATTCTAGTTCAAAAGCACCTTTAAAAATTGATATTACAGAGAAAAATAGCATCCTGAATGTTGAAATTACTAATTTTCCAAAATTCACAATTGAACCTGTTGCTAATGAAAAAAATACTTTTCAATCGGATATGGCAGGATTAAAATTCAAATTTAATGAGGCTAAAACAGGATTTGACATGATTGTTTTAGGTAATGGACAAGTAATTCCGTTTGTTAAGAATTAAAAAAACATTCGATACTTAAATGCAAAAACCCGATAATTTCACATTATCGGGTTTTTGTTGATTTAAAAATAACAATACAGTAAAAAAATGTTACAATTTTATTTTTTTAGTTTGAACATTAAAAAATAGTGTACTTTTGCACCAATGAATAAAATAAGTTTACATATAACTTCTATCTCACGGACAAACTTGCCAATTACTTCTCCCGAAGTACGGATGCTATCTCTATAGCATTCACAGAGTTTTTCGTCGCATATTTATTTATATTCATTTTTCATTTTGAAATCATCTAAATTGCCCATCGGGCAAACATATATCAAAAGTATTTATTTTTTAAAAAAATTACAGAATCAAGTTTTTGATTTTGAGAATATTACTTCTGTTGTATCTGATTTTATTGGATTTCAAACTAAACAATATGCTTTAATTTTTAACTCTAACTTCAACTATTGAAATGAAAATCTCTATTGTTGTTACTCAAGAAGAACATTTTAAGTATGCGCAGGAAATCTGCGATACAATAGAATCATCGGCCCTGCTAAGAGGTACCGGGATTGCTAAAAGAACTCCTGAGTATATTCAGAAAAAAATGTCGAATGGTGATGCTATGATTGCTTTGGCAGACGGAAAATTTGCAGGTTTTTGTTATATCGAAAGTTGGCAACACGGTCAATTTGTGGCACATTCAGGTTTAATTGTGCATCCTGACTATAGAAATCATGGTTTAGCAAAAAAGATAAAATCAAAAGTTTTTGATTATTCCTTGCAAAAATATCCTGATGCTAAAATATTTGGTATTACGACTGGTCTGGCAGTAATGAAAATTAATTCTGATTTGGGATATAAACCTGTTCCGTTTTCAGAACTTACAACAGATCCGAGTTTTTGGTCAGGCTGTAAAACGTGTACCAATTACGAAATCCTAAAAAGCAAAGAAAATAAAATGTGCCTTTGTACCGGTATGTTGTATGATCCTAAAGATAAACCAAAAGATCCGCCAAGACATCCTTTTAATGAGGCTGTTTTAAAAAGATTAAAAAAAATCAAACAAGCTCTATTTTTAAATAAAATTTTGTCTTTAGGTTTTCTGTCATAAGAATGTAAAATAAAAAAGAATCTCAAACTTGCTAAATATGAAAGTATTAGCTTAAATTATAAAAAATGAAAAAAGTTGTATTAGCTTATAGTGGAGGATTAGATACCTCGTATTGTTTGAAATATTTAAAAAATGAAAAAGGATACGAAGTTCACACCGTACTGGTAGATACAGGAGGATTTGATACAGAAGAATTATCTGCTATCGAAAAAAGAGCCTACGAATTAGGGAGCGCACAACATGCTAACTTAACTATCGTAGATAAATATTATGATAAAGCTATAAAATATTTGATTTTTGGAAATGTATTAAAAAATAATACATATCCATTATCAGTAAGTGCTGAGCGTGTTTTTCAGGCTATTGAAGCAATAAAATATGCTAAAAAAGTAGGAGCCAGTGCAATCGCACACGGAAGTACAGGTGCAGGAAATGATCAGATTCGTTTCGATTTGATTTTTCAGACTATTGCTCCGGAAATCGAAATTATCACTCCAATTAGAGATTTGAAATTGTCAAGACAGGAAGAAGTAGATTATTTGGCTCAAAATGGAGTTCATTATTCATGGGAAAAAGCACAATATTCCATCAATAAAGGACTTTGGGGAACGAGCGTTGGAGGAAAAGAAACTTTGACTTCAAGTCAGCCTTTACCAAGTGATGCCTATCCTTCGCAATTGCAAAAAGAAGGAGAAGAAAAAGTAAGATTGCATTTTGAACAAGGAGAATTGGTTGGGATAAACGGTCAACTGGACAAACCTTCAAACAATATTGTAGCGCTTGAAAAATTAGCAAATGCTTACGCAATCGGGAGAGATATTCACGTAGGTGATACTATCATCGGAATAAAAGGAAGAGTTGGTTTTGAGGCTGCTGCACCATTAATTATAATAAAAGCACACCATTTATTAGAGAAACACACTCTTGGTAAATGGCAGCAATACTGGAAAGAGCAATTAGGAAACTGGTACGGAATGTTATTTCACGAAGGTCAGTTTTTGGATCCGGTGATGAGAAACATCGAAACTTTTTTGCAGGACACACAAAAAACTGTAAACGGAGTTGTAACGGTTTCACTAAAACCATATCATTTTTCGCTTGATGGAATCGAATCAGATAATGATTTGATGAATACAGGTTTTGGTCAATACGGAGAAATGAACAATGCCTGGACATCTGATGATGCAAAAGGATTTATTAAGATTTTAGGTAATGCACAAAACATATTTTCATCTGTAAATCATTTAGATCATGATTAATATTGGAATAATTGGTGGTTCGGGCTATACGGCCGGAGAACTTATCAGGATATTAATGTATCATCCTAATGTAAACATTGATTTTGTTTACAGTACTACAAATGCCGGGAAACCGCTTTCTGTGGCGCACCACGATTTGATGGGTGATATTGAAATGAATTTTACTGATGTTGTAAATCCGGATGTAAATGTTGTCTTTTTGTGTTTGGGTCACGGAAAATCTATTTCGTTCCTTAAAGAAAATCAATTTGCAAGTCATACCAAAATTATTGATCTGGGAAATGATTTCAGATTGAACAAGGACGCTCATTTCGAAGGAAAAGATTTCATTTACGGTTTGCCGGAATTAAATAAAACTGAGATTAAAAGCGCCAATTATATTGCAAATCCGGGTTGTTTTGCAACAGCTATTCAATTGGCTTTATTGCCTTTGGCAAAAAACAACTTACTGAATAATGATGTTCATATTAATGCCACAACCGGAAGTACGGGAGCTGGGGTTGGACTTTCTGAAACGTCTCATTTCAGCTGGAGAAACAATAATATGTCACATTACAAAGCTTTTGAACACCAACATTTGGGAGAAATCTCAGAAAGTCTTGTTCAATTGCAGGAAGATTTTGAAAGTGAATTGCTTTTTATTCCAAACAGAGGTGATTTTCCTAGAGGAATTTTTGCAACTTTATATACACTTTCAGATGATAGTCTGGAGCAATTGGTTGCCAAATACGAAGATTTCTATAAAGATGAGCCTTTTGTAACGGTAACAACGACAAACGTCAATATGAAGCAAGTCGTTCAAACCAACAAATGCATTATTAGTTTATTGAAAAAAGGAAACCGGATTTTAATAACTTCAGTAATTGATAACTTAACCAAAGGTGCTTCGGGACAAGCGATTCAAAACATGAATTTAATGTTCGGATTAGAAGAAACCACAGGTT
>JBDTRA010000089.1:0-20385 GCA_039931915.1 Flavobacterium sp. | reverse complement strand
ATTACAGACATTAACGGAGTGGAATATTTAGACTTATATAGCGGACATGGTGTAATTTCGATTGGCCATACGCAACCCGATTATGTTGAAAAACTAAAGAATCAATTAGACAATTTAGGATTTTATTCAAATGCTATTCAGAATCCTTTGCAGGTGGAATTGGCTCAGAAATTAGGAAAACTTTCAGGATTGGAAGATTATGAATTGTTTTTATGCAGTTCCGGAGCTGAAGCCAATGAAAATGCTTTGAAACTTGCTTCTTTCCATAACGGAAAATCAAGAATTGTTGCTTTTCATAATTCTTTCCACGGAAGAACTTCTGCTGCAGTTGCGGTTACAGACAACAAAAAAATCGTAGCACCAATTAATGCACAGCAAGTAGTTACATTTTTGCCTTTAAACCAAATTGAATTAGTTGAAGCTGAATTGGCAAAAGGAGATGTTTCGGCTGTAATTATTGAAGGAATTCAAGGTGTTGGAGGCTTGGACGAAGGAACGACTGAGTTTTTTCAGGCTTTGGAGAAAGCGTGTAAAAAACATGATGTTGTTTTGATTTTGGATGAAGTACAATCCGGATACGGAAGAAGTGGAAAATTCTTTGCTTTTCAATATCACGGAATCAACGCTGATATTATTTCGGTTGCGAAAGGAATGGGGAATGGTTTTCCGGTTGGAGCCATTTTAATTTCTCCAAAATTTGAAGCAAGTTTCGGATTATTGGGAACTACTTTCGGAGGAAGCCATTTATCTTGTGCAGCAGGAATTGCGGTTTTGGATGTAATGGAGAAACTGGATTTACAGAAAAATGTAAACGAAGTTTCGGCTTATTTCTCGGAACAAATAAAACAAGTTCCCGGAATCAAAAGAGTAAAAGGAAAAGGTTTAATGCTCGGAATTGAATTTGATTTTGATGTTGCGGCGTTAAGAAAAAAACTGATTATCGAGAAACATATTTTTACAGGAAGTGCGAACAACAAAAATCTATTGAGAATTTTGCCGCCGCTTACTGTGAAAAAATCTGATATTGATACGTTTATTGTGGCTTTACAAGAATCGCTGGCTGAATTAAAATAATATTTGGGACTGCGTGAGGGATAGCAGTGGAGCTCTTTTTATAATCAGCTTTTTCGCTGATTATAAAAAAGCGGGAACGAATAGCCCGACCCGACAGGGACACGCCCAAAAATAACTAATCAAAGATGAATACATTATTATCCATAGAAAAAAGAAATGCTGTTTTAAGTCGGATGGCTGAACTTTTGGAGCAGGAAAGAGCCAGTCTAAAAAGTATTAATCAACAGGATTTAAGTAATTATTCCGGTGATGATCTGGCTATGGAAAAGCGTTTGTTAGTGGACGATGCTAAAATTGACGGAATGATTTTGTCAATGCAGCAATTGGCCAGTCAGCAAGATCCTGTGGGTGTTGAGCGATTTCATTTTGTACACGACAACGGAATGAAAATCATTAATAAAACGGCGGCTTTTGGAACAATAATGATCATTTATGAATCAAGACCGGATGTAACGGTTGAAGCTGGCGGAATTGCATTCAAATCGGGAAACAAAATTTTGCTGAAAGGCGGAAAAGAATCGTTGTTATCTAATTTGAAAATTGTTTCTCTGTGGCACCAGGCTTTGGAAGAAAATGAGGTTTCAACGAATTGGGTGGAATATTTGAATTACAATCGTGCCGAAACTCAGGCTTTCCTTGAAAATCCAACGCAGAGAGTTGATTTAATCGTACCTCGCGGTGGTGAACAACTGATAGCTTTTACCAAAAAACATGCTACTTGTCCGGTAATCGTTAGTGGCCGTGGCAATAATTTTGTTTATGTAAATAAAGAAGCTGATTTAAAAAAAGCTCTTGATATTGTAATCAACGGAAAAACCACAAACATAGGGGTTTGCAATGCTTTAGATAAAGTTTTAATTGACACTAAACTTCCTAATTGGAAAGATTTTGCAAAACAACTGGTAACCGAATTACAAAAATTTAATGTTACTGTTTTGGGTGATACTGCTTTCGCAAACGCCACTCAGGTAGCTGAAATTGAAAATGATAAAATCTGGTACGAAGAGTTTTTAAATTATAAAATTGTTATTGGAATCGTAAACTCTGATGAAGAAGCGATTGCAAAAATAAATAAATATTGTGGTGGTCATTCGGCTTCCATAATTACACAAAATGATGCCGTCGCTCAGGAATTTATGGATAGCATCGATTCGGCAGCCGTATATCAAAATGCCTCTACCAGATTTACAGATGGAGGACAATTTGGGTTAGGAGGAGAGCTGGCAATCAGTACTGATAAATTGCACCAAAGAGGACCAATTGGTTTGCAGCATTTAGTGACCAATAAATGGTATGTTTACGGAGATGGGCAGATTAGATAATTTTAGATTTAAAAACTTAGAATCTTAGTAACTCAGAACCTTAGAAGCTAAAAAATAATGGCTAAAAAAAGAATTTTATTAAAAATAGGAAGTAATACCTTAACCAAAGAAACCAATCATATTTCGAGGGGAAAAATTGAGGATATTGGGATGCAGATTGCGGAATTGAATAAAGATTACGAATTCGTAATCGTGAGTTCAGGTGCTATTGCAGCAGCCAAACAATTTGTAAAACTGGAAAGTAAAGGCAAGGAAATTATTGTAAAACAAGCTTTGGCGTCGATTGGACAGCCACATTTAATGCGGATTTTTCATGAGAATTTCAGTGATTTAGGTTTGTTAACATCACAATGTTTATTATCGTATTCTGATTTCGAAAAAGAACAATCGAAAGTAAATATTGTCAATACAATCAATGTTTTGGTTGAGAATAATTATATTCCGATTATCAATGAAAATGACACTGTTGCTACTGATGAAATTCAGTTTGGGGATAATGACAAATTAGCAGCGCTAGCAGCAGTTTTATTAAATGTAGATATTTTAATAATTGCTACTAACACTAACGGAATATATACTAAAGCTTCTATTAATGATGAAATACCGGAAACGATTCGTTTGGTAAGTGATTTAAAACTTTTGGAAAAAGAAATCGGAGAATCAAAATCATCACACGGAACAGGAGGGATGCAGTCTAAAATTGAAGCAGCCGGAATTGCAAAAGCGGCCAACATTGAAACCTGGATTGTAAACGGATTAGAAGATAATTTTATTTTAAAAGCATTAAAAAACGAAAAACCGTTTACTAAGATTGTGTAATTATAACGCGGATAATACGGATTCGCTATTGCGAAAACGCGGATTAAAACTGATTATATATATGGAATTATTCCATAAAGAGTTAACTGATGCAATTATTAAAACTTTTTACGAAGTTTATAATGAATTAAGATATGGATTTTTAGAAAAAGTTTATTTAAATTCTTTATACTTGGAATTAAAAAGTAAAGGTTTCAAGGTTGAAGCTCAAAAGAAAATAGAAGTTTATTATAAAGGAATTGAAGTAGGAGAATATTACGCAGATTTAATTGTTGAAAATTTAGTTATTCTTGAATTAAAAGCTGCTGACGGCATTATTCCTGCCTTTTAAATCAGATATTAAATTATTTATAAGGAACAAATTGTGAAGTAGGCTTATTTTTGAATTTCGGAAAGAAACCAGAATTTAAACGGAAGGTTTTTGAAAATAGCAGAAAAGTAAGAACGCAAAATTCAGTTTAATCAACATTTATATAATGTTGTAAATTTAAAATAGAAGAAAAAATAAAATCAGTTTTTATCCGCGTTTTCGCAATAGCGAATCAGTTTAATCCGCGTTTAAACACACAATACATAAAACAATGAACTATATTTCAATACAAGATATCAACTCATTATCAAAATGGGTGAAAAGCGCATTAAAAATCAAAAAGAACCCGCTTAAAAATCAAAGTTTAGGAAAGAATAAAACATTAGGAATGTTATTCTTTAATCCGAGTTTAAGAACGCGTTTGAGTACCCAAAAAGCAGCTTTAAATTTAGGAATGAACGTTATGGTAATGAATTTTACCAACGAAGGATGGACTTTGGAGTTCGAAGATGGAGCTGTAATGAATTCCGGTGCTTCAGAACATATTAAGGAAGCTGCCGAAGTAGTATCTCAATATTGTGATATTATCGCAATTCGTGCTTTTGCAGGTTTAGCTGACAAAGAAAAAGATTATGCCGAAACTGTTATTTCAGGATTTTTAAAGCACGCGACCGTCCCAATCGTAAATATGGAAAGTGCAGTTCGTCATCCATTGCAGTCCCTGGCTGATGCGATTACGATGGAAGAATACAAAACGAAGCACAAACCAAAAGTAGTGCTTTCGTGGGCGCCACATCCAAAAGCGTTGCCTCAGGCAGTTGCCAATTCATTTGTAGAAATGATGCAAATGCAAAAAGATATGGATTTTGTAATCACACATCCTGAAGGCTATGAATTGAGTCCCGAAATCACAAAAGACTCTAAAATCGAATACGACCAAAATAAAGCGTTTGAAAATGCCGATTTCGTTTACGTAAAAAACTGGAGCAATTTCAACGATTACGGAAAAGTCACAAACACAGATTCAAATTGGACAGTAACTGCCGAAAAAATGGCGCTTACCAATAACGGAAAATTCATGCATTGTTTACCAGTTCGTCGTAACGTAATTGTAAGTGACGAAGTTATTGACAGCGAGAATTCAATTGTAATTCAGCAAGCAAATAACAGGACGTATTCGGCACAATTAGTTTTACAAAAGATTCTAAAGAAGTTATAAATATAAGGTACAAAAATGCAAAGTTGCAGAGGTTCAAAGGTTTTTAAAACCTTAAAAGAAACCTTTGAACCTTTGTTCCTCTGAACCTTTGAACCTAAAAAGAAATGAACGTTACAGTAATAAAAATTGGCGGAAATATAATTGATAATCCATCTGAATTAGAGCAATTCTTAATTGATTTTTCTAAGATTGAAGGTTATAAAGTTTTGGTTCACGGTGGTGGAAAATCGGCTACAAAAATGGCTCAAAGTATTGGTTTGGTTCCGCAAATGATTGACGGGCGCCGAATTACTGACGCTCCTATGCTTGATGTTGTTGTGATGATTTATGCAGGACAGATCAACAAACATATTGTGGCTCAATTGCAAGCTAAAAATAATAATGCGATAGGTTTTTCAGGAGCTGACGGAAATTTAATTCAATCAACAAAACGTAACCATCCAACAATTGATTATGGTTTTGTAGGTGATGTAAAGCAAGTGAATACCAAATTGTTGGCAACTTTGCTTGAAAACGGAATTGTACCGGTTTTCTGTGCAATTACCCACGATAAAAACGGACAGTTATTGAACACAAATGCCGATACAATAGCAAGCGAATTATCGATTGCCTTATCTGAAGTTTTTGATGTTACACTAACCTATTGTTTTGAAAAACAAGGGGTTTTGCAAGATTCAGAAGATGATTCATCTGTGATTACTGAAATTAACCAATCGTTATATGAAAAATTAAAAGCTGAAAAAGTAATCCATTCCGGAATGATTCCAAAACTGGATAATTGTTTCAACAGCTTATCCCGAGGCGTTCAGAAAATCAAAATCGGGCATCATAAAATGCTGCAAAACCCGGATATTTTGCACACAACAATTACATTATAGCAGAAAAAAGTTGCTAAGTTTATAAGAAACCAAGACTTTTGCAATCATAAATTTCAGATCTAAGTACCTCAGTACCTAATAAAAATGAAAAACATAGAAACGCTTACCCAGGAAGCCATTGTATTATTGAAAAACCTGATTGAAACACCTTCATTTTCAAGTGAAGAAGATCAAACGGCACTTTTAATAGAGAAATGGTTCAATCAAAACGAAATTCCTTTTAAAAGAGAAAACAATAATGTGTGGGCGTTCAATAAATATTTCGACGAAAACAAACCAACACTTTTACTGAATTCACATCACGACACCGTGAAACCAAATCAGGCTTACACCAATGATCCGTTTAAAGCCATTGAAAAAGACGGCAAATTATTTGGTTTAGGAAGCAATGATGCCGGGGGATGTTTGGTTTCATTATTAGCTACTTTTGTTCATTTTTATGAAAATCAAAACCTATCACATAATATAGTAATTGTGGCTTCCGCCGAAGAAGAAAGCAGCGGTAAAAACGGTTTAAACAGCGTTTTAAAACATTTACCGGAATTAGATTGTGCGATTGTTGGGGAACCGACATTAATGCAATTGGCTGTCGCGGAGAAGGGTCTTTTGGTTCTTGACGTAAAAGTAAAAGGAACCGCAAGTCATGCAGCCCATCAAAATGATGATAATTCATTATACAAATCAATTCCGGTAATGGAGTGGTTTAAAAATTATAAATTCGATAAAATCTCTGGCGTTTTAGGTCCTGTAAAAATGACTGTAACCCAGATCAGTGCAGGAAAGCAGCATAATGTAGTGCCATCAGAATGTGATTTGGTAATTGATATTCGTGTCAATGATTGTTATACCAATACTGAAATACTGGAAGTAGTGAAAGCCAATGTAAACGCCGAGGTAACGCCAAGATCCATGCATTTAAATGCGTCATCTATTCCAATTTCGCATGGTTTGGTTCAGGCCGGAATCGCTTTAGGAAGAACAACCTATGGCTCGCCAACGCTTTCAGATCAATCGGTTTTGAGTTGCCAATCTTTAAAACTAGGACCAGGAGAAACGTTGCGGTCACATTCAGCAGACGAATTTATTTTTATCAACGAAATTGAAGAAGGAGTAGGGTTGTATATCAAAATATTGACTGATTTCTTTAAATTATAAATATCATCCTGAGCGAAGCCGAAGGATTAGGAGCTAATCCCGCTATCCGCTAAATCTTTTATTTTTTTAAAGAAAAAAACAAAAGGATATCGCTTCTATCGGGGCTAGGACATTCGAAAATTAAGAAACATTACAATAAAATAAAAACTTTGTGAATCTTTGAGCTTCTTTTGAGAAACTCTGTGAAACAAAAAACACATATCTTATGAAACTTTGGGAAAAAGGAATACCAACCGACAAGCAAATCGAACATTTCACTGTTGGAAACGATCGTGAACTTGATTTGGTTCTCGCAAAATATGATGCTTTAGGTTCAATTGCGCACGCCAAAATGCTTGGTCAGATTGGATTATTGACTTCAGAAGAAACGACTTCTTTAGTTGATGCCTTAAACGATATTATTGCTGACATTGTTATCGGAAATTTTGAAATTGAAGACAGTTTTGAAGATGTACATTCCAAAATCGAATATTTACTTACAGTCAAATTAGGCGATGCCGGAAAAAAAATCCACACCGCACGTTCTCGTAACGATCAGGTTTTAGTTGATGTTCATTTGTATTTAAAAGATGAAGTAAAAGCTTTAAAAGAGCAGGTAAAAACTCTTTTTGACTTGTTGATGGAATCAGCAGAGAAACATCAAAATATATTATTGCCAGGTTATACACATTTGCAAATCGCTATGCCATCCTCCTTCGGAATGTGGTTTTCTGCTTATGCTGAAAGTTTGATTGACGACATCACAATGCTGAATGCTGCAGCAAAAATTGTAGATCAGAATCCGCTTGGTTCTGCAGCCGGTTACGGAAGTTCTTTTCCTATCAACAGAACATTTACCACTCAGGAATTAGGTTTTGAAACATTAAAATTCAATGCTGTTGCTGCACAGATGAGCAGAGGCAAAGCTGAGAAAACTGTTGCTTTCGCCATGAGCAGTGTTGCGGCAACATTATCAAAATTTGCAATGGATGTTTGTTTGTATATGAGTCAGAACTTTAATTTTATTGGCTTGCCGGCACATCTTACCACAGGTTCGAGTATTATGCCTCACAAGAAAAACCCTGATGTATTTGAATTGATCAGAGGAAAATGCAATAAAATTCAAGCGCTTCCTTACGAAATTACTTTAATTACAAACAATCTTCCAAGTGGTTACCACAGAGATTTACAATTGTTAAAAGAAGGTTTATTTCCAGCAATACAAAACTTAAAAGCTTGTCTTGATATTGCCATTTTTTCTATAAAAGATATTACTGTAAAAAATCATATTCTGGAAGATAAAAAATACGATTACCTGTTTACGGTTGATACTTTAAACGAAATGGTTGTGGCTGGAATGCCTTTTCGGGATGCTTACAAAGCTGTTGCAGAACAGTTGGAAGCGGGAACATATCAATCTCCAAAAGAAACAAAACATACACACGAAGGCAGTATCAATAATTTGTGTTTAGATGCTATAAAAGAAAAGATGAAAAGTTCGTATTAAAGACAGAAAAGTGTTATGATTTCATAGCCCTTTTTTTTGACCTAATCTTTCAATAAGGAAAAAATTAATGCTGGATATTCTGTATGCAGTGCAGTTTCAATTTTTGTTTTTTTTGCAATTAATCATATTTGGAAAATTCTCCTCCTTTATTTTTATAATAATTAGGATTTTTGGATCAGAAGTTTTGGCAGGAAAAGATTATCACAATCACAGACTTACAAATTTACACGAAGGACTATAAAATAAAAAACAGTAGTAAACCTGGTCTACTACTGTTTTTTTATTTTAAATCTTATGTGTAGATACTAAAACTAATTTTTTATAACCTTGAAAGTTTTAATTCTATTTTCAATTTGTACTTTACAGATATAAACACCTTTAGCAAGACTTCCAATATTTAATTCTAGTTTTTCGTTAGCGGTAACACTTTTTGAAGTAGTATAAACTTTAGAACCATTCGAAGAAAATACATCTACAATAGAAGTACCATTTTCAATACTTGAAAATTCGATATTTAATATATTATCAATAGCTGTCGGATAGTATTTAAGTTCTAAATCAGATATATTATCATTAACCCCTAAATTACTGCAGCTTGTAGAGATTACACCAGCTGAAGTAACCTGAAGTGTAGCTCCTGCTCCGCAAGTTGCATTTGGGATATAAGTCGCTACATCACCAATAGGTAATACAGTGTAAGTATAAGTTGGTTTTGCAGGTGCCGTTCCAGCGTCCAGTCCTGTAACAGATGTAGAAGTTGGTGTTCCTTTAATGCAGCCATCAAATTTTACTCCAACAGTTCCTGAACCTTCTGAAACAGGACTGGAAATAGTACTTATTTGTGCAAAATTACAGCCTTCTACATAACAAGTTGTACCTTTGTTTCCTGCACCCAGACCAACAGCGGTAGCTCCTGAAACAGATGTGTTATAATAACAATTTAATATATGTAATTCAGCATTTCTGGCTCTTGGCATTCTGGCTTTGCAGCCTTCTGCCCAATAGCAGTTTTTAAAGGTAATACTATATCTTCCATTTGAATCTGTTGTTGGGAAATCATCAATTCCTGAACCCACTAAATCCGTAAAACGGTGATCAGCAGAACCTCCTGATCCACCAGCTGTTGGTGCTTTTAAATAGGTAAATTTACACCATGAAATGGTTACATTATCTGCATCACCTTTGTTGTCAAAATTACCGTCCATTCCATCCTGAAACTCGCAGTGATCCACCCAAACATTGGTACCTTCATTGGTAAGATTATCGCGACCATCAACATCGTAAGCGCCTGGCCCTTGAAAAATAAGATTTCTTATAATAACATTATTAGAACCTGGTTTTATATAAAGAGTTCCTGAATTAGCAGCAGAAGTTGGAGAATCACCAACTGTTATCTGAGTGTTTCTAAGTATTGCTCCGGGTAATCCAATAATGGTTTTATTGTTCAATAATACACTAGTATAAACACAATCAATAGTTCCGGAAACTAAAATTACTGAATTAGCAGTTGTAGTTGAGTTTAGTGCATTTTTTAAAGCCGTATAAGTTGATACCGTTACAGTATTCGAAACTGTAGGGGTTCCACCTCCGGTTGCTGCAGCACCAAAACCTTCAGGAACTGACATGTAATAATTTTGCGCAAAAACGCTCGATAAACTTAGCAGGAAAAAGAATAAGGGGAATTTTTTTCTCATTTTAAATTTTTGTTTAATTGTTTAAGTTAATTTTTTACGATTGTGGTTTTATGTAATCGATTGCACAAATTTAAACGAAATAAATCTTATTTTAATTATTTTCACAAAATAATTATAATTTTACCAGCCTTTTTAAATTAATACGAGCTTATTTCGATTATTTATAGCGATTAAGCATCCATATGCCCCGTTTTTTTTTGAAACAATAAAATCCAGATATAATTTAAAATTCTAATTTATTTCAAAAAAAATATATTGTAAGAATAATTCATTATATATTTTTAAATTCAAAAAATATGAAATAATCAGTCTGGAGATTAGAATAGAGAAGGGTAATATTTGGAATTTAATCAGAACGCTATAGTAAAATTTGCAAATAAAAAAAGAGACTCAAATTGTGAAAATAGAGTCTCTTTAAAATAGGATAATTTGAAGTGCTAAAAATTAAACTTTTCCTAAAGTATATAATTGTTCCATTGTAGGAGTAAGGCTTCCTCCTTCAGGTTCTAATGTAATACCAAAAGCTTCAGCATAAACAGTTTGGTCTACTGCAAATATTTTTTGGTCATTTTTTTCAAAATCACTTAATAGACCAATACTTGTTGGAGTCAGGGTAGGGCTTAATTTAAGTGCCCATACCTGATAAACCATTCCTTTTGGGGGTTTAGGCAAGCCTGCGGCATCGATATAAGTAGTTTTGGTTTCCTTATTCCAATATACTTTTGCAAATGATTGTGGAGAAACCGTTTGCCCCCCCAGTGTTACACCTGTATTTTTAATATCTCTAACAATGGTCAGGCTTTTTTCGACAGCTTTGTTTTTTTCTCCTAAATAAGCATACTCTCTTTCAACTTTATTTTTTTGTGTGCCTATAGTTGAAATAGCCTGTTTGGTTTCATTTAACTGTAAGGTCTGATAGCCAACACCTAGGAGTAATAATACGGCAGCAGCCCAGCCAGTATATTCAGACCAACGTGAGGCTGGTTTGATTTCGATAACCTTACCGTATTTCAGTTCAAGTCTAGCTTTAATTTTTTCATAATTGGCTACTGAATGAAAGGGCGAAAAACTTGAGGACAGTGCTACAATCGCTTTCTCTATAGAAATTATTTCGTTGTCAATTTCGGGATTGTTTTTTGCCATTTTGGCAACTTCAATGTTTTCGTCTTCACTCAGTAATCCGTATACATAAAGTTCTAAAATACCTGATTCAATATAGTCTTTTGCTTCCATTAGATTTTCAAATAATTACGTAAATCATTAATACAATTTCTGTTTTGTGTCTTTACTGTTCCCAAAGGAATAGCTAATGCTTCGGACGCTTCTTGTTGTGTATATCCTTTAAAGAATAACAAATCAATAATTTCAATACATTTTGGTTTTAGTTTTTTTACAAACTCCTGAATTCCAATTGTATCAATTTTATTGTTCAGCTTATTGCTGTCGTCCAATAGATGTACGAAATTATCTGAGCTTAGGTTTTTTTGACTATTATTAAAATTTTTAGAACGTAATTTATCAATCGATGTATTTCGGGCGATATTAAGGATCCAGGTATAAAACCTGCCTTTGCTTTCGTGATAGGAATCAATGTTTTTCCAAATTTTCACAAATACTTCCTGCAGCACATCTTCAGCTTCTTCTCTGTTTTTTACAAGAACATTAATTACAGAAAATAAACTTTTAGAATACATATCGTATAAATGTGTAAAAGCCTTTTCATCTTTCTTATAAATTAAAACTAATAATTCTTCCTGACTCATATTGATTTTGGTTTTTGCTTCTGCAAACATATACATTCCTAATTAATGAACATATGTGTATGAAATATCTGAGTTAGAGATAATTTATTTTTTTGAAATTTTTTATCTTTTTTATGCGCCAAAAGCCTTACAAAATAAGGGTTCTTAAAAATAATTAATTTTTTTCTGATTTTTTAAAACCAAAATACAATCTTTTACGTACATAAATTTATATAGCAAAAATCTTACATTCGTTTGCTTGAAAAAAAGTAAAAAGTATCAATATTAGCATTTAAAATTATAAGGCAGAGTACAGCCAATTAATGAGGGATCAATAGTTGATGTCTTCGGGCTTCCAATCGAAAATATGTTTTTATGTCGTCATGCAGATTAATGAAATCAGGAATATCCATTTAAATACCACTATTGGAGATTGCTCAAAGTAAGTTGTCCGGACATAAAAAATAATTTTTCCTATAAACCAAAGCATCAACTATTTGATCAAATACGAAGAAAAGAGAAAACTAATACATGGTTTGATTTGTTTTGTATGGTTGAAGCCTAACGCCTGATTAACGTTAGGCTTCTTTATTTAACTTATGTTTAATAAAAATAACACAGACAAAAGCTCCTTATAAAACCGATTTTGATTAATTTTATAAAAATTTAAAACGATGAAAAGATTATTATTTCTGTCTTATGGTATTCTATTTTTATGTAGCTGCCAAAATCAAGCACAAACGAATAAAACAAAAACAGCTAAAATTGATAAGGTTATGACAAAAGAAACTATTTATCAGTATAAAGTAGAAGATTTATCAGGTAATCCTTTTGATTTTGCTTCTTTAAAAGGTAAAAAAGTAATGATCGTAAACACTGCTTCAAAATGTGGATTGACACCTCAATATAAAGACCTTGAAGCCATTTACAAAGAATATAAAGACAAAGGTTTTGTGATTGTTGGTTTTCCAGCGAACAATTTTGCTTCTCAGGAGCCAGGAACAAATGCAGAAATTGGTGCTTTTTGTCAGCAAAATTATGGAGTAACTTTTCCAATGATGGAAAAGGTTTCTGTAAAAGGCGATGATATTTGTGAAGTATATAAATTCCTGACTCAAAAATCTAAAAACGGTTTAGAGGATTCTGAAGTAGAATGGAATTTTCAAAAATACCTAATCAACGAAAAAGGCGAATTGGTAAAAGTAATTAAACCAAAAACATTGCCGACTGATCCGGAAATTATCAATTGGATAAAAAGTTAATAGCAGACTATCTAAACCAAAAACTCCACAAATTTGTATTTAATATATCAATTTGTGGATTTTTTTTTAAAGCTATTTGCTTCGTCTGTTCGCTTCGTGCCAGTATCTGTTTTCAAAAAAATAATAATTGGCAAGCTTTTAATCAAAGGAAGTTTACTTCAGTATTAGCTGCATAAACACCAGATCCAGCCAATGATCAAACTTGTATCCAACTTCACGAATAGTTCCTGTTGTTACAAAACCAAATTTTTCATGAAAAGCAATACTTCCTGTATTGCTGGCATCTATTGCGCCAATCATCACATGTAAGCCTTGTTGTTTAGCTAATTTAATTAATTCGGTTAATAATTTAGTACCAACTCCTTTTCCAATTACATTATCAACTACATAAACAGAATGTTCAACACTATACTGGTAACCAATTTTCTCCCTGAATTGTCCATAACTCCCAAAACCAACAACTTCACCATCTGAATCGGCAACAATAACAGGCATGTTTTTAGCTTTTTTATCCTCAAACCACTTTGTCTGTACTTCCAAAGTCTGAATATCATAATTGTAGTTTGAAGTGGTGTGTAAAATGGAATGATTAACAATCTCAAGAATTTTTTCTAAATCTCCCGGTTTTGCAGGTCGTATCATTAAATTTGTCATATTTTATAAGATGGTTAAATGAATATGAAGTTTATTTTGTTCGAAATTTGCTTTTACAAATATATTCTCTTTTTAGAAAAAGAGACTTAATATCTTTCCTGTTTATGAGGTGAAGTTTGTAACTTTGTAGTATAGGAAATTTATAATTTTCTTTAAAAAATAATATACCATAACGAATGATTTACCCCAAAATACCGCTTGCTCAAAGCATTATCGAAATTTGTTCAGCAAAAGGAATCACCAACATTATAATTTCTCCGGGATCAAGAAACGCACCTTTAACCATAGGTTTTGCACAAAATTCTAATTTTAATTGTTACAGCATTGCAGATGAGCGTTGTGCGGCTTTTTTTGCATTAGGAATTGCCCAGCAAACCAAATTTCCAACAGCAATTGTCTGTACTTCAGGATCAGCATTATTGAATTATTATCCTGCAGTTGCGGAGGCATTTTACAGTCAGATTCCGTTAATTGTTATCTCGGCAGATCGCCCGCAAAGTAAAATAGATATTGGAGACGGTCAGACGATCCGTCAACAAAATGTTTATGAAAATCATTCGGTTTTTAATGCCAATTTAACTGAAGAAGCTTCTGAAGGAAATGATTTAAAAATTAATAAGGCTATTGATACAGCGATTCTTCAAAAAGGACCTGTTCATATTAATGCACCTTTTGAAGAGCCTTTATATGAAACAGTTGAAGCTCTTTCGGTAAATTCAAAAATCACAAATTTAGAATCACCATTAGAAACTAACACCATTGAAAATTTTGAAAATTTTGTTTCTATTTGGAATTCAGCGAAAAGTAAACTTGTTTTAGTTGGTGTAAATGAAGCAAATGTAATTGATGATCAGATTGTAGAAAATCTGGCAAATGATCCATCAGTTGTCGTACTCACAGAAACGACGTCTAACTTACATCATCCTGGTTTTATTAATAGCATTGATACTTTAATTACTCCTTTTGAAGATGTTGATTTTAAAGTATTTCAACCTGAAATCCTGGTAACATTTGGAGGAATGATTGTCTCTAAACGAATCAAGGCATTTTTGCGAAAATACAAACCCCAACACCATTGGCATATTGATACTTTGCGTGCTTATGATACTTTTGATGCCTTGACAAAACATTTTGTAATGCAGCCGAATGATTTTTTCAAGACTCTATTTTTGAAAACAACTGCTGTTGAAAGCGATTATTTTTCTAAAATTGATAAAATTTATAATTTAAGAAAAATCAGAAGACAGGAATATTTAGATAAAGTTCAATTTTCAGATTTCAAGGTTTTTGAAAAAGTAATTGAATCTTTACCGAAAAATTCTCAATTACAAATTAGTAATAGTTCTGCTATTCGATATGCACAACTGATTGATATTGATTCTTCTATAGAAGTTTTTTGCAACAGAGGAACAAGCGGAATTGACGGAAGTACATCGACAGCTATTGGTGCTGCAGTTGCAAGCGGAAAACAAAACGTTTTTATTACAGGTGACATTAGCTTTTTATATGACAGTAATGGGCTATGGAATTCTTATATTCCCAAAAACTTCAAAATTATTTTGATAAATAATGGAGGAGGAGGGATCTTTAGAATTTTACCGGGACATGAAGAGAAGCCGGTTTTTAATACTTATTTTGAAACTTCCCATCATTTAACTGCTGAGCATTTAGCAAAAATGTATCAAATGAATTATTTTACTGCAACAGATTTACCTTCATTAGAAAAAAGTATAACTTCATTTTATGAAATAAATAATGCTCCAAATATTTTAGAAATTTTTACTCCGACTTCTGAAAATGACGTCATTTTAAAACAATACTTCAGGGAATTGATTTAATAAAAGACAAGTATAAAAAGTGCCGCATCAGGCACTTTTTTATCAACTCTAACGAATCGGAATTGGAAATACAGGCAAGCTCGTATGCCCTAAACCATCAACTGTTTGTACTGCAAAGAAATAATTATCTTTAGAATAAGGTATTTCTGCTTTAGTATCTTTAACAAAAAATGTTTTTTCCCAATTGGGAGAAGAAGTTTCCCTTATCAAAATCTGATAACCATATTGTACTTTCTCATCCGGAGCACTCCAGACTAATGCTGAATAATTGGAAAGATTTTTAACTTCTATGCCAACGTTAACCGGTGTTTTTGGAGACCATGCTAAATTGGCCAAAGTTGCTAAATTGGCACAGGTATTTTTTCTTAAATAATCAAAATCCATAAATTCAGGAAGATCACCAAACTTAATATTATTTTCAGTTCTTAAATCCTGATGCTGATGTTCAAAATTTTCGTTCATTTCACAAAAACGAACCGCAGTAAAACCATTTTGACTAAACGGAGTGTGATCTCCACTACGTAAAAAACGATCATTTCGATATACTAATTTTACTTTTAAATTATCAACATATTGTTCTGTGACTGTTTTAATATAACGCGCCAATAATCTTGAAGGGCTATCATTGTCGCGATTTGTTGCCTTGCGTATTTTACCTTCATCTTCAGTTTCTAAATACGGAATGGCTTCACTAAAAATTCTGACCTGAGTGTTATCCCTTAAATTTGTTCCGCTGGATAAACTATTCCCGATCATATCGTTATTCAGCATGACAATAATATTCCAATTAGATTCTTTAGCTAATTCGGCAAGATGTCTGGAGCCATAAAGTCCTTGTTCTTCACCGGTTACTGCGACAAAAATAATGGTACAGGGAAAAGATCTTTTACTCATAATTTTAGCCAGTTCCATCACTGCAGAGACCCCGGATGCGTCATCATTTGCACCTGGTGCGTCAGATTTTATATTCAGTACATTGCTAACACGTGAATCCAGATGTCCGCTAATAATAAGAATTCGATTATCATCAGGATCTGTTCCTTTTAAAGTTGCCATTACATTACCAAGCTGGCTATCCGCTGTAATACGCTTTCCATCAGCTTTAACTGTAAAGTAGTCAATGATTGAAGTTAATCTTCCGTTAGATTCCAAAGCATATTTATCAAATTCAGATTTTACCCATTTCTGTGCAGCACCAATTCCTTTAGTTTTACTCTTTGTATCACTCAAAGTATGTCTGGTACCAAAAGAAACTAATTTTCTCACTGTTGCTTCCAGATTATCAGCTTTAACTTCTATAATCATTTTTTTTATTTCAGGATCTTCGGCAACTTGCGAAATTGTTATTTGAGAAAAGAGTAAAAAGATAAAAACGAAATAAAAAGCATTTTTTTTCATTTGATTTGGAATTGATTAAGATTATCAAATTTAATTAAAAAAGAATAAATCCTTTAAAAGATGTTTCCTGGCTTTTTTATACAAAACATTTTTCTGCTTACCATTTTCAAACTTCGTACCTTTGTGGCTTAGAAAACTTAGTTGCTTATCAGCTCAGAACCTTAAGAATATGATTGAAATAGGAAAATACAATACGCTTACAATATTACGAGATACCAAAGTTGGATTATTTTTAGGAGATCCCGAAAAAGATCCTGAAGGAATTCATGATATATTACTACCAAATAAATACGTTCCAAATGAATTTGAAATAGGCGAAGAACTCGTTGTTTTTGTTTATTTGGACCATGAACAAAGACCAGTTGCTACAACACTTGAACCTTATATTTTATTGAATGAATTTGCTTTATTGAGAGTAAATTATATCAATCAGGTTGGTGCCTTTATGGATTGGGGAATGGAAAAAGATATCTTGGTTCCGTTTAAAGAACAGGCCCGTCCAATGGAAAAAGGAAAACGTTATTTGGTTTACCTTTATATGGATGAAAAAACCAATCGTTTGGTGGCTTCCAGTAAATTGAACCAATTTTTAAAGAACGATCAGCTTACAGTTGAAAAAGGGGAAGAAGTTGATTTAATCGTTTCGCATATTACCGAATTAGGAATCAATGTAATCATCAATGAACAGCATAAAGGCCTATTGTATAAAGACGAAGTTTATGATGATGCAATAAGAACCGGAGACAGGATGCGCGGTTACATAAAAAATATTCGTCCTGATAATAAAATAGATGTTGCTTTGCAAATACAGGGTTATGAGAGTATTGAGCCTAATGCGGAGAAAATCCTGGATGAATTAAGAGCGAATCGAGGTTTTTTACGTTTAAATGATAACTCACATCCCGAAGACATTAAAACGGTATTGAAAATGAGTAAAAAAACTTTCAAAAAGGCAATTGGAGCTCTTTATAAGGATAAGCTAATAGAAATTAAAGAAGATGGAATCTATCTGATAAAAGATTCTTAATCATTTAAAAGCCCAAAAAGAAAAATTTCTTTTTGGGCTTTTTTTATTTTCTGTGTTTCCATCTTTTATGCGTCCATAAATAATATTCGGGTGCTTCAAGAATTTGTTTTTCAACTTCTTTCAAATACATTTCAGTAATTTCAAAATTTTCATAATCATTTGGATTATCACAAATCGGAACTATTGTTGCTTCATAATACCCTCTTTTTATTTTTTTTACTTTAATAAACAAAACACTTAAATCATATTTTTTGGCAAGCATTTCAGCCCCTGTATGAACAGGAACTTCAATACCCATAAATGTTTTGGAATGAAAAATCCGATCCATTTTTGGCGATTGGTCACTCGCCAAACCATATAAACTTAAGATTCCGTCTCGTTGATTTTGTGCCATTAACGGAATAGTTTTTTTGGTTTCAACCAATTCGGTTCCATATTTCGAACGTATTTTTCGAACTAATTTATCAAAATAAGGATTGGCAATTTTTTTATAAACACCAATTGCCCTGAATTTTAATTTTTTAGTAAGGCTCAGAAGCCATTCCCAACTCGCATAATGAGAAGCAAATAAAACAATACTTTTGCCTGTTTCTTCATAACCCTTCAATACTTCGATATTAGTAACAGTAAATCTTTTATCCATTTCTTCAGGAGAAATATTCATTGTCTTTATCATTTCCAAAAACATATCACACATATGCTGATAGAATTTTTTCTCTATAACCTTTCGTTCTGTATCGTTTAAATGTGGTAATGCAAGAGCCAGGTTTTTACGAACTACTTTTTTGCGGTAGTTTAAAACATGATATACCAGAAAAAAAACACAATCTGAAAACCAATAAAATATTCGAAAAGGAAGTATTGAAATAAACCAAAGGATCGGGTAAGCTAAAATATAAACAAGAAATTGCATCTAACTTTTTTTTTACAAATATATAGCAAAAATGAATAACGCCATATGTTTTGGAGAGTTTGAAAGTTATCTTGCAGGATTGATTATATTTACATCTCAAATAAATAAAATTTATGAATACCATTTTAATAGGGATTATTGTTGCCAATGCGCTCATTAGTTATAAAGGTTTTAACGATCTTGCTTTTTTTAGAAAATACGAATTTCATGTTGGAAGCATTCGTTCCGGCGAGCAGATCAGAATGCTCTCATCAGGTTTCCTGCATGCAGATATAATGCATTTAGCGTTTAATATGCTGACACTTTGGTTTTTTGCTCCTGATGTTATCCAATTTTTAGGAACTATTTCATTTGTCTTGATTTATTTCGGCAGTTTAATTTTCGGCAGTTTGCTGACGATGCTGTTTCATAAAAATGATTATAGCTATAGAGCCGTTGGTGCTTCTGGAGCGGTAACAGGTATTTTATATTCTGCAATATTGCTACAACCAGATAAAGAAATAGGATTATATGGATTTATTTGGATTCCAGGATATCTTTTCGCAATTTTATATTTATTGTATTCTATTTATGGTATGAAAGCCAAAAATGATAATATTGGACATACTGCTCACTTTGGTGGCGCTATAGGAGGGTATTTAATCACTTTGATAAAAGAACCTTCGTTGTTTATGGATCACACTTTATTGGTTATTTTGTTGGCAATTCTAATTTTGATACTTTTTGGAATGGCAAAATTGGGAAAATTGTAATGCTGGCATAAATTTTGAAAAGCCATTATCAAACAATCTAAAATATAACAAAAATGAAAAAACTAGTATTATTTATAACAATCATGTTTATGACTATGTCTTATGGCCAGGAGACTAAGCAAATTCCTCAAATTAATGTAAATGGGGAAGGAAAAGTAAAAGTAGCACCTGATCAGGTATCAATTTCAGCAACAGTTGAAACAAAAGGAAATAATGCTAAAGACGTCAAAAAGCAAAATGACGAAAAAATGGATGCAGTCTTGAAATTCATCAAGAAAATGAATATTCCAACAGCTGATTTCAGGACAAAACAAGTTTCATTGAATCCGCAATATGATTATGAAAAAAAGAAAACAAGCTATAATGCAGTACAAACTGTAGAAATTATGGTGAAAGATTTATCGAAATATGATGAGTTGATGGAAGGTTTAGTCCAACAGGGAATTAATCGTATCGACAAAGTTTCTTTTGAATCATCTAAATTAGCCCAGCATCAATCTGAGGCAAGAAAATTGGCTATTAAAGATGCAAAATCAAAAGCAGAAGACTATGTTTCGGTTTTAGGACAAAAAATTGGTAAAGCAATCACTATTTCTGATAATTCACAAATCTATCAACCGCAGCCTATGTATGCAGGAATGAGAATGAAAGAATCAGCTGATGCTGGCGCTTCAAACGAAACTTTAGCGATTGGAGAAATCGAGATTACTGCAAATGTAAGCGTGAGTTTTATTTTAGACTAATCTTAAAATAAATAACAACACAAAAAAATCCAAATTCCAATAATCTTAAATATTGGAATTAGGATTTTTTTGTATTCTATGCCATAAAAAAAATCCTAA
>JBDTRA010000088.1:0-20883 GCA_039931915.1 Flavobacterium sp. | reverse complement strand
TATATAAAAGCCCAGTCGAAAGACCGGGCTTTTTGCTTTTAGATATATTTCAAAGAATCTCTTTTTAGAAATTAAGTACATTTGTACAGAACCAAATATTCTTTTGATGTATACAACTCTTTTAAAACATATCGAAAAATTTATAATCTTAGAAGCTTCGGAAATTAACACTTTAGAGTCGTTTCTAAATATTTCTAAAATAAAAAAGAAAGAGCATGTATTGCAAGAAGGCCAAGTTTGCGGCACTATGTATTTTATAACAAAAGGCTGCATGCGACAATATATTATTAATTCTAAAGGAAGTGAACAGACCATACAATTTGGAATTGAAAACTGGTGGATTACTGACTATTTAAGTTATCACAACCATACATCGTCCAATTTTTATATACAGGCTGTTGAAAATTCTGAAATCATAGCTATTGATAAACCTATTCTAGAAGCTATATTGATTCAGATTCCAAAGCTTGAAAGATACTTTAGAATTATTTCTCAAAAAACATTCGGAGCCGCACAAATGCGGATTAAATTCTTATTTACTATGTCGGCAGAAGAACGATATAACCATTTTAAAAACCAAAATCTGGAATTTGTACAGCGCGTACCTCAATATATGCTTGCCTCCTATCTTGATTTCTCTGCTGAATTTATGAGTAAAATAAGAGCCGGAAAAGTATAAATTCATTTCTTGAAGTAGATCAAGTTTTTTACAATATGATTCCCTGAACTTTGTTTTCAACTTTAAATACAAGTAAAATGAAACCAAGAATCGTTATCCCAACAGTTGCTCCAGAAGCTTATCAAGCACTTATGAATTTAGAAGGTTATATTTCTAAAACCTCATTGACTCCTACTCATAAAGAACTTATCAAAATCAGAGCCTCGCAAATAAATGGTTGTGCTTTCTGTATCAATATGCATACAGCAGATGCCAGAAAATATGGAGAAACCGAACAGCGTATTTATCTAATAAGCGCATGGCGTGAAGCTGATATTTACACCGAAGAAGAAAAAGCAATCTTTGCCTTAACTGAAGAAGTAACATTAATCGGCAATCATGTTTCTGATGAAGTATACCAGAATGCTGCCAATCTTTTTGATGAAAAGTATCTAGCGGAAATTATCCTGGCAATCATTACCATCAATTCATGGAATAGATTTGCAATCACAACGGGCTTAAGGATTTCATAATTAAATTAGAGACTTCAGATGTATTATAAAATGTATATCTGAAGTCTCAATTTATAATATAATTCTTGATTTTATTCTTCCTTATTTTTCAATATATGTTTCTTTACAATATACCCTGTAATTGGTTTTAATGTTTTCCCCGTTTCGGGATGTAACCCAGGAGCTGTAAAACAATCATAACTTCCATCAAAAGATTTACCATACCAGACACAAGGTTTTCCCATTTTGAAAAAACTTGTGGTATCGCAAACCTTAATTTTTTTAAAGTTAGAAATTATACTCTCTTCCTTTTTGGTTACTATCGGGCTTACTAAAAACATTTTATTTGAAACCATATCACAGGATACCACTTCATAATGATCTTTATTCCAAACCATACAATCCCCTTCGTTTTTATAATCCCATATTATAAATCCTCCAATCACAGCAAATATACCTGTCAATAAAACGATGTGCTTTTTATTAGTAATCTTTGGAGCAATACCAATAAAACTTTTTGGTATTTTATTCTCTTCATCCGCCTTATCGTTTACTTTTTCACTCCTCACGTCTTGATCATTATCAACAGTCCCTCTATTATTTGTCTTTTCTACATTTGCTATTTCATCATCCACCTCTTCATTTTCAAAAGATTCACTTTCTGTTCCTCCATTCTTAAATTTCAGAAATGGTCTTGGTTTTTGATCCACTAAAATCGCGGCCATTTCTATTCTCTCTCTATCTTCTGTATTACCACCTTTCAAAAAAGATATTATAGGTTTAAATTTACTAACCTCACAATTGACAATAGCCTTTTCTAATTTTAAATCTTCTGTAGGTTTGAAAAACCATTTAAAGATAATTTCATCTTTTTTATTTAAGCAATTACGCAAAATGTCTAAACAAACGTCTCTCAATTTCGCAGGTTTAGGATCAATGGAATGAATCAAAAAATTATCGTTTTTGAATTTTGTTTGTATTGCCAATTTATAATCATCAATAGTAAAGTTTTCCATACGCATCAGAATTTATTAGAATTTTCAGGAGTTTTTCGGAATACATCAGAAATACCAGAAATATCGGAATTACATTAATACATCCCAATAAAACTGCCATTTCTTTGTCTCAGAATTAGTTACCGGTTTAATCTGCAGGTTAAAACAAATGTACAAAACTAGTTCAATTAAAAGTGCGGAAAACCGTAAGACGGAGTTTATCCGGGAAGTATAAATAACTTCTTACTGTTCTACGCACTTCACTTCCCAACCTCTACAGGTATTGTTTTATCAAGATCCGGACAGAATCCGGACGGCCATACCTATATCATTTTTTAAATTTTATCACGATGAAAAAATTAATCATATTGGGAACATTTGCATTATTGAGTACAACATTATTTTCTTGCACAGCAGGCGAATATGAAACAACTGACAAAAAAACAGAGATCAAAAAAAACAACAATCTTAAAGACACTATACAAGCAAGTGGTGAAGATGAAGGACCTGGAGATGAACCTATTCCTATTAATCCACCAAAAAAATAATTAGTTAAGGTAGATAATCTGCAATTAATTACTAATTTCGGGGAAAGTAACTTTTATGCTACGTTCCCCGTTTTTTAGTTTACTTATTTTTATGTTTTTCTTTTCCTGTAAAGAAAAAACAACAATTTCGGTTAAACCGAATTTCATTAAAAAAGAAGCTTCATTTTTACAGGAAAAAGCGCTAAACAATCTTCAAAATAAAAACTTCAATAGTGCTTTTTATTATTTTAATAAATCAAAAATATTATTTGAATCTTTAAGAGACAGCTCCAATATTGCTTACAGCCTAATTCAAATGGCTTCTATACAGCAAATAAATGGAGATTATTATGGAAGTAAAGAAACTTTAACAGAGGCATTGCCCTTTGTAAAAAATGATTATAACTACAGTGCAACCATTAATAATTACTTCGGAATTGCCGATAAAGAACTTTCGATATATGATGATGCTATTTATTATTATAAAGAAGCAATAAGAAATGTTTCAGGTACAGTCATAAAACAAGCTCCTCTAAATAACATTGCTGTCGTTTACATCAAACAAAAAAAATATGACAAGGCGATAACTCTTTTAGAATCAATTTTAGATAAGAAAACATTAGATGACCCTTTATTTATAAAAAACAAAGCCAGACGTATCGATAATCTGGGTTTTGCTTATTTCAAAAAAGGAATGAATGAGAAAGGTCTTCAGTTAATTAATGATGGCCTTGAACTAAGGAAACAAGCAGATGATTCTTACGGAAGCATCGAAAGTTATCTTCACTTATCCGAATATTTTTCGGAAACTGATCGTAAAAAATCAAATCAATATGCACAAAATGCTTATCAGATTGCCACTAAATCTAATAGCATTGATGAGCGCCTGAAAGCGCTAAGTTTTTTAATTTCTAATGATTCTGACACTAAATATGCTCAGAAATATATTGAATTAAATGACAGCATCATTAAAATTCGAAACAACTATAAAAATAAGTTTGCCAGGATTAAATACGATTCTAAAAAAGAAAAGGATGAAAACCAAAAACTTCGTTTAGAAAAATCAGAAAATTTATTATCGCTTCAGGAAGCTAAATACCAAAGAATATTTTTTATAATCGGAATTATATCCCTTTGTCTTTTATTGCTATACTTAAGGAAATTTTACCAAAACCGAAATAGAATCGAAAAAATAAAAACAGCCTACGACACCGAAACCAGAATTGCCAAAGATATTCATGATGAACTTGCAAATGATGTTTTTAATGCCATGACATTTACTCAAACGCAGCCATTAGAAAATGAAAATAAAAAAGAGACTCTCATTCAAAAACTGGATCAAATATATACACGTGTCCGCGGAATTTCGAGGGAGAATAATAATATTGATACCGGAACAAATTATTCGGACAACCTAAGAGAAACACTTTCAACTTATAACAATGCCACCCGAAATGTCATTATTAATGGCATCGAAAAAGTAAATTGGGATGATATTGATGAAATAAAAAAGGTAACCACTTATCGGATTTTACAAGAATTGATGGTAAATATGAAAAAACACAGTGGAGCTTCGGTAGTAGTTATAAAATTTGACAGCACTCAAAAAAAATTATTTATAGAGTATAGCGATAATGGAAAAGGATGCGATCAAAATAAAATCATAAAAAATGGGCTGCAAAATATGGAAAACCGTATTCTATCCATAAAAGGAACCATTACTTTTGAAAGCGAACCTGATAGAGGTTTTAAAGTAAAAATATCCATGCCTTAAATTAATTTTATATGTTTAAAAAAGTATTAATAGCTGAAGACCTTGACACTATGAATTTGGGAATTGAACAAGTATTAAAAGATTTGAATATTGTTTATTTTCAACATTCCAAATTTTGTGATGAAGCGTTTCTAAAAATACGTGCCGCAATTAATCAAAATGAACCCTACGATTTATTGATTAGTGATCTTTCATTCAAACCTGATCACCGAAAAGCAGAAATCACCAATGGCGATGAACTGGTTAAAAAAGTTCGTGCCTTACAGCCTGACATTAAAATCATAGCGTATTCTGTAGAGGATAAAAATTACCGAATTAAATCACTGTTTGATATTGCAGGAGTTGACGCTTTTGTATTAAAAGGCCTCAACAGTATTGAAGAGTTAAAAAAAGCTATTCATTTAATTTATAGTTCCAAACAGAAATATATTTCCCCGGAAGTTGCTTCGGCGTTGCAAGAAAAAAACAACTACGAAATCGATGATGTTGATATTAAAATTCTAAAATATTTATCTGCCGGTACTTCGCAAGATGAAATCATAGACATTTTTAAAAACTCAGATATTAAACCAAACAGTAAAAGTGCTATAGAAAAAAGACTTTCTAAACTCAAAGATTTTTTTAAAGCCAATAATACGGTACACTTAGTTTCTATTACAAAAGATATGGGGATTATCTAAATCTCATTATAGTTCTATTATAAATTTTTCAAGCTCCTTCGGGGGCTTTTTTATTGTTGAAATATAAAAAAATTAAAGGATTATGGTTTTCCGTAAAATACTGGTTTTTAATAGGTTTAAGTTTGAATTATTAAATCAATTTAAAAATAAAAATTATGAAAAAATTAGTCGTTTTGTTTAGTCTATTCTTCTTGGTTCTAGGAGGTAACATTGAAGCTCAAAGTGGTCATTACAAAAGTGGGAAAGGTAGTTCTCATAAAGGAGGAAAGTATAAAAATTCAAGTACCAATAATCACTATAAAAAAAGAAAGTAATATTCCTGGCTTCGATTGACATGGAAAAGGAAGCGTCAAAAGAAGTTTCTGAATAATTAGAAAACTTTAATTAACTAAACCTAAAAAAATATGGGCTTTCGATTTCAAAAAAGGATAAAACTTGGAGGAGGATTTGGCTTAAACATAAGCAAATCCGGTATTTCTCCAAGTTTAAAAACAAAGATGGGAACATTTAGCAAAAATGGCTATTCTGTAAAAACAGGGATATCCGGAGTAAGATATCAAAATAGCGGATGCATCGTACTATTTGCATTTACAGGAATCATAACATTTTTAATTTTTTCACTAAAACATTTATAAACATGGGATATAGAAAAGGATATTATAGAAAAGACGGAACATATGTTCAGGGGCATTACACAAACACAAGATCCAGATCGTTTTCAAATAAAAGTAACGGCTGTGCAGCGCTATTTTTAGTAATGATATTATTAAGCATCATAATTTCTTGTTCTGATTCATCTTCATCAGAAACAACAACTACAGCTAATTCAAACTGTCCAACTAAAACTTGTGGCGATTTTACAAGTCAGGCACAGGCACAATCAGCTTATAACACTAACATGAGCTGTTATAAAAATTTAGATTCCGATGGTGATGGAATTGCATGCGAAAATTTATCTAAATAAATATTAAAGACATGTTAACACTAGAATTAAAAAGTCATTTTTTAAGATTATATCAAATGGCATTATCCGATGATCAATTTGATGTATTAGAACTTCAAATGTTATATCATTTTGCAGATGAACGTGGAGTTCCTAAAGAGGAGCTTGATAAGCTTTTTCTAAATCCGATTAGTACAGACCTAATTATTCCTGAGGAACTAAATACCCGAATAGAATATTTATATGATTTTACGCGAATCATTTGGGCGGACGGAAAAATTACTGATGATGAACTAAATATGCTGAAAAAGTATTGCAGGAAATTTAATTTTTTGGATGAAAATATTAATGACCTTTCGAATTATCTTATTGATTGCGTTCAAAAAAACATCCAAAAAGAAGAAATTATTAGTCAATTAAACTCTTAAATTATGAAATCACTTGCACAATTATTTAGTTTAAAAAAAACAGAAGATGCTTCTTTTGATGAAAAGGAAGAAGACAGAGAACAAATACGAATAACCTATTATCAGAGTGGTTTTGCAGCATCTATAAAAGCCACTGGAAAACCAATTGTTCTCAAAGCTTGTTTACAAAACCTATATATGAGTTTTGAGGATCAATGCCGAAAACAGAAACTGGAACAAGACAAATTAAAACAGCCTTATCGCGAAGAACAGGAGAAAAACAGAACTGAACTTAAAAAGTGTGAAGCAGCTATAGGCATTTACGAAAAAAAAGAACAGGATATTAATGATACAGTTGATCAGATTAAAAATGAAATAATCGAAGTAAAACGCAATCCTGACAAATACGGTATTGAAGATGGAAAAGGTTTAAAAGCCCAGTTTTATATTGGTTTGTTTTTGCTTCTTCCCATAACACTTTATGTATTGGTTTTTTATATTTCAGCATCTTATTCGGCATTTTTTAAGGAGTTTGCAAATGATAGTTTAACGGCTGCCATTTTTGATGCCAATGCATTGACAAATTCATTTAAAGCAAGCTGGCTTGAAGGAGTTTTGGTGGTTACAATTCCGTTTGTGTTTATGGGATTAGGTTACGTAATTCATATGGTCCAAAAAGGAAAAGGCCTGAAAAATGTTTTTAGAATGATTGCTTTGTTTGTTACAACCTTTTTATTTGATGCTTTACTGGCTTATCAAATCGAAAAAAAGATTTATGAGTTTAATAAAACAACAGATTCTTCTCCTTATAATTTAAATATTGCTTTGGGCGAAGCAGAATTCTGGATGATCATATTTGCCGGATTTGTGGTGTATATCATTTGGGGACTAGTTTTTGATTTTGTGATGAAAGAGTTCGAAAACATTGATAAAATCAGGGCTTTTATAAGAGGCAAAAAAGAAAATCTTATTGATTTAGAAAAGTTAAAAACGGATTATATCAATAAAACAAATGATTTCAAACAGCAAATAATTACCATAACCGGGAAAATTTCAGAACTTCAGTCAAAAATAGATGGGTTTGTTTTTCCTGTGAAAGAATATCTACATTATCATCATCAGTATAAGGAAGGTTGGTTTCAGGCAATAAATACTGAAATTGCATTAGCTCATAAAGAAAAAACTGAACTATTAGAAAACTGCGAACTTCACTCTGAAGAACATCTGAGCAAATTAAACTTAGTTGATCCGGACTTTCAGCATTTGGTATATTCTAAAAACTAATCCTATGAAAAACATTCTGAAAACATTTGTATTATTGTTATTTGTTTCTGCATTTTCGTGCAAACAAGATTCTGATAAAGAAGAAAAAGAAGTTTTACCTAAAAATCCCGTAGTCGAAAATTATAACATAAGCATACTTCTGGATTTATCGGACAGAATTAGTCTCGAAAAAAATCCTAATCCGACTATGGAATATTATCAGAGAGATTTAGGTTATATAAAATCAGTTTCTGAGACTTTTACACAGCATTTAAAATCTAAAAGAATAAGACAGATTAATGATAAAATGCAATTATTTTTTAATCCTGAACCTAAGGATCCGGAGATTAATTCTATTTCTCAAAAGTTAAGAATTACTATTAATAAAAATAATGCTTCAAAGGATTTACTGAATTCAATAAACTCAAATTATGCTTCACAAACATCAAAAATATATGAATCAGCAATAAAAGACAACAATTTTATAGGTTCAGATATCTGGAGTTTTTTTGACACTAAAGTGAAAGATCAATGTATTGAAAACGGTAATAGGAATATACTTGTCATACTAACAGATGGTTATATGTTTTACGATGGTACAGTAATGACAGAAGAGAACAGAACAACTTATATTACTCCGAAACTTATCCAAAAAAATGGCCTGAATACTGAAGATTGGAAGAAAAAATTCCAAAATCAGGATTTTGGTTTTATTAAGGCTGGTGAAGATTTATCAAATTTGGAAGTCCTTGTTCTGGGAATTAATCCTGGCCATAATAATCCGTACGAAGAAAAAGTGATAAAAGCATATTGGACAAAATGGTTTAATGATATGAGAATAAACCACTTCGAAATTAAAAATGCTGATTTACCATCTAATATGGAAAATATCATTAAGAATTTTATAGTCGGAAATCATTAATCTTTTAGACTATATTGAAACAAAACTACTTATAAGAGGATTTTAATTAATCCTCTTTTTTATAGCCGTATTAAAAAAGTATTAATGTTTTTCAGTTTACGGTTTTCCGTAAGCTCCTGATTTTTATTGAGTTTACATTTGAATAAATAAATTATAAAATCTATATCTATGGAAATTAACATTCAGCTAAAAGCTTTGGCAGATAAAATTATGCTGCTAAAAGATAAAATTGAAACAGAAGAATCTACCAAGCATGCTTTTGTTTTACCATTTATAAACATACTTGGATACGATACGTTTAATCCAACAGAAGTGGTTCCGGAATTTACTGCTGATTTAGGTCTGAAAAAGGGTGAAAAAGTAGATTATGCCATTTTTCAGGACGGTGCGCCTATACTTATTATTGAATGTAAGAGCTGGAAAGAAAAACTTACCATTCATAATTCTCAATTATTCAGATATTTTCATGTTACCAAAACACGGTTTGCACTTTTAACCAACGGAATTACTTATCAGTTTTTTACCGATTTGGATGAGAAAAACAAAATGGATGAAAAACCTTTTCTGGAATTTGACATTACAAATTTAAAAGATAATGTAATCAGTGAAATTGTCAAATTTCATAAATCAAATTTTGATGTAAATAAAATCGTTAACAATGCGAGCTTACTTAAATATACAACAGAAATCAAAAAACAAATTGACAACGAATTACAAAATCCATCTAATGAATTTGTAAAACTATTTGCTAACAAAGTATATCCCGGAAGATTAACAGAAAAAGTGGTTGATGAATTTAAGGATCTTGTTCAAAAGGGGTTTAATCAGTTTATTAGCGAAAAAATCAATGATCGCCTAAATGCCGCAATCAATAAAGAAACTCAAAAGCAAAAAGAAGAAGCTGAAGAAGTAATCATAATTGATGATAATAAAATTTTCACCAGTGAAGAAGAAATGGAAGGTTACAGAATTGTTATTGCAATATTGAGAAGAAAAATTCCAACAAAAAGAATTGTTTCCCGCGATACCCAATCCTATTTTGGTGTTTTACTGGATGATAATAATCGTAAACCAATTTGTCGATTACACCTTAACGGAGGTAAAAAGTATATTGGACTTTTTAATGATAACAAAAGTGAAATCCGTCAGGCAATACAGACTGTTGATGATATTTATTTATTTGAAAAAGAATTATTGGAAACTCTTGACGCTTATGAAGCTTAAATTCAGGTATAAATACGATGTGTCAAGCAATATTGAATCTATATATTTATACGCTAATTAACTCTTAAAATGAAAATCAATAAAAAAAACATTCCTAGAGCTTAATTTCTATATCTAATTACTTTTAAACAGATAAATTATATGATTAAAAAATTACTTTTTATATTTCTATTGTCCATAATGAGTTGTAGAAAAGTTCCTCCACAGCAAAAAATAAACAGTTTCTACAAAGAAGTTGTCACTGCTGATGACAGAAAAATTATTACACCCGAAGAAGCAAAAACCTATCACGTTGACAAAACCTTTCAATACGAATACAGAACTGGAAATTCTGGTGATTATGAATATAATTATGATGTAAAAGGAATAAATGCCAAAGGCGATTCAGTTTTTGGCAATATCAACGTTCAGGGAAAAAACGGTGCCGGAATATTAAATTCAGATAGTGTTCCTGATACTGAAATTAATACCGAATGGGTGTCTCATGGAAAATTAAAAGCAATTGATAAAAATGGTAATAAATATGATTTGATAGTCGATTAATAGTATAAACAGTAAAAACATGAAACTCATTATAACAATTTTATTTATTACCATTTCCTCTTTTAATGTTAAAGAAACGAAAGTTTATATTTGTGGTATGAGAGGAGCTAAAAAATATCATTTGAATGAATCTTGTCGTGGTTTTGGAGCGTGCAAACATCAAATAACAGAAGTCAACCTAAAGGAAGCCCAAGGATATGGTTTGACCCTTTGTGGTTGGGAAGACTAATAATTACAGGATAATCTTTATATTTGAATTTTAATCCTAGTAAATGAAAGTTAGCCTCAGTTCACTCTTTTTTTTCCTATTTACAACACTACTTTTCTCCCAAACCAGAATACTTTCCTGGAATATTGAAAATTTCGGAAAATCAAAATCTGAAAACCAACTGAATTTTATTGCCAATACGATTAAAGATTACGATATCATAACCATTCAGGAAGTTGTAGCTGGCTTTGGCGGAGCACAATCAGTTACAAAACTTACAGAAATATTAAATCAAAAAGGTTCAAAATGGGATTATCAGATTAGTAATCCTACTTCCAGCAGTGCGTATAAAACAGAACGATATGCTTTTATCTGGAAAACCAACAAGGTAAAACTTAAAGGAAACACATGGCTTGAAAAAAAATATTTTTTAGAAATTGATAGAGAACCTTATTTTGCTACTTTCGAAATTGACAAAAAAAACATTACGCTAGTCACTTTTCATGCCATTACCAAAAATAAACAACCCGAAACAGAAATTAAATATTTTAAGTTTTTGCCTTATGAATACCCTAATCTTAATTTAGTTTTCATAGGAGATTTTAATTGTCCCCAGTCTCATACGGTTTTTAATCCTCTTAAGAAAATGGGATATGTTTCAAGTTTGCAGAACCAAAAAACATCTTTAAAACAAAAATGCCAAACAAATAATTGTCTGGCATCTGAATTTGATAATATATTTTATAGAATAAATGCTATCAACTATATAAATTCCGGAGTAATTCCATTTTACAAAAAATTCAATTCCTTAAAAGAAGCCCGAAAAATTTCCGATCATATTCCAATTTGGTTTGAATTTTCACTAAAATAAATTACGTTTTTAATTTTTTCTTTTTTGCCGCAGGAAACAAAACATTATTCAAAATCAATCTATAGCCCGGAGAATTAGGATGTAAATCTAAAACTGTTGGGGGATCACCTACCTGATGCTGAAAATCCTCTGGATCATGGCCTCCAAAAAAAGTAAACATCCCCTTCCCTTTTTCACCATGAATATAACGCGCTTCGCCATTTACTTCGCAGGTTCCCAAAATCAGAACATTAGATTTAATTAATGCACTGTCAAAAGAAGTAGTCTGTCCCATAAATCCTTTTACTAATTGAGTATGATTCTGACACAACATACTTGGAATAGGGTCCCATTTAGCTGAAAATTCCATTAATGAAAAATAATCTTTTTCGGGAGGAATCCTGCGTTTTGTAGTCATATCAATATCAGAGAACTCATATTGTTCCGGTCTTCTTTCAAGCGTAAAATCTTTAAAGGCAAATGAATTTCCATAAACTAATTTTGATTGATAGTTTGATTCACTTGCATCACCATCAAACATAGCTTCACAAATATCAACACCGTCTGCTGCCAGAGCAATATCAAAACTATCTGTGGCAGAACACATAGCAAACATAAAGCCTCCGCCAATAACAAAATCTCTTATTTTTTTTGCAACAGCACCTTTTTCCTGCGAAACTTTAGTATATCCTAATTTTACAGCCAAAGCCTCAGCATCTTTTTTTTGTTCAATATACCATGGTGTATTTTTATAAGCTGCATAAAATTTCCCATATTGCCCGGTAAAATCCTCATGATGCAAATGCAACCAATCATAAAGCAATAATTGATCGCTCAAAACCTCTTCATCATAAATCGGCGTAAAAGGAATTTCAGCATATGTCAAAACAAGTGTAACTGCATCATCCCAGGGTTGCTTGCCTTTTGGAGTATAAACAGCAATTTTAGGTGCTTTTTCAAGAACTACAGATTCCATATTTTGGGAAGGACTTGAAATTTCATCTAAAATAGAAACTTCTTCACTATCAGAAAGTATTTCAAAACTAACACCGCGAATCTGGCATTCTTTTTTAATTTCATCTGCATAAGGCAATAAAAAAGAACCTCCGCGATAATTGAGCAACCAACTTGCTTTATAATCTTTGCTCAAACACCAATAAGTGATTCCATAAGCTTTAAGGTGATTTTGCTGTGTATTTTCGTCCATGGGAAGAAGAATAAACGAAGCTTTTGCCGATAATGAAATTAAGAACAATACTATATATATAAAACATCGCTTCATTTTGATAACTTTTTACAGTAAAGATATAAAGGAAGCAGTAAATAACCATATGAACTAGTTCATTTTATTCCCGCAAAAAGATTCGGCGAAAAAGACAAAATCAGCTTTAATAATTATTTTAAAAGCTCTTTGATAAAACAGGTATAAATACCTACAAAATAAAAGAAACTTCTCAGTAAATTTGATAATTAAAATAAACGGAATTATAGACCCTGAAATAAAAAGTATGAAAGTTAATCAAACTAATGAACAGCCAAAACAATTAAATATATTTCAAAAAATAGGTCTTTGCATATTAGCAATTACTGTTGTTTCCTATTATATATTGTCTATTCAATTTTTAACGAGTTGAAATTACATAGTTAAAACCGCAATTTCATTTTGAATAGCATATACTACTAAGCCTGCAATATTTCTTGATTCGGTTTTAAGTAATAAGTTATTCCTGTGCCCCTCAACAGTTCTGGGACTTAAAAAAAGTTTTTCGGCAATTTCAGCTGTTGTTTTTTGGTTACAAATAAGCTGAAGAATTTCAATTTCGCGTGGCGATAAAAAACTTGTTTCTAAATTAATTTTAGAGTTTTTAGTTGGTAATATAGTATCCTTTATAGTTTTTAAAATATTTTCATTATAATAAAATCCTTTGCAGGCAACTTCATTAATTGTATTAATTAAATCTTTTGGAGTAGTGTTTTTTATTAAATAGGCAACAGCCCCTACCTGAATCATATTTATAACGAATGCTTTTGTATCATAACTTGTTAAGGCAATAATTTTAATTTCAGGGAAGAATTTTCGAATAATCTTGGTGGCCTCAACACCGTTTAAAATTGGCATTTTTAAATCCATGATAATAATATCCGGATTAATTTCATTACTATTCAAATGCGAAATAAGTTCTTCACCATTTGAAGCTTCAAAAAGAACTTCAATATTTTTTTCTTTTTGAAGTAAAAAAGAAATTCCTTTACGAAACAAGACTTCGTCATCAACTAAAACTATTTTGATAGTAAGTTCATTCATTTTCTTTTGTTTAAAGAACTTTGAAATTACGAAAATAATATCATAAACAATAATAAAAACAAATATTATTTGTAGTTTAATTAATCATAAAATAAAAAAATTGTTAAAAAGTAAAAAGAACCTCAATCCCATTCCCTATTGCGGAATTCATTTTAATTGTTCCATTTAAGAAAGATATTCGGCTATCAATATTTTTCATACCAAGACCTTTTTGATTTTCAGCATTTGTACTGTCAAAACCAATCCCATTATCCTTAAAAAAACAAGTTTTAATCTCATTAACATTATCAAAAATAACAGAAATTTCAGTTGCTTTTCCATGTCGTAAAGAATTATTCATCAACTCTTGCAGAATTCTAAAAACGTGTAAATGTTTATCCTTGTCTTTTTCGTCAAATTCAATTTTATTTTGATAAACAACTTTTACCGATTTACTACTTTCAAATTCTTCGCATAATTCTTCAACTCCTGCATGGAGTCCAAATTTTTCAAGTACCGGAGGTAATAAATTGTGGGCTATTTTTCTTGAATTATCTAATGCTTTTGCCGTAAGATTAATAATATTGGCAGTAATTTCTTTTGTCTCCTCCATTGATAAGTTTGGAGAAGTAAGCAGGTAACTATTTAATGAGACAACATTTAATTTGGAACTGATGTCATCATGCAAATCCTGTGCTATTCGTTTGCGTTCCTCCTCTTGAGTAATAAGAACAGCATGTAATTGCTCTTTTTGATGTGCTAATATTAAATCTTTTTTTTCTAATTCTTTTTGAATAATTTTTTTTCTTGAAAAGTAAAAGAATAAAATTAACCCAACTGCCATTATCATAAAAAAAAGTGATAAATACAAAATAATTGCCACCAGCTCTTTTTCGGGAATTGAATTTACTTTCATATAAACTTGTGGTATTTCATTTATTTTTGAATGTCAATCTTAGGACCAAAGGTATTGTATTTAATTTTACCAAAGAGATATCTTCAAAATAATTTATAACAAAAATCTCTATCAAATATTAAATTTTGATAGAGATTTTCAGTTTAAATCAACTATTTATTGAGTAATTGAAAAAAAGAATAGCTGATACTATATTAATTCAGAGAAAATTCATTAAACCGGAAGAACTGATTTTTTATAAAAGCTCACTTTCCATTCATAAAGATAAAACAATTGCAATACTATAAACAAAAAAGCATTTAATTGCCAGGAAAGATATTTAAACTCATCACTTAAATCATTTGTCAAATTGCCCACTAAAAACAAAACTGTACTGGATAACATATAAATTATAACACCAATAGTTATATAATAATATATTTTTTCTGTAGTAAGTTGATTATACAAATGCATAATGGCATAAGAAACTAATAATAGAGAAGTAAGGATAATTTCAAATAAGTTAAACTCAAAAAATAAATCACAATCATAAATGCTTTCAATAATGATTAAAAGCAATCCTGATAATAAACTCCATAATAGGTATTTTTTTTGATTTTTAACTATAAAAAATGATTTGAAAAATAATCCTAAAAGAATAAACTGCCCAATAAAAAATAAGTTTACTAATAATAAATTAGTAATTTTTAATCGATAAAGCATTTCCATTGAGAACTGCATTACAAATGAAAACATTAAGTAACAAACAAAAAAAACATTAGCTTTTTCCTTTCGGAAAAAGCTAATACTGTAAAGAATTAGGTTAAAAAATAAAGATGCATAACCTAAGTATATTAAAAAATTATCAATCATCATTTACATTGGATAATTAAATATCAATACGGAGGGCTAGGGCGGGTACCATCATAAACAACTTGCTCTGCATCTTCTGTTACAGATGTTTCAGATGCAGTTTTTTGTAGTGCTGATGAACGTCCATAAACGTCTATATACTTACCGGTCTCTTTATCCAGTTTTGCTCCAACAAAAAGCAACGTTTTTTCGTTCTGGTCATTAATACCGATATATGCGCGGACAGCTTCAGTATTTAGTTCCAGAACTTTTTCTAAACTTTCTCTTGGTATCAAAAAAGCGATCGCTTTTTTCTTGGTCTCTGAGACTGTAGTATCTCCATGATATTTTTTTTCCCATTCTTTAGCTTTTGCTAATGAAATTTGGATAGGTCCTGGAAAGGTTTCTTCATTCATAATTGTAATTTGTTTTTGGTTAAAGGTTACTGTAATTGTTTAGCTAAACTAATGAATTATTTTAAAATTTTAACATTTATAGAATAAAAAAAATCTCATAAGTAATTCTACGTAGTTATTTGAATATTAAACAGTTATTAAGACGTATTGTAAAAACAGGTATAAATACGTGTATGTACATTTTTATTATGATTTAATTTTGATTGTAATCTATTAACCAAAAAAACACTTATGTCAACAGAACCATTTATCGGAGAAATTAAAATTTTCGGTTTTAATTTTCCACCCAGAGGCTATATGGCCTGCAGTGGACAGCTACTGAGCATTGCTCAGAATACAGCTCTTTTTTCATTATTGGGAACCACCTATGGAGGAAACGGTGTGCAGACTTTCGGACTTCCTAACTTACAGGGACGTATGCCAATAGGACAAGGACAGGGGGCAGGATTACCGAATTATACGATGGGTCAGGTTTCCGGTGCAACTAATGTGACAGTATTGACATCAAATATGCCGGCACACATACATACTTTAAATGCTGTATCGGTAAAAATAAAAGCTTCATCAGGTAATGCAGATGAAACGTCTCCGGATGGTAACTACCCTGCGAATACCACAGGTGCTTCATTTTCAGGAAATGGCCCTACGGCTAACGTATTCACCGGAGGTACAACAGTTTCCGGCACCACAGATATTGCCGGTTCCGGTTTACCTGTATCAGTCATGAATCCTTATCTGGTGATTAATTACTCTATTGCGACACAAGGGATTTTTCCAAGTAGAAATTAAGAACATAACTTTAAAATTTAAACTATGTCTACAGAACCATTTATTGGAGAAATTAAAATACTGGGATTTAACTTTGCCCCTATGGGATACATGACGTGTCAAGGCCAGCTTTTGAGCATTGCACAAAACACAGCATTGTTTTCCTTGATAGGCACCTATTATGGTGGAGATGGACAAGTTACCTTTGGATTGCCAAATCTACAGGGACGTGTTGCCATTGGGCAGGGACAGGGAGCAGGATTGCCTTATTACAGTATGGGAGAAATGAGCGGATCACCAACTGTTACGTTGATAACCTCTAATCTGCCACCGCATGTCCATACGCTGAACACTGTGGTAGTAAAGATAAAAGCATCATCAGCGAATGCAGATGAAACCTCTCCGGATGGTAATTATCCTGCGAATACTACAGGCGCTTCATTTTCGGGCAATGGTCCTACAGCTAACGTGTTTACCGGAGGAACAACGCTTACCGGTTCATCAGATCCTGCAGGTTCAGGTTTACCGATTGGTGTTATGAACCCATACCTGACCATTAATTATTCCATCGCAGTAGAAGGAATATTTCCAAGTCGAAACTAATAGAAATTATAAAAGGAAATCCTCATTTTGAAGATTTCCTTTTTATTATTTAAGAAATATGCAAACAATAGGAATTTTATTAGCCCGATCAACATACTACCAGACCATTGGTTTTGATTTACATGAAGGACTTCGTTCCGGATTGAAACAATTGGGGCGTAACAATATCAGGATAGTGACTGAAAACATAGGTTTTGGTGCTGACAAACAACAGTGTTATCGCAGTGCTGAAAAACTTTTACTGGATGAGAATGCTTCTGTAGTCATTGCATATATAGGACACCGTATGGCACAATTGCTCCGGCCTCTTTTTCTCGCTGCCAATAAAATGCTGATTGTTTTGGATGCGGGTGCCAATTTACCTCACGAATGGCCAACATGTCCTAATATTTTTTATCATTCCCTTCATAACGCTTTAGGAGCATCTCTTGCTGCGAAACAGGCAACAAATGACGGGTATAAAAGTGCCGGAATGGTGACCGGATATTATGATGGCGGGTATTTGCATACATACAGTATTTCAAAAGGGTTTGAAGAAACCGGAGGAAAGATTGCTTTTAATCATGCCACAGGATATAAATCAGAAGACTTTAGCATAGAACCGCTCAAGGAGTACTTGGACCAAAACCCTGATAGTGCCTTATTGAGCATTTTTAGCGGAGATTATGTAGAATGGTATTTTAATGGAATTAAAGATTCGTTTGAAGAGCAAAATCTTCCAGTATACTTACCTCCTTTTGGTTTTGAAGAAACAATGCTGGCTAATGCCACTTATCCGAGCAACAATATAAAAGGAATTGCTGCATGGTCCAAAAAAATAAAGTCTCCTGAAAATAAACTTTTTACAGAGACATTAACCAATGCTGGCAAGATTCCTAACTTATTCTCATTATTGAGCTGGGAAAGCGCAACTATTGCTTTGAAAGTACTGGAATTGATTGACAAGCATAAAAATAATGTCTCTAAAATCGCTACTGACTTACACTCCTTTACATTTGAAGGCCCAAGAGGCACCATTTATTTTGATTCAAAAACAAACACTTCTATTGCTCCTTTATACAATGCTGTTATTATATCTGATGATAACGGAAAATGTGAATTGAAGATAATAGACGAAACGGCGGATGTATACGAAAATTTTGAAAAACTAACTAATCAGGACCTGAATAATTCTACTTCAGCCTGGTACAACAGTTATGTCTGTATTTAACTATGGAAACACAGAAAAAAATAATGGTATTGTGTGGTGGAAAATTTGCTTTCAAAACCCTTCAATTGCTCGCATATGAGAAATTCATATGTGCTATTGGAATAGGCAAAAGCAATAATTCAATCACAGATGCATTGGAACAGGAATCAGAAAGCAATAATTTTGGCTTTAAATCCTTTCCTGATAAAAAAAGTATTTCAGAAATGAGAGCCTGGATCGATGAAATACAACCTGATTATATCTTTTGCATCTCGTTCCCATTGCTGCTTCCTGAAAGCGTTTTATCTTACGGAAATGATAAATTCATCAATTTCCATCCCGGTCCATTGCCTCAATACCGTGGGACGATGCCTATTTTTGAAGTGCTGAAAAATCAGGAAACTGAAACAGCCATTTGTGCTCATTTTATGAATACAAAATTTGATGAGGGCAACATCATTTTTAATGACCCAATTGCCATAGAAGAAGGAGACACTTATGGTAAATTAACAGTAAAACTGAGTGAACGCTTGTCGCAAATCGCTTTGAATATGGCAAATATGCTACAATTTGCCAGTAGTATCCCAAATCATCCTCAGGACGAAAGCATGTCCTATTATTATGAGAAACCCGAATTATCGGATACTTATATTAATTGGAAACGAATGACAGCAGAAGAGATTATCGCGCTGATAAACGCCTGCAATCCATGGAATATTGGCGCTGATGCCACATTACTGGGACAACAGATCAAAATAATTGTAGCTTCCTTATTGCATGAACCCCATGACAATCTACCAGGATCCATCGTATCCATAAACAATACTATAAATGTAGCCTGTGGAGACAACAGACAAATTGCAATTGAAATACTTAGCACTGACGAAGGTATTATGACAGTTGAACAATTTGCATTGTTAAAATCGGTAATGGTAAATACATATAACTAATTATTTATAAATGATGAATTAATTTTAAAAAATGCTATTATGAAAAAGAACTTTACATTAAGTTTTGTGATATTGCTTTGCCTCTTTTATATAGGAGGAAATGCTCAGACGCAATTTTGGAGCGACACCTTCGAGGATGCCGGGGCCCCAAGTTCAGGTACAAGAGTAGCTTCTAATGGTGAGTTTTCCTGTGGAGGAACACCAGCGACAGCCTATTTTATGAGAACTACTCCCTTAATTACAGCAATTTCCCAACAGCAGGGAACTTACTCCGGCTATGAAAGTAGTAAAGTTTGGGCTGGTGAAGATATCGATAAAAACGCTACTTGCTCCAACGGATCAACACCTGGTAGCCAACAAGTTACATGGAGCAATATCAATATTACCGGTAAAACTGGTTTATCTTTTAAAGGTCTTTTGGCGGCCAGTAATCTTGGTGCCTGGCAAGGGCTTGATTGGGAAGCGTCGGGTCCAAATCAACAAGACTTTGTTACTATCGAATATCGCATTAATGGTGGGACGTGGACTAAAGCAATAGCTTTTTACAGTTCTGTTCCTGCTGGTAACCCAGCCTCAAGTAATACTCTTAATCTTGACACCAATGGGGATAAACTTGGAGATGGAGCAGCATTAACGTATTCCTTTACAGAATATTCAGCGAATATTCCAGGAACCGGAACGACATTAGATGTTCGTTTGAACTGTTTTGCTAACGGTGGAAATCAGGAATTCGCTGTTGACAACTTCCGTTTGTTTGAAACACCTGCCTGTACTGCACCAGTAGTAACTGCTAATCCGGTAGCTACCAGAAACATTTGTGCCGGTAGCAATACGACTTTCTCAGTTACTGCTACAGGAGCTACTACTTATCAATGGCAAGTGGATACAGGAGACGGGTTTGCAGATTTAACAAATGTAGCCCCATACTCTAACGTAACTACTAATACATTAACTATTACCGGTGCAACTGCCGGAATGACTGGATACAAATACAGAGCAGTTGCCATCAATGGTGTTGCAACTTGTTTTACGAATTCAACTTTTGGGACATTAAATGTTTCCAACATTACGACAACAGGTAGTCAGACAAATATAACATGTGCTGGTACCAGTACAGGTAATGCTTCTGTTACTCCTAGTGGAGGAATTGGCAGTTACACTTACAGCTGGGCGCCTTCTGGAGGTACTGGGGCAATTGCAACCAACCTTGCGGCAGGAACTTATACTGTTACTGTAACGGATGGTATTGGGTGTACGGCTACACGTAATTATACAATTACTGAAACAGGAACTCCTATTAATACAACCGTAGGTTCTCAGACTAATGTATCCTGTAATGGCGGAACAAACGGGTCGGCTTCGGTAACGCCTTCAGGCGGGACTCCTGGCTACACCTACTCTTGGTCGCCTTCAGGCGGAA
>JBDTRA010000087.1:0-20930 GCA_039931915.1 Flavobacterium sp. | reverse complement strand
CTAACTAATATTTATGCTTAATTTTTGCTTCCCCTCAGGTTTTCGTCTTGATCCCGGAAAGCCCGCAGCCTGACGAAGGAAGTGCGAGGACTTGTAGTGAATAGCCCGACCCTTGGGGCACGCCATAAAAAAAGCCTCAGGAATTTCCCGAGGCTTCATTATATGATTTGAATCCTGATTAAGCTAAAGCTTCTTTGATTCTGCGTAATGCTTCTTTTAAAATATCTTCGCTTGTTGCGTAAGAGAAACGGATACAATCCGGATTTCCGAAAGCATCACCTGTTACCGTTGCAACATTAGCTTCACCCAAAAGATACATTGATAAATCGTTGGCATCTTTAATTTCTGTTCCTTTTAATGTTTTTCCGAAGAAAGAAGAAACGTCAGGGAAAACGTAAAAAGCTCCTTCCGGAACGTTGATTTTTATACCAGGAATTTCTTTTAATAATCCAACAACCAAATCTCTGCGGCTGTGAAAAGCCTGAACCATGTGATTTAATACACTTGGATCAGCATCTACGGCAGTAATGGTAGCACGCTGCGCTACAGAATTTGCTCCTGAAGTTACTTGTCCCTGAATTTTTGTACACGCTTTTGCGATAAATTCCGGAGCTCCGATGTAACCAATTCTGTATCCTGTCATTGCAAATGCTTTTGCAACACCGTTTACAGTAATTGTTTTTTCTAACATTCCAGGGATTGAACCGATACTGCAGAATGTTCCTGAGAAATTAATGTGCTCATAAATCTCATCTGCAACTACATATATATTTGGGTATTTTTCCAACACTTTTGCAAGAGCTGTTAATTCTTCTCTGCTGTACACAGATCCAGATGGATTACAAGGAGAACTGAACCACATCATTTTTGTTTTTGGTGTGATGGCAGCTTCTAATTGTTCTGGTGTAATTTTGAAATCCGTATCTACTGAAGTTGGTACTTCAACAGGAACTCCGCCAGAAAGTTTTACAATTTCAAAATAAGAAACCCAGTACGGTGCAGGTAAAATAACCTCGTCACCATCGTTTAACATTACTTGTGCAATGTTGTATAAAGATTGTTTTGCTCCTGTAGAAACTACGATTTGAGATGGTTTGTATTCTAAACCATTGTCTCTTTTGAATTTTCTGCAGATTGCCTCTTTTAAATCCTGATATCCGTCAACCGGAGAATACGTACTGTAATTTTCATCAATAGCTTTTTTTGCAGCTTCTTTAATGAAATCAGGAGTATTAAAATCAGGCTCGCCTAAACTTAAACTGATAATATCTTTTCCTTGTGCTTTTAGCTCGCGGGCTAATGCAGCCATCGCTAAAGTTTGCGAAGTCGCTAAATTGTTAATTCTGTCTGAAAGAATATGGTTCATTATAAAAAATTTAATTGCTCTTAATTTTTGCTATTTTTAAGAGAGGTTATATTAATAGGTTTTTTAGTTTTGTTTATGCTAATTCAGGCTTTGTTCCCAGGTCTTTTAAGTGTTTGTAATGTGCCCAAACAGCTGATCTCATCGTTCTGAATTCATAATAAGGCAAATTACATTCCTGGGCAGTCTGTTTTACAATTTCAGCAATTTTGCCGTAATGGATATGGCTGATATGTGGAAAGATATGGTGTTCAATCTGGTGATTTAATCCTCCGGTAAACCAGTTAACGATTTTGTTTTTTGGTGCAAAATTAGCAGTGGTGTACAATTGATGGATAGCCCAGGTATTTTCGATTTCACCGTCTTCATTAGGTACCGGATTTGAAGTTTCCTCTACAACATGTGCCAATTGAAAAACAATACTCAAAATTAATCCAGCAACATAATGCATTACAAAAAAACCAACAACGACTTTCCACCATGTTACTCCTAAAACCATTGGCAAAACCATCCAGATTAAAATGTAAATTATTTTTGTAATTACTAAAACAGTCCATAGTTTTCTTGGACTTTGAGGTGTTCCGTAAGATAATTTTCGGTTCAGGTAGTCCTTCATTTGTTTGAAATCAGTTGTCAAAGACCAATTAAAAGTCAATAATCCATATAAGAAAAAGGAATAATAATGTTGAAATCTATGAAAACGATGCCATTCTGCATTTTGAGTAAAACGAATGATTCTTCCGGCATCAAGATCTTCATCATAACCGTGAATATTGGTATAAGTATGGTGCAGTACATTATGCTGTACCTGCCAGTTATGAACATTTCCGGCTAATACATAAATGGTTCCGCCCATAATTTTGTTAATCCATGATTTAGAAGAATATGAACCGTGGTTACCATCATGCATGATGTTCATTCCGATTCCGGCCATTCCAATTCCCATAAGGATATTCAATAATAATTGTCCCCAAAACGGCATAGTATCAAGAGCCAGAATCAAAAAGTAAGGTGTGAAGAAAATGGTAAAAAGAATAATCGCTTTTAAGTGCAATTTCCAGTTTCCTGTTTTTTGAATGTTGTTTTCCTTAAAGTAATTGTTTACCCGTGAGTTAAGTGTTCTGAAAAACTTCAGATTGTCTTGCTTTGCAAATGTAGGCGCAGTGTTATTCATAATTAATTTAAATAGTTTTCAAAGGTAATTATTATAAATTTTCAATTTGCAAAATTGAGTTAAATATTTCAATCGTAAAGTATTACTTTTGTTAAAAAATTACAGCAATGGATGAGATTCTGAAATATTTTCCTGATTTGACCGACATTCAAATCGAACAATTTCAAAAATTAGATTTTTTATACCACGATTGGAATGAAAAAATCAATGTTATTTCCCGAAAAGACATTGATGCCTTATATACAAAACACATTTTACATTCATTAGGAATAGCAAAAATCATGAAGTTTGAACCCGGCGCAACAGTTCTGGATGTTGGAACGGGAGGGGGTTTCCCGGGGATTCCGTTGGCGATTCTTTTTCCAGAAACCCGTTTTTACCTGATTGATGTAATTGCAAAAAAAATAAAGGTAGTTCAGGGTGTTGTAGATGCGTTGGAATTAAAAAATGTAAAAGCAGAGCAAAAACGTGCCGAATTGGTAAAAGGCGATTTTGATTTTATCGTAAGTCGTGCCGTAACCAATATGCCTGATTTTGTGTCCTGGATTCATGATAAAATCAAAAAACAGCACAAACACACTTTAAGGAATGGAATTTTATATTTAAAAGGAGGCGATTTAACCGAAGAATTGAAGGATTTTCCGAAAGCTACTTTATATGATTTGTCCACAATTTTTGAGGATGAGTTTTTTGAAACCAAAAAAGTGGTTCATTTGCCTTTGAAGTTTCAGGCTTAGAAAGTTTTCATAGTTTCAGGTTTGTTGGGACTTCACAAAATAAAGAAAGCCGAATCTTAAATTTAAGATTCGGCTTTCTTATATAACAAAGTTTTGAACTTGAAACTTTAAACAAAATTTTAACCCAAGAAAGGATATCTGTAATCTTCAGGAGTTACAAAAGTTTCTTTGATAGTTCTTGGAGATGCCCAACGCAATAAATTCAATGCAGAACCCGCTTTATCGTTAGTTCCGGAAGCTCTTGCACCACCAAAAGGCTGCATTCCAACAACAGCTCCTGTTGGTTTATCGTTTATGTAGAAGTTACCGGCAGAATTTTGCAATTTCGTAGTCGCTACCTCGATAGCGTAACGATCCTGGCTAAATACTGCTCCGGTTAAAGCATACTCAGAAGTAGTGTCAACTAATTCTAAAGTTTCTTCCCATTTGGCATCTTCGTATACATAAATAGTTACTACTGGTCCAAATAACTCAGTTTCCATTGTAGTATATTTTGGGTTTGTTGTTACAATAACTGTTGGTTCAATAAAGTATCCAACTGATTTATCGTAATTTCCTCCGATGATGATTTCAGCATCAGCATCTTTTTTGGCCTGGTCAATAAAACCGGCTAATTTATTAAAAGAACCTTCGTGGATAACTGCGGTAATAAAGTTTCCGAAATCTTCAGGAGAACCCATTTTCATTGATTTTACATCAGTAATCAATTGCTCTTTTACAGCCGGCCATAAACTTTGCGGAATATAAGCTCTTGAAGCTGCTGAGCATTTTTGCCCCTGGAATTCGAATGCACCACGGGTAATACCTGTAGTCACTTGTTTTACGTTAGCGCTTGGGTGTGCAATGATGAAATCTTTACCGCCGGTTTCTCCAACGATTCTTGGGTATGTTTTATAATTATGGATGTTTGTACCAATTTTAGCCCATATATCCTTAAATACGTGAGTTGAACCAGTAAAGTGAACACCTGCAAAATCACGGCTTGCCAAAACAGTATCTGTAATCATTAAAGCATCTCCAAAAACAACGTTGATAACGCCATCGGGAACACCGGCTTCCTTAAACACATCGATGATGATTTTTGCAGAAAATACCTGACTGTCACTTGGTTTCCAAATAACAACATTACCCATCATTGCAGCACTTGCAGGAAGATTTGCAGCAATAGCAGTAAAGTTAAATGGAGTAATAGCATAAACAAAACCTTCAAGAGGTCTGTATTCTAAACGATTCCATGTTGTTGAATCAGATTTTGGCTGATCTCCGTAAATTTGAGTCATAAATTCTACGTTGTAACGTAAAAAATCGATCAATTCACAAGAAGCATCAATTTCTGCCTGGTGAATATTTTTAGACTGACCAATCATTGTAGCCGCGTTGATGCGCGCTCTGTATGGACCGGCGATAAGTTCGGCAGCTTTTAAGAAAATAGCAGCACGCTGTTCCCATGCCATATTTGCCCATGATTTTCTTGATTCAAGTGCATTGGCAATCGCTTTCTCAATATGTTGTTTTTCAGCTAAGTGATAGGTTCCTACAGTATGTTTGTGATCATGAGGAGCTGAGATTGTTCTTGTGTTTCCAGTTCTGATTTCTTCGCTTCCAATATATAATGGAACATCGATTTTAGAATTCCACATTGTGGTATATGCTGCCTGAACGGCTGCTTTTTCTGGGGAATTTGGTGCGTATCCTTTAACTGGCTCGTTTACCGCTTTTGGTACATGAAAGAATCCTTTTAGCATGTTATTGAAATTAGATAATTAAACAATTTAGCAGTTAGAAGATTTGATTTATTGCGAATAATCTAACGGAGTACAAAAGTACGAAGGATAAATTAATAATTTGACAATTTTAAGAAGAAGATAACGATAGGAAAAAAAATTAACGAAGTGTTAATTTATGGCAAAGGGTGCGCACATTCTAAAAGTAGGAACAATTACTTTAAATATTTTGGTTGTGGTGAAGTTTATCATATTAAAATGACCCTTCATGGCTCCATAAGGAGAAGATAATAAACAACCTGAACTATAAGTATGATTTTCCCCTGGTTTTAATACAGGTTTTTTTCCTATAACACCTTCGCCATCAACAATTTCTATGTCATTTAAGGAGTCGAAAATTTCCCAGTGGCGAGAAGTTAACTGCACAGAATCTTTACTGTGATTTTCGATTGTAACTACATAGCTAAAAGCAAAATGAATCTTATAGTTTTTGAAGTAAGTACCTTCAAAACTAGTCAGAACAGATATTTTTATGCCTCTTGTTATCTGAGAAACCATAACTAAAGTAGTATATATGTGAGTGTTATAACTGCAAACTTACGAAAAAAAATGATTCTATTAAAATCCTTTTTGAATGTTTTAATTGATAATGTTTAATGAGTTCGCATTTCCTTTTCCGATAACTTTCTCGTAACGATCAGTGCTCTCCCTATAGTAAACTAAAATTGTATATTCATTTTCAGTTTGGTAAAAATTTCCATCAATAGCATTCTCATAATCAATGATTCCGTTTTTGTCGGCTACTGTATATTGAAAATTAGTAAAACCCTGTTTAATCATTACTGCTTTTTCATAAATACCTTTTTCAGCATTATAATCCATTTTATATTCAGGAGACAAGCTGTAATTATTGAACATGCCGGTAATATAAATGTCTTTGTCTAATCTGAAGGCCGGAGCCGAAAGACTAAAGTAAACCCAGGCATAATCGGCTTCAATCGTATTGTTAGAAGCATTGATATTTTTGACTACAAAATTCCCGTTTACATCTTGATTTACGGTGTAAATTTGATTCGCCCTTGCTGCATTAGTATATAAAAACGAATTGTAAATATCACTATTAGCGCCTATTTTTGCGACATTATTGCTGGCAACCCTTATATCTTTATTTTCAAAATATAAAAATTCATTCCCTCCCCAGAACTGTGTTTCACTATCGTATTTATAAACTAATTGATTTGCTAGCGTATATTGTGGAGGTACGCTTTTGATGGTTGTATTAAAATTTCCATTTTGAATCAAAAGTGTTTTTACATTTTGCAAAGGATTCTGAAAAACAATATCATTGGATGTAATTGCAAAATCAAGGTTCTGTTTGTGATCAATATTGCTAAGGTTCCTGCTTCTTTTTACCTGAGCCGCAACTGTGCAACGGTTTTCGTATAAAATAAATTTTCTTGAAAAAACAACTTCCCGGTCTTCATTCAGAATTTTTAGCATATAATTTCCGGAAATTCGCAGCTGTGTAGTAAACTGGTTTGGAAAAGGAAGCCTGTAATGCGAATAAAGCTGGAGTGTATTGAAAGAGTTCGTGTAATCTGTAATCCTTTGATTGTCAAAGCCAAGAATGTAATCTGTTTTAGGAATCCCTGTCGGTTTCCAGTTATAATCACAATGCATTATTTCAAAATAATAATTGGCCTCATTGCCAAATAAGTCATCAAATTGGAATTCAAATATAGAACCTAACTCAAATATAGGAACAACATTAGTACCGTTTTGAACAAACGAAACCGTTTTGATATTATAGGGCGGAGTAATTTCAGTTTGTACTTCCTGGGCTGTTGCCGAAGTAAAAATGAAAACCAGAAGAAGTTTTTGAAATAAAAATTTTGGCATCTTATTACGTTGTAAGATTGTAAATATAACAATTTATACAACGAAAAATGGGACATCTTATTGGTTTTAAGAACAATTTGTTAAGAACCCAAAATGTATTCTAAGTTAATTTCAATTTCATCGTTAACAAAACTTTCTTCCAAAAGCGAATCAGATAATAGTTTTTTGTTTTCCTGCAGTTTGATTATTTTTTCTTCTACCGTATTTTTAGAAATAAACCGTATAACATTTACTTTATTTAATTGCCCAATTCGGTGTGCCCTTCCAACTCCTTGTTTTTCAGCAAAAGGATTCCACCAGGGATCTAAGAACAAAACATAAGAAGCTTTGGTAATATTCAAACCAACACCTCCTGCTTTGAGGGAAATAAAAAATAATAAAGTTTCATCTTTTTCCTGAAACAGATTTACCTGCTGTTCTCTTTTCTTTGCAGGAGTTTCGCCTGTAATTTCACAATATTCTATTTTGTTTTCCTTGCACCAATCGGTGTAAAAACTCAAATTAGTAACAAATGAGCTGAAAATGATGGTTTTTTGTTTCCCTTTTACTAAACTTTCAAGATAATTAGTGACTGCAATATATTTCCCGGAATCAATTTCCGACTCCTGATCAACCATTTTTGGATGATTACTCAGTTGTCTTAACTTCATCAGCGTGTTGATAATGCTGATTTTGTCGGGGCTGGTTCCGTCTGTTTTTAGTAAAAAATTACGGGCTTTTGATTTTTCTTTTTCATATAATTTCTCCTGTTCAGGATCCATACTGCAATAATAAATCTGCTCTGTTAATTCGGGTAAATCCTTCAGGACCTGTTCTTTGGTTCTTCTTAGAATGTAAGGCTGAATAAGGTTTTTTAATTCAGATAAACTATTTTCGTCTTTCTTTTTCTCTATCGGGATTTTAAAATTTTCTGCAAAGAAATTATAACTGCCCAAAATATCCGGATTTATAAATTGCATCTGCGACCATAAATCGTCCAATGAGTTTTCGATAGGCGTACCACTTAACGCCATTTTGTGAGCCGTATTTATTTTATTTATGGCCTTGAATATCTTAGAATTTTTATTTTTGATGTATTGACTTTCGTCCAAAATTAAATAGCGGAAATCATATTTTTCTAAAATTGAAATATCACGGTGAACGATGCTATAACTGGTAAAAATTAAATCTGTCGATGCTAATCGACTTACTAATAGTTTTCTGTCGTTGCCTATATACTGTATTTTAGAAAAATGCGGTGTGAATTTTGCAGCTTCATTGTACCAGTTAAAGACCAATGATGAAGGTAAAACAATCAGAGTTTTTAAAGGTTCTCTTTCAATAGAAGTTTCGTTTTGAAATAAATCAAAATTTGTGGTTTTGGTAGTAAAATCTAACTGTTCCTGTACAGCAACCAAAACAGCTAAAGTTTGTAACGTCTTTCCAAGTCCCATATCATCAGCCAAACAGGCTCCCAGATTTGAATTAAAATGACCCAAAAGCCATTTTACACCATCAATCTGATAAGGTCTTAAAGTTGCTTTCAGTAAATCAGAAGCTTTATATTCAGCTTCTTCAATTACCTCTTTTTCTATTTCAGGAATCGCATCCAAAGCAGCAAAATTGCTTTTACGCAAAAGAAGATTTCCATTTTCTGTATTAGCCAATTTCGCCAGTGAACTATATTTGCTGAACCATTCTAACGGAATCAAAAAATAGTTTCCGTCAGGTAATAAAAAGAGTCTTTCCTTTCTTTTTATATTTGGAATAATTTCACTGAAATTGATGGTGTAATCTCCAACAGTAATGATAATTTTGATATCAAACCAATCTGCGGTTGTCTCTTTTGAAGCCGAAACAGCATAATTTTCGGTAATGATTTCTTTATTTTCAAGTTTCAGATTTTGGATCGTAAAACCTAAACTTTCAAGCTTTTCCTTATTGTCAATAATTAATTGAATATTGATATAAGGATCATTGGCTTCTAAATCTGTATCCAGCCCAAACAATTCGTTTTTGATTTTTACCAAACCAATTTCAAGTAATTTTTTTGTATATAAAATTTCGACCGCACTTCTTTTAAACCGAATTATTTTGGGCTCATTAACAATACTGAAATCAACAGAAGAATGTGTTTTTTTAGTTTTACCGGCGTCAAATAAATAACCGTTATAATCGAAATAAAGATTGAGGTAATAACAATTTTTAAAGAAATCATAAACTGGCTGAATCGTAGTGGAAATTATTTGATCACGAAGTTCCATTTCAAAACCTGTAGCTTCAATATCAATTTTTTTGGCTATTTCAGGAATAAAACTTTTAAAATAATCATCAACTAATTTTGAAGGTATTTCGATTGATTTCTTCTTTAAAAAAGGCAGCAGTTTTTTAGAATTCAGATCTTTTAACTGCCCCAGTTTTTTATCGATAATTAACCAGCCCGGCTCATCTAAAAGAATATCAACGCTGCTGTTCATGGGTAAAAAAATAACTTCGTTTTCTTTTAAAGAAAGGGTATAAGTAATTCCTTCGGCATGTTTGTCAAAATGAATTTGAGGTTCAAAACAGAGAGGATCGATAGTAACTCTGGAGCGGTAAAAATCCTTCTCGGCTCCCATATTAATTGATAAGGGAAATTGTTCTTGTACAATTAGTGTATAAAAACTATCTAAATTTATTTTTAAATGCTGGCGAATTGCAAAATCAATTTTGGAATCTTTTTGTAAATCAACAATTGTTTTTGCCGATTTGATTTTTGCACTGAACTTTTTGAAAATAAATTCAGGCTTTAAGGATTCGCAAATCGTCAGTATTTTTTTTGAATTGGAATCTAAATTTTCAAAAACAATTCCAAAACTTTCAATTATATCTTTAGTTGCTTTTTTGTTTAAATATTTTATCTCCGCAGTATTCTCAACAATATAAGCAGTTGAAATATAATGGTTCAGATTTTTTTCAAAACTGATGTCAAAACAAAACTGAAATGATTTTGAAGATTTCAAGATTAGGGTTTGGTTTGGTTATAATTTGGAAAATTCATTTAATTCAAAAAATCGAAAGTTTAAAAAAAGAACGCTGATAAAACGGATTTTTTTATTTTTTCAGTATTCGAACTTTTTTTAAATGAACTTATCTAACTTATATGGTGGAAAAAATTAGTTTTCCGGTTTGAAACAAAGCGGGATAATTTCGCCTTTTGCCAGACAATATTTTTCTACCAGTTCAGGTGCAAGTTTATTGGTGTAATCTTCTTCAATAACGATAAATCCGATGCTTCTTAATTTATCGAAATAATCACGGCCATAAATCCTGACATGATCGTATTGACCGAATATTTTAGCACGTTCTTTTTGATCTGTAATTGAATCATCTGCAAAAGTAACAGCTCTCGATAAATCCTGTGGAATTTGCAACACAGCCATTCCGCCAGGTTTTAAAACACGAAATAATTCCTGCATCGCTTTTGTATCGTCCGGAATATGTTCTAAAACGTGATTACACAAAATCACATCATATTCATTGTCTTTAAAAGGCAAATTACAGATATCTGCTTTTACATCCGCCAAAGGAGAAAATAAATCGGTTGTAGTGTAATCAAGGTTTTTCTGCTTACGGAATGTTTTATAAAAAGCTTGTTCCGGAGCAAAATGCAGTACTTTTTTTGGGGCTGTAAAAAAATCGGTCTGATCGTTTAAATATAACCAAAGCAAGCGATGTCTCTCTAATGAAAGTGTACTTGGCGAAAGTACATTATTACGCTGCTTGCCGTATCCGTAAGGTAAAAACGATTTGAAACTTTTCCCGTCAATAGGATCAGTAAATTTGTCTCCTTTTAATGATAAAGCTAAAATCGGTCGTGCCACATAACTCAAACGAATTAATAATGGACGAGGTATTGTATTAAGTACTAATTTAAATAATTTCTTCACAGTTTAATAGATTTGAACACGAATTTCACAGATTAACACGGATTTACATTGTGGTGAAATTTCACGAACCTTTGATTTATTTGGGTTAAAGTATTATTCTTTTATATTTCAGGCTGTCTTCTCCAAAATTAACCAGGAGACCCAGTTTGTTTTTTGATGCAGCCAAATAATTTAATGTTTGCTTAATTTCACTATTCGAAAGGGTTGTAATTGCTTTTAGTTCTAAAATGATTTCGTCATACATTACAAAATCTGCAAAATAGTAACTTGATAATATAATGTCTTTGTAAGCTATATTATATTTTAGTTCCCTATTATATGGAATTTCATTTTGCTGAAATTCATATTCTAACGCATCACCATACACTTTTTCACTGTGTCCTTTTCCTGAAATTTTCAGAAAAAAATTACTTCGTGCAAATTAGTGAAATTAGTGTTATAAAATTAATGGCACTTTTCTGAATTCATCTTCTTCAGTGCTTTCGATTCCTAAAGCTTTATATATGTAATAGAAAGTCGATAAAATTTCCGGTTTTCCATCTATCAGTGCAACATCATGCTCAAAGTGTGCACTTGGTTTTCCGTCAGCTGTCAAAATTGTCCAGCCGTCTTTTAGTTGTTTGATGTTTTTTGTTCCCATGTTGATCATAGGTTCAATTGCAACTACCATTCCTTCAACAAAAAGTTTTCCTCTTCCCTTTTTACCATAGTTTGGCATCTCAGGCGCTTCGTGCATTTTTTGTCCTAAACCGTGACCCACCAATTCACGAACTACTCCGTATCCATGAGATTCTGTATATTTCTGAATTGCATTTCCAACATCTTCAACCCGATTTCCGGCTTTAAATTCTCTGATTCCAACATACAGGGATTCTTTGGTTACCTGTAAAAGCTTTTTAGTTTCCGGAGCTACTTCCCCAATTTCAAAACTGTAAGCATGATCACCGTGGTATCCGTTTTTGAATGCTCCACAATCAACAGAGATTACATCTCCATTTTTTAAAGGTGTATTGTTAGGAATTCCGTGTACAACCTGAGCGTTAGGGCTCATGCAAAGCGAGTTAGGGAAATCATACAATCCCAGAAAACTCGGAACTGCACCATGATCACGAATGAATTCTTCGGCTAATTTGTCAAGATATAATGTAGTAACTCCTTCTTTAATTTCAGAAGCAATCATTCCTAATGTTTTCGATACGATCAAGGCACTTTCGCGCATTAATTCGATTTCCTCCCTGGTTTTTTGGATAATCATATTTTTCAGATTTTCAGTTCGCAAAAGTACAATTTTAATATAAATTTTTCGCCACGAATTTCACGAATTAGCACGAATTCAATATTAACATAAAAATTGAATTTCACGAAATTTCATTTGTTTTAAAAATTTGCGTAAAAAAATAATTAGTGAAGATTCGTGAAATTTGTGGCAAACCTTTTTAATTTCAAAGCCTTTTCGGTTTATCATTTGACAGAAAACCGTAAATTAGTAGTAAAAACGTTTACAATTATGGAAACTTCTACAGATCAGGATATAGTTAAATTAAAAGCTTTGCGAAAAATGAAGGCCAGCGCTTTGTCACTTTTAGGCTTTGCGGTGCTTTTGTTTATAATTGCTGTTTACTTTAAAATTCCCTTACTTCAGGCTTTTAGCGAAGCAGCAATGGTAGGGGGAATTGCCGATTGGTTTGCGGTTGTAGCGTTATTTCGCCATCCGCTTGGAATTCCGATTTGGCATACAGCAATTATTCCAACCAAAAAAAATGAAATTGGAGAGAATCTGGGAAATTTTGTTTCAGAAGAATTCCTGAACCGTGAAAAACTAGAAATTAAGTTAGATGAATTCAATTTTGCTGTAAAGGCTTCTGATTGGCTTTCACAAGAAGAAAATGCAGATAAAATCGCCAGCTCAATAGCGTTAAATATTATTCCGGGAATCCTGAAAACCATAAAAGATGAGGATATAAAAAGATTTATTCAGGTTCAGTTCAAGGAAAAATTAGAAGCTATTAATTTTGGGGATTGGGTAGCGCTGGCTTTGGAACCTTTGCAGAAAGGAAATGTAAAAGATGAATTGCTTACCAATATTCTGGAAGTTATGAGTTCAGAATTAAATAATAATAAAGACCTGATCAGGAAAAAAGTAAAACAATCTACGCCTTTTTTGAGCTTTGGCATGGCTGATAAAAGTATTTCAGAAGGTATTTTTAATGGTTTGCAAGAGTTCCTTGAAGAAGCAAAAAATCCTGAAAGTGAAATCCGATTTAAAATAGATGAATATATCCATGATTTTCTGGATAAGGTAAAAAACTCTGAAGAGATGAGAATTAAGATTAATAATATGATTCTTGGTTTTACAGGCAAAAAAGAAGTGCAGGATTATATTAACGGAATTTGGGATGAAATAAAATTGTCGATAACCAATGATTTGGAAAAAGGAGAAGCATCTGCAATTAAAAATAATATTGCCGATTTGATTCAGCTCTTTGGAAACGGAATTCAGGAAGATCCGGTGATGATCGATAAAATCAATAATTTTATTAAGAATGATTTACTTTCTGTTCTTTTGAATAATAAAAAGGTAATAGGAGACTTGATTTCTTCAACAGTAAAAAGCTGGGATGGTAAAGAAGTTTCTGAAAAATTAGAATTAGAAATCGGAAAAGATCTTCAATATATAAGAATCAACGGAACTTTGGTCGGCGGACTTATCGGACTTTTAATTTATGGTGTCGAATGGACGTATCATTATTTTATAATGTGATAAAATTTATTTTTCTGGTAAACATTTTTTCAACGGATTTTAATCCGTTGCTACAAAATAAATCATTCCTCCGGAATTTTTCAAAACGTTCCGTAGGAACAAAACATATTGTAGGGATGGATTTTAATCCATCATTCGAAACAAAAAGAAAATGTTATTCGCATAAATAATTAAACGAAAAAAAGACGCACTGCTGTGCGTCTCTACTTATGTGGTTTAAAAACTTTCTACTTTCTACAACAACGAATGACAAGTCATTGCAGCTGGTTGTTCAACGCCCATTAATTCTAAAATAGTAGGAGCGATATCACCTAAAACACCATTTTGGATGTTTTTCAAATCTTTATCTACCAAAATAATCGGCACCGGATTTGTTGTGTGTGCTGTATTTGGGCTTCCGTCAGGATTAATCATAGTTTCACAATTTCCGTGATCGGCAATAACAATGGTTGTATAATCATTTGCTAAAGCAGCTTCAATAACTTCTTTTACGCAGGCATCAACAGCTTCGCAGGCTAAAATTGCAGCGCTCATGATTCCGGTATGTCCCACCATATCACCGTTAGCAAAATTTAAACATACAAAATCAACTTCTCTTTTGTTTAATTCAGGTATAAGAGCATCTTTTAGTTCGAAAGCACTCATCTCCGGCTGTAAATCGTAAGTCGCTACTTTTGGAGAATTTCTTAAAATTCTTGATTCACCAATAAAAGGAGTTTCTCTTCCTCCGGAAAAGAAGAATGTTACATGTGGATATTTTTCTGTTTCAGCAATACGAATTTGTTTCTTGCCGGCTTTCTCTAAAACTTCACCAAGGGTTTCTGTAATATTGTCTTTGTTGTAAACGACTTTTACATTTTGATACGTTTCATCGTAGTTGGTAAGCGTAACATAATACAAGCTTAGTTTATGCATATTTTGCTCATGAAAATCCTGTTGCGAAAGTGCTTCTGTAAGTTCACGGCCACGGTCTGTTCTGAAATTAAAGAAAATGACAACATCACCTTCAACAATAGTTGCTAATGGTTTTTCTTCTTCATCAACCATTACGATTGGTTCAATAAATTCATCTGTCACATGGTTTGCATAACTGTCAAGGATGCTTGCAACTGCATTTTTTGAGTGTGTCCCAATAGCATTTACAACTAGATCATAAGCCAATTTTACGCGTTCCCAGCGTTTGTCACGATCCATTGAATAATAACGGCCAATAATCGATGCAATTTTTACAGGAGTATCTTTAATATACTCTTCTAAATCATGAATGTATTTTGCTCCGGATTTTGGATCAACATCACGACCATCTGTAAAAGCATGAATAAAAACATCTTTTAATCCATATTCTTGTGATGCATCAATTAATCCACGTAAGTGTGAAGTATGGGAGTGAACACCTCCATCAGAAACTAATCCTAAAAAATGTACTTTTTTATTGTTTTCTTTAGCATAAGTAAAAGCATCAATAAGTACTTGTTCTTTGGCTAGTGTTTTATGTGCAACGGCTAAGTTTATTTTGGCTAAATCCTGATATACAATTCTTCCTGCACCAAGATTCATATGGCCAACTTCGCTGTTTCCCATCTGACCTTCCGGTAAGCCTACGTTTAAACCATCAGTTCTAAGTTGGGCGCTAGGGTAATTTTGATAAAGACTGTTTATAAAAGGAACATTTGCATTGTCTATTGCAGATACTTTAGGGTCAGGAGATTTTCCCCAACCATCTAAAATCATAAGGATTACTTTCTTGTTCATTGGTTTTTTGTTTTTGCAAAGATAAACCATTTATAAAATGTGCAAGAAAGTACCGGTACAATTATGCTTTATAAACAGAACCACATTAAAAAATAATAATTTAATTACAGAAGGCTCGGTTTTTTAAAATAAATGCACACTAGACCTTGATCCTAATCTTATGTTTGACGTCGTTATAGTCAATAAAATACTTAACGCTTATGGAGAAAACGTGTTTTAAAGCGTCATTATTTATCAGGTTTCTAACATTGTTTCCAAAATTTTTATCAATAATGCGTTCGAAATTAGAGGCATTGTTTCTATATAAGACAGAAATTTGACTTCCGGGCGCAAACCACCATGAATATGATAAATCAGCATTCCACGAATAAAAACTGGAGTTCTTATTTTCGGTATATTGTGGATAAGGAGTTAAAGTTCCGTCAGGTTCAAGTTCTAAAATATTTTTATTTTCAGCATAAGACCAATATTGACGTACTGCTAAATTAAGTGTCATTGTACTGTTGACCGCATATTTTCCGTTTATGGTATTTGAATAGGTAATTACATTTCGATTTGCAAAAACAATCATTTCCGGATCTACGGTATCAATATAACCTTTGTTGTTGTTCCTTCTGAAAAAGCTAAAAGTGTAGGTCATTAAAAGCCTGTCATTAAAACGATATCTTGGGCCAACATCCACGCCGTAAGACATTCTTCCCGGTTGGTCTAAAATAGAAATTGAAGGATTCAGGTCTAAAGCAAATTTGTTATTATAATTAGTTGAAAGAGTTGCCCAGCTTTCTATTTTTCTTGGAATTATTACATATCTGTTTTCGGCTCTGGGCTCGTAATAATCATTTGATTCTAAAGGAATAAGAGTAATTCCAATTTCGAAATAATGATTTTTTTTGTTGGTTGCGTTCAGTTCAATACCAATAGTATTGTCCTGCACTTTACCGGACTCTTTATTAAATTCGGTATACATATTATAATCTATTCTAAAACTATTAAAATGCTTAGTTGGATTCAGTATCCTGTAATTGGCATTGCCATAAAAATTATAATAATTGGTGTAGAAATTAATTCCCAAATCGTTTGGATCGAAATCTTTAGTTACAAAATCCGCGCCTACGCTGTAACGGTAATTTCCACTTGTTTCTGCTAATCCAAGGGTTGAGTAAATACCATTTTTATCTTCAGTATCGTTGATGGTACTGTATTTAAAATTTCCGGATAAATTATAAGTATTCGCTTTGGTATTTAAGTCCCATACTAAACCGGTTACATTCGCATCCCTAAAATGTCCGTTGCGGGTAACATTGGTATTAATTAAAGATACAGATGAGTTTTTGCGAAAGCGCTGGTCTAAAACAAAGACATTGTAATTTGCTAATGGCTCCAACACCTCTTTTCTTTTTTCTCCTGTTATAGTATTTTGTATGGTGGCGTAAGTCTTTTCTGTGACGGCGTTTAAAATCCCAATGCCAAGACCGTTTTTGGTTCTGCCTGAAATTTTCAGAGCATTGATAAGATTTACAGTCTGAGGACTTTCTACTATTTCTTCATTTTCGTTTAAAGTTGGTTCTAAAGACGGTACTCCTCCAATTCTTCTTGAATAAAACATTTTCCCTTTACTAAACAAATCCGTTCCTTCGGTAAAGAAAGCCCTGTTTTCATTGAATTGTTGTTCAAACGGACCTAAATTCAGTATTTGGTCATCGTATTTTGTTTGTCCGAAATCCGGAATTAAAATTGCATCAAGCGTAAAGGCATCATTTATTCCGTATTTAATATCCATTCCGCCTTTAATTGTTCCATATGTTTTTTGGTCCGCTCCTGCGTTTAGATAAAAAGAAGAATACGGCATAAAAAACAATCGGGTAGGAGTTTTGATGTTTTCAATTCCTTCCAGATTTCCATTCTGCTGTGAAAAAGTTCCCAGCTTAGTATTAATTAAATTCCAGCTATATTTTTTTCGTTCCCGTTTAATTTCTCTAAAAAAATTGATTCCCCAGGTTTGCTTGCTTTCGTTTGAAAAGCGCAATGCAGCGTACGGAATTTTAACTTCAACAACCCAGCCCTTGTCGGTAATTGTAGCTTTACTGCTCCAGATTGCGTCCCAGGAATAATCCTCTCCGATGGCATCGGTCATGATACAGTCACTCTGAACATCTGCTGCAGATACAAAAAATTCGAAATTTTGCTGACCGTCATTAAATCCATTTATAAAAACTCCAAAAACATCTGCTGTTCCAAAATTATCACGTTTAGAAATCTCTTTTAAAATTTTATCAGGCTCATTATCATATAGTATGGCACCTATGTATAGGGCATCATTGTCATATAAAACTTTGATCTCTGTTTTTTGATTATCCGGAATTGGTTTTCCGTTATCGGGTGTAAACATAACAAAGTCGGAAGCTGTAACGGCATTTTTCCATGCTTCTTCATTTAGTTTGCCATCAATAGAAATGTTTTCGGTAGTAAATTGTGTTTGAAGGGTCTTTTTTTGCGAGTAACCTTGAATAGTTATTATTAAGATACTTAGTAAAAGTATTTTTTTCATATTTTTTTAAATCAATTTATAGAAGCTTGGGGCTAGTGTTTTAAGAATGAATATATTATGTTTTTTCTAAGTTAAAAACGCCATATTTTTTTAAGTTAAGTTTAATCTGACCAAAAATAATTATTTAATTAGTTTACTTTAACTTTTTCCGTGCCAAATTGTTAAAGTTTGATCAAATATCACCAAATTTAGTGATATAAATTTTTGTAACTCCAAATAAATTATACATTTGCAAAACCCTCAAATTAAGTATAACCTAAACGAATTCAATGATTTATAAGATTTATCCCCTAATTTTATTTTTGTTTTTGTCATTTGGCACAGATTCTAAAAATAGTACTGAAACTAAACCTACAACAGTAAAAAACATTGCAAAAGTTGAAAAATTAGCTGTAGATTCTAAAATTGAAAGTATCTATAATAGCTTAAATACCCATAATTTTGCTTTGCCCGGACTTAAAACTTTTTCAGAAGCCTTAAAAGGGTTTTATTTATTAAAAGAAAAAGGACTTATTCAAAAAGATATTTTGACTTTAATCGATTTTAGTTTGTCCTCAAACGTCAAACGCCTTTGGGTGATTGATTTAAATACAAATACTATTCTGTTTCAATCCCTTGTTGCTCATGGCAGAAATACCGGCGAAGAATTTGCATCTACATTTTCAAACACGAACTCCTCTTATAAAAGCAGTTTAGGATTCTATGCTACCGGAGAAATTTATCAGGGAAAACACGGTGCTTCTTTACGTTTGGATGGTCTGGAAAAAGGTATTAACGATCATGCCCGCGAAAGAGCTGTTGTCATTCACGGTGCCGATTATGTTTCGGAATCTTTTATCAGAAACAACAAACGATTAGGCAGAAGCCAGGGTTGTCCCGCTATACCTGTTGAATTGACAAACGATATTATCCAGACTATAAAAGATAAATCGTGTTTGTATATTTATCACCCATCCAGAAGTAGTTTTACTATGGAAGAACTAATTTCTTAATTTAGCATACAGCTCGTCATCTAAATTATAAATATCATTTCTGAAAACTAATTTATTTTTCTCAATCCACGCAGTCCAATATAACTGATATAATTTATATTTTTTGGTAATTTTGATATGGGTTGTTTTTTTACGGGCAATAATAGTATCGATTTTATCTTTTGACCAATTCTTAGGATCATCCAAAATATGTCGGGCTAGTTCCAGAGGATTTTCTACGCGAACACATCCGGAACTCAAAGAGCGATTGTTTCTTTCGAAATAATTACGGTGATTAGTATCATGCAGATACACACTATAATTATTAGGAAACATAATTTTTATTAATCCTAATGAATTATTGTAACCGGGACTTTGTATATACCTATAACTGCGGGGCTTGTTTTCGTTCCAATTCACAGGATTTACTTCATGCCCTGCTGTATCATAAATAGTAATGTTTTTATTTTTTAAATAATTCCTGTTGCGTTTCATTGCAGGTACTACATCTTCTTTTAAAATAGTAGGCGGAACTGTCCAGGTTGGATTGAAAACTATACTTTTTAGTGTTGAGGTTAAAACCGGAGTTTTTCTTTTACTGGTTCCTACCACGACTTTCCTGACAACAGTTGTATCTTGCTTTTCTATAACCCTTAGGCTGTAATCCGGAATATTTACGATGAAATAATTTTCTGAAAACTCGTTTGGATACCATCTCCAGCGCTCTAAATTGACAATAATTTGCTGCTTTCTTCTGGTTTTTGAATAGTTCAGGGCATTGAATGTTCCGAATCCGATAATGCCATCGGGAACTAATCCGTGACGGGCCTGAAACTTCTTAACAGACTCAAATGTTTTTTTATCGTAGATGTTTGTCAGACTGTCTTTTCCTGACATGTCATTCCAGTATAAAAGCCTTTTTTTGATATTAATCAAAGCAGCATTGGTATCGTTAAGTGTTATTTTTTTTTCTGCGGTTACAATGGGTTTGATATTATCATCCGGAAACTCATCGATAAGTTGCAACGCTTTTAATAACTGTTTGTAAGTTTGGGATTTCGATTGGACGTTTTGAACCAAACTATCCAGGGTATTGTGATTAAAGCTTTTTACCAAAGCAGTGTTAATATCAAAAGATTTATCTTCAAGAGCCCAGTCTCCATACAGATATTTCGGGTTTAATTTTCCTTCGTATAAATGGGTTATATACTTTTCAAAATTACGGGTCAGCATAAGGTCATACTTTGCAAGATCAGTATCGCTTAGTGTATTGGCTTTGCTTTCGTATTGCTTTAGGATTTTTATTTTATAGTCATTTGGGTTTAGTCCCAGTTCATCTGATTTTTCAAGTTGGGATAAAATATAAATCCTTTTTTTTAGATTTCCCCAAACTGTTTTGTTTTCAGAAGCAGTATAAAATTGTTTTAGTGTTTCACTTTTAAATGAGCTGATTAAGGCAGTATCAATTTCTACTGCACGTCCATCACTAATCATGATAGCGGGTATTTTTTTTGGAAGCTTGGATTTAGGAGCTTCTTTTTTGCAACTTATAAGAAAACATAATATTAGTAAAAAGTAAAGTTTATTCATTTTATAATTTTTTATACATTAAATAATGTTCTCCAATTTCAGGTATATCAAATGGATTTCCATTGATTTCATACCCCATTTTTTTATAGAATCCAACTGCTGCAGCTCTGGCATTAAACCAGATTAAATCAAACTGATTTGAAGTACAATAATCTTCACAGTGTTTTACTAATGCTTCTCCAAAACCCTTTTTTTGATACAGTTCTAAAATAGCCATACCACGAATCTGAGTTTGTAAATTTTCTGCAAATATAGGATTGGTTTTTGTAAATAATGAAATTATTCCTGTTAAATTTAAATTTTCAAATAAACCGAAATGATGTGTACTCTCCAAATCATCACCTTCAAGAGCACAAGCTTCAATAGGTTTTCCTTGTCGAAGTATAGATTGTCGTACAATTAAGGTGTCTTGAGCAGTTATTTCTTTGATTAATATCATGTGTAAATTAAAAAACAAAGCTATAACATTTTAATTTTAAATAGATTACTAGAAATAGTGATTT
>JBDTRA010000086.1:0-21669 GCA_039931915.1 Flavobacterium sp. | reverse complement strand
GATATCCTCCAACAGGGAAACCTAATGGCAATAAAGTTTTTGTGTCCATGATGAAGTATTCTTGTTCGAAACCAAACCAGAAATCACCATCGTCATCAATAGTAGCTCTACCGTTAGAAGAGTGTGGAGTTCCATCAGCATACATAACCTCTGTCATTACTAAATATCCGTTGATACGGGTTGGATCCGGGTAAATTGCAACAGGAACTAATAAACAGTCTGAAGAACCTCCTTCGGCTTGTTTTGTTGATGAACCATCAAATGACCAGTTTCCCAGTTCTTCTAATGTTCCTTTGAAATTTTCGTGCTCTTCAACTTTAGTTTTACTTCTAAGATTTTGAGTTGGTTCATATCCATCTAACCAAATGTACTCTAACTTAATTTTAGCCATAATAATATAAATTAATTTTTTTTGTTTTTTTCGCTGGGTCAAATATAGATTTATTTTTTTAGTGATAAAAATAAGGGGGTATATTTTGTTTCAGTAGTTATAATTTTTTGCATAAGCGCAATTTTGACAGGGGTATATTTGAAAAATAGCAATTTTTTAATGTTTAAAAAATAAATTCGTAATAAACGCACCATTTTTTTGATTTTATTGACAATTAAATTACGAAAAAATGTTTATTTATTGAGTATTACCTGACTATTTTGTTATATTTCTATAAAACATTTTCGTTATTCTTTGTAAATTGACTTTTTTATTGAAAAATTGTTTCTCAAAATCTAAAAAGTTATCTTTTAAAAGGGCTTTTTTATTCTTTATATTTGTTCTTCTTTTTAATTAAATTATTACGAATTTTTAAAATTATATACATGTCAATATTACGTTTTCAAGCTTTAAAAGAAGCTTCATCAAGAAAGCCCGTGCATTTTGAAGAAATGGATAAAAAGTCAACTCTTTTTGGCTCAAATGTTTTTAATGAGAAAGCCATGAAGCAATATTTGACTTCGGATGCTTTGAAAGGAGTGAGGGATGCTATTCAGCACGGAACTAAAATAGACAGAAAACAGGCAGAGTATATTGCAATGGGTATGAAAGAGTGGGCCCTGGCAAAAGGAGTTACTCATTATACACACTGGTTTCAGCCGCTTACCGGAACAACTGCAGAAAAACATGATGCTTTTTTTGAAACATCATTTGACGGAAGTGATCCTGTAGAGAAATTTGGCGGTACCCAATTAGTACAGCAGGAACCGGATGCATCAAGTTTTCCTAACGGAGGAATCAGAAATACGTTTGAAGCCAGAGGATATACAGCATGGGATCCAACATCTCCGGCATTTATTTACGGTACAACTTTATGTATACCTACCGTATTTATTGCTTATACCGGTGAAGCTCTGGATAATAAAATTCCGTTGTTAAGAGCTTTATCAGCAATGGATGAAGCAGCAACAGAAGTATGTAAATATTTTGATAAAAATGTCAAAAAGGTAACTGCTACCTTAGGCTGGGAACAGGAATATTTCCTGATAGATAAAGCTTTGGCAAATTCACGTCCGGATTTAATGATGACAGGGAGAACCTTGCTGGGACATACATCTGCAAAAGGGCAGCAACTGGATGATCATTATTTTGGATCTATTCCGACTCGTGCCTTAACCTATATGAGGGATTTAGAGCAGGAATGCATGTTATTGGGAATTCCGGTGAAAACACGACATAACGAAGTTGCTCCCAATCAATTTGAGCTGGCTCCAATTTTTGAAGAAACAAATCTTGCCGTTGACCATAATTCCTTATTGATGGATGTCATGCAAAAAGTAGCTGAACGTCATGATTTTAAAGTTTTGTTTCATGAAAAACCTTTTAAAGGTGTAAATGGTTCGGGAAAACACAATAACTGGTCATTGGCGACAGATACCGGAGTTAATTTATTGAGTCCGAGTAAGACACCAATGAGTAATTTACAGTTCCTGACTTTCTTTATTAATACGATAAAAGCAGTTAACGATTACGAAACTTTACTAAGGGCTTCTATCGCAACAGCCAGTAATGATCACAGGTTAGGGGCAAATGAAGCACCTCCGGCTATTATTTCGGTTTTTATCGGAGCGCAATTAACAAAAGTTTTATCTGAGTTGGAAAGCGTAACCAGAGGTAAATTGTCTCCTGAGGAAAAAACCGATTTAAAACTTAATGTAGTGGGTAAAATCCCGGATGTTCTTTTAGACAATACAGACAGAAACAGAACTTCACCTTTTGCTTTTACAGGAAATAAATTTGAGTTTAGGGCGGTAGGTTCAAATGCAAACTGTTCAAACGCGATGACTACCTTAAATGCTATTGTTGCCAAGCAGCTGAAAGATTTTAAAATTGAGGTAGACACTTTGATTGATTCTAAAGACATGAAAAAAGATGATGCAATCTTCAATGTTTTAAGGGAATATATCAAACAATCGAAGAAAATTTTATTTGAAGGTGACGGTTATAGCGAAGCGTGGGAGAAAGAAGCGGCGAAAAGAGGTTTAAGTAACTTTAAAACTACTCCTGAAGCCATTAAAGCTAAAGTTTCGAAACAGGCATTGGACTTATTTGATGAAATGGGTATTTTGAACCATGTTGAAGCTGAAGCACGTTATGAAATCGAATTAGAAGAATATACCAAAAAAATTCAGATAGAAGGAAGGGTTTTGGGCGACATCTCCAGAAACCATGTGATTCCGACAGCTATTCGTTATCAAAATACTTTAATTGAAAATGTAAAAGGGTTAAAAGAAATTTTCGGAAAAGAATTTGAAACTATTGCTAAAGAACAAATCCTTTTGATAAAAGAAATTTCAGGTCATATTGAAGGTATTAGTTCTAAGGTAGCTGCCATGACAAATGAACGAAGAACAGCAAATAGCTTAACGGATGCCCAAAAAATGGCTGAAGCTTATTGTAACAAAGTAATACCTTATTTTGAGAATATCCGTAACCATTGTGATAAACTCGAATTATTGGTAGACGACGAAAGCTGGACGTTAACGAAATATAGAGAATTACTGCTTACGAAATAGAATAGTTTCCGTACTATTTAAATGCCTTTCCAGTTTTGGAGAGGCATTTTTTTATTTTCAAGTTTTTTAGGGGTAACAATTGTAAATGAATTCTGATATAGAGGTGTATATACAACTTTATTAACCTTAAAATATTTTATTATGAAAACAATTGTACATCTAATTACGGGATTGTTCATTTTAATGTGCGGGTCTGTTTCTGCACAGAAATATCAGGACACATTAATAACAGTCAAAAATGCTAAACTGCATTATGAATATGATTTAAGCTGGACTAAAGAAGTTAAAGCGAGAAATATTGAACAATTTATCAAAAATCAATCTGAACCCTCTATTAAATCTTCTACACAAATCCAATCTATTCTGCAAAATATAAAAGTCTCTAAAAATCCTTGTGCTAATTCGGGATTTGAAAGTGGTTATAGCGGATGGACTGGTTTGAGCCTGAAACACGGAATTCAAACACTTCCGATTGAAAATGGCTTAACATTAAATCCGGGTGTTTTGGTATTGCCTTTTACTGGGACAGCATATGCACAGAATTTTACTTCAATCGAAACAACAGGGACAGACGCTCTTTTATTGGCTTCCACTCCTTCTTTTTCAATGTCCAAAACAGCACCGGGCTCTTCCGGGACACAATCAATTCGTTTAGGAAATGATCAGGCGGGTTACGGAGCGGAAGGTGTTGCTAAACGTTTTGTTGTAACAGCAGCAAATGCAAAATACTATTTTCAATATGCTATGGTAATGGATAAAAGCCACTCAAACGCAGATGGGAGCGTAAATGGTTCTGAAGTCTTTTTTGTAGCTGAAGCGGTAGATATGACTGGAGTAACTGTCGATAAAATGGTAGATATTGCAGCTCCGTCTAATCCTTTTATCAGTGCAACTAATTCTACTGAAGGAGTGAAGTATTATAGAGACTGGCGTTGTGCCTATTTGGATTTGTCAAGCCATATTGGGAAAGAAGTGGTGATCATGTTTATTAACTCGGATTGTTCAGCGGGTGGTCATAATGGATATACCTATATTGATGATACGTGTACGACTTGTAAAAATACAGCTGAGGGAGTTATTGATTTAGATTTGAAAGGACATGATTGTATTGAACCGAAACAAACTTTCAATGGAACATTTACTGTCCCTGCTTTGGCAACCGGTGTTCAGATTAGTTTTGAGATTTATCAAAACGGAACCTTGTTGAACACCATAGCTGCTTCTACAGTTGCAGGTTCTAATTATACAGTTGATGTAGCCGCAACTGATTTTCCAAATCAAACACCGGGGACTTGCTATGATGTGGTGGCAAAATTGACTTTTAATTTAACTGACTTAAATGGAAACATACAAACAGTTGTTCAGTATTCTGCAAATCCAGTTTTAGGGATACAATATGGTCAAACAGCAGGTTTTAATAATGACATCTGTTTTTGTATAAATAATTTGGGCTCCTATTGTTGTGATGCCGAGAATTTGGTTGTAAACGGTAATTTTGAGGCTGGCAATACAGGTTTCTCCAGCGCTTATACTTTGGATGCATCCACTTATCCGGGACAATTCAATGTAACTAATTCCGCAGCAGCTTTTGGAGCAACAGTAACGGATCATTCGTATTGTGCTGATCCTGTAGGATATGCTTCGAATACTAAATATTTAACAGTTAACGGAAAAACACAACAATCCGGTTCTTCTGTAGTTTGGGAACAAACAATAACAGGTTTAAGAAAAGGAGAAACCTATCGTTTTTGTGCCAATTTCAAAAACATGAAACAATGTACTTTTGATATTCTTCCAAACATCAGAATGGAAGCTGGAACGACTAGTTCAGCTGTATTTACAGTAAATATGGCAACAGCCAATGTTTGTGCATGGCAAAATAAAGACCTGATTTTTACAGCAACAGGAACCAGCGAAACTGTTCGAATTTATCTTGACGAAACAGGTAATGGTGATGGAAATGACCTGGCGATAGATGATATTTATGTAGGTGCTTTAAGTGATCCGGGGCTTGCAATTACAGTGCAGCACAATGGAACAAATAATGCGATTATTGCATCGGTTAACAGTATAGCAACAAGTGATGACAGTATTAAAGGAAATTGTCGAAAATACCATTGGTATGTAGCCGAGGTAACTTCATATCCTTCTATTGTGATTGACTGGAGTACGTTTGCTCACGGAAATAATGCAGGAAGTAATTTGCCTCCATATGCAGGAACTTCATCGGCAACAGCGTGGAATCTTACAACTACTTTTCCGGGTTATACTTTTGCAAATAATAAAATGTATATAATTGGAATGTACACACCTGAATGTGACTGTTATGATAGTGATTTTACATATCAATTAACCTTTAATACCACGGCTAAAACAGCAGGTACCGTTGGTATTACAGAACAACAAAAAGCAGAAATTATTGATGCTATTCTAAATGGATTATCACAAGGAAAAACAGATTCATCAACTACAACTGATGTGAAGACAGAAATCAAAAATAATGTTGAGATGTATCCTAATCCTGTAGAAAATGAATTGACTGTTTCGGCTTTGAATGAGCTAATTTCAGAAGTGATTATTTCAGATTCAGCAGGTAAAATAGTTAAAAAACAATCTTTCTTATCTCAAAATGCTGTTGAAAAAATCAATGTATCAAACTTAACTCAAGGATTATATTTTGTCAAAGTAATAAGCGATAAAAATACCTATGTATCGAAATTGATTAAAAATTAAAAATTCAGGTTTACTGTAAAAATGGGCTGTCTATAAATTATTTAGATAACCCATTTTGTAGTAAATAGAAAACAGTTGTTGAATCAGTAAATTAAAAACAAAAAAAACTACTTAAAAGTTATTATTTGCCATTCAGCCGTAGGAAGTCTGGAATTGAATCGAGCCATTAAATTATTGAAACAGAATTGGAGAATATTGCAGAGATAAATACAATTGCTGTTGGATGTGATGCGTTCTATACATATGCAGTTGTTTTTAAATTTTCGTTTTTGAAACAGTTTTGAAAGATAAGCTTTACAGGGCTTTAAAACCCTTATTTAGTTTTTATTTTAATAAACAAAATTATGTTAATTAATTTTGCCGTAATAATGCTTTATTGCAAATTTGCCGTCAAATTGCCAAACCAAAAACCTAAAAACTACCACAACAAATTGCTGAAAAATACATTAAAAAAATCACTTCATTTTTATTTTTCACTTGGGATTATTGTTGTCTCCATGAGTTTTTTTGTAGCCTTCGGACAATCTGTTGATTTGTTTAAAAGAGACGTCGTTTCAATCAAAACTAGTAGTTTTCCTAATTTTGTTTTTAAAAAAAAGGCCGACTTGCCGATGCCTTTATCCCACCAGAAACAAAATAATAAGAGGAGAAGTTCCCATAACAAGTCCCGCATTAATAGTTTCCTCAAAAAAAAGAATATAAAAATTTACCAGACAAATTTTTTTACTCGTTTAATTATTTTGATAAATCAGCAAAACAATACTCTTTCTGATAACACTTATTATTATTTCAACTTCATTTCTTCAATTTTTCGTCCGCCGCATTTTTAATTTAATTATTCGCTAAATCTTTAATTCAAAACTAAAGTACAGATCAAAATAGATTAATACGGAAGCAATCTTCTGTTTAAATCTCTTTTTTGAATGTTCTTTTCATTGTTTTTTTTAAAGAAAATACACAAAAACAATAATTAAATAAAAATCTAAGAACTTAAAAAGATGAAAACATATATAAAACAAATAAGTATTACATTAACAGTAATGGCAATGTTTGTTTCTTGTAATAAAGATGAATCAAATGAAACGAATACGGAATTTCCAGAAGGCATAGTAAGCTATAATTATCCTCTTGGAACAACCAATATTCAGGGACAATCACCTATTAGCATCAATACAAGTGCTACCGAAAAAATGAATACTACAGATCCTGTTATCCATTATAACGCAATAACATTAAGTAGTGTAGAAAATACAAACGAAAACCTAAAAGTAAGTTTGTCGACTACTGATAAAGCAAACAATTATATCACGATTAAAGGAATGAAATACGAATTACAGCAATTTCACTTTCACCGTCACAGCGAACATAATGTAAACGGAGAATATGGTACAATGGAAATTCACTTCGTAAACAAATCAGAAACAGGAGCTTATGCAGTTTTGGGAGTAATTGTCAAAAGCGGAACAGTTAACAATGCTTTGCAAACGCTTATCGACGGATCTCCAACAGCTAAAGGAATAAATGAAATGACTGATACTTTTTATTTGAGTTCTATCATGCCTTCAGATACTGGAAAATATTATAGCTACAGTGGTTCGCTAACAACTCCAAACCTGGATTCAACTCCAAATCAGGGACCGGTAACATGGATTGTATTCAAGAATAATATTCAAATGACAAATGACCAATTAGAGGATTATTCGACTATATATGAAGAAGAAAACTTCCGTGCATTACAGCCGATAAGCACGAGAACTGTTTACGAAAACATTAGATAAATTATTGCTTTAAAAGGCTTGACTAATTTACAGTTTAAGCCTTTTAAAATAAATATTTGACTGATAAATCTTCAAATCTGTGCACCAATATTCAGCGCAGATTTGGAAGATTTATCAGTTTAACTTAATTTAAAGATATTATAATTTGGATAAATAAGGACCATAAAAATCGATAATATTGATTCTATTTTAAATTAAAATTATATTACTTTTTCTACGAATTATATAAGATAAAAACACAATTTTGAAGTAAATTTACTCCTCAAAAAACATAAATCATGAAAAAATATTTATTACCAATCATTTTTGCAGTTCTTCTGACTTATTCTTGTGCAACAAATCCTGTTACAGGAAAAAAAGATCTTAATTTTGTTTCAAATGGCGAATTATTTCCATCTTCCTTTCAGCAATATGATACTTTTCTTAAAGAAAATAAAGTAATATCAGGAACAGCTGATGCAAAAAGAGTAGAAAACGTTGGAATGAGAATTAAAGCTGCGGCTGAAAAATATCTAACATATTTAGGACAATCGCAATACCTTAAAGATTATCGTTGGGAATACAAACTAGTTGAAAACAAAGAGGTTAATGCATGGTGTTTACCTGGAGGTAAAATCGTTGTTTACTCGGGAATTTTACCAATTACACAAAATGATGCCGGGTTGGCTACTGTATTGGGACATGAAGTTTCGCATGCCTTGGCAAATCATGGTGCCCAAAGAATGAGTGCTGCTCAATTGCAGCAATTAGGAGCAGTAGGAGTGGCAGTTGCTACAGGTAGTCAAACTGCCGAAAATCAACAAATGTGGCAAAAATATTATGGGCTTGGTTCAGAAGTAGGAGTAATGCTTCCGTTTAGCAGAAGTAATGAAAGTGAAGCTGACAAAATAGGACTGACACTTATGGCAATAGCAGGTTATAATCCGGATGATTCCATCGCATTTTGGACCAGAATGTCTGCTAAATCAGGAGGAGCCGGAACACCGGAATTTTTAAGTACACACCCTTCAGACGCTACCAGAATCGCTAATTTAAAAGCATTGATTCCACAAGCAAAAGCCACTGCAGCAAAAGTTGGAATTGTTAGAATATAAATTCCTTATTGTGGTTTATCCAAATTCCTTTTTTTCTGATTACTAAATTTCTAATGAGTATTTTATTTTGAATATATTCTCCATAAGTCATGTTTTTATCAAACGAAAATATGATTTCAGATTCATGTTCAATTCGTAGATTATTAAGGAAATTTTCTAATTGCTTTTTAGGGAAATCATATTTATTAGTTTCATAAAATTGTATCATTCCATTTTTTTTGAAATGTAAAAAACTATATATTGTTGATGGTTTATCCATTTTATAATACACTTTCGTGAAAGGTAAAAAGGCTAAATTTTTCCCGACAGAATCAGCGTAAGAATAATAGTTTTCGGCTTTTTCGTTTTTATGGGCTTTTTCAGCCCGTTTTTTTTCCTGAAGTTTTATTACTTCAGGAATTATTAGTTTTAGAGGCAAACGCTTGTCTATATTGAAAATCCAATTGGTAGAAATAATACTGTTTTTACGATTAACTTCTGCCAGCGTATCTTTCCCTTTTGTTTTAAAAAAGATGTAGATTGGCGAAAGATCTTCGATATTTTTAATTACAGATACATTTGACTTTGGCAATAAAATATCTTCTTTGTTTCCACAAGAAAAAATAAGGCAGAAAAGAATTAAACTTAAGTATTTCATAATTACTGTACATTCATTTTATTAAACAAAGTCACACATTCCATTGCTTCTTTTACGTCATGAACACGAAGGATTTTTGCACCTTTTGTTAAGGCAATTGTATTTAGCACCGTTGTTCCGTTCAGCGCTTCCTGAGCCGAATTATTCAGCGTTTTATAAATCATAGATTTTCTCGAAATCCCTGCTAAAAGAGGTAATTCTAAAAGATTGAAAAGTTCCATTTTTTGTAAAACTTCGTAATTTTGATCGGTAGTTTTTGCAAATCCAAAGCCCGGGTCTAAAATCAAATCGTCAATTCCGAGGCTTCTGGCTTTTTTTACTTTTTCAGAAAAATAGAACAACATTTCTTTTACAATATCATCATAATGTGTCTGACTCTGCATTGTTTGCGGATTCCCACGCATGTGCATCATAATATACGGAACGTTATATTGTGCAATAATAGCGAACATTTTCTCATCTAATTCTCCGGCAGAAATATCGTTTATAATTGCTGCCCCGTTTTCTATACTTACTTTTGCTACTTCGGCCCTAAAAGTATCAATTGATAGTAGAGCTTTCGGAAAATGTTTTAAAATCAACTCGATTACAGGAACAATTCGGTCAATTTCTTCTTGCTCCGAAACAAATTCAGCACTTGGTTTACTTGAATAAGCTCCAATATCTACAAATGTGGCGCCATCAGAAAGCATTTTATCTACCTGCAGAATAATTTCATCTTCGTTTTTATATTTTCCTCCATCAAAAAATGAATTAGGCGTTACATTTAAAATTCCCATCACTTTAGGAATTGACAAATCAATAAGTTGGCCTTTGCAGTTAATTAACATTTTTGTTTCAAGTTTTATTTGTTTCAGGTTTCAGGTTGTCGGAATTTCATGTTCTTTTTAAAAAATTGAAACAAAAGAAAATCTGAAAGTTGAAACTCTTTAATATTATCCTTATTTTTGAAGAAATTTTAGCAAATATACAGCAATAAATGAAGAATACTTCCCTTGAATATGATAATGTAATTACAATTTGCCGCAGTTTATTTATCAATAAAATGAAAGATTATGGCAGTGCCTGGCGAATTTTGAGACTGCCTTCATTAACAGATCAGATTTTTATAAAAGCACAAAGAATCAGAAGTTTACAGGAAAACGAAATCCGTAAAGTTGATGAAGATGAAAAAGGAGAATTTATCGGAATCATTAACTATTCTATTATGGCATTGATTCAGTTAGAGTTAGGAGTTGTTGATCAGCCGGATTTGGATGTTGAAAAAGCAACCGAATTATACGATGCCAAAATTAAATTGACAAAAGAATTGATGGAGGCTAAAAATCATGATTACGGTGAAGCCTGGCGTGATATGCGCGTGAGTTCACTGACTGATTTAATTCTTCAAAAACTGCTTCGTGTAAAACAAATAGAAGATAATAAAGGTAAAACTTTAGTTTCTGAAGGTATTGATGCCAATTATCAGGACATGATCAATTATTCTGTTTTCGCATTGATTTTAAATCCAATTAAATAAAATGATAAATTCTAAACTACATTAAATAATTGAATTTGGAATTTAAATTAAACCTACACCCATGAAAAACATCATTACCCAGTTCTCCCGACTCTTTGTTGGCGTATTATTTATCATTTCCGGACTAATAAAGCTAAATGATCCGGTTGGTTTCTCTTATAAATTGACTGAATATTTTAGCGAACCTGTTTTTAACATGCCATTTTTAGAGCCTTTGGCTTTAGGACTGGCGATATTTCTGGTAATTTTGGAAGTAGTTCTGGGAGTTATGCTGCTTGTTGGTTACAAAGTAAAAACTACGATTTGGTGTTTATTGCTTTTAATCGTTTTCTTCACTTTCCTTACTTTTTACTCGGCTTATTTTGACGTGGTTAAAGATTGTGGCTGCTTTGGAGATGCCTTACACTTAACACCTTGGCAGTCATTTACAAAAGATATTGTATTGCTTTTCTTTATATTGATTTTATTTATCAATAAAAAATTAATAAAACCTTTATTTTCAAATGCTGTAACGAATATTATTACGTATGCAAGTATTGTTTTATGTATTTTTATGGCCATTTGGGTTTTAAATCATAATCCGATAAAAGATTTCCGTCCTTATAAAGTTGGAACTAATATTGAAAAAGGAATGGAAATCCCTGAAGGAGCTCCAAAATCAGTAGTTGAAATGATTTTTATCTATAAAGTAAATGGTGTCGATAAAAAATTTACGGAGAAAGATTTAATGAATATTCCTGAAGGAGCAACTTTTATAGATAGAAAAGATAAAGTAATTACGGAAGGCTATGTACCGCCGATTCATGATTTTACCATGACAAAAGATAATTCTGATTATAAAGAGGAGTTATTGAAAGAACCAAAATTATTAATTTTTGTAACTTATGATTTGACTTTATCAAATCCCGACGGAATGAAAAAGTTGGAAAAACTAAACGAAGAGGCTAAAGCAAAGGGCTACAAGGTAATTGCGATTACAGCTTCCGATGCTGATAAAATTACACAAGCTAAAAAACAATATGATTTAAATGTGGATTTTTATTTCTGTGATGCAACAGCTTTAAAAACAATAGAAAGAGCAAATCCAAGTATTGTTGTTCTCCAAAAAGGTACAATAATTCAAAAAGTACATTATAATGATATTGAAGATTTAAAACTTTAAATTAAGTTTATCAGTATTTTATTTACAATATTTAAACAATTCAAGTTCAGAGAATTAGGATAAAAAAAATCCGTTTTTTTGGACTTGTTTTTTTGTTTAGTAATTATTTTTTTGTAAATTTGCCGTGTTGCAAAAAAGTTATATTTAAAAGTTTAAATGTTTCAGAATTATAATTTTATCTTCGCAGTTGCGTTATAATGCAGATTAAGCTCTTAACAAAATGTTGAAAAAATTTGTTCTGTTATTTTTGTTTTTTGTGTCCGTTTCTTTCGGTCAAATAGGAGGGCGATATACATACCAATTTTTAAACTTAACAACTTCGCCAAGACAGGCAGCCTTAGGAGGAAAAGCGATTACGATTTATGATGAAGATGTTAATCAGGTAATGTTTAACCCTGCCACTTTAAATGCTGATATGGATAATCATTTGGCTATGAATTACGGTAATTATTACGGAGAAGCATCTTATGGAACAGCTTCTTATGCATATACGTATGACAGACATCTGCAAACACTGTATGCCGGGATAAGTTACATAAATTACGGGACTTTTGAAGGTTATGATGAAAATGGGCAGCCAACATCAGATTTTACCGGTAGCGAAGGAGCACTTTCAGTTGGTTATGCTTATAATATTCCCAACACTGATATACATATTGGAGCAAACGCTAAGTTAATAACATCTACCTTAGAAAGTTATAATTCCGTAGGTGGTGCATTGGATTTAGGTTTTTTATTTATTGACCAAAGGAATGACGTAAATTGGGCATTGGCAATTCGTAATATCGGAACCCAGTTTACAACTTATTCAGGTGTAAAGGAAAAATTGCCACTTGAAATTATTGCAGGGGTTTCACAAGAATTAGATCACGTGCCAATTAGATGGCACCTTTCTTTAGATAATTTACAACAATGGAATATTTCGTTCTCCAATCCGGTTCGTGGAGAAGGTAATATTGATGGCACTGCAAATACAGAAAAAGTCTCATTTGTAAATAACGCTTTGAGGCATGTTATTTTTGGGATAGAACTTTTCCCACAAAAAGCATTCAATATAAGATTAGGATATAATTTTAGAAGAGCCGAAGAATTGAGAATAGAAGAACAACGCAATTTTTCAGGAATTTCATTAGGTTTTGGATTAAAAATGAATCGAATAAAATTTAATTATTCGTATTCTAAATATACATTAGCAGCAAACACAAGTCTTTTTGGTTTAATTATTAATCTTCAGTAATGATTATGAAAATATTTAATTTAATTTTATTTGTTATAGCAGGAGTTGTTTTAACAAGCTCAAAACCTTACTTTAAAGATGAACCTAACAGTTTAGAACTTGAAAGAATTAATTATCAGATTGATGGAATAAAATCGATGATTAATAATAATCCAAAGTACAATTCTAAAATTGCTTTTTTCGTAGACATGAGAATTCCCTCAGGAAAAAATCGTTTTTTTGTTTATGATTTAGTAAATAATAAAATTTTAGATCAAGGTCTTGTTGCCCATGGATGTGGCTCTGAAACAGGAGTTAACGGTAGTTTGAAGTTTAGTAATGAACCTAATTCTAATTGTACATCTTTAGGAAGATATTCTATTGGAAAAAATTATCAGGGAATTTTTGGCAAAGCATACAGACTGACAGGTTTAGATGAAACAAATAGTAAGGCTCTTGAAAGAGCTATAGTTTTACATCATTATTCAGCTGTTCCATACGAAGAACAAGATCATTATATCAGCCGTAGTCATGGATGCCCTATGGTAAATGAGCAATTTTTTAAAAGAATTGAAAAAATTATTGATACTTCTAAATCAAACATACTTTTAAATATTTATTATTAAATAATTATAAGTTCATAAAATTAAAATCACCACTTTGAAAAAAATTACGATTGCTATAGACGGCTTTTCATCAACCGGAAAAAGCACTTTAGCAAAACAACTGGCAAATGAACTTGCTTATGTTTATGTTGACACTGGGGCAATGTACAGAGCAGTTACTTTCTTTGCAATGAATAACAATCTGATTAAAACTGATTTTTTTGATAAAAAAACTTTAATTGATTCTCTTCCTGAAATTCAATTGGAATTTAAATTTAATTCCGATTTAGGTTTTGCAGAAATGTATCTTAATGGTGAGAATGTTGAAAAACAAATTCGTACCATCGAAGTTTCCAGTTTTGTGAGCAAAGTTGCTGAAGTTTCTCAAGTTCGTTCTAAATTAGTTGAACAACAACAGGAAATGGGTAAAAATGAAGCTATTGTTATGGATGGACGGGATATTGGGACCGTAGTTTTTCCTGATGCCGAGCTAAAAATATTCATGACAGCCAGCGCAGAGACCCGTGCACAAAGACGTTTTGATGAATTACAACAAAAAGGTGATAATGTATCTTATGAAGATGTTTTAAAAAACGTAGTCGAAAGAGATTATATTGATACTCACCGAGAAGATTCTCCTTTGATAATTGCTGAAGATGCTATAGAAATTGATAATTCCTATTTAAGCAGGGAAGAACAATTTGCTGCAGTATTAGAATTGGTAAATGATGTTGTTAAAAATGCTTAATTCTTTGTAGATTTCATTTTTAATAGTAGTTTTACACTTCATTTATTTAAAGACAATTTCATCATATGGGAATTAAAAACAGATTAATTGTAATGAGTTTTCTTCAATTTTTTGTTTGGGGAGCATGGCTTATCACAATTGGAAATTATTGGTTTGGAACTAAAAACTGGGAAGGAACTCAGTTTGGTTTGGTTTTCGGAACGATGGGAATTGCTTCTTTATTTATGCCGACTTTAACTGGAATTATTGCAGATAGATGGGTAAATGCCGAAAAGTTATATGGAGGTTTGCATATCCTGTATGCATTAGTTTTATTTGGTATTGCCCAAGTCACTACGCCGGATAATTTTATATATGTAATGCTTGCCGCAATGTGTTGCTATATGCCAACAATTGCTTTAAGCAATTCGATTTCCTATACTTCACTGAAATTAAACAATAAAAACATAGTAAAAGATTTTCCACCCATTCGTGTGTGGGGAACAATAGGTTTTATTGTTGCTATGTGGATCACTAATTTAAGTGGAAGCAAGGCAACAGAATACCAGTTTTATATTGCCGGAATTGGAGCTTTAATTTTAGGGATTTATGCTTTTACATTACCAAAATGTGAACCACAGCGTTTGACTAAAGAAAATGCTTCATGGGTTGAGACATTAGGTTTAGAGGCTTTTAAATTATTTGGAAATTACAAAATGGCTTTGTTTTTTGTGTTTTCTATGTTTTTAGGTGGGGCTTTGCAGTTAACGAATGCTTATGGAGATGTTTTTTTGGATGAATTTAAGCACTTTCCAAAATATGCAGATTCTTTTGTGATAAAATACTCGACCATTATTATGTCTATTTCCCAGGTTTCTGAGACTTTATTTATTTTGGCAATTCCATTTTTTTTAAGACGCTTCGGAATCAAACAAGTAATGCTAATCAGCATGTTAGCGTGGGTGTTACGTTTTGGGTTATTTGCTTTTGGAGATCCTGTTACCGGTTTATGGATGATTATTTTGTCGTGTATTGTTTACGGAATGGCATTTGATTTTTTCAATATTTCCGGATCATTATTTGTAGAAAGCAATACCGATTCTAAAATTCGTTCTTCAGCACAGGGATTATTTATGATGATGACAAATGGAGTAGGTGCAGTTTTAGGAAGTTTGACATCAGGTTGGGCTATTGACAAATATTTTACAAAATCTTTTGCAAATACTTCAGAACTTGCAACATTTTTACAAACTGATACTTCAAATTCTAAAATGTTGGATTTTGTAAAATCTCAAGGAAATTCAATTTCAACTGAAGGGATTTTTAGTAATCCGATTTTAATGAAAGACTGGCATACCATATGGTTGTCTTTTGCAGCTTATGCCTTGATTATTGCAATAGCTTTTGCAATTTTATTCAAACACAAACACGATCCAAAAGAATTAGAAAATTTCGGTCATTAATAGAAAATCAGATAAATTAAACGAATTCAGGTTTAGATGTTCTTGGAAAGAAAAGCTGACGAAGTTTATTTAAGCTTGGAATTTTTATAAAATTATTTGGATTGCTGAAATTTCTTAAGGGATAATAAGGCTTGTTCTTTTATTTTATTTTGGAAAAAACCTGTCCATCCTAATAAATATCCTTTAAGTCCGAAAGCTTGTTTAGACCATTTCCAAACATCAAAATTATCGGTGTGTTTAATAATTAGACCATCTTGAAAAAGAAATTCAGCAGAAACTTTATTCACTACTTTTCGATTAGTCTTACTAAAATTATAAGTAGCAATCCAACGGGCAGATCCTGAAAATTCATCAGCTTTTACATTTGAAAATTCAATTTTCATGTTTCCGTTACTTTTTAAAAGCAGCATTTGCCACATTTTAGAAACCTGTTCTTCTTTTAAAAGGCCAAACACAGGATCTACAAAATGTACTTTAGGATGATAGCATTCGCTCATTGTTTTGGCATCAACATCTGCAAAAGCAGTATAAAATTTAACAATTAAATTTTCGTTCGGATTCATTTATACAAAATTAGACTATAAATGTAAGATTTATTTCGGTTAAATAATCACTTATAAAAGACTAATTGCTTTGGCAGTATCAAAGGTTTTTTTAGATTTATCGAATACGGTAGAAAAGTAATTCTTTTTATTAACGGCAGTAAAATAACCAGTCTGATCGCCAAAAGTATTAGAATCACTTTTAATGATAAATCGGGTTGCCTGAATATCAGTTTTTTTAAGTTTCAATAATTCAGCCGGTGTAAAATAATAATAAGAAGCAGTTTTTCCATCCGAAGTTTCCTTAATGTTTTTATCAACACAGGCAATCACATCCCCGTTGACTAAATCAACATACACACCGCCTGAAATTCTTGTTTTATCGTTTGTTGTAGCAATTGTCAGTTTTAAAACACCGCCTTTATCTGTTTTTGCAATCTGTACATCAACTTCTCCTGTTAACACATATTTTTCGCAAATGAAAGTATAATTTTCAGTTGCCGGAAAAGGTTTTGATCCTTTGATACTCATCGTCTGTTGAGCATTTACAAATGTTGAACACGAAAGAAATAACAAAAGGAGCAATTTAAAATTCATAATAGTATTTTATTTTTCAATTATTTTAGAATCGAATTTTTCATCCCAATCCATTGATTTTATGGCAGTAATTAAATTTTCCTCATTCACAAAAATTCGGAGTTCCTTGTTGGCTACTTTTTTTGTGTATAAAGCATGATATCGATAAATGGTTTCTTGCCTGGTTTTATAAACACCGTCTAATTTCAAATCAACAAAACTTCCATAATATTGTCTAAATCTCTGACAGGTTTTTGTCAAACGTTCTTCCGTTGTATTTTCCATCACAGACTTCGTCACTTCAGTTTCATTAAAAGGTTTGAATTTTGATGTGTTACAAGTTTCTAAAACCCGTTTGCCTAATTCATAAGCTTTATTTTGCTGATTTGAATTTACTTCACTGACCGGAACTTTCTTTATTTTCAAATCTTCAGTATCTCTGCTGACAGTTTTAGATTTACAACTAACTAATAACAACAACAAACATATAATCAATCCTGCTTTCTTCATAACTATTTATGTTATTTTTAATAATAAATTTGGATCTGGACAATTTTCGATATAAAAATTTAAATCACTTGTATTGCAAACTCCCGGATAATCGCCCCAATAACTTTCTATATTTTTAATAATTTGAAAATGTAAATGAGGTGCATAATCTCCGTTAACTTCTGAGTTTCCAATGCTTGCTAAATATTCTCCTTTTTTAAAAAATTGCCCAATATTAATTCCTTCTATACTTTCTAACGATAAATGTCCATATAAAGTATAAAATTTCTGATTTTCAATTTTATGTTCTAAAATTATTGTTGGTCCATAATCTCCTAAACCGACATTGTTTTTAAAACTATGTATTGTACCGTCAAGAGGTGCTAAAACAGGAGTACCGGCTTCTATCCATAAATCAAGCCCGATATGAATATTGCGATCAGGAGTCAGCCCGTTTTTAAAAATGGGACTTCGCTGATATAAACCCCTTCCTTCGATATAACCGCCAAAAGCTACTTTTGCATTATTTTTTTTTAAATAATTAAAAATAAAATCTTCGAAATCAGCTGAGTTTTCAGACTGGTTTTCCAACTCCTGATTGCTAATAGATAAATCCAGTGGGATATATTTTGAATAATCAATAGTTGAGTCAATAACTTTTGTAGAGGGAAAGGTTTTTAATATGGATTCAAGAGATTTCATACTAGTGTTTTAGGCTACTTTTTCTATAATAATCAGTTCGTTATGCTGTTCTACACGAGGCAGCATCTTAGTAGAATATAATTTTGGATTAATTTCTGAAATGTATTTACGATTTCTGATATTATGCGCTTCATCAAGAATCATAGTATTGAAAAGTACAAAACCTTGATTTTTTAATATTGAGCATATTCTTTCACTAAAAAAACGTTCAAATAAAAAGTTAGGCATGTTTATATCTTCAAAAATGTCAATGATAATCAAATTGTATTGATTTTTGGTTTTCAAAACAAATTCAAATGCATCATCAATTACAATTTCTAATTGTTTAATTTGACTGAGATTAAAATATTCATTTGCAATCTGAATTATATCTGAATCAATTTCGACTCCCGTTATTTTACCTTTATATTTAATTTCATCTACCAGCGTTTTTATAACACTTCCACCTGCAACCCCTAAAACTAATATATGATTCATTTTCTGAATAGTTTTAAAACCAATGTTTTTTAAACCATACCTTAATATACGCTGCAGACTTCCATAAGAGTAATTTGTATTTTCAGAATCTAAAACCAATTCACCATTAGCCCAGGTAACTTCAATAATTTTACTGCGTTTTGATTTTTTTTCGAATATTTTAATCGGAATTAAATAGCTAAATATTTTTTGAATCATTTTTATGCTTTTACTCAAATTTAGTTTATTTTTTTTTTATTTTGTGCGAAATATTAAATTTTAATGAAGAAACAATTGTACAAATTTCTTTTTTTTAAGCTAATGGGCTGGAAAATAGTAGGGATTGAAAATGCCGAAGTAAAAAAGTGTGTGATGATGGTGATGCCGCACACCAGTAACCACGATTTTTATTTAGGAATTTTCACAAGAGGAATATCTGGTTTGGAAATGAATTGGGTGGGTAAGAAAGAATTATTTAAGTTCCCGTTAGGTTATTATTTCAGAAGTGTAGGAGGTGAGCCTTTGGATCGTTCCGGCGGTTTGAATAAAGTAGATGCAATAGCTTCAATTTTTGAAAGAAAAGAAGTTTTTCGCCTGGCCGTAGCTCCTGAAGGAACCCGCAAAGAAGTTTCGGAAATTAGAAGCGGATTTTATTATATTGCTTTAAAAGCAAATGTGCCAATTATCCCCGTTGCATTTGACTGGAATAAAAAAGAAGTAAATTTTGGGAATGCTCTTATTCCTACCGGAAATTATGAAGCTGATTTGCAAATTTTAAAAAAACATTATGAAACCGTTTCAGGTAAAATTGCTAAAAACGGATTTCAGCTTTAATTTTCAATATTTTTAAAGTTGCGTGAGAATGGCTTAAATGAAAAATATTTTTAAAATTTTTCAAAAACGCGCTAATTTCTAAATTACGGGATGTATACCTTAAATGTCCCGTTTTTATAAAAAAATACAATTTTTTCTATTTCATTTTCTTCAGGACCTAAATTAGTGTTTTTAAATTCCTGAATTTTTTGTGATTGTATTTTTTCTTTTTCGTTATTTTCAATTTTAGAAAATAAATCTCCAGTAGTATAATTTTCATTAGATGAAATAGGAGAGGCGACTGTTACAATGTCATCAGTAATTTGTTTTTTTGAGATTGTATTTTCCTCGCTTTTAGGAAAATTTCCTTTGCCATTTAAAATCCAATATAAGTCAACTTCGGGAAAAACGTCTAAAATTTTCAATACAAAATCTAAGCTGGGTTTATTTCTTCCGGAAAGAAGGTGTGACATACTCGAACGCTGAACGCCAATTTTATCCGCAAAAGAGGAAGCATTGAGGGCATAATAATCCAGTATGATTTCAAGTCTTTTTACAAAATCGTCGATGTTTACCATTGTAAATTATTATTTGCAGATTAGTTGTTTACAAATGTAATTAAAAGAAATAACATAACCTACTTCCTTGATTAGAATTAAATTTAGCATCATATAAGTCCTAATTAATAACTATATATGATATACATAAAAGTTTTAATTTACAGCTATTTATGTGTTTTAATTAACACCGATAACATTTGTTAATTAGGAAACAATTAAAAGCTCCATTAAGACTAAAAAAGGTGTTTACATTTCTAAATTTTAGTAATTTTCATATGTTTACAATTGTAAAAATAAAGATGTTTACTTTTGTAAACTAATCAAAAGATCATGAATTTAGAAGAATTATTTAACCAAAACAAAGAACAATCTATTGAAGGACGTTATCTTACTATAGACCATATTGAACCTTTATTAGATAAAATTAATACAGATAATCAAGTTAAGATTATTGGAAAATCTGTTTTAGGGAAACCTATATATAGTTACGAAATTGGCAGTGGTAAAACCAGAATTTATTTGTGGTCACAAATGCATGGAAACGAAAGCACTACCACGAAAGCATTGTTTGACTTTATTAATGTATTAAACAACGGGTCTGAGTTTGTTGAAAAAATGCTTAATTCTTTTACTTTTTATTGTATACCAATACTAAATCCTGACGGAGCAGCGTTATATACCCGTGCAAATGCCAATGAAATTGATTTAAATCGGGACTCTCAAAGCCTTACTCAGCCTGAAAGCAAGGTATTGCGTGAAGTTTTTGAAACATTTAAACCACATTATTGTTTTAATCTGCATGATCAGCGTACTATTTTTGGTGCCGGAGATATGGGTAAACCAGCTACAGTTTCTTTTTTGGCCCCATCTTATAATGAAGAAAGAGAGATTAATGAAAATAGGTTAAAAGCCATTAATTTAATTGCAGCAATTAATGACGAACTTGAAAAACATATTCCTGGTCAAATAGGTCGTTTTGATGATTCATTTAATATTAATTGTATAGGAGATACATTTCAGTTTTTAGGAGTCCCAACTATTTTGTTTGAAGCTGGTCATTTTCAAAATGATTACTCCAGAGAGATAACCCGAAAATTTATATTCTTCTCCCTTATTACAAGTTTTAAAGTACTTCTCGAAAACGATATAGTTAATAATAGGATTGCTGATTATTTGAATATTTCACAAAATAAAGCGGTTTTTTATGATTTTATGTATAAAAATATCAAAATAAATTATGATGGTATCGAAATTATTACGAATTTTGTCGCACAATACAAAGAGGAATTGATAGACAACAAGATTCAATTTAATGCTTATATAGTTGAAGTAGGTGAGTTAGAAAATTATTTTGGACATTATGAATACGATGCAAAAGGTGCTGAATATTCGGATGAGTTCGATAATTTTCCAAAAACGAATCAAAAAGCAAATTTTCATTTAAATAAAAATGTTAAATTTGTTAACGGATTGATAAAAGGTTAGATTTTTTGTGAATTTGTTGTTTTTTATATATATTTTTATACTTTGTAATACCAATTAGTAATATTAATTAAAGAATTATGAGTAAATTTCGTTTAGATGAAGTAGA
>JBDTRA010000085.1:0-21787 GCA_039931915.1 Flavobacterium sp. | reverse complement strand
GGTATTAGTATAAGTTCCGGAGTTGACACAAGAACCTGCAGTGAAATTTCCGCTGATTTTAGTATAAGTTACAATTCCTCCGCAATTATCAGTAGCTACCGGGAATGCTGCCTGCGCAGTTGCCAATCCCGTAATATCGCTGCATTGCAAAGTCACATTTAGAGCTGCTGCCGCAGTTGTCCATGTTGGTGCGGTAGTATCCTGAATGGTAATGGTTTGGTTTGCTGTTATATTTCCACAACCAGTAACAACTTTAAATGTTCTGGTTACAACTATTGGACATGTACCAGTTGCAACATCAGAATATGATATTGTGTATGTGCCAATAGAAGCACTATTTGCTAATGATCCGCCAGCGGTATTCAATTGAGCAAGTGTTATATTACTACTGACAGGGTTATATAGTAGTCCTGTAATTGCATTTGTTGAACAGCCTGCGATAGTTGCATTAATTGGAGCAACAAGAGCTGCTGTCGGACTAATTGTAACTGTTGATGGATTAGAAGTCAGTTCGCAATTTGTAGAACCATTTTTCACTTTAACTTTATAAGCTCCACTTGCGGTAACAAGAAGAGTAGAATTTGTTTCACCACTTATTACAACATTGTCTTTATACCAAACATAAGTTGGTGAAGCTGCATTTGTCGTAGCTGTTAATGTAGTTGATCCACAAGCATTCAGATTTCCGGTAATTAAAGGGATACAAGGAACAAAATAGCTGGGGCTGGAAATGGTTTTCGAATCATTTGCACAGGATGAATTCTGAAAATTAAACGTAGATGTACTAACAGTTTGAGTGCCGCAAGCGGATCCGGTCGGAGTTAGTTGGTAGTTTAATGTAATGGTTTCAGAATTTAAAAAATCAGTATTCCAGGTTATTACTTGTCCGGAAAGAGACGCTGTTCCTTTACTGACAGTAATTGAACCTATTGTGAATCCGGGTATAATGGTTTCATTTTCAACTAAACTTTGTGCAACCCATGATATTTGTGTCGCTATCTGATTGTATATGGAAGTTAAATTAGCACCACTTTGAGTAATATATGAAGCACTTCCCTGAATTCCATCCAAAGTATATTTTGCTACATATTGATCACTTCCCACAGTATTTATATTTCCGGAAATCCCGCCAAATAAACCAACCGAAAAAATCTGATTGTTATAAGTGATACTTGATTTTACCGTAGTTTTTGCATTTGTTGCAGCAGTTATTGCGGCAGTAACACACGCAGATGATGTACTTACTGTGCTGCAGGTACTAGTACTTCCGGATGGCCCTCTTACATTTGCTATACCATCGGTTAATAAAATAATACTTCTTGCAGTAGCACAATCAAACCGGCCATTAGTTTCTAATTCTGTTTCGGCTTTTACAATTCCATCCTGGATATTGGTAGAATTAGTAGCCATCAATGCATCAATTTTAGTATTTAAAGCAGTTACTCCGGCAGGATTAAGATAGGTTAGACCAAGTTCAAGTTTAGCAGTTGTAGTATAAGAAACTATTGAAATCCTATTATTTGTATTTGCAGAAGCCTGGGTAATAAATGATTTTGCTGCAAGTTTGGCATAATCCATAGAGGTTTTAGTATCGCCTGAAATTGTATTTCCCATACTACCGGAGACATCAATAACCAAAATTACATCCGAATTTCGTGCAACTGGATTTGAACCAGTAATATCAAGTTTAACATTTACAATCCCACAATTGCCTGCATTTGCAGTAACTGTTTTGCTGGTTGTTATCGTTTGTGCTAAACCAAATGAAGATGACAGAAGAAATAATACCGCAAAGTATATTTTTTTTATATCCCGTAAATAATTGCTGAAAGAGAGTAATGATTTTTTCATTTTAAATTATTTTAAAGAAACACTTGATATCTTTTTTTAGTCATTAACAGGATTAATGACATAAGTGTGTAAAACAGTATCAACTGAATAGTTGTTACAGTTTTTTGAGGTCGCAGTAATTTGGTTACAAGACCATTTTTCTACAGAAGCAGATGCTGGTAATGTGATGTGGATGTAAAAGTTTATAGATTGACCGGCATCTATGTTAATTTCGGTTATAGAATTTTTTTCAGAATCTATAAAGCCAATATTTATTATTGTATTGCTGGTTGAAGAACTTCCATCAGTATTGGAGCAAGAACTATTTATATTTGTCGCTGATAGAGTGTAAGTGTTTGTAGATGAGCCTTTGTTGGTTAAGATCATCGAATAATAAGTTCCCTCGGGCGGAGTACTTCTGACGTTTCCATTATTTTCAACAATTAGAGTAGCGTTGCATCCTCCTGTTTGAGAAAATGAAATAAAGGTGACTAAACAAAATAGTAATGTAAATCTGTTTTTTCTTTTAAAAAGAATGTTTTTCAAAGAAAAAATGGATTTACAATTTCTAACAAATTTTGTTGCTTTTTCTAGAGTAGTTTTAGTTATCATATTCGTAGAATTTAACTTTATGAATTTTCTAGTGTTTTAACATAATCAAAGTTATATAGTCTGTTTTTAAATTATTTTTTTTATCTGTAACTAACCTAAATACTCGTTTAAGTACCTTTTTTTTGTTATATTCATAAAAAATAGCTATCATTTTTATTCATTTTGTAACACAGGTTGAATTCTGTTTTGTTATTTTAACAACAGTTTTTATTTTTTATTAATTTTTAACTAATTGATTTTTAAGTTATTAATTTATTTTTAATTATTTTATAATATCGATTAAGTGCATTTTTTATAGTTCAAGTACGTCGTTTCTTAATTTGGGTAATTATGAATTTCTCAAATGTTAATTTTTTATAGATAATGTATTCTTGTTAAATTTTTTGTCAATGTTAACAGAATTAAAAAAAGGAGGACTATTAAAATTTCTTTTGTAAATTAGAACTTGAATTAAAATAGTAACTTCTTTTATCTTATTATTAAGATTATAAATACACATTGTTTATGAAAAATTTAATTTTAATACGCCATGCAAAATCCAGCTGGGAAGCACCACTTAAAGATTTTGACAGACCTTTAATGAAAAGAGGTATTCTGGATGCGCATAGTGTATCCGGAAACATTACAAACTATCTCCCCAAAACATACATAATCTGGAGCAGTACAGCTGCACGCGCCACTGAAACTGCTCTTATCTTTGCACAAAACATATCCTATCCAATAGAAAGTATTTTATATAAAGACGAATTATATACTTTTGATGACAGGCAGCTCGAGAAAGTTATTAAATCGTGTGATAATAGTTTCGAAAGCGTTATTCTTTTTGGACATAATGAGGCTATTACAAATTTTGTTAATAAATTTGGGGATGTTTTTATTGAGAATGTCCCGACTTCAGGTTTTGTCTCTTTGAGATTTGAAGAGGATAGTTGGGATAAAATAAATAAAGGCAAAACTCATAAAACAATTTTCCCCAAAGATTTAAAATAAACAACGTGCACGAACAGAAATATATAGACAGAGAAAAAAGTTGGTTAGCGTTTAATGCAAGAGTACTTCAGGAAGCGGGAGATAATACAGTCCCATTATTAGACAGATTACGCTTCGTTGGAATTTTTTCAAATAATTTAGATGAATTTTTCAGGGTTCGTTACGCAGCAATCCGAAGATTGAGTCTTTCCGGAATTTCCGGCGAAAAATATTTAGGCGGAGTTTCTGCTCATCAGTTAATCAAGGATATTACCGAAATAGTAATTCAGCAGCAATCAGAAAGCTTGCGTATTTTAAGTAATATAGAAGCAGAACTTGAAGCCGAAAACATCTTTATTATCAAAGAAGATGAAATCACCAAAGAGCAGGAAAATTATTTGAAAGACTTTTTTATTCAAAAATTAAGCCCGGAATTAGTAACCATTATATTAAATGATTTAGCAGAATTTCCTGTCCTTAAAGATACCCTGGGCTATTTGGCAGTTCGTTTGGAAATGAACAAAAATGATGAAATTCGATATGCCATAATCGAAATTCCTAAAACCATAAACAGGTTTGTAGTTTTACCCTCTAATGATGACAAACACTATGTTATTCTGATTGACGATGTGATTCGTCATAATCTGAACAACATTTTCAATATTTTCGATTACAAAAGTGTATCGGCACACATGATTAAGATTACACGTGATGCACAGTTGGATATCGACAGTGATTTGAGTAAAAGTATGCTCGAAAAAATTGCAACATCTGTAAAAGACAGACGAATAGGAGAACCTGTGCGGTTTATTTATGATAGTCAAATCGAAAATGATACTTTGCGATTTTTTCTCGATAAAATGAAAATTGTAGAAACAGATAGTATAATTCCCGGCGGAAGATATCATAATCGACGTGATTATATGAATTTTCCAAACCTGGGAAGATTTGATTTACTTTATAAAACTAATGATCCGTTGCCAATTCCCGGTTTGAGCCTGGGAGGAAGTATTCTGGAGAAAATCAATAAAAAGGACTATTTATTACATGCTCCATATCAGTCTTTTTCATACTTAACAAAGTTTTTGCGTGAAGCAGCCCTGGATCCGAAAGTAACAAGTATAAAAATCACATTATACCGCCTGGCCAAGAATTCTCAGATTATTAGTTCTCTAATCAATGCAGCCAAAAACGGTAAAAAAGTAACGGTTCAGATAGAATTACAGGCACGTTTTGACGAAGCAAGTAATATCTCGTATGCAGAACAAATGCAAACGGAAGGGATCGAACTTATTTTCGGAATAAAAGGATTAAAAGTACACAGTAAAATATGTGTTATAGAAAGAATTGAAGATGGCAAAACGCGTCGATACGGTTTTATTTCAACAGGAAATTTTAATGAAGCAACTGCCAAAATATATACCGATGTTACTTTGTTTACCTGTCATCAGCAGATTCTGAAAGACATTTCTAAAATATTCGAATTTTTTGATATCAATTACAGAGTAAACAGATATAAACATTTAATTGTATCACCACATTATACACGAACTAAATTTATTAAACTTATAGATCGTGAAATTCTGCACGCACTGGCAGGAAGAAAAACACATATAAAGCTTAAAATGAATAGTTTATCTGATTTTAAAATGATCGATAAATTATATGAAGCCAGTAATGCAGGAGTGAAAATTCAGCTTCAGGTAAGAGGGATTTGTTCGTTAATTCCCGGAGTTCCCGGAATGAGCGAGAATATCGAGGCAATTAGTATAGTCGATAATTATCTGGAACATTCAAGGGTATATATTTTTGGAAATGCCGGTTTAACAGAAGTGTACATTTCTTCAGCTGATTTTATGGCCAGAAATCTTGATGGAAGGGTAGAAGTTACCTGTCCAATATATGATCTTGAAATTAAGAAAGAACTAATAGATAATTTTAATATTGCGTGGAAAGGGAATGTTAAAGTGAGATACCATTCTTATGAATTAGATAATAAATACAAAGCCCGAAACCATCATCCTGAATTCAGGGCACAGCTGGAAACTTACAGATATTATCAAAATAAAATTGAGGCAATCGAAGAAGTAGTTCAAAAAATAAATTAATTACACCCAAATTTCAAATCATAAAGTGAGCATGATTAAAATAAAAAAATATGCAGCAATAGATATTGGTTCAAATGCCATGAGGCTTCTGATATCGAATGTTGTAGAACAAGACGGAAAAGAGCCTCAATTTAATAAAAGTTCGCTTGTTCGTGTACCAATTCGTTTAGGTCAGGATGCCTTTACAGTTGGTGAAATCTCAGAAGAGAATATAGACCGGATGGTGGATGCCATGAAAGCATTCAGCCTCTTGATGAAAGTGCATAAAGTAGAACGCTATATGGCTTTTGCAACTTCGGCAATGCGTGAGGCATATAATGGTAACGAAGTTGTAGAATTGATAAAGAAAAAGGCAGACATAAATATCGAAATTATAGATGGTAAAAAAGAAGCAGCCATTATTGCTTCAACTGATTTGCATCATTTACTTAAAACAGATCAAACCTATCTTTTTGTTGATGTAGGCGGAGGAAGCACAGAGTTTACTTTATTTTCTAATGATAAAATGATTACTTCCAGATCTTTTAAAGCAGGGACGGTACGTTTGTTAAACGATATGGTACATGATGTTGTGTGGGATGAAATAGAAAAATGGATTAAGACCAATACCAAAGATTATGAAGAAGTAACACTAATTGGTTCTGGTGGAAACATTAACAAATTGTTTAAAATGTCCGGAAAGCAGCAGGAAAAACCGCTTTCCTATATTTATGTCAATTCACAATATGCCTTTTTAAATTCCCTGACTTACGAACAGCGAATTGCCGAATTGGGATTGAACTCGGATCGTGCTGACGTAATTATCCATGCCACAAGAATTTATCTGAATGCGATGAAATGGAGTGGAGCGAGACAAATTTATGTTCCAAAAATTGGACTTTCTGACGGAATTGTAAAAGCAATGTATTACGGGAAAATTTAATTTATAAAAAATGAACAAAACCAGGCTTGAAGCTTTTAGTGATGGTGTTTTAGCGATCATTATAACCATTATGGTTTTAGAAATTAAAGTACCTCATGGAACTGAATTTGTTGATTTAAAACCTTTGTTCCCTAAATTTTTAAGTTATGTCCTGAGTTTTATTTATATTGGAATTTACTGGAATAATCATCACTATTTAATTCATGGAATAAGCAAAGTCAACGCAAAAATCCTTTGGGCAAATCTGCATTTACTTTTTTGGCTTTCACTGGTTCCGGTAGCTACAGGATGGATGGGAGAACATAATTTTGCAAAAGCTTCGATGACTTTGTATGGTGTTGTATTGGTATTTTCATCAATAGCTTATTTTATTCTGCAGAGAACTATAATTATCAGCGAAGGAGAAAATTCAATATTGGCAAAAGCAATAGGAAAAGACTTTAAAGGAATAACTTCTACGGTTTTGTATATTCTGGGAATTATTTTTTCCTTTTACAGTGAATGGATTTCAGGCGCTGCTTATCTGGCAGTAGCTTTGATATGGCTTATTCCGGACAAAAGAATTGAAAGGGTTTTTGCTTCAAAAGATTAATTTAATTCTGAGCTTGTAATGAAAAAAAGAAACAGATATGAAAAAAATACTGATTATAAACGGACATCCAAATCCTGAAAGTTTCAATTTTGCTCTGGCAGAATCTTATTACAAGGGAGCAATTGCTGCAGGTGCTCAAGTAGAAACAATTACTATTGCCAAATTAAAATTTAATCCAAATCTGCAGTTCGGTTATAAAAAAAGAATGGATTTAGAACCGGATTTACTCGAATCTTGGGAGAAGATAAAAAATGCAGACCATTTGGTTTGGGTTCATCCTGTTTGGTGGGGAGGTCTGCCGGCAATCACAAAAGGTTTTATTGATCGGTTATTTTTGCCTGGAATGGCTTTTCAATACAGGGAAAACTCTGTTTGGTGGGATAAACTTCTAAAAGGGAAAACGGCTCATATAATTACCACTTTAGATCAACCGGGCTGGTATTACAGATTAATTTATGCCAGACCGAGTGTCAATCAGTTAAGAAAAACAGTTTTAGAATTTTGTGGTATAAAACCTGTAAAAGTAAGTTATATCGGAATTGTGAAAACCGCTAATGAAACACAAAGAGAAAAATGGTTACAGAAAGTCTACGATTTCGGGTTAAGGAATAAATAGTATTTCTTCCAAGAATAAATAATAAAAAATAATAATAAGAAATAAATCTTATTAAGTATGCAGATCCAATCCAAATGTAGAACGCAAAAGTTCAATATTTGGATTTATTTCTAATAAACGATTGTATCGATCCTGATCATTAAAACTGCGTTTGCTTTCGATAGCTTCATTTACTACAACTTCAATTGTAATGTCATGATTGTGGAGGTGTCCTTTCAAATGCCCTAAAAGTCCATGAATCTGACTTTCAAAATCCATTTTGGATCCTTCGTTTGGTAACTGTAATGTAATCGTAGTTCCGTTTAAAGTAGGGTCATTAATCAATAATAACGACTCCATGATTTTGAAACCTTTTTCGCCCAAACGCTGGGCATATTTGTTCCAGTGCAACAACATATCGGTTTCCGTAAATTCTTCGGTTGGCAAAACAGAAGAAGGTTTTACGTATGATTTATTGCTTGCTTCCAGTTCTTTTTTCTTGCGGATGCTCGATAAAGAAAAGGCAGAAACTTTTGGTTCGCTGTTAACTTCTGGTTTTGGAGTTACATCAAGTGTATTTACAACAGTTTCTTCAGATTTGGCAGCTTCAATAGTTGGTGTGTATGCATTTGCATCGTTGCTTTCGCTGACATTGTTGTTGATTTTTTCTTCAGTATATACAACTTCAGTATTTGGAATTTGGGAATTCGTATTTGAAATCTCAGCTTTTGGCTGTTGAACTTCAACTATAGAATATCCGCCATTTTTAAAATAAGTGGGCGGGATTATGAATTGCTTAACTTTTTTTTTTCTCCATCAAAGTTGATAGAGGCCAGTTGCATCAGACATAATTCGACTAAAAGGCGTTGATTCTGACTTAATTTGTATTTTAAATCACAATCATTTGCAATGTCAATTCCTTTTAATAAAAAGTCCTGCGAACATTTTTGCGCTTGTACACCATACATCTGCTGCGCCTGTTCACCAACTTCAAGTAAAGTAATGGTCGCAGGAGTTTTGCTCACTAATAAATCTCTGAAATGTGATGCTAAACCGGCAATAAAATGATGTCCGTCAAACCCTTTTGACAGAATATCGTTGTATGCCAATAATAGATCAGGGATTTTATTTTCTAAAAGTAAATCAGTAATCGAAATATAAGTTTCGTAATCTAAAACGTTTAGGTTTTCGGTTACGGCCTGACGTGTTAAATTAGTCCCACAATACGAAACTACACGGTCAAAAATTGATAAAGCATCACGCATTGCGCCATCAGCCTTTTGAGCAATAATGTGCAAAGCATCGTCTTCAAAATTGATTCCCTGACTTGCTGCAACTTCTGCCAAATGTTCTTTAGCATCTTTTACCGTAATTCTCTTGAAATCAAAAATCTGGCAACGTGATAAAATCGTTGGAATAATCTTGTGCTTTTCAGTGGTGGCTAAGATAAAAATAGCATGTTTTGGCGGTTCTTCCAATGTTTTCAAAAAAGCATTAAAAGCTGCCGAAGACAACATATGAACCTCGTCAATAATATAGACTTTGTATTGTCCGGTTTGCGGAGGGATTCGAACCTGATCAATCAGACTACGAATATCATCAACCGAGTTGTTTGAAGCCGCATCTAACTCAAAAACGTTAAAGGCGAAATCTTCGTTAGGATCATCATATCCGGGTTGATTTATTTTTCGGGCGAGGATACGCGCGCAGGTTGTTTTTCCCACCCCACGAGGTCCTGTAAACAATAAAGCAGAAGCAAGATGATTGCTTTCTATGGCATTCAGCAAAGTGTTGGTAATGGCTTTTTGTCCCACAACATCCTTAAATGTCTGCGGGCGGTATTTACGGGCCGATACTACAAATTGTTCCATATTCTTTTTTATTCGATAGCAAATATAGAGTATAATTTAATGATTTAAAAATTTAAAAATTGAAAGATTTCAACTGTTTGAATAGCTGTAGGTTTTAATATTAGCTATTAAGTCAATTAAGTAAATTGAGGCTTGATTTTAAATTAAATTTCATTTTTTTTAATTAAAATGTAAAGTCTATTTTAATGAGTAGCCGTTGGTTTTAACCAACGGACTGGTAATGTAAGATAATTGGCTTTAGCCGAAATTATGCGTATGAATTTGGCTAAAAGCCGGTGAGGAATTTGATTTTAATCCGTTGGTTAAAACCAACGGCTATTCAATTTTTGGATTTATTATTTGTAATGAAAAAAGGAGTAATTTTAGCATGAGATAAATTATTGGAGGCAACCTAATCTCAAAAAAAAATGAGATAATAAATGAAATCCTCTAAACAAATTAGACGATGAGTTTTACAACTTATAAAAATTGAAGCACCAGTAAATTGAAAGTTAAATATATTCGGGAGCATAAAAGTGAATTTATAACAGAATAAAAAATATTGAATCAATGATCAAAATCATCGAATTCAGAGAAAGTGATTTAAATTCGTTAAGAGAATTGTTTCTCAAAGTTCGCCAAAGCACTTTTGTCTGGGCAAATCCAACGACATTTGATTTATTAGATTTTGATACCCAAACCAAAGGAGAATACATTTTAACGGCGCTATATGACGAAAAAATAATCGGATTTATTTCTGTTTGGATGCGGGACAGCTTTATTCACCATTTGTATATTGATGAAGCATATCATAAAAGAGGAATCGGAAATGCACTTTTGAAAGCTGCAATAGAGAAAACAAAATTTCCAGTAGCATTAAAGTGTCTGGAGAAAAATAAGGGCGCAATTGAATTTTATAAAAAATCAGGATTTATCGAGAAGGCGAGAGGAGATAATGAAAATGGTTCTTTTATCTTATTTGAATTGAACCAAAAAATAGAATAAATAAATAACACCAAGATGAAAATCATTACCTGGAATTGTAATATGGCTTTCAGAAAAAAAGCAGGTTTTATTTTGGTCCATAAACCAGATATTCTGATAATTCCGGAATGTGAAAATATCGAAAGATTGAAATTTGCTCAGGATATTCCGCTGCCAACCGATATGCTTTGGTATGGCACTAACCAAAATAAAGGCCTTGGTGTTTTTTCGTATAGCGATTACAGATTCGAACTTTTGGATTGCCATAATCCTGATTTTAAAAATGTGCTGCCAATTGCTGTTACAAAAGGCAAGGTAAATTTTATTTTGTTTGCTGTCTGGGCAAATAACCCTCAGGATAAGGATGGTCAATATGTAACTCAGGTTTGGAAGGCGATTAATTATTATGAAAATCTGCTTTCGGAAACCAAAACGATTTTAATTGGCGATTTTAACAGCAATACGATTTGGGACAAACCAAGAAGAGAAGGAAATCACTCGACAGTGGTAAGCAAATTAGCGGAGAAAAATATATTTAGTGTTTATCATAAATTTTTTAATCAGGAACAGGGAAAAGAAATACATCCGACTTTGTTTTTATATCGCCACGAAAATAAACCGTATCATCTTGATTATTGTTTTGCCTCAAATGATTTTATTGAAGTTTTGGAAAGCGTTGAAGTCGGAAGTTATGAAGACTGGAAAATGTATAGCGATCATAAACCTCTGATTGTAAAGTTTGGGATATAGTAAGGTGTAATTTATAATAATACAATGAAAAAAAATATTTGGTACAGCTGCAATTTTACTTGGAATTTTTGTATTCTTTTTTGGGGTTTCCTATTGTATTTTTATTTTACATTTCAATAAATAAGCTAATGGCACGTAGATTTTGCAAATTCTAAATAATTACAAAATGGAAAATAAAATAATAGTGACCCTTGATGAAACCCAAGGTAAAAAGTTTAATATCGCTGGCGGTGATTATAGGATTATTATTTCAGGAAAAGAAACTAATGGTAATTTTGCGGTAATCGAAATGTCGGTTCCGCCGGGCGCTGGACCGAATCCACATTCTCATCCCGATTTTAATGAGTCATTTTATGTGTTGGAAGGCGAAGTTTCGTTTAAATCTGAATTAGGAAATTACATCGCAAAAAAGAATTCTTATGTAAATATTCCTCAAGCCGGATTGGTTCATGGGTTTAAAAACCGGAGTGATAAACCGGCAAAATTATTATGTACTGTAACTCCTGCAGGATTAGAAGATTTTTTTGAAGAAGTCGCGGGTTTTTTAGAAGCGAATCAGAAAACTGATGTCAGTGAGAAAATGAATTCTATTTCTCAGAAATACGGACAAACACTTTATCCTGAAAATTATTTGGATTGATTTCTTAAAGCCAATCGTACTGGAAAAAATGTAACTATTGAAAGAAGATGATATAAAGTTTTAATTTGCTAATTTCTTTAATTTTAGGTCTTTAATATTAAAAAAAATAGCATTATGAAAATTAAATCAATTTTATTGGGAATGGGTCTTGCTGTTTCTTTAATAGCATGTAGTCCTAAAGATGAGGATATCCAAAAAGAAATTAATGCAAAATTAGGTGATACGCCCGAAGTGCAGGTTACGGTCCATGAAGGTGTCGCTACAATTGTTGGGACTTGTGAAGATGAAGCCTTCAAAAAAAACATTGAGCACTCTGTTAAAGCTGTCAAAGGAGTAAAATCGGTAGTGAATAACTGCCAATTTCCTAATCCAAATGTAGAACCGGCTGCGGCTGCTGTTATAATTAATTCAGATAGTGATTTAGATAAATCGGTAGGCAAAATAATAAAAGATTATGATGGAGTGAGTGCCACTGTTGTAGGCGGTGTCGTTACTCTTTCAGGTGAAGTTAAAGGAAGCCAATTGCAGTTTTTAATTCAAAGAGTACAGGAATTGAAACCTAAAAAAGTGGACAATAAATTAACAATAAAAAAATAAAATCATTATGGATTTACGGGATAAATATAAAGAGTTAATCGGTTTGGCTAACGACTTAGGAATTGCTAATTTACTGGTAAGAGAACAGAATAATGTCTTGTATATTGACGGGACAGCAAAATCTGCCGCAGACAAAGAAAAACTTTGGGATGTGTATGGAAAAATTGATCCCGATTTCAGGGCGGCCGATGCGGTTATCAATATTTCTGTTGCCGAAGGTGAAACTACTGATTATATTGTTGCAAATGGCGATTCATTATCGAAGATTGGAAAAAAATACGGTGTTTCGTGGCAGGCAATTTACGAAGCCAATAAAGATATTATTAAAAACCCTGACCTGATTCAGCCAGGCTGGAAATTGAAAATACCAACAGCATAATTTAGTTGCGAGTTGTTTTAAAAGTCTGTCATTTTATGATGGACTTTTTTATGTCTTTGCGAGGTACGAAGCAATCACATTTGCTTAATCAATTTTGCTTTTAGTAGTGTGATTGCTTCGTACCTCGCAATGACTAAATGAAAAGGAAAGTCCTAGCCGTGATGGAAGCGGCATCCTTTTATGGAGGCGTTCGCCATAAAAGATACAGCGGACAGCAGGAACAGCTCCTGAAAAAAAATCACCTGCCTTTTATGCTTAAGTCGAGTAACATTTGTGCAGTTTCGGAATCTGAATCTGCCGAAAACCCTGCTACATAAACCCCTTTTTTGCCTGTTAAGGATTTGATTCCGTAAACGACAGCCTCATCGCCCGGATCTGATTCGCCTTCGTATCGATACACATGTACAATTTCAAATTTTTCAGGATTTTTTTTTATTGCGTCTGAGTTTAAATTAAAATCGCAGGTAAATCCTTTTTCATTCAATTGATCTAAAGCTTTTGAAACAGTTGCGTAGTGATACATTTTAGTCATAATAAATGAATTTTAAAATTATGGATTTTAAAGATAACCATTTTAAAATTAAGTGTTTGCAAAAGCAGTGTTAAAGTAAACTTTAGAATGACTGTAAAATACCTATAAAAAAGCTAAATTTGCACCGCAGACCGCCTTATCGTCGTCTCGTCTTTGGGACGAGAGGGAGGAAAGTCCGGACACCAAAGAGAAGCATAGCGGGTAACACCCGTCGGTCTTAGAAGTAAGGCAAGGACAAGTGCAACAGAAAGTATGTACAGGTAATGCTGTAGTGAAACCAGGTAAACTCTATGCGGTGAAATACCAAGTATATCAGCATTTAAGGGCTTCTCGTCCGTTGTTGAAGGGTAGGTAGCTTGAGTCCCGCAGTAATGTGGGATCTAGATAAATGATAAGGTATTGTCCCGTTCCAAAAAACGGGACAAGAACAGAATCCGGCTTACAGGTCTGCATTTTTTATATATTTGTGAAAATCTCTAACTATTTTTCATGAATATAAGTACTCCAAAACCCGCTGACAAACCAAAGAAAAGTATTTTTTTAGCTGTAATCACCAATCTTACTTTTTGGGTTTTGATTGCTATTATTGCCGGAATCTTACTCGGCCATTTTTCGCCTGCAAATGGTGTAAAAATGGAGATTTTAGGAAAGAAATTCGTTGATATTATCAAACTTTTCATTGGTCCGATTATATTCCTGACGATTGTTTTGGGGATTTCAGGAATGGGAAACTTAAAGAAAGTAGGCCGGATTGGCGTAAAAGCTTTGGGATATTTTGAAGTAGTTTCGACAGTGGCACTGACTATTGGAGTTGGGGTTGCTTATTTTTTTCAACCCGGAAAAATTGATAAATCGGGATTGGCTTTAGGAGATGCCACTCAATATACAAATGGCATGGCGGAGCATTTTTCATGGCTGCAGTTTTTCTTTTCGAATTTTACTTTGCAGGTTTTGCTGGCCGCAATTGTTTGTGGTATTCTATTGAATTTTTATAAGAAGCGTGAGCAGACAATTTTGGTTTTGGAACGCATTTCGAAAGTGGTTTTCCTTGGTTTGAAATATGTGATGTATCTCGCGCCATTAGGTGCTTTTGGCGGAATGGCCTACACAATTGGCAAGTTCGGATTGGAGACTTTGATTCCGCTTGGGAAATTGATGTTATGCGTTTACCTGACGATGGCACTTTTTGTGTTTTTAATTTTGGGAAGCATCCTACGCTATTATAAAATCAATATACTGTCGATTCTAAAATACATCAAAGAAGAACTTTTATTGGTATTAGGAACATCTTCCTCTGAAGCTGCGCTGCCGAGTATTATGGTCAAATTAGAACAAATGGGCTGTAGTAAATCGGTTGTGGGCCTGGTGATTCCCACTGGTTATTCTTTTAATTTGGACGGGACTTCAATTTATCTGTCGATGTCGGTAATATTTCTGGCACAATTGTATGATGTGCATTTGAGTTTTTTCGAAATTCTCACAGTGATTGGTATTTTAATGGTTACCTCAAAAGGAGCTGCAGGCGTTACCGGAAGCGGATTTATTGTTTTGGCTTCGACCTTGACGGCATTGCATAAAATTCCGGTAGAAGGCTTGGCTTTTTTATTAGGCGTTGATAAATTTATGAGCGAAGCACGTGCAATAACAAACTTAATTGGAAATACAGTAGCAACGATTGTGATTTCGAAAAGTGAACATGATTTTACGGAATTGAATTTGGAGCCTGTTGCGGAGGAGTGATGATTTTGTACTAGACAGAACGCGGATTAACCTGATTCGCTAAAGCGAAGACGCGGGTTAAAACGGATTTTTATCCTCATTTTTGTCATCCCGACGAAGGAAGGATCTCCGTAAGTAGCTCCGCAATTTTAGGAAATATTTTGTGTTAGTTCTTTGTGGCATTGCTTCGCCAATTGGCTTTCGCTCTTGTCCTCGTTCGGGATGACAAACTGGAGGTTTACGTGACTAAAAAACAAAATAAATGAAAACAAAAATCGGAATTTTAGGGCTAGGTGGAGTAGGAGGTTATTTTGGCGGACTTTTGGCGAAAGCTTATTTTGAATCAGATGAAGTTGAGATTGTTTTTATTGCAAGAAATGAAACCCGAAGAGCAATTGCCGAAAGTGGATTGAAAATCGTAACCGACAATTCGGAAATTATTGTTTACCCAAAATTAGTTTCGAACAATGCGGAAGAAATTGGCGAGCTTGATTATTTAATTTGCGCAACCAAAACCTATGATATAGAAGAAAGTTTGCTTTCGTTACAAAAATGTATTGTTACAAAAACGGTGATTTTACCACTATATAATGGTGTCGATGCTCCGGAACGCATTCAGAAAATATTTCCGGAAAATGAGGTTTTGCAAGGCTGCGTTTACATCGTTGCCATGATTGTTTTGCCGGGAACAATTAGAAAAATTGGTTTTTTTGAAAAGCTTTTTTTCGGTTCGCAAACGGTCTCTAATACTAAATTGGAAGAATTGCAAAACATTTTTCAAAAAGCTAAAATCGAAAGTTATCTGGTCGAAAATATTGAGGAAACCGTTTGGGAGAAATTTATTTTTATATCAGCCCTGGCTTCGGCGACTTCTTATCTAAATCAGAATATTGGTGAGATTTTAGGTAATCCCGAATCGAAATCGGTTTATGTGACATTACTTTATGAAATTGAGGCTGTTGCCAAAGCAAAAGGTTTACAATTATCAGGTGACATTGTAAATCAAACTATTACAAAACTGGAAAAATCGCCTAAAGAAGCGACTTCATCAATGCATAGAGATTTATTAGCGGGCAAAAATACCGAAGTTATTTCGCTAACGCAGTTTGTGGTAAACGAAGGTTTAAAACATGGCGTAAAAACTCCTCTCTATGAAAAGATTGCAAGTTCTTTACTATGATTCGTCTTTTGTAGCACGTACTAAGCTAATGCCTGACATAAAAAATACGATCCCAAGTATACCGTAAATAATCAACGATTTGATGTCTCTTGTTTCGCCTGAGGTACCGGCAAATATGACTGCAGTGTAAATAAGGCCTATTATTCCGAGAAGGGTAAGTAATCCTCCAAAAAGTCTTTTTAGGTTCATGATTTTTGATTTTATGTTTCATGTCAAATGTATCTAAATCATATGCTTGACATGTTATAGAATTGCTGTTGAGAGTTATATCATTCAAAGTAGAAAAGTATTTTAGAAGAATATTTTATGTAAGAAAACATTTTAAACTCTAAATCATTTATTAACCTTATTAATGTTACTTTTGACCAAAATATTTAACAAAAATGAAAAACAATTACCTGCTTTTACTTTTATCTATTCTTTTTACTATTACGATTCAGGCACAGGAAGATGCCGTAACAACTGTCGAAAAAAATCAATTTAAAATCAATTTTTTATTTCCGGGATTTATTTACGAACATGGATTTGATGCAAAAAACACACTTTATTCAGAAGTAAGTTTAGGAGTTGGATACACTTATAACAGTTATTACGATGAATCAAATACGTATATTTTTCCTTTGATTAATGAGCAGTTTCGTCATTATTACAATCTTGAAAAAAGAGCTAAAAAAGGAAAAAGAACAGCTTATAACTCAGGGAACTTTATTGCAATAAGTGCCACTTATAATTTTCAATCAATTTCTACCAATAAAGATTATGGAGAATATTCTCCTTCGCTTACGATTGCACCGCTTTGGGGATTTCAACGCACGTACAAACGAAAATTTAATCTGGAACTGAATTTAGGATTAGGTGCGAATTTCGATCAATATGATACTGAATTTATTCCTGTTGGTAATTTTACTTTGGGATGGGTAATTGGAAAATAATTTTTGGGAAATATCATATAATTTTTGATTTGTCAAGGTTTTTCTGGTTTAATTCTAAATGGATATCCATCATACTTCATAACTAATATCATGAAAGTACATTTATATAAAAATTTAAGGAAAACCATTTTTATTCTTTTTATTTTGCTTACCGCATTGAATAGTAGTGCGCAAAAATTGCGCCCTTTTGTGGGAACAGGGGCCTTTGTGCATTTGTATTCGTTTGAAAAAGATTTACAATCGTCACCGGCTCTGAGTCTTTCTGCAGGTTTGGAATATAAGGTAATTAGCTTTTTATCGCCTGAAATAGAAATCAATTATATGTTTGGAAAGTTTAAAAATAAAACTGATTCAAACCAAACAGGTAGTCTTTCAACTGTTTCTGATAAAAGTTTTTCTACTGTAAATTTTAGTTTTTGCCCTAAAATACTTTTGGGCAGTTGCGACAAATCTTCTTGTACTTATCTGCAAATACTTCCAAAGTATATGCTTTCATTAATTAATGTTACAGAAACTAAAGGGAATAATACATTGGGTTCACCTATGACAGAAAGAAGTTTATCAGTTTGGCAGCATAATATAGGATTGGGAGTAGGGCTTGTGATTAATTTTGATACCTGGTATTCAAATTCTCTGGCAATCAATATGTGTTATAATACAATTCGTGTTTCTAAACCTTTTGATCAATTAAATCCAGGTACAGAACCTACTGATAATGTAGGTGTTTATGGATTAGAATTTAAATATTATTTTGGAGTTAAACGACTTAAATAGTTTCGTCTAATTAACTTTTTTGTTTTTAAAAATCTAACTCAATATTTAATGGATGGATCATCCCAAAGTTATTGTAATCATTATTTATAATGAGTTGTGACTTTTAGCAAACTTATGATTATAAGCAGTAAAAAAAAGCGCAAAGTCAGAGACATTTGCGCAGCTTTTATTAGAACACTTCGGGGAGCTGGGGGAAGCATGAAATCACTCCTTTTCATAAACAAATAATGTTTGGTCTTGCGTGTGCAAATAAATTCTATTTTGATTTACTTTTATACTTCCAATGATTCCATTTTCTAACGGAAGTTTATCATGCCATAACAATTCCTTTTTTGTTGGGTCAAGTACACCAAATCGAGCACCAACATTATCTGAGTTTCTATCGGCTCCTTTTGATTGCGAGAAATAAATCAAACCATTATCAATTGCCCATCTAGGGAACCATAAACGTTCGATTCCTTTTTCTATCATTAAATTTTCGATTTCCCAGGTTATAATTTTATCATTTTGAGTATTATAAATGGTAATTATCTCTGAATGTAAAAAATAGATGAATTCATTCTCGACAATGATATCTCCAACTATATTTGAAATTCTTTTTACAATTTCACCAGTATTGGCATTCAAGCCAAAACATTCATGTTTGCCTCCACCATGTAATAAAAAATAAACGACACCTGAAACTTCAACAATTTCAGTGCTTATTTTTGTGTCTTCTTCATCTAATAAATCTGAATAGGAATGTTGCCAAATAGCTTCGTTTTCAAAATTGAAAAGACCAATTTTATTTATACTTATTGATATAAAAAAAACATCTGAAATAACTAGGTAAATTGAACCGAAACCTATTTCAAAATCATATAATTCTTCTATGTCAAAATCTTTTTTTGAAATTTTCCCAATCTTTTTTAGACTATCTTTCTTATATACTGTAGCATAAATGTAGTTTTTTGTTGAAAAATCATCAACAGCCTTCCAAGTTGAAGCTAGATAATCAACTTCTTTAATTGGCTCTAATGTTTCATTTAAAATTGTTGATCTATATAAAATTGGATTTCCAATCCACGTATTACAATTTGAAATAATTGTTGCTTTTGGTTTATTTAATTCATCAACTTTAACTATTATACCTTGATTATTATATATTTTTAAAATATCATCTGAATTAATATATATATAATTTGTACAGTCATTTATTTTATAGCTTGAAGGTACTCCTTTAATTATTGAATTTATTTTCATTTAAAAATTTTGTTGTAATTGTTAATATTAGCAAAATAATCTATTGATGCTTGGGAGAGCTCATTAGAAGGTGTAAAATCATCAAAATTTTTACCAAATAGTTTATTTATTTTTTCGTAACCTAATTTCTCAATGCTACTTTTATTATCGGTCAACCATCCTACCAACTTATCTTTGGTTAAAGTTGTATTTTTCAATCTCCACTGTATTTCTTCTAATGAGTTTGCTGTAAATAAATCACGCTCAATAAATTGTTTTTTTATTGTTTCTTTGGTTATACTTCCTGCTCCTGATTTATATTCTATAAGAATGTCTTTTCCGTTTGAGGCACAATTTTTACATGCCAAATCAATAAAAGAAAAAGTTTCTCTAGCATTATCTACTCTCAGCTCTAATTGTATATTTTTACCTTTAAAAGCTAGTTCTTTGCCCAAATCTTCTATAATCCAATGGACTCCTTGACGATAATTGGCATTTCCTCCCTTTAATATATCAATTACAGATGTAAAATTATCAATTTTAATATCATTAGTTGCAAGATGCTTTCCCCCGCTGCTCGAAGTCTTCCTTTTAGAACAAAACGTTATTAGAACTAGGGTGCTGTGCGAATGTCTCCGACTTCGCACCCATTCCTATGTCGTTCCAACTTTACCAAACTCAATATTCATTGTATTTGGTAAAATTATTCAAATTCATAACATCAACAATAAGAGTGTCTGCTTTTTCTATTTTCAATAATCCTGAATCTGAAACATAATTACTGGCACTGGAATAAACATAATGAGAAGCTTTCTCGACAATTCCAGCACTAACAGGATTCAGATGAATATAATCTAGCTTTGACCACATAAACTTGTTGCTGTAAACTTCTTCAGGATGATTGCCATATTGCCAAAACTGATAATTTTTATTTCTAGAATGACTTTCCGTTGCTAATTTAAAACGTTCCAACATCCATTCTCTTCTGCTTTCTGGATCTGATTTTATTTTTTCAATAATTTTTGTAGCCGTAAACTTTTTAAAATCTCGCAACAATCCCGATAAATCACCATCGGCAGATTGCACAACCAAATGTATATGATTGCTCATTATAACATAGCCATACAAAACCATTGCCTTTTCTCTAATGCAGAAATCCATACAATCCACAATGACATCTCTATAACTTTTTCTTGTAAAAACATCCACCCAATCTACAACGGTTGCCGTAACAAAATGTGGCAAAGTTTGGTCTCTTATTTTATATCCTTCTGACATTGCTTTTTTATCAAATATAATTATTTTCCTTACAAATAAAAGATTGTGTTTGTTGCCTATTGGAGTGGGTGCGAAGTCGGAGACATTCGTACAGCACCCCGCAGTTTTTAAGAACGTTTTTTTTTAAAGAACACTTCGAGCAGCTGGGGTTTATTAAAGATTGTAAACCGGCTCGACAGTTTTTAGTCGTTCTTTGAGTTTTTCGTAGTAAGGTAAAAAATCATCCGCCATTGAAATGAGAAGAGATTCTACATAAGCTAATTTTTGATTAAATTTTTCATCATTACATAATTTAGAAATTATAAGTCCTCTGAACAAAAATTCCGGACCTCCTGCTAATAATTCATTCCAATATTTTCCTTCAAGTTCTAATTTATCCATTTCCGCTAATACATTAGGCAAATGAGTATAGGTTTCTATAAAATTTTCACCCTCGTTTTTAAGATAATTTATAATCCAATTAGTAAAAAAAGATAACTCTTCCTCATTATCTACATCATAACCTATTCCGCTATAATATCCCTCTGGCATTATTGTATACTTATCTTCAATAGTAATTAGAAAATTCTTTTTTCCATCTATAAAAGAATAATCCTGATTTGGCTTTTTAATTTTAAAAATTATATCTTCAACAATTGGCAAAGAAATTAAAATCTTTGAAAACGAAATTTGTCCTCCATCTTTAAAGTTGAAAAAAAACGATATTATTTGACCCTCTTTTTTTAAAACAAAAGTAGGATCTAAACCTGTTTTTACTAAATAATAGCCTTTAGGATTTAGTAATTGTAATAATTTTTCAAATACAAATTCTTTTTTATCTGATTTTTTCATACTCTAGTTTACTTTTAATATTTTTTCAATAGTAACATTTGCAATATTATCTGTGCCAGCACCTGCAATTTTAAATATCTTATTTTTAGTAACAGACAATGGGCCTTGACTAGGTAATAGCCAGTCGACTTTATATTTAACCGTCATACTGCTTTCTCCATTAATTATGGCGCCAAAACCTTCTTTCTGTCTTTTTGTTAATGCAGTGCCTTGAGAAAGCTTATTTTCAATTATAATTGTATCCTCAATTTTTCCAAGTGCATTTTTCTTAATCAATAACACGTCGGCCTTCATAAATCCGCCAGTAGTTACAAGAGGAACTTCTGTTAAAACATCATAAAGTTCAAGTTCTTTTGTTGTTAAACCTAAATTTTCAGCTAAATCTTCAAATAATTTACCAGATTTAAGTTTTATTGCATCAGTGATATTCTTACTTAAACTGTTTCCTAATGCTACGACTTCTCCAAAATTAGATAATTTTGAACTTCTATT
>JBDTRA010000084.1:0-22478 GCA_039931915.1 Flavobacterium sp. | reverse complement strand
ACAACTGCAGCTCCCATTTCTCCCGGAGGAGTTAATTTTGCCAAGCTTAAAATATCTGCAGCAACGGCAACTTTAATTTCGCTTGCAGCTGCTTTTTCGATAAAAGCAGTATAGTCATTAACCTGACCATATTTTCCAGGATATTGTAAAATAGCGCCAAAGAATTCTGTAGAGAAATCAAAAGTTTCGTGGTTTCCAATTACTAATTCAACACCAATTGGTGTTGCACGAGTTTGTAAAACTGAAAGTGTCTGAGGAAGAATTTCTTCTGAAACGAAAAATTTATTTACGTTGTTTTTCTTTTGATCGCGAGAACGAACGTCCAGCAACAAGGCCATAGCTTCTGCAGCAGCAGTTCCTTCGTCTAATAAAGAAGCATTTGCAATTTCCATTCCTGTAAGTTCGATAACTGTAGTCTGGAAATTCAAGATTGCTTCAAGACGACCTTGAGCAATTTCAGCCTGGTAAGGTGTGTAAGCGGTATACCATCCCGGGTTTTCAAAAACATTTCTTTGAATAACTGCAGGAATAATTGCGGCATTATATCCTAAACCAATATAGGTTTTAAAGATTTTATTTTTGTTTCCTAATTGCTGAATATGGTTCGAAAACTCATATTCTGTCATTTCAGGATCTAAGTTCAAAGGTGCTTTTAAACGAATATCGTCCGGAAGGGTTTCGTAAACAAGTTGTTCGATCGATTCCACTCCAATAGTCTTTAACATCTGTTGAAGATCTGTTTCTCTTGGGCCAATGTGTCTTAAAGCAAAAGCATCTGTTTTCATTTGTAGCTATCTATTTTTTAAAAAGAAATGTAATTTTCAGTATATATTCTTCGGTTCAATGAAGTTTTATATATGTTTATTACATTTTACAGTAAATGTGTTGTTTTTTGTGGCGCAAAATTAAGTATTATTAATAATTTAATGGGTATTTTTAACTTCAATTTTTATGAATTTTTCAACTAACAAGTTGATTTGTTAACAATTGATTAGATTTAAGAAATGAAACTATTGAAACAAATATTCGATTTTTACCTGATTAGCAGTATTCACGTGGCTTTTTCCTGTTATGCTTTGGTGCGGATTACATTTCATGTGTTTCATATTCAGGATGATGAATCAATGGCTTTGTTTGTTTTTTTTGGAACAATTGTGGGGTATAATTTTGTTAAATATGATGCCTTGGTCCGGGTAAAAAAAAATCCGGTAGGAAATCAGTTGAAAATTATTGCTGTTTTGAGTTTTGTTTCGGCGATTTTAGTTAGCTATTATTTTTTTCATCTAAAGCTGATTACTCAAATTGTCTCTTTTGGAATATTTGCGATAACGGCATTGTATACACTTCCGTTTTTTCCAAATCGTAAAAATGCAAGAAACTGGGCAGGTGTAAAAATTTATATTGTTGCACTTTGCTGGGTAGGAGCGACTTTGGTTTTGCCTTTAATAAACGCTGAAATTCCCGCTACTACAGATTTTTTTATAAAATGTGTTCAACGGTTTGTTTTGGTTTTTGTACTGATTCTCGTTTTTGAAATCATCGATTTGACCAATGACGACCCGCATCTAAAAACTGTACCACAAACAATAGGAGTGAAGAAAACTAAAATTTTAGGACTTTTATTATTGATTCCGTTTTGGTTTTTAGAGGTTTTTATTTCAACATTTAATTATCGTGATTTCTTTATAAATCTTATTATGGTTGCAATGTTGATGTTATTCATATTGTTTGCCAATCCAAATCGCACAAAATATTATACTTCTTTTTGGGTCGAGAGTGTACCGATTTTTTGGTGGCTGATGGTTGTTTTTTTGTAACCCATACTCTTTAAAGCCTGCTTTTATGATTTGATGAATAACATAAAAAATGACTTCACATCACTTTTTACCTTCCCTATAACTAAGAATCTTCATCTTGTAACATTTATTTATTTAAAACTAAATATCTGATATAGTTTTGGTATAGAAAATAAATATCATTTCTATTTCTGCGAATTTTAATAAGGAGAGACCAAGTAAATCTCCTTTGTTTTTGAGCCATTTGTTTGGAGATTATTTACTGCTAAAAATGTAAATAGTTCAAAAGCAAAACGTCTTGAAGAAATAGCAGCCAAAAAAATAAAGGGTTTGAAGAGCTTATTCGTGCTAAACAATAATAATTACTAATGGATTATACTTTTTTGGGGGAAAATTTATCTATTTTGAGGTAATTAAAGTTGTTGTTTTTATAATAAATTTATTGATTTTCTGCTATTTTTTTGAGAGTTTTATTTCTTTCTAAAAGAAAATGGATCAGATGATTTTTTAGAAACAGAATGTCGAATAATTTTCCAATAATGCCAAACGGAGTTTCATATTGCAGTTTATCTGTCATTATGGTAACTCCGTTTTCTTCTTCAAAAAAATGCTGGTGTCTGAAGGTTTTGAATTTTCCTTCCTCCATTTCATCCACAAAATAGTCATGCAGATCCATTGCAGTAATTCTGCTTTTATGAGTAAGATAAAACCCAAAATGTTTTCCTCTCCAGGTTACCGTTTCGTTGTAATTAATTAGGCCTGATGTTACGCCGGCAATTGCTTTTTCTTTAGATTTACTGGCTGATTGCTGGTGAACGTCTATATCTCTTGAAGTATCAAAAACGGCTTTTTGTGATGCTTTTATTTTTGTTGTGAGGTTTATGGTTGTCATGATTTGATTTCACTTCTTTCTTTAATTACTTTTAAAATGTTGTTTTGAATGTCTTTCATAATCCATTTTCCCCAAATCCCCGCATAAGAATTGAATGTGGTTTTCATGGAAAAGTTACTGTATAAAATTAATTTGTATTGGTTTTTAGCTATTTTTTGTAGTTCATAGGTGCCATCCAACATATCAAAATATTCTCCACCAATCAAAATGTGTTCATCCAGAGTAGTAGAAGGAATTTCATAAGTATTCGCTTTTATTTTAAATCGCATTAACCTTAAATTTTTATATTCGGTCACTGTTTCATTAAAAACAAGACCTTTTTCAAAAACTGCTTTTCGATAGCCACCAACTTCCTGTTTGTCTAATTCGGCTTTGATTGGTTTAGGAAATCCAAGCCACTTTGTTAATGTTGATGAGTCTTCTTTTTCTTTTATTTCTTTTACAGAAGTTACATTATCCCATATTTTTTTGTCATTACTATTTATGATAATAGATGTGTAAGTTTTAAAAACTTCAGGATTCAATGGAATACTGTTTTCAATTGGAGCAATTATGAAAGGAAGCAAAACCAATACAGAGAGATTTATTCGTTCATTTTTTTCTGATTTTTTAATTTTAAAATGACCAGCGATTAATCCGCCGATAGAACCAAAAATAAAAAAGAGAGGAGAAATCATTATCCAACAAGCCCATCCTTCTAAACCTATTAAAATTGTTAATCCAATTGCCAGAATAATAGGAATCCATGGTGCAAATATTCTATAATAAACAGATTCAACTTTTTCTAAATCGGAATAATAAATTGTTAGACCACCAATAGCGGCAGGAACGAGTATAAAAAAAGACCAGGTCATTACAGATAAAAAATCATCAAAAATGGTAGCTCCAAATATAACTCGTAGTAATAAGGCAAATAAAATGGGGATTATAATTATTTTTAAATATTTCATAGATTTATTTTTTGTTATTTCTAATTAAATTTTTAAAAGCATTATCAATATTTTCAAACTTAAACTTAAATCCACTTTCTAAAAGCCTTTTCGGAATTACATTTCTGCTTTTTAAAACTAATTCAGTTTCTGTTCGAATGATAAAAGAGCCAATTTTTAACAGAAAAGTATTCAATGGGACTCCAAAAGGAAAACCAACTGCTTTTCGGAGTTTCTGCATAAAATTAACATTAGGAACTGGTTCTGGAGAAACAACATTTACAACTCCGGTCATTTCTTTTTCAATAATAAAATCAACTGCATTCACAAAATCATCTTCGTGAATCCAACTAACAAATTGATTTCCTTTTCCTTGTTTTCCTCCAAAACCTATTTTTGCCAAAGCTTTTAGAGGAATAAAAGCACCTCCGTTTTTACCTAAAACAATAGAAGTTCGCAAAGCCGTTTTCAACGTATTTGGTGTTTCGGTTTTAAAAAATGCTTTTTCCCAGGACAGCGCGACATTTATAGAAAAGTCATTTCCAATTTCTCCATTAATCTCACCCATTTGTTTGTCCAATGAAAATCGATAAATGGTTGCCGTTGATGAATTCAGCCAGTGCTTAGGTGGATTTGTACAATTTAAAACAGCTTTATTTAAAATCTTTGTGCTCTCAATTCTGGATAATAAAATTTCTTTTTTATTCTTTTCGGTATAACGGCAATCAACAGATTTCCCGGCCAGATTAATTAAAACTGAAGCGTTTTCCAATTCTGTTTCCCAGCCTGAAAGTGTTTTTGCATTCCAGTTTACATATTTAATTCTATCTATAATTTTTGAATTTCCTCTGGTCAGAATTACGATTTCTTCAAATTTATCTTTAAAATGAGTTACTAAGCTTTGACCTAAAAAGCCTGTTCCTGCAGCGATAACGAGTTTGTTCATGATGATTATAAATTCAATATTAATAATAAAACGATAATTCTGTACATTACCCAAGTTATGCATAAATAAGCTGGTAATTCCAGAATTTTAATTCTTCTAAAATGTTCTATAAACATAATGAAAGCAGTAATTCCAAACCAAATTAAAATTATATTTCCTGAAACATTTATTACGGTTTGAAGTGCAAGGATTGGAAGCAATAATAAAGATCCCATTAAAGAAACGGTCATCAAATTCCCGGCATAATTCAAAAATGTTTTTTTGTCAAATTTCAAAAGAAATAAAGACTGAAAAACGATTTGCCCCAAGGTCATTAAAAATTCTCTGATTACACTTGCTTTTGGTAAAATCGGAATCAAAAGTGAATAATTGTACAATACGATTGTTGTTATTGTTGCAGCGAAACCAATAAATAAAAAACGGTATTTATAGTTAAAGTTTGGAACACACTGTAGCTTTATTTCTCTATTGATTTTACTCGGAATAATCACTTTTCGGTTATAAGAAACAAATGAATAGAGTTTCTTTAAAAAATATTTAATCGGTTTCATGGTTCCCATTTTTTCTATTACAGGAAAAGAAAAACCAATTACTTTAAGTAAACTGTCAATTCCGTAAATCACCGTTTTATTTTGATTGTCAATTAATGCAATTTCATTTGAAGCACGGTTAATATCTACAAATTTTTGTTCGTTTTCATTCAATTGGCAATATGATTTTCGACCGTTCTCGTCTAACATTTTTGCTTTTATAAAAGCCGTTGTGTAAACTTGACACAATGGGCAGTCCTCATCATATAGTAAAGTTTGGTTTTGCAGCGTTTTCATAATATTATATGTTTTAGTAAACCTAACAGATTTTAAAAACCTGTTAGGTTTTGGTGTGAAGTATTAAGCTTTAAAGACTAATCCTTGTTCTTCCTGAGCTTCTTTTGCTTTTCTTTTTCCTCTAAAGAAGAAGTATAAATTGAAGAACAACATAAAGCCAAGATAGATAGAAAATCCGCCAATCTTGTAGCTTAATCTTTCAATCAATTCCTGATAGCTATTTTCGCTGATATTCATTTGAAGGATCATGAGTGCAAAGCCAATGTTTAAAAGATAAAAACCGGTTTCAAAAAGCCTGTTTGTAGCTTCGGCAATATCTTCCCTTCCTTTAAAAATGTCAAGCATGAATATTTTTCCGTTTTTAAAGAGTGTTTTAGAAACGTAATAAGTAAGGAATAAAGCAATTGGTAAGTAGATGCCGTAACCGATTAAGATTTTTGTAGTTTCCATGATATTTGATTTTAGTGTTATTTAATTAATTTATGAATGTACTTTGTTATAGCTATAATGTTGAGATAATGCAATACTGATATAATAAAAATAATGACAGCCGTTTTTGCGCAGATGATTTCAGTTAATTGTGTGAATGATATTATTTTCTCCCAGGAAATCAAAGTCATCGCACAATAGCCAATATTTAAAAGATAATAAGCCAAAAGCAAAACCTGATTGATTTTTTGACAGATATCAGCATGGTTTGGAATGAGTTCAGCGACATAGATGTTTCCGTTTTTATAACAGATTTTTCCAACTTTCAGAATGATGAAAATTGTAATGCTGAGGTAAATAAAATATCCAATGATGTTGAGATTCATGATTAAAGTAGTTTATAATGACCTGTTAAATTATGAATGAATAATGCTGAATTTACTACAGCAAATAGCACAAATAAGGCATTCATACAATAGCTTCCAATTTTGAAAATTAATTTTTGAGGAATCTGGTACATTGGATAATAGGCAATTTGAGTAGCAACTTTGCCAACCCAATACAAAGCGATTAATCCAGTCAAAGCAACTGCCAAAGCAGATTGTTCTTTTAATTCGGTTGTAAAAACAATGGCTATTAATCCAAAACAAAAATTTAATCCCTGAATATATCTTCCATAAGTTTTGGCAATTTCCTGATTTAGAGGTTTGAGTTTTTTCACATCGTTGTACCAATCAAAAACATTGTGGCGAATATAGGGATAGATAAGTGCCGTAAATATTTGGCCAATTCCACTTAGAATTATTAGCCAGTTTGGTATGGTTGTGTTCATAATTTCTTTTTTTGGTTGTAAATAATAAAGGTTAAGAAAAATATCAATGCTATTGGTAATGCAAACAGCCAATCCATACTTTGGCGATCCCAAATTAAAAAGAAGAGAATTACCAACCCAAAATAAACATAAATCAATTTGTTTTTTGGAAAGATTAAAACAAATAAAATAGCGGCTAAAACCTGCAATGCACCAGTAACAGCTAAACCATAAGCACCAAGCAGTAAAAACATTAAGGCGACTATATTTATAATTTCTATTATTTTAAATGCTATTTTCATAATTATAGTTTATTTTAAACTTTCAGAAAAAAATGAAAGTTTTAATTAAAATTTTTTAGATTGAAGTTTTATTTCATAATCTTCAAAACCAAACGTCCCAACCAGTTTTCGTTGAATTCTGTTATTTTGTCTAACATATTATCTGCTTTTAAAACAAAATCATACAGTTTAGAAGTCTGATCAACAAAATGTTTTTCTTCTGCAGAATCTTTTGCTTCAATAGTCGAAACTTCTTTTAAGATTTTAAGGGCAGGTTTAATTTCTCTTTTGCTTCTTTCTCTTGAAATTTTAACGGCCAATTCATCTAAATCTTTTTCAGCAGTAAAAAATTCCCTTCTTTCCCCGGCTTTGTATTCTTTGTAAACAATTCCCCAATCCATTAAAGCTCTTAGGTTCATGCTGGCATTTCCTCTGGAAATCTTCAGTTCATCCATAATGTCCTCCATCGAAACGGCATCGTTCGAGACCATTAATAAAGCATGGATTTGTGCCATGGTTTTATTAATTCCCCATTGTGAACCTAATGCCCCCCAGGTTTGTACGAACTTATTTTTTGCTTCTTTGAATTCCATGAAGCAAATGTATGCAAAAGTTTTTAAACTTTCAAAAATAAATGAAAGTTTATTTAGTCTTTTTTATTTCTTCCATAGTTAGTAATCTTTTAAATGGTATTTGTTGTGCAGTATACGATGAATTTATTACATCAGTAATATTCGATACCGTAAAAAGTTCGTTTCATGACAATCATTTAAGTTTTGATAACATTCTTTCTGGAGCTTCTTTTTTGTTCCATTATTTTTAATGAAAATAAGCGGAACGTTTCTGTTCCTTGAAATTTTATATCTCTGATAATCCTAAAATTCAAACTAACAAAAAATAACTATCATGACTACATTTTCATCAAGTCCAAATTTTGCAAATGGTTTTCCAACACCAGGACCGCAAGATCCAACACCTCAAAAAGTTTTGGATCACATTTTTTTTCTTTCAGAAACTGACTGGAAAATTACTCGAGAGCAAGAGCATTTTGACTTTATTATAATTGGGAGCGGTTTTTGTTCTTTGGCTTTTGCCGAAAGAACTTTAGCTAAAAACCCAATGTCTAAAATTTTGATTTTGGAGCGCGGCCCTTTTTTCCTGCCGGAACATTTTCAAAACCTGCCTATTCCATATCAACATGTTCTGGGTGGATTGTCAGAGACATTTCCATGGACACTTTCCAGTAAAACGGCACAGCAACCAAAGGGGAATATTCAGTTTCAGCACGGAATGGTTCCGTTTTTTGGAGGAAGAAGTATTATGTGGAGCGCTTGGTGCCCGAGACCCACTCAGGAAGAAATGCAGTATTGGCCACAGGAAACAATAGATGCGGCAAGAGCTCATTTTGAATCGGCTGAGATTTTATTAAATGTAATTCCGGCTGACGAAATAGACAGAGATCTGGATCCTGCAGTATTAAAGCATGTTGCCTTGCAACGTCCTATTTATGGAATCATGCAGACAGAACTACAGCAAATGTTAGCCTCTAATTTAAGCAGGGTGACTTCTGCTACAAGAAGTATGGCAGCACCTTTGGCTGCAGGTTCGGGAGAACAGCAAGGTTTGGATTTTGCTAAATTTTCAACACCATCAGTAATGTTGGACCTTGCTATAAAACAATCTGATTTAAATAAAGAGGGTCAGGGAAGTCCATTAAAAATGGCTGCTAACTGTATTGTAGACCGAATTCATCAGCAAAACGGTGTTGCTACTGCTTTAGAGACTTCCAGAGGTGTAATAAATGTTGGCGATGCTAAAGTAATTTTGGCCATGGGAACACTTCCTCCAACTACTTTAATATTAAATTCTTTTCCTCAGGTTAAAAAGGCCGGAGAACGTTTTACAGCTCATTTTATTACATCGGTAGTAGCCCGTATTCCCCGTAAAGATTACGATTTTGCAAATCGATTAAGCGAATTGGAATTAGCTGCTATTTATATGGCCGGTGTAAACCAGAATAGCGGTATGCAATATCATGTTCAGCTTTCAGTTTTATCAGATAAAGACCCAATTAAAAATGCTCAAAAAGCAGCTCGTTATATGCCGGATGTTGTGGCTACAGCCTCAATGGCACAGCTTACAAGTTCTGAAGATTATTTGGTTTTTGTGTGTGCAGTACTGGGAGAAATGGATTTTAGAAACCCGGATAACTTTTTACGTCTTAACGGACAGTCTGATGCAACAACAAATGTTACGCTGCAGGCATTAGCAAGTGAAACAGATCTGGAAACCTGGGATACAATGGATCAGGACACTTTTCAAATGTTAGAAGAAGCTTTGTCTCCAAAAGGAAGTACAGCTGTTGAATACTGGCATGGTGACGCAAACGAAGGGGTTTGGATGAGCGAACATCCTCCGGTTAATCAACGCAGAGTTGGCGGATTAGTCCACGAAGGTTCGAGTCTTTGGATTGGTAAAGATGATGAAGGTGTTGTTGGTCTGGATTATCGTCCAAACGGGGTAGAGAATGTATATGTTACCGGAGGAGCACTTTGGCCGGCAAGCGGATCCTGGAATCCAACGATGACTATGGTTGCTTTAGCTCAGGATTTAGCAGATAATTTACATCGTGAATCTCATAGTGAGGTTAAAATCGGTTCTAAATCTTTTGCTTCAAATTAATCAGCTATGGAAAATCAAGTTTTAAACGAGTTACCAGTAGATATAAATAGTATTCCATTAGATACAATTCCCCCAATGACTGTGGGAGATGCATTGGATAAAACAGACGGAGTGTATTTTTGTATAAAGAATCATGATTCGGTTTTTCTATGGGTAAATAAAAATTTTGCAGATTTAGTCGGGCAAAAGCAAGAAGATATTATTGGCACAAGAGATAGCCGCGCTGCTCATGTGGCACATGACAAAGAAGTTATGGCAGGTGGTATTCCGCTGTTAAATTTTTATGAAACCATTCAGGTTCCGGAATCTGACGGGTCAATGTCTGATTTAGAAATTGTTATTCAAAAAGGGCTTTTACGTAAAAAAGGCGGTAACGAAATAATAGGAATCACTGTATGTTTTTCTAAACGATTTCCAAATGCCAACAATGAGGCAGACCAATTGATTGAAAAGCTAAAAATGATTCAAACAGGAATAGGAGGTTATTTAGCACACGGTCCGGAAAGTGATTTGACAATTCCGAAACAAGGGTTGCCGGAGCGTTTTAACGGTAATAGAAAGGCCTATTCTACAAATTATTTTCTTTTAAAAGAAGGTGAAGTGCTTAAAATTCATGCTTTGAATCAAGATGAGCAATGGTTTTTTCATCAGGGAAGCGCAATCAAACTCCATATTTTTTCAGACGATGGAGTGTATTCTACAGTAACTTTTGGCAGTGATCTCGATCAGAATCAATTTTTATTGGGAGTTGCACCGCATAACCATTGGTTTGGTGCCGAATTGTTAGGTCCGGGATATGCTCTGGCAAGCTGCAGTCTGGCTCCTGCCTGGGATAAAAGTGATAGTTTTCTGCCTACTGCGGAACAAATTGAAAAACTCAAAAGAAAATTTCCGGAGCAACTGGAAATCATCAATAAGCTTCAATAAAATTATTAAAAAGGAGTTGTTTGTTATGTAGAACAGCTCCTTTTTTATAGTGTTCAAAAGTAATTTAAATAGAGTATCGACATGTATACATTAATTTCAAAATGGACCATTTTATCAGGAAAGGAAAATGAAGCAATAGAACTTTTAAAGGAACTGACCTTAAAAGTAAAAGAAAAAGAACCTGATACCTGGGTTTATATGGTTCATACTCCTGATTTTTCAGAAATCAATTTACCAACACCTGCCAGGGAAGAAGTAGTATTTTTTGAAATTTACAAAGATAAGAATGCTTTTACGGCACATGTTTCAGGGCAGGTTTTTACAGATTTTGTAAACAGGCACGGAAATTTATTTTTGAATAATAATGGAAAGCCCTACGTTACGCTGGAAATATTGATTAATCAGGCTGGTTTTCTAAGAAAAGAGTATTTATAAAAAATAAGAAACCGAAGCGTTACTGCTTCGGTTTTCTTTTATCGTTTATCTTCTTTCGAATAATTCGAAACTCCATTTGTATCAATTGGATTTCCTGAAAAACGTGGATCCCGATCTCTCAAAACATCAAAAAAGGATTTAAAGATTGAAAGATATTCCCTAAAAGTTACATATTCATATCCTCTGTATTCTCCTTTGTTTGCAGAATATCCAACTGATTTGATCCCCATTTTTTGACCAATGTAAATTGCCCTGTTTAAATGATATTTCTGAGATATTAAAGTGGCTCTTTTGATTTTGAAAATATGTTTTGCCCGATACATTGTTGAATAAGTGTCGAAACCGGCGTAATCAATAAATATTCTGGTAGTATCAACCCCATGTCTGAAACAGTAATTTTTCATCACAGTCAACTCATCATATTCATCACGGCCATTATCTCCTGAAAGTAAAATTTTGTTTATTCTTTTTGCCTTGTACAATAAAATTCCTGCATCAAGTCTGTCTTTTAGATATTTACTTGGTTGATTTCCGTTGATTCCGGCACCAAAAATAATTCCCACATCATTTTTGGGAAATCTTTTTAGGGAATGATAAATACAATTTTTGGTTGTAGATTTTACATATACATTTACAGAAACAATAGCGACTAATCCGATAAGAAAAAAATAAAGGAGTATTTTAAGATATTTTTTCAATTTATATTTATGAGAAGGTTGAACAAAGTTGTGAAGATAAGTAAAATTATTATCAGTGTTTTTATTCACTCTTAAATTAAAAAACCGAAGCATTTCTACCTCGGTTTTTAGAATATCTGAACGCTAATGATTTATAACAATCCTGCTCTTTTTAGCAAAGCTTCCGGTTTTGGTTCCTGGCCTCTGAAACGTTTATATAAAATCATCGGATGTTCTGTCCCTCCTTTTGAAAGTACATTTTCTTTGAATTTGGTAGCTACTTCAGTATTAAAAATCCCTTTTTCCTGAAAATATTCAAATGCATCGGCATCCAGGACTTCAGCCCACTTATAACTGTAATATCCGGAAGAGTATCCTCCTTGAAAAATATGGGAAAAAGCGGTACTCATTGCATTTTCTTTTACATCAGGATACAATTGTGTGTTGGCAAATTGTTCGGTTTCGAAAGCTTTTAGATCCGTAATATTCATCGGGTCCTGTCCGTGCCAAGCCATATCTAAAAGACCAAAACTCAGTTGACGCATAGTCGCTAATCCTTCCTGAAAACTGGCGCTTTCTTTGATTTTCTGTACATATTCAATCGGAATTATTTCACCTGTCTCATAATGATTCGCAAACAAAGCCAAAGCTTCAGGTTCGTAACACCAGTTTTCCATAATCTGACTTGGTAATTCTACAAAATCCCAGAACACAGAAGTTCCGGATAAACTTGGGTAAGTTGTATTCGCCAGCATTCCGTGTAATCCATGACCAAATTCGTGGAATAAGGTTGTAACCTCATTAAAAGTCAATAAAGAGGGTTTTGTTTCTGTTGGTTTGGTGAAATTACAAACGTTAGAAATGTGTGGTCTTTCGTTTATGTCGTCTTTTACATACTGCGATTTGAACGAAGTCATCCAGGCACCATTTCGTTTTCCTTTTCTAGGGAAAAAGTCGGCGTAGAAAATCGAAACCAAATTATTATCCGCATCAGTTACTTCGTAAGTGGTAACTTCTTCATGATATTTATCGATATCAAAAACTTCAGTAAAAGTTAATCCGTATAATTTTTTAGCTACGGTAAAGGCTCCGTTTAATACTTTTTCTAACTGAAAATATGGTTTTAGTTTTTCATCGTCTAAATTAAAAAGCTGTTGTTTTAATTTTTCGGAATAATAAGCGCCGTCCCATTTTTCAAGTTGCTCAATTCCGTCTAAGTCTTTTGCAAAAGCCGTTAATTCTGCAAATTCTTTTTGGGCTGCAGGTTTTGCTTTAGCCAATAGATCATTCAGGAAAGAGAAAACTTTCTCCGGGCTTTCTGCCATTCTTTCTTCCAAAACAAAATGGGCGTGGGTTTTATACCCTAATAAATTGGCTCTTTCAAAACGCAATTTGGCAATTTGCAAAACATTTTCCTGATTGTCAAATTCATTATTCTGAAATGATCTTGCACCAAAAGCTATCGCCATTTTTTTTCGCAATTCACGATTGTCAGCATATGTCAAAAACGGAAGATAACTTGGATGGTCTAAAGTGAAAATCCAGCCTTCTTTTTCCTGACTTTTGGCTAATAATCTGGCGGCTTCTATAGTTCCTTCGGGTAAACCGGCTAAATCTTTTTCATCGGTCAGATGCAATTCGAAAGCATTCGTTTCAGCCAAAACATTTTCACCAAATTGCAGACTCAATTTTGATAATTCTTTGTCAATTTCCCTTAATTGCTCTTTTTTGTCTTCCGCTAAATTCGCTCCGTTTCTTGAGAAACTTTTATATTTTTTATCTAAAAGAGTAGTTTGTTCCGGAGTTAGATTTAAGCTTTCTTTTTGATCGTAAACGGCTTTTATCTTAGCAAATAATGCAGCGTTTAAAGTAATGTCATTTCCAAATTCAGATAATAGGGGAGAAACTTCCTGAGCGATTTTTTGCATTTCGTCATTCGTTTCTGCCGAATTCAAATTGAAGAAAACACTTGAAAGACGATCTAAAGTATCACCCGCATAATCCATAGCAACAACTGTATTTTCAAAAGTTGGTGCTTCGGGATTGTTTACGATAGCATCAATTTCGGCTTTAGCCAAAGCAATTCCTTCCTGAAAAGCAGGTAAATAGTCTTCGATTTTAATTTGCGAAAAAGGTGCTGTATTATGTTTTGTAGTAAATTTTGAAAGTAAAACGCTCATTATGGTATAATTATTTTAATATTTGAAGTCGATATTTTTGAATTCCAAAGATAGCAATTTATAAAAATCCAGCGACTTAAAAAAGATTGATTATCGGTATAAAGCTAAGTGAATATTATGTTATAGATATGTTATTTATTGCTGCAGGGGATTTAAAAACCTTAAATTGTAAAAAATAGGATTAGAATTATAAAAGACTAATCATAATTAAAATAGAAAGAAATGAACTATCAAATTGTAATAAAGAATATAGATACTGTTAATGAAGTAGAAGGATATTGGTCAGATGAAGATTTTATTCAGTTATTAGAAAAATTTAATTATCCGGATGGGGCAACCGCTGAAAAATCGAGTTTGCCGGAATTATTAGAAATGGCTATTTCAGATTACGAACCTAATGAAGCGGCCGAAATCGTCCTGAAATATAAATTGGGTGATGAATTAAACGATGGTCAGATCGAGCAAATATCGCACAATATGTTGATTGATAAGGTTTGTGAGGAATATCCGGAAATACACATGCAGGGAACTTTATTTCATGTGAATCAATTGCTTTTTAAAGCGTATAATGGAAAGTTTCCAAATGCAAAAGCGTCTGTTGTTCATTTTTCGATAACATCAATTGATGGTGAAACGCAAAAGCTGACTTCAGAAAACGTACTAAAATTATTGAATAAGGGATTGTCTGACAGAAATCTTATTAAAAGATTGTTTGAAAGTCAAATTTCAGGAAATATTCCATTTCCTGAAGCGGATGGTATTGTTTGGGAATTGACAACAAAAGATGATGTAAATTATAATTTAGTTACTTCGGAGAACTGGATAAATAAGGAAGATATAACGGAATATGAATTTGAATCTGTTCTTGAAACAATTGAAGACGAAGTGTAATTTCAAAGAGCTGTAAAACAGAAAGGTTTCCGTTATTGGAGCCTTTGCTGTTTTATGTAAGAATTTTTATTTTACAAAGACTCGCTAAGGAAGCACAGAGATTCGCAAAATTTTTCTCTAATAATAAGTGTAAAAATCTTAGTGAATCTCTGCGCCTTTTCTTTGTGTATCTCCGCGGAATAATCTTATTTTTTCAATCCCTCAGCTGCTTTGTTAACTGCAGCTTTCAATTCTTCCTTGTATGAAATAATAGTGTCAAGGACTTTTTTATCATGGCTTCCAATAATTTGAGCCGCTAAAATCCCGGCATTTTTTGCTCCGTTTAAAGCAACAGTTGCAACGGGAACTCCACCCGGCATTTGAAGAATCGACAATACCGAATCCCAACCATCAATAGAATTGCTTGATTTTACCGGAACTCCAATTACAGGCAATGGCGACATAGAAGCAACCATTCCAGGTAAATGCGCCGCGCCTCCAGCTCCGGCAATAATTACAGAAATCCCGCGGGTATGTGCATTTTTACTGAAGTCAAATAATTTCTCCGGTGTTCTGTGTGCCGAAACGATATCAACTTCAATTTCAATATTAAATTGTTTTAATATATCGATGGCATCCTGCATGACTGGCATGTCTGAGATACTTCCCATTATGATGGCTACTTTGCTCATTTGTTTTTTATTATTTAAAGATTAAATGATTGAAAAATTTAAAGAGAATTATATATTAATTTTTAAATTTTCAATCTTTAAATTTTTTAATTATTCTGAAATCACTCTAATAGTATTCTTAACTTCCTCAGCAATGCGTCTTGCCTCAGCCATGTCTTCATTTACAATCGTAACGTGTCCCATTTTTCTGAAAGGGCGTGTTTGTTTTTTACCGTAAATATGTGGTGTAACGCCATTCCATCCTAAAATGGTTTCGATATTTTCGTAAACTACATCTCCGGAAAATCCTTCGGCACCCACTAAATTTACCATAACTCCGGCAACTTTGCTGTCTGTATTTCCTAACGGAAGATCTAGAATCGCACGTAAATGATTTTCGAATTGTGACGTATAACTGGCTTCGATAGAATAATGACCAGAATTGTGTGGGCGTGGTGCCACTTCGTTTACCAGAATTTCATCATCATTGGTTTGAAACATTTCAACTGCTAAAAGCCCTACGTGATTAAATTTTTCAGAAACATTCAAAGCGATGGCTCTGGCTTTTTCGGCTACTTTTTCGTCGATTCTTGCCGGGCAGATTACATATTCAACTTGGTTGGCTTCCGGATGGAATTCCATTTCTACAACCGGATACGTTTTGATTTCGCCCGATGGATTACGACAAACAATAACTGCCAATTCATTTTTGAAAGGAACCATTGTTTCTGCAATGCATTCTACATTTGGTAAAGAATCTAAATCATCACTTTTACGAATCACTTTTACACCATTTCCGTCGTATCCAAATTCAGTACATTTCCAAACAAAAGGGAAGTCGATTTTGTTCTTTTCAACTTCCAATTGCAAATCATTCAAAGTATTAAATCTTTTATGTGGAGCGGTTGGAATATTGTTTGCTGCGTAGAAATCTTTTTGAACTCCTTTATTCTGAATTCCTTTTAAGGTTTTTGGAGAAGGATAAACTTTCACTCCTTCATTTTCCAATTGCGTTAAAGCTTCAAGGTTTACCAATTCAATTTCGAAAGTTAAAACATCAACCTGTTTTCCAAAATTATAAACCGTTTCATAATCCATCAAATCACCTTTGAAGAATTTGTTGCAGGCAATTTTGCTCGGAGCTTCATCACTTGGATCTAAAACATAAGTTTGTATGTCAAATTTTCGGGTGTCAGACAATAGCATTTTACCTAATTGTCCGCCGCCTAAAATTCCTAATTTAAAATCAGAAGAAAAATAATTCATTGTTGTGTGTTTGTGATGCGCAAAGATACTTTATAATGATTGAATGGGAAAATGCTATTTTATTTTCTTCAAAACTTCCTTTGCAACCGCTTTATATGCGGCCGAATGATCTGCATAGTCTTTGTTCAGAATGATTTGCAGTTCTGGATGAATCCAGTTATAATAATTTCCCAAAACATATAAAGTCCTTATAGAATAAGCCTTTGTTGCCACTTTAACATCGTTTATCAGCCAGTCAAAAGAGGCTTCAATGCAATTCTGAAGATTATCTTCGGAAAGTAAAATGCTGTTTTCGTCTTTTTTATAATGTAATTTTATTAATAGCTGAACTACTTTTGCAATGGGCCGAATAGCACTTTCGTCTTTTAAGATTTTTAAATTAGAAAAGAAAAAATCAAGATGGGGCTGCAGCCAATTAAGTTCTTCGTAAGATACAAATTCTAAAATCCAGCAGGCTTTATGGCTGTTTTTGTCTGACGGCGAAAAACAAATTGAAATTAATTCGTCAAATAAAGAAGGATTTCCTAAAATTTCCTGCGCCACTTTAAGGCGGTTTTCTCTGTAGCCGTTTACATAATTCAGTTTGATTTGCAGTTCAGATGACATCTTTATAATCTATTTAATTACGGGAAACTAAAATAAATAATTTAAAGAAACAGTTCCGTAATAATTTACAGGAAGGCCTGGATAATAATACCTTGGAGTTCCATTTCCGATGGCAACTGCATTTGGCAAAATTAAAGAAGCATATTTTTCGTTGGCAACATTATTTATTCCGGCAGCAAGATTTGTAGTTAAGCCAGGTAAAATTTCAAAACGATAACCAGTTTTAAAATTAATGAGTTTATAAGAATCTGAATAAGCAGAATTAGCATCATTCATTGGGATTTTATCCACAAATTGAAAATCGGCAGAAAAATAAATACCTAAACGGGTATTTAAAATCAATCCGGCATTGGCTTTATTCGCAGCTACTCCGGTTAATTTATTTCCCGAAAAATCATTTCCGTTATCAACGTATTCCTTAAATTCATAATTGCCTAAAGAACCGGAAATATATGAATTTAAAGAGAAAAACGGGTTAATGGACCAGTTGTGCTTTAATGTGATTTCGATACCTTCATGAAATGTTTTTCCGGCATTCACACCTACATATTGATCATCGCCAACGCGTTTTGCAACTAATAAATCTTTTATTTCCATTCTGTATATCGCTATTTCAGAGTAAAGATTTTTGTTGAAGAAATAGAATTTTCCACCCACTTCAAAGTTATACCCGTTTTCAGGTTTTATATCAGGATTAATTGTACCGTCGCTCGTAAGTGTTTCTTCTGTAGCCGGTAATGAAAATCCGCGACTGACTGAAAAATATAAAGTTCGTTGTTCGCCTGGTTTAAATAACAAAGATAGTTGGGGCGAAAAAATACCGTCATAACTGTATTTTTGAGTGGAACTGAGATTGTAGTTCTCTAATTCAAATTGCGTTTTATTATAATTTAACCCGGCCTGAACTTCAAATTGTTTAGAGAGTAAAGTCCTTATCTGGGAGAATATATTGTAAAAATGCCTTTTCTGACCATTTTCTGTAAGCTGGTTTCCTTGTAAACTTCCCTGCCCATTATTCTGTTGATATAAATTTTCGAAAGTATTGCCTTTGTAATTGTCTGTAAAATATTCGATTCCTGTAATAAACTGGTTTTCGATTGCTGCAATTTTAAAATTCCCCGAAAACTGAGTTCTCGCACCGCTTGCAAAAGTATATTGACGCAAAATGTCAAAAGGTCTCGGTTCGTTACTGTCTTTATAATTGATGAAAACAGAAGTTGAGTTATTTAGGTTTTCATTAATCTTAAAATCATAAGCCAATCCGGCCAATGTAGATTTGTATTCTTTATATCCTTTTGAAGCAACCCAGGTTGGTGCCCCGGATTGAGGACTATTTTCAAACATTGCTTTATTAATAGAACTCGGAATAAAAGCTTTGAGATAAGTATAGTTCGAAAAATAAGTAAGGGCGCTGTTTTTCTTCTTAAACAATTCACCGGACAAAGTAACACCTTCCCGATTATAAGCGCTGTTTTTTCTCCATCCGTCTGTTTCAAGTTTATGATAACTTAAATTTAAACTGCCTTGTTTTTTATTTAAACTATAATTCAATGTATTTTTCATTAAACCAAAAGAACCATAAACAGTGCTTATTCCGGTACTTTGTCCATCGTTTTTTGAAAGCTGAGGTGAAATCAGAATCGCACCGCCCAATCCTGCGCCGTAAACGCTGGAAAGAGGTCCTTTAATAATTTCAATCTGGCTGAGGTTTTCCAGATCAATATCATCAATCACGGTTTCGCTGTTTCCGGAAGTCAGCGGAATGCTGCCATAAAAAGCCCTGATTTTATTCGTGCCATAAGGAGTTCTGGCGCCAATACCACGGATAGAAATTCGGGTCGTTGTAAAGTTTGCAGACTGCATAAAAACTCCGGGAATCGTATTGATTACGGTACTAATATCAGTGGCGTTATTTTGCAAAAGGTCTTTTTTAGATAAAATACCGATAGAAGCCGGGACATTTTGCAAATCTTTATTAATATGAAACGAACTAATTAGAACCTCCTCAAGCTTTTCTGTTTTAAGGGAATCAACAGTTTTGCCTTCTTTATTTTGTGCCGTTGTATTTTGAAAACAATAAAGTACAAATAATAGAAAGCAATATTTTTTTATGGTCATATAGTAACTTATTAAATAGTCGGCATAGATTTTTTACCACATAGAGACATAGATTTTGATAGTTAAAAAAGGCGTTTCACTTTACATGAATACACACAGAGCTATGTGAATTCATGTAAAGTGAAACGTTTTTTAAACCTCAAGCAACGCCCTATGTCTCTATGTGTTCAAATTATTGGTGTAAAGTTATAATTATTTATTTATTGGCTGTCACTTTCCAAATCGTATTTCCGCTGTCGTCATTTACAAGAAGCGATCCGTCCTTCATAACCGTAACTGCGACCGGACGGCCGTAAACTTCAGCTTTTGCTTCATCTGCGATAAAGCCGGTTAAAAAATCTTCAGGTTTTCCGGAAGGTTTTCCGTTTGCAAAAGGAACAAATACAACTTTATAACCCGATATTTTTGCCCGGTTCCAGGAACCATGCTGACCTACAAAAATTCCGTTTTTGTGCTTTTTAGGAAAAGCATCTTTCGTATAAAAAGCCAGACCTAAAGAAGCCGTATGAGGACCAACCGGAACATCAGGAACAATTGCTTTTGCAGCCAGATCTTTGCGTTCGCCTTTCATTCTCGGGTCCAAAATATTTCCATAATACGAATAAGGCCAGCCATAAAAACCATCTTTTTTAACGCTCGTAATATAATCAGGAACCAGGTCATCGCCCAATTCATCACGCTCATTAACTGCAGTCCAAAGTTCACCATTCACAGGGTTCCAATCCATTCCAACCGGATTTCTAAGACCGGATGCGTAAATTTTTTCACCAGTTCCGTCCGGATTGATTTCAAGAATAGCGGCGCGTCGTATTTCTTTGTCTATTCCATGTTCTGCAACGTTACTTCCGGAACCGACAGAAACATAGATTTTGGATCCGTCAGTATTTGCAATTATATTTCTCGTCCAGTGATTATTGTATCCGCCGGCGGGAAGTTCAAGGATTTTTGTCCCTTGCGTTTCCAGTTTCAAAGGGTTGTTTTTATAAGGATAACGATATAAACCATCGGTATTTGCGATGTAGAAAAAATCTTTAAGGATCAACATTCCAAAAGGTCTGTTGAGGTTTGAAATAAAAATATTACGGGTTTCAAATTTCCCGTCCTTATCGGCATCACGAAAAACGGTAATTTGATTTTTACTGGTTCTGGTGCCGCTTTCAACAACAAAAATATCATTATTTGGAGCAATATAAGTCCAACGTGGATTTTCTAAGCCATCAGCAAATTTTGATACCGTAAAACCTTCAGGTGCTTTTGGCATTTTTCCGTCAGACCATTTTAGCATGCGGCTGTTATTTGTTTTTGATTCAGTTGCGTAGGGAGGGGGCAAAGTAATTTCTCCAATTGCAGTTTTTATAATGTTACCGGGCTGTTTTGCCAGGGCTTCTTTTTCTTCTTTTTTGACCTGTCCGTTACAAGCCGTCATTAAAGTTAATAGTGATATTGAAAATATTTGTGTTACAGTTTTCATTGTGATTTTCGGTTAAATATTTAACTAACAACAATTTAATAAAATAAAAAATATTTTAAAGTCAGATTTTGTAAATATTAAGTGATATTTAACATTCTGAAAAAAATGTGCTCACACTATATTTTGATGCCTGCATTTGGTTGTAATTCTGTATCTTTGCGCATTATTTTAAACATAAAAATAATGATACAACTTCACGATAAACAATTTGTTCCGTTTATTTCGGCAAAAGAAATTGATTTTGCTTTAACGAAAATAGTTGCACAAGTAGAAGATGATTTTGGAGATGAAACTCCAATTTTTATTGGTGTTTTGAATGGTGCATTTATGGTTGTTGCCGATTTTTTGAAAAAATATAAAAGCCCATGCGAAGTTTCATTTATCAAAATGGCTTCTTATGAAGGAACAGAATCTACCAATACCGTTAAGGAATTAATCGGAATCAATCAGGATTTGTCAGGCAGAACCGTGATTGTTATTGAAGATATTATAGATACCGGCAACACAATCGAAGAATTAAAAGCAATGTTTAAAGCACAAAACGTAAAGCATTTCAAAATTGCAACGTTGTTCTTTAAACCAGAAGCTTATAAAAAAGATATTAAAATTGATTATGTCGGAATCCGGATTCCAAATAAATTCATTGTTGGTTACGGTTTAGACTACGATGGTTTAGGAAGAAATTTATCCGAAGTATATAAATTAGCAGAATAATTTAAAAACAAACGCATAACTATATATTCACTTTAAACTTCTTTAAATCAGGAAGTAACAACACAACACACTTGCATTATGATTAATATTGTTTTATTTGGAAAACCGGGAGCAGGAAAAGGAACTCAGGCAGAATTTTTAAAAGAAAAATACAAATTAACACATCTTTCAACAGGGGACATATTTCGTTTTAATTTAAAAAATGATACAGATTTAGGTAAAAAAGCAAGGGTTTTTATGGATAATGGAGAGTTGGTGCCTTGCGAAGTAACAACAGCAATGTTAATTGACGAAGTAAAAAAACACCCGGATACAGCAGGGTTTTTATTCGACGGTTATCCAAGAACTTTAGATCAGGCTGAAGCATTAGATAAATATTTACCAACAATTGGATCAAGTGTTACAGCAACAATTGCTTTAGAGGCTGATGATGAAATATTGGTAGCACGTTTGTTGGAAAGAGGAAAAACAAGTGGAAGGGTTGATGATCAGGACGAAGAAAAAATTCGTGTAAGATACCAGGAATATAATGAAAAAACAGCACCGCTTATTGGGTATTATAAAAATCAAAATAAGTTTTATGCTGTAGATGGTATAGGTACCGTCGAACAAATTACAGAGCGATTAACGTCAGTTATAGATAATTTGTAGAAGCTTTTTCCAGCTGTACGTTGCAAGTCCTCACTAAAAAAACTATTTTTCCACACCATAAAACGAGCTTCCGCCGGTCGCTGTTTTCCGGCAGGAAAAATTAGTTTTTTTAGCTCCGGGCTTTTCTCTTCCATCTGGGCTATAAAACATTTAGGTTACAAATTACATATTAAGGACTATTCAATAACGAATTAACTACAAATTGGAAATACTAATAATATTTTTTCTAATACTATTAAACGGGGTTTTCTCTATGTCTGAAATCGCACTGATTTCGGCCAGAAAAAACAGATTGGAAA
>JBDTRA010000083.1:0-22819 GCA_039931915.1 Flavobacterium sp. | reverse complement strand
GTGTAGTTTTTTAGGAATGTACTTTTCCGGACAAATAAATTTATAATAATTTTCTGCTCTTTGTACTTTAAGTTTATTTAAAATAAATAAATTCGCAATTCAAAATTCAGTATTGCCAGGTTGTCAATTTTAGATGACAATATTATCTGGATGATTGAGTTAAGACTAGTCATCAGAGTTACGTTATGGACAACAGGAAGTTTATATTAAGTTTAAAAAAAGGTAAGGAAGCTTCTTTCAAAGAGGCTTATCTAAAATACTATGACAGACTTATAAGCATTGCCAGACGATTTAACTTTTCTGTCCTGACCCCTCAGGATTTTGTTCAGGAGACTTTCTTGAGACTGTATGATAAAAGAGAATTACTCAATGAAGATGTCTTGTTTGATAAGCAATTGTTTACTATATGCAAGAACATTATCATAAATCATCTTAACAGGGAAAATAAAATAATTCAGATGGATCCTTTGCAGTTTGAAATTGAGCAGGAGGATACAGATACAGGAATTTTTGAAGAAAGAAGGGAAAAACTATATACTTTCATAAATCTTCTTCCTGAACAGCAGCAAAAAATATTTACTTTACACAAACTGGAAAACCTTAGCTATAAGGAGATTGCAGCAATTACAGATCTTTCTGAAAAGACAATTGCCAATCATATTTATCTTGCCAGTAAATTTATCAGAAAAAAAATCGAAAACCATTAGGAACTTTTGTGTTCTCGTTTGTTATATATAAAACGAAGAATAAAAATGAATATTGAAATTTATAAAACGGATATCAGAACCAAGGAAGAGGCAAGCTTTATTACAGCTCTTTTGCAATTTGTCATTTCTGATTGTATAATGAATTTTGATTTGGAAGATTGCGATAATATATTAAGAATCGAAACTAACAGGGATATTAAAGAAATGGTTTATGGTGTTTTTAATAAGCAGGGATTTTATTGTCAACAACTTTAATGCTCAAAGACATGGATGAGAAAAAAATAGAAGAAGAATTAAAAAGAATATGGGACGAAATTCCCGTTTCACATTCCGATAGTGTAAAAGAAGCTTCGTGGGAACAATTTCAATCTAAAGCCTTTTCTTCAAAAAAGAAGAAATTTAAAGCATGGCATTTCGCAGCAGCGGCAGCAGTTTTAATTTTTACGCTTATTGGGACCGGAATTTATTTCAACAGAGGTCCATTACAGGATGATATTTTCCTTGCTTCGAATGTAATTGAAAATTATACTTCGAAAGTAAAAAACGTAGTCTTACCGGACAGTTCAAGGGTAGAATTAAATCCGAATTCTAAAATTGTCTATGCCAATAATTTTAACGATAACAGAAAGATTGAAATTACTGGAGAAGCCTATTTTAAAGTAAAAAAAGATAAAAAACACCCTTTTCAGGTTTTTTGTAATGAAACTATCACTACGGTATTAGGCACTTCTTTTACGGTAAATGGCTATCCTAAAAAAGAGATCAGTGTAGCACTTTATGAAGGAAGTGTCCAAATGACTGTAAAGGATCAGGATGAAAAATGGATTTTAGTGCCCGGCGAAAAATTCACTTATGGAAATAAAACAGCCTCAATAACTGAATTTAAAAGATTTACCGATTTTGAAAATGAAAAACTGACTGTTATCAGTACTTATATTGAGGCGAACTACGGCTATAAAATGGCGGTCCCGCAGAAATATCATGACCAGCGAATTACAATACGAATAAATAAAAAAGAAGATTTAAAAACGATTGTCCAATTAATATCAGAAATGTATAACCTAAACTATGAAGTAAACGAAGATTTAAAACAAATTACTTTTCAATAGAAAAGAAAAGGATGCACTAGCCGCGAAACTAAACATCCTTCCTTATATCGAGTACAGTATAAAACTGTGCTATTTAATAATATTCAAAAATACAAAATTTTATGAAGCGTATAATTTCAGCATGCTTTTTTTTATTCAGTTTGTGTATGTTCTCTCAAAATATTACCGTAACTGTAGATAAAACTGTAACGCTAAAAGAATTATTTAAACAAATTGAGAATCAAACCGACTATAAATTTGCCTTTACGGACCAAATTAATACAGGTCAAAAATATTTTGCCAAAAAAAACACTTATAACCGTATCGAAATACAAAACCTGATCAACGAACTGAATAAGAATACGTCGATTCAGTTTTCGATTGTAGGGAATAATATTTTTGTAAAGCAAAAACCTTCGAAAGTAACCAAAAAAAAAAATAATTTAACCGGACAGGTTTCTTGATGAGAACAAAGAGTCTGTTATTGGAGCTAATGTTTTTATCAAAGAACTTGGAACAGCCGCCACAACCGATAGAAACGGAATGTTTTCCATGACATTGGACAAAGGAACTTATACTGTTTTAATTAGTTATGTTGGTTTCAGGAACAAAGAAAAACAAATCACGGTTGATGATGATCTAAGAATAGATTTCAGCATGGAAACTGACAGCCAGCAATTAGAGCAGGTGATAGTGACCAATACCAAAGCAGTTGATATCAGGAATACCCAAATGAGTGTCAATAAACTTTCTATGGAAGAGATTAAGAGGATTCCGGTTGCGATGGGCGAACCGGATCCTTTAAAATCGATACTGACATTGCCGGGAGTTACAAATGCCGGAGAAGCCTCTTCGGGTTTTAATGTCCGCGGAGGTGCAGCCGATCAGAATCTGATTCTTCTGGATGGTGCCCCGGTGTACAGTGACTCTCATATGTTCGGGTTTTTCTCGGTTTTTAATGCCGATATTGTCAATGGACTGGATTTATACAAAGGAGGTATTCCGTCTAAATATGGCGGGCGTGTTTCGTCAGTTCTTGATGTAAGCCAGCAAACGGGAGATTTTGAGGACTTCAGGGTAAATGGAGGAATTGGACTGATATCGAGCCGTCTTTTAGTTCAGGGACCAATCAAAAAAGAAAAAGGATCCTTTATCATCGCCGGACGTGCTTCGTATGCGCATTTATTTTTGAAGCTGGCAGACAATAAAAATTCGGCTATGTTTTATGATATCAACGCAAAGTTAAATTATCGGCTAGGTGCCAATAACACGGTTGCTTTTTCCGGATATTTAGGGAATGACGTTTTTGATATAAATGAGCGATTTTCCAGTACTTACGGAAACACGATGGGTATCTTAAACTGGAAACATAAATTTTCAGATCAATTAAACACCAATTTATCGGTTTTCTACAGCGACTATAAATTTAATCTGGGATTGCAAACAGAAAATTTTGAATGGGACAGCAACATCAGCAGTTACGGACTTAAATATGACTGGGATCATTCCCTTTCGGAAAAGTTTAAGCTTAATTACGGTGTCGACGGCTTGTTTTATAATTTTAATCCCGGTACCGCAAAGCCTACCAGTCCCGGTTCACAGTTTAATTATAGACAGCTGGATAAAAAATATGCCTTAGAATCCTCGGCCTACATTGATTTTGAGCATCAGATTACAGAGAAGCTGAATCTTCGTTACGGACTTCGCTATAGTTTGTTTTACCGTTTAGGAGGGGAGGAAATCAGCACGTATGAAGATGGTAAAGCGGTAGTATATAATCCGTTATATAATATTTATCAGGAAGGAACTCCAACCGGAAGTATCTCATACAAAAGCGGTGAAACCATAAGTAAATTCAATAATTTTGAACCGCGATTTGCTTTGTCATATGCTTTTAATGACGATACTTCCGTGAAAGCAAGTTACAACAGGATGGCACAGTATATTCATATTTTATCCAATACCCAGTCTCCATTACCCATGAATATCTGGACACCGAGCGGTCCGTTTACCAAACCACAATTGCTGGATCAGTATGCAGTTGGCTATTTTAAAAACTTTAAAGGCGGTGATTATTCTTTTGAAGGAGAATTGTTTTATAAGGACATTCAAAACCGAATTGATTATATTGACGGAGCAGATATAATCGCAAATAATAACATCGAAAGGGTTATTCTCAGCGGTAAAGCCAGATCCTATGGTTTGGAATTATTATTTAGGAAAAACACCGGAAACTTCACAGGATGGGTTTCTTATACCTTGTCGAGGGCAGAACAAAAAACTCCCGGAAGAACGCCTGACGAACCGGGTATAGCCAATGGCGGATGGTATTTATCAGGATATGATAAATTGCATAATTTAAGTATTGTCGGAAGTTATAAATTCAATCCCAAATGGTCATTTGATGCTAATTTTTCATTGCGTTCCGGTCAGCCAGTAACGTATGCAAATGGTTATTATGAATTTGGAGGGATGAATATCCCTAATTACTCACTGAGAAACGAAAACAGGCTCCCGCTTTACCATCACCTGGATCTTGCAGCGACGTATACGCCCAAGCCGGATAAAAAGAAGGGATGGCAAAGCTATTGGGTATTCAGTATTTATAATATCTACAACAGAAAAAATGCTGCCTCTATGACCTTTACAACAAATGAGGATACGGGAGCGAACGAGACCAGAAGGTTATCCATCTTTGGATTAGTACCCGGAATTTCTTATAATTTTAAATTTTAATGACATGCAAAAGTTAAAAAAATATACCTTTAAAAGTAAAGCACTGACTTTATTTAGCCTTCTTTTTGTTTTGCTTTTTTCATCCTGCGAAGATGTAGTAAATCTGGATCTGGAAACAGGAGAAGCTAAAATAGTTATAGATGCCGAAATAATCTGGAAAAAAGGAACATCCGGTAATGAGCAAACCATAAAGATCAGCAAAATGGCTTCTTATTACAGTACGGTTACACCAAAAGTCTCAGGAGCACAGGTGAGGGTTGAAAATAGTGACGGAACTGTTTTTACTTTCAACGAATCACAGCCGGGTTTGTATGTGTGTACTGATTTTATTCCTGTTCTTAATATGGATTATACGCTGCATGTTCAGGCAGAAGGACAAAGTTTTACAGCGGTTGAAAAGCTGATGCCCGTAACACCAATCAAGAGGGTTGAACAGGGTTTGGTTCTTGAAGGCGACAAGGATTTAATAGAACTGACATTCTATTATGATGATCCGGCAAATGAAGTCAATTATAATCTTTCAGATTTTAAAAGTGATTTCCTGCTTTATCCGGAATATAACCTGATGGATGATGATTTTTTTAATGGGAATGAAATCAACATTCGGTTCTCTCACGAAGATATGAAAGCGGGAAATGTAGTTGATATTACAAATCGCGGTATTTCCGGAAATTTTTATAATTATATGAATTTAATTCTGGAAGCATCCAATGCAAATCCTTTTGCAACTCCTCCGGCCAATATCAGGGGGAATATTGTAAATGCCAATGACGCTACTAATTTTGCCCTGGGCTATTTCAGGCTTTGTGAGGCAGATAAAGTTTCTTATACAGTAAAATAAAAACTTAATTTTTTAGGATTGATTTGTAATTGCATCTGGCATATAAAAAAAATGTATGTCAGATGCATATTGTTTAAAATAGCATTTTTTTGCCTTATTTTGAAGATGCAGCAACACCAATTCCCGCGGCATATTTAATTCCTTCAGTCAGATGCTTTAGAAACAGCGGTTCAGCATAACTGGCTTCTGTATGTCCGCCTCCTGTATAAAAGACCCTCCCGCCTTCAAAGGAATGATACCACGCTATGGGATGATTTTTACCATTTGTGCCTCCGAAATAAGTGCTTTCATCCAAAGTGGCTATAACTTTTATGTCTTCCGAAATATTGGAATAGTTATACCATTCGTCAGTTCGTTCCCATCGTAAAGGAAGACCTTTTACAGCAGGGAAATGTGGATCAGTGATGTTTATGACCGCTTTCAGCACATTTGGATTATTGGGATGCCCCGCAAACTTTGCACCCGTAAGACGAATGTACCATGGCCAGTCCGGCTCTGTATCGGCAGCGGAATGAATACCTGCAAATCCCCCTCCGGATTTTATATAGTATTCAAAAGCTTCCTGCTGGCTGTTGTTTAGAACATCGCCCGTAGTGTTTAGAAATACAACAGCACTATAGACCGCTAAACTGTCTTTTGTAAAATCCTCTGAATTATCAGTTACCTTAACTTTCAGGCCGTTTTGACTGCAGATCAGTTTTACAGCTTCAATTCCCTGAGGGATTGATGAATGGTGGAACCCGGCAGTTTTGGTAAAAACTAATATTTTTTTCTCTGTCGTATCGGACTGTTTTTTGATGCTGCACGATAAAAACAATACAGTTGAGAAAAGCAATCCTGTAAAAAGCAGGGCTATATTTCGGTTCATTATTAATGAGTTATAAGTTTATATATTCTTTGGCGGCTATCTAATTAAAAAGACTAAAATAATATTTTTTTACTTTAGGCAGGCGTTTTATTTTGAACGAACTATTTTTGTAACTTATCAGTTAATTTAATGGAAAATTTTGTTTCCCGGGATGTTGTTGAAAAGTGGCTTAAAGCATGGTCTTTGTCCAGGGAATTGCCATTACCGGTTAGTTTTACATCTGGTTTTCAAATCGATGTTGGTTATGAAAAGCAAAAAAACAGATATGTGTTTTCTGAACTTAATGACGATTTTATCCAGCTTTCAAAAAATATTGATGAACCCTGGATTTTTCTAAAGGTTTGTGCATCTGCCAATGAAATCAAACCTGTCATTTCTGAGAAATGGACAATTCAGCCACAAGGTTTTATGATGTATTGTTTTCACACAATGAATATTCCTACAACCGGTTTAAGCGATGATTATAAATTGGAATTCGATCATTATAATTCAACTTATGTGGTTAGGATTGTGGATAAAAAAGGGGAACCAGCTGCAATTGGCCGTATTGTTCTTGTTGATGATTTGGCTGTTTATGATAGAATTTCAACCGAAATTAACCATAGAAGGAAAGGCCTTGCAACATTTTTGATGAAAGAACTTGAAAAGATTGCGTTGTCAAAAGGCGTTTTCAAGAACTTTTTGGTTGCAACAGATGAAGGCAAATTTTTGTACGAATCTTTAGGATGGAAATTGTATAGTCCTTATACGTCCATTGTTATTACTGTTTGATGTATTCTGATTCCCTTTATTTTATTGTGGTTTATAATTTTCAAGGCTATAAACATAAATTTGTATTCATAAATTTATGTTTACGAATTATATTACTGCACAAGCTATTAATGATATCTTCAATTATATTTGTGTTGTAAAACAATGAAGCATTAAAAAAACAATAACCTATGAAATTCATCATCACCCTTTTTCTTTGCCTTTCCATACAGGCTGGTTACTCTATTGGTTTATACAAAAAGGGAGATAAATTATACAATTGCAGCCCATCAGACATTCATTTATATACACATCCAAATGCCGGCAGTAAGATTGTAAGCGTATTAAAATTTGAAGAGGAATGTACTGTTATTGATGACGATTTGAAAAAAACGCCGCATACAGTTCTCGAGATTAGTCCCAAAGAAGAGGCAGAAGATGATTTTAAAGGATTCTCTTTATCCGGATTTTGGGTAAAAGTAAAAACCAACAACGGAAAAACGGGCTATGTTTTTGATGCCTGTTTTTCTAAAATAAAGCCCGGCTTTGAATTCAGTAAAGATTATTTTGATTTAAAATTTAAGCTGATTAAAGCTAAAATTAAAAAACCGGACCCTAAAAAAGACAATGCTTATTCTAGTTCCTATTTATATAAAAATGGAGCCTCCATTATAGAGAACGGCAGTGATTATGATATTTCCACTTGTTATTTTATTCCGAATATTTCTTTAGAAGAAGCGTATTTTTTCCTTAAAAGTGCTGATCGTATTCCTGCCTCACAAGATTCCGAAACTTATGGAATTTCAATTCAGTTTGATGGCACAGCGTTAAGTTTTTCTTCCACGACAGAAAACACATCCATTAAAAAGATCGATACTAAAACAAGGAAAGGTGTTGAGATATGGTTTGAGGCTGCTGATTAGGTTGTAAGTAAAAAGCAAAGCCTGATTTTTAGAAATCAGACTTTTTTTATGTTTTAAAACTAGTAAAAACAACATAATTAAATGAAAGTGAAATAAAAGCAAAGTATATTATATCATTTTTCCCATATGTTTTTTTGCAATGTTTGTAAAAAGTTTAAACGCTCAATATCCTCTTCAAAGTATCCTGCATGGCAATTCTGAAAGCATCATCTTGACTAAGTTTTTTGTATAAATCAAGTTCGTTTTTCCGGTCGCGGGTGATTACATCAAAAAATATTTTATCAAAAGCAATACTTCTATTTTGCTTATCTGCATTTTCAGCATATTTAGCTTGAAAGTCGGGATGTGTTTGCATATTTTTGGCCAATTTCACAAATTTCTCTCTTTGTTCTTCGGGAGTGATTTCCCAACCTTGAAACCATTTTTCGTTAAAGCTATTGATGATTAAGTCCAAAGGATCTTCCTCTTTGTCTCCAGAATGTGCTCCTCTAGGATTTGGGTTTTGTGGATCTAATTCGGTTTCGGAATCGTCCAAACCAATACTAGTATTTAATTTAACCCTTTCTAAACCGTAAGTAGATAAATCGACTGAATTTAATAATTCATCTAGTGCATCAATACTGCTGTCCACAATAATAAGTTTTGGAATTAGAAACTTTAAAAACCAAAATAGCTTTTCCCAATTCACTACTTCATAGGGTAAAATAGAAGCCATCTGACCATATATTTTTACAAACTGTTTGGCTTTTATTTTAAAATCAGCTTTTTCGCTGTCTTCTAATTCTAATTGGAAATTGAATCGGTCAGCAGCTATATCAATGATTGGACTTAGGAGCTGTGCATCTGCTTTTTTGAAATATTTATCTACAAAATCTTCTATTTCTGCCCATTCGTAAACTCCCGTATTGTCTAAAATGGCTTTGATTTCGTGTAATACATTTACATCTGTAGCTTTGTTCAGTGATGTTGCAGTATAAAAGGGGTCGAAAGCTTCTTTCATATCTTCTGCAGCATTAAAGAAGTCCAATACAAATAAATCTTCGGTTTTCTTTCCTAATTTATTGGCGGATCGGTTTAATCGGGATAAGGCCTGCACGGCCAAAACACCTTGCAGTTTTTTGTCCACATACATTGCGGTTAGTTTGGGTTGGTCAAAACCTGTGAGGTATTTGTTGGCTACTACTAATATTCTATAATCGTCTGTATCAAATTTATCACGAGTGTCTTTTTCTGCAAAACCATTAATGCTGTCTTCTGTATATTCTATTCCGTCGATGGTTTTCTTTCCAGAAAAAGCAATCAATGCCTTGAAAGGTTCTCCTTTTTCTTTGAGTATTTTTTGAATGGCAAAGAAATATTTAATGGCTGATTCAATACTTTGAGTTGCTACCATTGCTTTGGCTTTGCCTTTTAGTTTTTTGGTATTGACAATTTTAGTAGTAAAATGTTCGGCTACAATATCTGCTTTTATAGCAATGGTTTGTTTGTGTTGTTCTACAAATGCTCTTAATTTTTTTTGTGCTTTGTTGGTATCGAATAATGGATTGTCTTCTATCGATTTTTCTATTTCGTAATAGCTTTTGTAGGTAGTGTAATTTGCCAAAACATCCAAAATAAAACCTTCCTCAATAGCTTGTTTCATTGAGTACAAATGAAAAGGTTTGAATTTTCCGTCTTCTTGTAACTCCCCAAACTTTTCTAAGGTATTGGATTTTGGTGTAGCGGTAAACGCTAAATAAGAAGCATTCGTACTCATTTTACGAGAACGCATGATTTCGATAATTTTATCTTGTGGATCTTCTTCCTCTTCTTCCAAGTTTGTATTTCCCATGGCACGATTCATATTATCGGCGGCAGAACCACTTTGACTGCTGTGTGCTTCGTCTATGATTACGGCAAAACGTTTGTCCCCTAAATCAGCTATGCCATCTACAATGAATGGGAATTTTTGAATGGTGGTAATGATTATTCGCTTGCCACTTTCTAAACTTTCTTTTAAATCTTTGGAAGAATAAGCGGGCGCTACAATATTTTTAACTTCGGAAAAATCTTTTATATTTTCTCTTAGTTGCTTGTCTAATAATCGTCGGTCTGTTACCACAATCACGGAATCAAATAGTGGATTGTTTATTCCTTTGTTTCCTGGTGTATTTTCGTTTTCGGGATAGGTTTCTATCAACTGATAGGCAGCCCAGGTAATGGAATTTGATTTTCCAGAACCTGCTGAATGCTGAATTAGATAGGTTTGTCCCACACCATTTTTACTGGCGTCTGCAATTAATTTTCGAACCACATTCATTTGGTGGTATCGTGGAAAGAATAAATTCTTTTTGCTTAATGGCTCGGTTTCTTTACCATCAAAACGAACGAAATGCTGGATGATGTTTGCCAGACTTTCGCGTGTTAAAACTTCATCCCATAAATAAGCCGTTTTGTGTCCGAAAGGATTTGGAGGATTGCCTTTTCCGTAATTGTGTCCTAAATTGAAGGGCAGGAAAAAAGTATTACTGCCATCTAGTTTGGTCGTCATATAGACTTCATCAGTATCGACTGCGAAATGCACGATGCAACGCCCAAAGTTTAATAAAGGCTGGGTGATATCTCTTTTGCTTTTGTATTGGTTTTGACCGTGAACTTTAGCATTTTGTCCTGTCCAAGGGTTTTTGAGTTCCATGGTAGCAATGGGTAAACCATTGACAAAAATTACCATATCAATTTCTTCTCTTGGATTGAGTAATGAATACCTGATTTGGCGTGTAACGCTAAACTCATTGTTATCAAAATTATCTTTAATTGCCTTACTACTGCTTGCCAGAGGCAACACGTACATCAATGTAAAGTGCGCATCATCGACTTCTAAACCTTTGCGAATTAAACGCAAAATGCCGTATTTTTTGACCAAACGATCCAAGCGCTCCAAGATTTTGAGTTTCCAGTCGTTTTGCTTTTGCAATTTGGCTAATTCCTCAGCTTGTGTGGTTTCTAGAAAATTCCAAAAACGAACTTCATCAATAGCATATTTTGCATTGAAGTCATTGGCATAGCCAATGTAATAGCCATTGCCAGAACGGTACAATTCCTTGCGTTCTTGTATATTTCCTTCTTGTTTTAATTCTTCGAGAGAACTACCAGTAAGTTTTTTTTCTATGGAAGCTTCGAGTGCTTGTTCGTTGGTTTGTGATGGCATAATTTATGATTCTATTATATTCTTTTCCCAATCAATCTTTTTTAGTTTTTCTGCATATTCATTTGTTGCTAAAACAATATCTGACTTTTCACCAACATAGTCATTAATATCAAAGTATCGTCTACCAAATAAACCATTTGGAGTGTTTTTTAAAAAAGATGTTTTTTCAAATGAGTCCACACAGAAAAACTTATGACCTTCTGAAATATTCCATCCTAAATCTACTTTTGCATTGTTAACAATATTAATAATATTTTGTTTTTGCTCATTAGTTGGGGCTCCATTTGTTTGATTGGTAACAATTAAATTTCCATCATTGTCAATATGAGCAGTAATAATATTTTCTATTTTTCCAATACCTTGAACTTTTTTATCTTTATAAATACCCATATGAGTACATCTTGAATATCCTCTATCGTCAGGATCATAGTATACACTATTTCTAAAATTATGATTAATTGTCCATCCGCATGCTATGACTAGCATTCTAGGATTGTTATTTGGTAATAAACCGAATAAACTACAAAAATCTTCAAAGTCATCAATAATATCTTTTAGTTCAACATCATAGTCAAAAATTATCTCTCTGTAAGTCTCGATTATTTTTTTAAAAGTTACATTAACAAAATTAATGTTCTTTTTTTTATCTATATTAAAATTACTTACTTCCTCTATTAGTTTGTTCTTCTGATTATCATTGATATACTCAGGAGCTAAAGCTAGCAGTATTTGTTTTTTTTCAGAATTAAATTCTTCTAAATGATTTGTCAACTGATAATTATTGAAATTATCAAACAACTTGGTTTCAATAACTATTTTAAAGCTACTTTGAGTTATTATACCGTCAGGAACAGATGATTTACTTTTACTTTGTTGTGAAAAATCAACGCCTACATTAATTTCAATATCTGTTAAAGTGTCAATAAATTGTTTGAATTTATTAGGGGAATAATTGTATAATCTAGAAAATAATAACAGGGTGTTGTTTGTTACAACATTCTCTTTTTGATGATATCTCTGGAAATAATGTACTTTACTCATTAGAATAATATATATGCTTTTTTTATAGTTTTTACTATGTTTTATTAATTGCTTTTACTAGTAATAGTTTTTTTATCTTGCCAGAAAAAATTGCATACCTCTAAAATCACCACTCCTATTACCAGAGTTTCTATCGTACGTATGTTGTTTAATTTGATAAACTAATAAGTATCCATTCTGTTCCATATACTCAGCTAATAAATCAGTTCTAAAATATTCGAAATTTTGTTCGTAGTGATCCTCTTTAAAATCAAAGGATTTATGAGCTAAAATATTTTCTTTATCTAATATTTGAAGATTAATAGTGTCTGCTCTTAATTTTAGTTGTTTTCCAATACTTGTACTAGGTATCGTGGAATTAATAGTTGATATTATTTTTGAATCACTTTCCCATGAGTAATCTATAAGGGTTGGTTCTACTTCAAAAGAGATTCTTTTTTTCTTAGAAATCTTAATGAATTTATTTAGGTCTTCTCTTGTATATTTTTTAGGGTAATTTATTATATCGAAAGGAGTTATCATACGCTCAGTTTCCTCGTGACTCTCTAAAGGTAAATCATTCCGATTTAAAATTGTAGTTGGAATATTATCCGCCCAATATAATTCACCAAAATAAATTTTTGACAATGAGCTTCTAGAAGTGATTATGTCATCTTTCCAATCAAACTCTCTATTTAAAATGTCCTCAATATTTCCAAAAACAGAGTCTTTTTTAATAAAAAATGAATTAATTAATAAAAAAGATCTACTGTCATAAGATTCGCTTTCTCTTTGATTAATAAATCCTGATAACATTGTAAAATCATCTTTTTTAAATAATTCATTAACTGTATGATACATTGTCTTATATACCCAATCTTGATGATTTACTTTGTGTAAAAATAAATCATCAAAATATAATTTTTCAGAAAATATTTTTTGCTTAGGATTTGTAATTTCTATTTCAACATCTCCTAACCTTGAATAATGTTTTTCAAACTCAGAATCATCATCTCTCCAAACATCTAATCTACCTTCATTTAATAAATATCCAGCATAATCAAAAAATGCCATCCAAGAATATTTCTTTCCTAAACGGTCAATTTTATCTTTTATACCATATAAAGATTCACCAGTTTTAAATTTTAATTCAGTTTTACTTAATTCAGATTCACTCTGAATGTAACCTAAATTTAAAATATGTTTAAAAATATTTGCGGTGTTTTTTAGTCTATTATCACCGTCTCTTTCTTCTAATCTAGGTATCGTATAATGAACAAAATCACCTCTTAATGGATCAGGATTATCACTCAATGTCCAATGCAGATATATTGACCTGACAATTTCTAGATCTACTTCATCAATATTTAACCAATCCTCAATATTAAACTTATAATTTTTAAAATCATCAATATCATTTTCTGGAAGTTGGAAAATTCCTTTATAAATTCCTAAGTCAACTATATGTTTAATTGAATCAATAACAATATAATTAAATTTTGGATGTGTTGGATTTACACCAAATTGTAATTTATAAATCGATAATATATTATCTTTTAAAATTTTATTTAGAAACTCTTCATTGTTTTGTTCAATCAAACAAACTCCATAGCAGATAGAAGCTAGTCGTTCATATATATACGCTTTATTTACTTGGGAGTATTCTAAAACTTTATCAAAAATTAACTGCGGGTATTTAGTGAAATAATCTAGTAAAATTATAGTGATTTGATCTCTTAATTCTCTAATAGTAGTTTCTAAAGCCCATATTAAAAAATCTATTATTAAATCTCTATTTTCAAGTTCTTCAAGGATAACTTCATTATCCAATATCCTTTGAACTAAACTATCTATTTTTATATATTCATCATAAATCAATTTTGTCCAAGTGTATTCAAATGTATTTGCATCAAGTTTTAATAATTGACTCTTTATAAAATTAAAATTAAGAGGTGATTGAGGTTCAAATAAATAGGAAGGAAGTCCTGAAATTAGTTCGCTAATATCGACTTTTGAAGTTAAATTACCATCCAGTATTTTTTGTACTCCTTGTGTCTTAGTATTCAAAGTCTCGGTTTGTAAAGTAATTATCGAGAATTTTTTTACGATAGGATTGTCAATGTAACTAGTAAAAATATTAGAATTTTCATCTGCTTCAATTAGTAGAAATTTTAATATATCATCTTTTAGTTGATGAACTTGATTACTACTACCAATAATGGTATTTGTAAAAATATCTGAATTTACAACATTATCAACTGTGCCATAATCTCTAATTAATTTCCTCGCTAACAAATAGCCTCCTACTTCTTGCTGAGTATGTATTATAACGTCTCTGCCTTTATGGTTCTCATCCAGATAAATTAAATATTCAGATAATATTTCGTCACCTATTGTGCCACCTACATTTACAACGTTTTCATCTTGCATTAGAGAGTAAAATTTCATCAAAGGTATATTGGCTTCCAAATTTCCCAACATTTCATTGGAACATCTATCAATACCATCATTAATTTGATCAACAGTCCCTAACGTAAGTTTAATTTTAACGTCCTCTGAAAGTTTAGAAATATACCTTTCAAAAACATCTTTAAAACCACTTAATCCAAATACAGCTTGTATTTCGACTATTTTTTTAGGATTTAACATTTGACAGTATAAATCAATCAACAAGGGAGTTTTGAAATAAAATATTTCTTCTTTTTTGATATTATTATAACCAATATTATAATGATCAAAGTATTTTACTACTACAATTCCTAAGTCACTTTCATCAAAGCCTTTTAACTCAAAATTTGAATATGGAATTTGGTTATTACTCCAAATTCTAGAGATATATGATGTCCTTAATGTTGTTATAAAATAAATAAACGTGTAGCCAGCTAAAAGTTCTACAAAAGCATCAAAATTCTTTTGCCAGATTTGACTAAAACCTTCATTGGCAAAGGTTGTTTCGTTTAAGCCATCAAAAATTAAAACAATTCTTTTTTTTGCTTTTTTTCCATAATTATTTATTCTTTCTAAAACTTCTTCTATTGAATAATTATTAGGAACCAATAGCTGTTCCATTAAAATTCTATTGAATTCATCTGGATTACCACTGAATGATTTTGCTTTTATTATGATTACAGGATGCTTTTCATTCCTTAAGGTATTTGTTAAATATGCAGAAATATTAGATTTACCCATCCCTGCCTTTCCATGTATTATTTTTACTGTATTAAAAAAATCAATTTTAAACGAATTTAAGTTTCTAATTTGATTTAGTATTTCTGATTGTCTTCTAAATACTATCGCAACAGGGTACTCTTCAGAAGGTGCTTTATTTATAAATTTAAATTCATCTTCATAGTCATGTATTTTTTTTGAGTTGAAACCATAACCGTGCTCATAGTCAACAAATTCTATTATTGGTAATAAAGTGATGTCATTATTTATCCCAATATCAAGAATCTTATTTTGTTGGTTTACTAATCCTTTAATAGAATCTATTTTTTGTAACAACAACTCTAATTGCTTATGTTGTTTAGATTCAGTATTAATCTCAATGTTTTCTCCAGCTAAAAAATCTTTCAATTCCTTATACTCATTAGGAAATTTATCTAACCACTCATTTAATATTCTTAATTCATTTTTATATGGAGAAATATGCTTCGAGTTAAACTTTATTTCGTTTAATACACTTAAAGCTTTTCCGCGATCTTGATCAATAAAAAGAGAAGAATTATATTTGGATTGAATATCGGTAGTGTAATGTTTCTCAAATAAAATTTGAAACCAATTTTCATTTACATCAAATGGTTGCCTTGTATAATTATTATATGTTTGCTTTATGAATTGAAAAAAACCAAAAAAATTATTCTTTTCCATTAAATGTTTGATTTATATTTTGAAATAACCCAAAGAAATAATTATTATTACCTGATTTTATAGCATTAATTTTTATTTCGGCGTATAAACAAAAACACACAATAAATAAAAGGATGTACACAGTTAAAATATCAGCACCACTAGCGTTTTTGTCAATGAAATAGTTTAATATCATTGCTGGAAATTGTCCGTAATTGTTTTTTATTTGGTTGTAATCTGGTAAAACCTCTGGACTAAGTTTTGGTGTACCTAACTCAAAAACTAAATACAAAAAGGCTGGGTAGCCAATAATTTTATGTAAATATTTTTTTCTTACTAAAAACCTAAAAACTAAATCTGCATAATATTTTATATCGCTCATATTTTTTTTAAAATATATTTAAATTACTTTTACTTTCCCCGTTACAACCCCATCTATCAAACTACTCTTATATTCCTTCAACTTCTCTATCTCTTGCTCTTTTAATGAAATGGCTGTGGCGATTTTTTTATTTGCTATTTCTATTTTATTAATTATTTCAATTTGTTCTTTCATAGGAGGGATTGTTACTAAGAAATTTTGAATTAAAGGTAATCTTAAACTATCAACAGTAGATTTAGCTTCACCATTTAAGGCTACATTATGAAAATTGTTTTTTAAGTAATAATATAATAATTTACCTTTTATATTCTTAAAGTGACTAAACTTATATACTCTTTGATGAAAATCAAATTTTTCGTTTAAATAATGAAATACTTTTCCAACTCCAGCACCATCACCAGCAGTTAGTATGGCTTCACCATCGAAAGTATATGAATTAATTTTTTCAGGTTTTTGTGACCTAACATAAAATGGATATTTTCCATTTTCAACTTTATCTTCTGTGTTTTTTGATCCAGTTGTAATATCACACAAAAATTTAAACCTTCTAACCTCCCAATGCTCAGGAATCTCTCCAATCCATTCTACACCGCTATCTTTTAGTTTTACAGCAGGATTTATCCCTTGAGTAACGGCTTTATGAATGAGTATTTGTCTGCGTTCTTTGAGTAAGTCTATTTGTTGTTGCTTGATGGCAATAGCTTGGTCTATCTTGCTAGTTTTGTCTTCTAGGAATTCAGCAATGGTGGTTTGTTCTTGGAGTGGTGGTAAAATAACAGGAAGTTGATTGTATTTATCAGCTCCAATATTTTCAATTGTGGCTTTTATAATTACACTCTCTTTCCATTTATTAAAAGAATCTGAATTTGTATATAAATAAAGGTAATTATTTAATATTAGATTTTCATTTGCTTCTGCTTTAATTAAATAACCAGCATAACAATAATTTTCTTCAACAGATATAGATTTTTTGAATTGATAATTCTTTCCAACAGTTGCACCACTTCTTGCAAATAAAATGTCTCCATCTTTCAATAGATAATCATTTCCATTTTTCCAAGAAAGCGATAATTTATTGTTTTCACTTAATTTTCCGTCTTGTCCAAAATCTGTAATTCTCACATATCTTGGCAAATTAAAAGCATATTCAATTCCGCTTTCGTTTGCACCATATTTTAATTTTCCGTTTAAAAGAAATTTTAATCTTCTTAACTCCCAATGCTCAGGAATATCCCCCAGCCATTCCACACCCGAAGGTTTGTAATTCGGATAGGTTTGTAATTTTATAATCGTATTATTCATCAGAGGTATCGGTTCGGTTTAGTAATTCGTTTTCAATTTCTTCAATGGTTGGCAAACTACTTTTTAGTTCTTCGGGTAGGATTTCGGTAAACGAAAATTCGCTAATGCCTATGGGCTTGTTAATGTCACGTAAAGCAAACTCGGCTTCGATGTTGTTTTTGTCTCTGCACAATAGTATTCCTATGGTGGGTTTGTCGTTTTCTTGTTTCAAAAGGGTATCGACTGCCGAGAGATAAAAATTCATTTTTCCTGTATATTCGGGGATAAAAGCGGTGTTTTTTAATTCAACAACTACATAACATTTCAGTTTGATATGGTAGAATAGTAAATCTAAAAAGTATTCTTTTTCGCTAATTTCGAGAGGGTATTGTTGTCCTACAAAAGCAAAACCTTTACCAAGTTCCAATAAGAATTTGGAGATTTGTGTCACCAATTGTTTTTCTAAATCCCGTTCTTTCATTTTTGGAGTCATCGATACGAAATCAAAAACATAAGGGTCTTTTTGCGTTTGTTGTGCCAAATCGGACAATGGTTCTGGTAAAGTATTTTTGAAATTGGTTATCGATTTTCCTTGTCTTGCAAACAATTGTGATTTGATCTGCAAGGCTAAAGTGTCACGACTCCACCCATTTTCTATGGTTTGCTGGATATAAAAATAGGCTTGGGCTACATTTTCTGATTTTGTAAAAATGTAGATGTGATGTCCCCAAGGAATTTGGGTCAATAGTTGTCCTTCTAATTGGTCAACAAGCTGTTGACTAATTGGAGTATTCGTATTTTGTAATTGGGCAACAGCTTGTTGCCCAATTGCATCTTTATAAAACTTATAGAAACTTCGGCAGTATTTAAGGTTTGTACTGGAGAAACCTTTCATTGTTGGGAATTCTTCTTTTAGATCTATTGCTAGTTGGTCTATTAATTTATTTCCCCAAGTGGCTGTTTCTTGCTTTTCGGCAATCATTTTTCCTAATTCCCAATAGAAATTAATCAAAGCTGTATTGACTGCTACTGCTGCCTTTATTTGAGACGAACGGATTTTTGATTTTAATTCAAAAAGCCATTGTTTGTATTCGTTGTCTAGTATTTGCATCCTGAAATTTATTTATAAAGCCAATATTTCAGCAATCAATCCGTCGCTTCGTCTTTCTAAGTCGATAATGTCATTAGTCACTTCCGTGATGCTGCGCAAGGGCTTGTGTTGGTAGAAATATTTGTTAAAGCTAATTTCATAGCCTATTTTAGTCACGTCTAAGTTGATCCAGGCTTCGGCAACGTGTGGTTGTACTTCACGCAAAAAGTAATTGTAAATCGATTCTTTTAGCGGTACGTTTTCGGTATCACGCAAATCACTTTCGGTTTCATACGTCAGGAATTCTCCTTTTTTAGCCGTTGGATAAAAACCATAATTCGGCAGATCTTTTTCCGTGCAATCTAATTTTTCTAAGAGTTGGTTTAGTTTATCACCTGCAAGTTTTACGATGCTTTTTATAACTTTTTCTGCTTCGGCATCGTAGCACGAAATAACATTGTAAATAGCATTCAATTCCGAAGCACTTACTTTTAGTTTATTGGTTTTTACCGCAGTAGCTACTTTGTCTTTAAAACTATTGAAATCATTGTATTCGGCTGTTCCTACGGCATCCATTAGCTTAGTACCCAAAATCATTAGATCGAATTGTTTTTTCCAAAGTGCCTCGGTAGTCAACGCTTTCAATTGTTTGGCATTGAGGTTGAGTTCTTGCTTTTCACACCAATCGGTAATGGCTTTTTCGTGTTGTTTGATGTCAGTGTAAATCGCTTCTCCATAGGTTTCATATACCCATTGCATCGGTTCACGCAAACTTTTATCAAAACGCAATTCGGCAATGCGTTCGGCTGTAAATTGTGCTTTTAAACGTTTTGGTCTTTCAATGGTTACTTTGTGGTAGCCAAAATCAGAGTTGTCAAATACTTTGGCAGCAATAGCTTCGCTTTCGGTTCTTTCTATGGCTTGTAAATCGGTGTAGGTTTTTACAATTTCAGTAATGTGTTCCGGAGCGAACTCACAGTTTTTGTTTCCTAAATTCTTGCGCAGTTTTCGGAACAATTGTCCGGCATCAATCAGTTGTACTTTGCCTTTACGATTGGCTGTTTTATTATTGCTTAGAATCCAAATGTAAGTGGTAATTCCTGTATTGTAAAATAAGTTGTTGGGCAATTGTACAATGGCTTCGAGCCAGTCATTTTCAATAATATAACGACGGATATTGCTTTCGCCACCTCCTGCATCGCCAGTAAACAAGCTACTTCCGTTGTGAACCGAAGCGATACGAGTTCCTGTTGGACTTTGTGAAAGTGGTTTCATTTTGCTGACCATTTCCATTAGAAATAATAACTGACCATCGGAAGAACGCGGAATAGCATCGGCATCTTCATTGATTCCCCAATAGTTTTTCAGTTGTATTTTAAAACGGGAATCGATTACATCTTTGCCGTCCTTAATATATTTTTGTTCACTTGCCCAGGATTTTCCATAAGGTGGATTGGACAACATAAAATCGAAAGTAGTGCCTGCAAATTCATCAGTAGAAAGTGTCGAACCTACACGAATATTTTCGGGATTATTTCCCTTAATCATCATATCCGATTGGCAAATAGCATAGGTTTCATCGTTGATTTCCTTGCCATATAAATACACATCTGAATTGATGGCTTTGATTTCACCTTCTGGATCTACAATAAAATTTTGTGATTCTGTCAGCATACCACCACTACCACAAGCAGGGTCGTAAATGGTCATAACCGGAGGTAAATTATTCTTAATTGGGTCAAAAATAATATGAGTCATTAAGTCAATCACTTCACGTGGTGTAAAGTGTTCCCCGGCTTCTTCGTTGTTTTCTTCGTTAAACTTTCTAATTAATTCTTCAAACACATAACCCATTCCTAAGTTTGACAAGGCAGGAAGTTTACGTCCATTACTGTCATTTTTATCAAAAGGAGTTAAATTAATATCAGGAGAAGTAAATTTTTCTAATACGTCAAGTAAAACATCTTTGCTTGCCATATGTCGGATTTGACTTTTTAGTTTGAATTTTTCAATGATCTCTTTAACATTGTTGCTAAAACCATTTAAATAATCTTCGAAATTCGCTTGTAATAATTGTTGACTGTTTGTAGCTGTATCGTGTAAACGTTGTAAAGTCCATTCGCTTGTATTGTAAAACACATACCCTGACGCAGCACTTAATCCATTTTCGTCCCATTCTGTAAAACCGGCTTCGTCTCGCTGAAAGAATAATTCTTCCATAACGGCATCTTTGGTTGGTTCTAATAAGGCATCTAAACGACGTAAAACGACCATTGGTAAAATCACATCACGATATTTACCTCGAACGTAAACATCTCGCAAACAATCGTCTGCTATTGACCAAATGAAGGAAACTAATTTATTGTGTACGGATTGATTCATTAATTATTTTGTTATTCTTGTAATTTATTATAAGAAATGTAAAACTATAAATTTCAAGGTTGTTAACCTAAGTTTGTTTTGTATAGATTAGACTTGTTTGTAAAAATAGATTTTAGTTTAAGGTTTTTTCATATTTCATGTTATTTTACATTTTAAATGATATGCTTGTGAATTCCTGCTCGGATATGCGCTTTTTGAAAGATTATCAAAATCGGAAAAGTCTTTAAATACTGATATTTAAAGGCTTTTAACTTTTGAAGTTTCTTTTGAAACTGGTATTCCATGTGATTTGTTTTACCAGCCCTAGCCCTGATGGGAGGGAAAATCCTTTAGTGCCGGGGTTCGGCACAAAAGATTGGAAGGACAGCAGGGACTTATGATTAGGTTGTAAGTAACATTAATGGAGTAATCATGGGATTTTATGTTATTTTTTTTAATTTTTTAATATCTGCTTCAATTTCCTTCAGGCTTTGCTCGATTTCTATCGTTTTTCTACTTTCTTTAAATTTTTCAAATTCCTGGGTAGATTTATCCAAAGCCATTTGATGACTAATTTTTGCTGCATGTGTCAACAATTCCCTTCCGTTGAGCTTCAAAATACTATCGAGTCGTTCTGCCCAGTCTTTCATATACATAGGTGTTTGTTGCTGTGCCATCGTTTCAGCAAACGCCAAATACTGTTCTACCAGTAATCCTAAAAGTTTTATTTCATCTTCGTTAAGATAATTTTTAGCGATACTAACATCTGTTTTCTGAACTGTTTTAGCTTCTTTTTTATCAAAAGACTGCATTCCTAATAGCGGTAAGTAGCATCAACTCTGCGATATATTAATTCTGCGGCTGTGTTTTGAGAGATTGCCCAAAGGAGTTTGTTTTGTACGATTTTGAAGAATGAAACTGTTTTTTCGTCTTTTGGATCATAATCTATGCTTGTAGTGTAAATGTCTTTTATTTTTTGGTAGAAGAATTTTTCAGATATTCGTATTTCACGAATGCGCTGTTGCAATTCGTTGAAGTAGTTCATGGTAGTACCAGACTTAAAACGGTCATCATTCAATGCAAAACCTTTTACGATATACTCTTTTAATCGTTGCGTTGCCCAAATCCTGAATTGCGTTCCTTGCTGCGATTTTACGCGGTAACCAACAGAAATGATGACATCAAGATTATAATGTTTAACGTTGTTTTCCTGTGTTTTTCCCTCAACAGCACCATGTAAAGAGGTTAGTCGGAAATCCCGACATACCACTTTTTCGTCTAGTTCACCTTCTTTAAAAACATTAGTAATATGCTCAGTAATGGTAGATCTTCCTTTGCCAAAAAGCAACGCAATTTGAGCTTGTGTCAGCCAAACCGTTTCGTCGTTAAGCTGAACATCAATTTTAATATTGCCTTCCTGATTTTGATATATAAGTATTTCCCCTGTGTTCATATTAAGCTGTTCTTCTATAAAACTCATTCATATATTCTTTAACAACATTCTGTTAATTTGTTTGGTAGCTTCAGGAATCCTCGCATTAAATGTACAAGCATCTTCGTTGAAAGCCATTAAGGATTTGTAAGGTTAAATTCAATTGCTAAAGTATTGAATAATTAATTAAGATGGATAAGGAAAAACATAAAGGATCAAAAAGAAAATAGTTCTTTTAAAACCAAAAGCCCTAGCCCTGATGGGAGGGAAAATCCTTTTGTGCCGGGGTTCGGCACAAAAGATT
>JBDTRA010000082.1:0-22827 GCA_039931915.1 Flavobacterium sp. | reverse complement strand
TTCAACAACATAAAGATCGGTTTATCAATGAATTGATCGAATTATTAAAAATTCCATCGGTAAGTGCCGACACTGCCTATTCGCAAGATGTAATTGATACGTCTGAAGCTGTAAAAGTAAGTTTAGAAAAAGCAGGCTGCGATTTAGTTGAAGTTTGCGATACTCCGGGCTATCCAATTATTTACGGAGAGAAAATAATTGACCCTAATTTGCCTACCGTTTTAGTTTACGGACATTATGATGTTCAGCCGCCGGATCCAATGGAGTTGTGGACATCACCACCATTCGAACCCGTTATCAAAACAACCGAAATTCACCCTGAAGGAGCAATTTTCGCCCGTGGAGCCTGCGATGACAAAGGACAAATGTACATGCACGTAAAAGCACTCGAATATATGGTACAGACCAATACATTGCCTTGTAACGTGAAATTCATGATAGAAGGAGAAGAAGAGGTAGGTTCTAAAAGTTTAAGCTGGTTCGTAGAACGCAATCAGGAAAAACTGAAAAACGATGTAATCCTGATTTCAGATACCGGAATGATCTCTAACCAACAACCTTCAATTACGACAGGTTTACGGGGTTTGAGTTATGTTGAGGTTGAGGTTACAGGCCCAAATCGTGATTTGCATTCAGGATTATACGGTGGAGCCGTGGCGAATCCAATTAATATTCTGGCAAAAATGATCGCTTCACTTCATGACGAAGACAATCGTATTACGATTCCGGGATTTTATGATAAAGTTCAGGATTTATCACTCGATGAAAGAGCCGAAATGGCAAAAGCACCTTTCAGTTTAGAAAATTATAAAAAGGCTTTAGACCTAAACGATGTTTATGGCGAAAAAGGCTATGTAACGAACGAACGCAATTCGATTCGTCCGACTTTAGACGTAAACGGAATCTGGGGCGGATATCAGGGAGAAGGAGCAAAAACGGTTATTGCGAGCAAAGCTTTTGCAAAAATCTCTATGCGTTTGGTTCCAAATCAGGACTGGGAAGAAATCACAGCACTTTTCTCAAAACATTTTGTGAGTATTGCACCTCCGGGAGTGACCGTAAAAGTTACGCCGCACCACGGAGGTCAGGGTTATGTTACGCCAATCGACAGCATTGGTTACAAAGCAGCAAACATGGCATATACTGAAACGTTTGGTATTCCTGCAATTCCGGTTCGTTCCGGCGGAAGTATTCCGATTGTGGCTTTATTCGAAAAAGAGCTTAAAAGTAAAACTATCCTAATGGGCTTCGGACTTGACAGCGATGCAATTCACTCGCCAAATGAGCATTTCGGAATCTTTAATTACTTAAAAGGAATCGAAACTATTCCGTTGTTTTACAAATATTTTGTAGAGCTTTCAAAGTAAAAAATTGTCAAATTGAGCGGAGTCGAGATTCGTTTCAATTATATAAATTCAAAATCCGTTCCCCAATGAGCGGATTTTTTTTGAGTTTTGAAACTGATATTGCCATTGATATTGAGTTGGGCGTTCCCTACGGTCGGGCTTTCGGCTAAATTCCAGATTAACAAAAACTACGGCTAAAATGCCTTGTTTTTCTAAATCGGGAGATATCGCCTCTATCCCTAACGCAGACTAAGAGTTCGTCCAGATGCTAAGTACCTAAGATTTTGCGTTTGTAATTTGAATGGGCTTCCAGCTTTAGCTGGAGTTAAAAAGGCATTATGCGAGAGACTTTTGCCAAATAAACTTACCCTTTGATTTGAAAATCTTTGCGAAAATTCGGCTAAAGCCATTCTCTTTTTACTATAATCTCCAGCTAAAGCTGGAGGCTATCCATTAAAATCTTTGTCGTCCTGCATCTGTGGTAAAATTTTCTCCAAATAGATTCCTGGCACTGAAAACGGAAAACCTGTTCGCGTACTTTATAGTTTGCAATAATGATTCAGGCTGATAAATAAAAAATGCTATTTTTGAAGAAATAAATAAAAATAGTATTTATGAATTTTCAGTTAATTTCCTGTTTAAGTTTTAAAAAGATCGTTTTCATTTTTTTGTTGCTATTATTCAGTAATAAAAATTTCTCGCAAAAAGTTTTAAAGGACTCAATAGCTATAAATCAAAATTTTAAAACGTTTGAGCAAGTTGAAGCAAAACCTGAATTTCAGGGTGGAATAGAGAAATTTTACAAATTTGTGGGCAGTAATTTTAAAATCTCAGATAAAGAACCTTCGGGGAAAATCATTGCAAAATTTATAATTGAAAAAGATGGACGATTATCTAATATTGAAATAGTAAAAAACGAGGTTGGAATTTTTTCAGGAGTAGAATTTATCCGTGTCTTAAAAATTTGTCCAAAATGGATTCCCGGATCTGATAATGGAGTACCAGTTCGAGTATTATTTAATGTACCAATTACAGTGCAAACTGCTAAATAAAAAAATCCGCTTCTGGAAACAGAAACGGATAAAATAAAACCAAAAAAAATTCTCAAAAAAAAAGTAATCAGAACTAAAATAAGTCCGGATTATATCCAAAATACGGCATGTTTTGTTCGTAAAAAACAACACCATAACTCTCTAATTCTTCTAAAATAGGCAAATACACTTCCTTATTGACAGGAAGTTGTACACCCGGAGTAGTAATTTTGCCATTCAAAATGAGTAATGTAGCTATTGCAACCGGTAAACCAACAGTTTTAGCCATTGCAGTATAAGTCTGGTCTTCACCTGTGCAGACCATTTTTGAATCAATTTGCCTTTTATCACCATTTATTTCATATCCAAATTTATGGTACATCACAATCATATCTTTGTCATCAGGTTCCAATGTCCAGCTGTCTGAAAGTATTTTTTCTAATATTTGTGCGGGTGTAGCATTCTTTAAATTGACTTTTTTGTCAGGATTAAATAAATCCAGCTCCAAAAGTTTGTCCCACATAATATCATCCTGATCAATTTTTAAGATCAACCGCATTTTTATTTCAACAGAATCCGTTGGATGATAGGGTAAAAAAGAGTTTGTAAACTGACGATAACTCATGTTTTCAGAATCTTCCATGATATAACTGTCATCGGTCATGCCTAATTGTACAAACATATTCCAGGCTTTCGAAAAGCCAACTCTTCTGATTGTACCCCTATACAAAGTCAAAACATCATCTAAACCATAAATTGATCTGTATTTTAGCGAATCCCGGTTTGAATATGCCTCAAATTTTCCATAACCTTCGACTTCAAGAAATTCAGTCCTGCGAAATAATGTACCATACGGAATGTATTTGTAAGTGCCTTCCTGAATAAATTTTGCTGCTCCGCCTTGTCCAGCTAAAACGACATTTCTTGGAGCCCATGTAAATTTATAATTCCATAAATTATTATCAGATTCCGGAGCGACTAAACCGCCACAAAAGGATTCAAAAAGCAGCATTTTTCCACCTTTTTCCCTAATTTCATCAATAACCTTCATGGCACTCATATGATCTATGCCAGGGTCAAGACCAATTTCATTCATAAAAATCAAATTGCTTTTTTTTGCTTCCTCATTTAAGGCGAGCATTGCATCGCTTATGTATGATGCAGTTACGAGATGTTTTTTAAATTCTAAACAATCTTTTGCAATTTCAATATGTAAATGTGCGGGCAGCATTGAAATCACTATCGAAGCATTTTCTATAGTAGTTTTTCTTTCAGTTGCATTAAAAATATCTAAAGCTATTGGAGTGGCATTAGGGTGATTATTGACTTTTTTTTCGGCTAATACCAAAGATAAATCTGCCACGACAAGATGTAGGTTTTCGCTATCTGATTTTGATAAAAGATAACGAATCAAAGACGATGCTGATCTTCCGGCCCCAATTATTAGAATTCGTCTCATTATTTATATATTTAACACAAACATACTAAATTGTTACAAAAATAACATTTATAATTTAGAATATTTTAATTTAAACAAAGCAAAGTAAGTTAGTTTTTTTTGAAAAGTGTATTTGAAATGTTTTTTGTTTGATTGAATTAAGACTATTTTTGTGATAAAAACAGATAAAATGGAAAGAAAAATAATTTTGACAGGTGCTTTTCTTGGAGTGTTAGCTATTATTTTAGGTGCTTTTGGCGCACATGCTTTAAAAGCAGTGTTATCTGCAGAACAATTAACCAGTTTTGAAACGGGTGTTCGCTATCAAATGTACCATGCTTTCTTTTTGTTTTTTGTTGCTTCCAGAAAAGAATTGTCTTTAAAAGCGTTGAAAGTTATATATAATTTAGTACTGGCCGGTGTGCTTTTCTTTTCAGGTTCTATTTATTTACTGACTACTAAAAACGTAACATCAGTTGACTTTAAAATTATAGGATTCGTAACACCGATAGGCGGACTCCTATTAATCTTCGCTTGGATTGTTCTTTTTGTCACAATTTTTAAGAAAAATTCACAAAATTGAATTTTAAAAACCCTATCTGAAAATTAATCCCTAATTTTGTTGTATATATAACATGAGTCTTTGTCTGTGTTATTTTTTAATATTATTTACTTTAATGTGTAAATAATATAACAAGCAGATAAAGCTGATTGTATTATAAATTGATAATTTAAAACGCGGTTATAATATACAATATTAAAAATTTATGGACACTCATACACTTTTCTCGCAATCGATTTCGTTAAAAGAATTAGGAATCGAAAATGCAACCGTTAGATATCAATTATCAGCAGATGAATTGCATGCGATTACGTTGCAATCAGGTCAGGGTGTTGAAAGTTCGACAGGAGCATTGGCAATTAATACCGGCGAATTTACAGGAAGGTCTCCACAAGACCGTTTTATTGTAAAAGATAGTATTACAGAAGATAAAGTCTGGTGGGGAAAGGTAAATATTCCGTTTTCGCCTGATGCTTTTGAAAAGCTATATAATAAGGTAACCAGTTATTTATCTGATAAAGAAGTTTTTGTTAGAGACTCGTATGTGTGTGCTGATGCAAATTACAGATTAAACGTTCGTGTAGTAACAGAAACAGCCTGGTCTAATTTGTTTTGTTACAATATGTTTCTAAGACCGGAAGAAGCTGAATTAGCAAATTTTACTCCGGAATGGACAGTTATTTGTGCGCCCAGCTTTATGGCAGATCCGGAAATAGACGGAACACGTCAGTCTAATTTTGCTATTTTGGATTTTACCAGAAAAGTAGCTCTTATTGGAGGAACAGGTTATACAGGAGAAATGAAAAAAGGAATTTTCTCAGCATTAAATTTTATTTTACCAGTTTTCGAAAATGCTTTACCAATGCACTGCAGCGCCAATGTTGGAGAAGCTGGAGATACTGCAATTTTCTTTGGGTTATCAGGAACAGGAAAAACAACTTTATCTGCAGATCCGGCACGTAAGTTAATTGGTGATGACGAACATGGGTGGACAAGCGAAAACACTGTTTTTAACTTTGAAGGTGGTTGTTATGCTAAAGTTATTAATTTGACGGAAGAAAATGAACCGGATATTTTCAGAGCAATCAAAAAAGGGGCTTTATTAGAGAATGTAGTTTTCAAATCGGGAACAAATGAAGTTGATTATGATGATGTTTCGATTACTCAAAATACACGTGTAAGTTACCCAATCTCACACATTGATAATGTTCAACCGGGTTCAATAGGACACAATCCTAAAAATATATTCTTTTTAACGGCAGATTCTTTCGGAATTTTGCCTCCAATCTCAAAACTGACTCCGGGTCAGGCTGCTTACCATTTTATTTCAGGATATACTGCAAAAGTTGCCGGAACAGAAGCGGGAGTTACAGAACCACAACCTAATTTCTCAGCTTGTTTTGGAGCGCCGTTTATGCCTTTGCACCCAACACGTTATGCTGAAATGCTGACTAAGAAAATGAAAGATGCAGACGTAAAAGTTTGGTTGATCAATACGGGTTGGACAGGTGGTGCGTACGGAACAGGAAGCCGTATGAAACTAAAATATACCCGTGCAATGATTACTGCTGCATTAAATGGTGAATTGGATAATGTAGAATATAAAAATCATGCAGTGTTTGGAATTGCAAAACCACAAAGCTGTCCAAATGTTCCAAGTGAGATTTTAAATCCTAGAAATACTTGGGAAGACGAAGATTTATATGATAAAAAAGCAATTGAGTTAGCGGAGAAATTCAAAGCTAATTTTGCCAAATTTGAAGAATTTGCCAATGCCGAAATTTTGGCTGGTGCACCGATTACAGAATAAGGAAAATTACTAATTCAAAATTGAAAAAGCTGCTCGCGATGACGAGCAGCTTTTTTGTTTTTATGTTCGATAGAAATGGAGTCTATAATGTCACCCTTAGCAAAGTCGAAGGGTTTTTCTGTGTGTGGCTTCTACTCCGCTCAGCCTGACAAACTGAAAACTAACTGAAACTGAAAACTTATTTCTTCGCCTGATCAATACGTTTTTGCATTAAATCCCATGCATAATAATGAAAAGTCATTCCGTTGCTCATCGCTACAAAAAGGCCATTTTTGTATTTTGGGACTAAGTTTACACTTGTAACATCAGCTCCGTCACATTCAATTGTAGAAGCTGGGATTTCTGCTAATAAAGGATACTTGTTTGGATTTCCATTTGCACCTTCTCTGGAATAAACCATAAAAGTATTCGCTTGCTGGTTTGATACTAAAATATAACCGGTAGAATCTGTCTTTTTGTAAATCGCTATTCCTTCATTATCCGCTTTGAATCCGGTTTTTCCAAAAAGAGCCAATTCTTTATTATCATTTAAAGCCGGATCTGCATTGTATTTCCTGATTCCGAATTGTTCATCACAATAGAAAACCGTTCCTAATTCGTTGTCGACCGCAATGGCTTCAATTTCTTTTTTACCGCTGTATGCACCAAATTTTCTAACCACTTTTCCGGTTGCAAATTTTCCGGAACCGGAAAGCTCATATTGCCACAAATAACTTCCCGAAGGCCCTGACTTTCTTCCAACAACAGCAAAAATTTTCTTGTCACCTAGACGTGTGTATAATGCGATTCCCATTGGATCACGCAAAGATTCACCTTCAAAAACAGGAATTCCGCCATTATCAATTGGTTCTAAATCTGGTAAACTGAAAATTCTGATTTTATTGCTTTCGCGTTCTGTAGTAACGGCGATATCTGTTTTTTTTCCATCAATGATTAATCCATAAGCGATATCAACATTATTTGGTCTTTTTAACGAAATTGATTTTTTTAGGATTTTTCCATTCAAATCAAAAGCATACAAACCTCCGTCTGTGTCTTTATCGGTCCCCACAATAATACTTTTTGAAGGATCTGTTGGATGGATCCAGATTGACGGATCATCTGTGTCGTGAGGCAAAGCTTCCGTAACAGCTGTTGGTTTTACTGCATTTTGGGCAATTGGAGCTAACTTACTGTCTTTACAAGCAATGAATAAAACACTTAAAAGTAAAAATGACAGTATAGATTTATTTTTCATTAGGTTTTTATTTAATAGAAATTAGACAGGGCCGTTAAGTTCTGACTAATTTAAGAATTATATAAATTGATTATTACAAGTCTAATTTCAAACCAAAATTGTATCTGGCCTGATAGTATTCTGCTTGCTTAGTGTGCGTCTCAACTCCCTGGTAATAACGCAATGGCTGATTGGTTAAATTATTGGCTTCGGCAAAAACGCGAAGTTTAGGTGTGATTTTATAAGAAGCATTTGCATCTAAGAAAAATTGCTTGTCATAGTAGCTGTCTTTGTAAGATTCAGAACCTAATTCATCTAAATAATCTGAGGTAAAGTTTGTCGAAATCCTGGCAGAAAAACGTTTGTTTTCCCAAGACAATGAGCCGTTAAACATATGCGGAGTAGTTCCGGGAAGACTGATGTTGTTTCTTTCGTTTCCGTCTTCATCGGCAATTCCTTTAGCTTTAGATTTTGTGTATGTATAGTTTAGATAGATTCCAAAACCTTTTAAGAATTTACCCGGCAGGAAATCTAACTGACGCTGAAGCGCCACTTCAAAACCATAAACATCAACATTATCTCCGTTTCTGGATTGCACAAATGACCAGTTTTCGCCAACCGGGACTGGATTTGGCTGATTTGGAAAATCAGCTGCGAATTTTTCAGTTGTATATTGGTTGTCGCTGTAGTTGTAAATGAAGTCATTTAATTTTTTGTAGAAAACACCTCCGGAAATCAATCCAACAGATTTGAAATAATTCTCTGCCATGAAATCATAGTTATAAGAATAAGTAACATTAAGGTCCGGATTTCCGGCTGTAATTTCTTTATCCGCAGCAATATTGTTTACATAAGGCGCCAATGCGTAATAGTTTGGCCTTGCCAAAGCAGTTGTAGCAGCAGCTCTTAAAACTAAATCTTTGGTTGCATTATATTGAAAAGAAATACTTGGCAATACATTCGTGTAAGAGTTTGTATTGTTGATTTTACTCTCTAATTCTTCTTCATCCAGGACACGGTTTCCGGTATAATCGATATGCGTATTTTCAACCCGGAAACCTAAAACCATTGATAATTTATCATTAAAATCCTGATCCCATCTTACATAGGCAGCATAAATATTTTCTTTGGCATTGTAGTTTACTGCTAAATATTCTGCAGCATCAGCTTCTTTATCAAATAATGCTGAATTATTCAAATCCAGACTTCCTAAGAAAGCTGCCGAAGCAAAAGTTCCGGGAACATATTTACTCCCCGGATTGAAATTTTTGCCATCAAAAGTACTTGTCTGGATTTCTGACAGTAAGTCCATTCCGCTTCCTGTAGGTTCATAAGAATAGAAAATATTATTTCTTTCTTTTTCTTTCAATCGAAGTCTTAAACCTGTTCTCAATCTTCCTTTTTGTGACGGAATAATCGTGAAAGGAAAACGTATGTTCACTTTGGCACCAAATTCACTTTCGCTGGTTTCATTTGTGTTTTCTGTTACAGAATCAAATTTGAATTCATCCAGAGCTTCTCCTGTTGTTGTGATTAATGGAAATCTTAAATCTGATAAATCCTCAGTCATTTCCAAACCTTTCTGACGGTATTCGATATAACGTTCTCCCGGACGATATTCTCTCGCTTTCGCGTAATTTGCCGACCAGTCTAAATCTAATTTTGAGTTGATTAAATGCTCTCCACGAATAGAATAATTCTGTACACGCTGGTCTTCTAATCGTCTGTTTTTATTTCTGTCGTTATCAACTCCGCCTTTTGTCTGGCGTTTTACACGGCCTTCAAAACCGGTAATTTCTTCACCATTATAAATTGGTTCAATGTCATCATAAGTTGTTCTGAAACGGTTTTCCCTGTCATCTCTCCAGTTGTAAATAGCATTTGCAAAAATGGTGTTATTCTCATTGAATTTATAGTCTAATGCAACAGATCCGCTGCGACGAATACGTTGTACGTCATACTTTCTGATTTCTGCAGCTTGCAAATATTCATTTCCAAAATTATCTTTTACCCATTCGTTTTCGATGTTATCAGAACCATAATCTACATTATTATAAGATCCGCTGAAAACTGCTCCTAATTTGTTGTCAAAAAAACGATTTCCATATACTAAACCCGCTGTATACGTGGCATTCTCACGTATTGGCATATAACCACCCGCAAGAGTTGCAGAAATTCTTTCTCTGTTTGGAGTAGCTCTTGTAATTAAATTTACAGAACCTCCAATAGCGTCAGCATCCATATCTGAAGTGAGTGTTTTGTTAACTTCTATAGTAGAAATCATATCAGACGGAATCAAATCCATTTGTACGTTTCTGTTGTCTCCCTCAGCAGACGGGATTCTGTCACCATTTAAAGTCACTGAGTTTAATGACGGGGCCAAACCTCTGATGATAATATTACGGGCTTCGCCCTGATCATTTTGCATGGTAATACCCGGAACACGTTTTAGGGCATCTCCAACATTGGCATCGGGAAAACGGCCTACCTGATCTGATGAAATTACGTTTCCTATATTTTTATTGTTTTTTTGCTGATTTAATGCTTTGGCCTGACCTTTTAAGATGTCACCCACAATAACTTCATTCAACTCAGTTCCGGAAGTTTTAAGAGAAAAATCAATTACGTTATTTTTTCCTTGTTCTACTTTTATTTCTTGAGTTGCAGCAGTATATCCAATATATTTTACCTGAATCTGGTAAGTACCTTCATTAATATTTAATAATTCAAAACGGCCATTGTAATCTGAAACAGTGTATTTGTTTTCGCCCACAATTTGAATCATTGCTCCCGGTAAAGGCAATTTGTCATCAGCATCTAATATTTTTCCGGAAATAATTGCTTTTTGGGCAAAACCGGATATAGTTAATAAAAAGAGTATTGCTGCTAAATAAAAATTCTTCATTGTTTCTTGGGTTTGATTTTGGTTGCGAAACTAAAACTTAAGTATTACTAAACTCCTTTAAAAAAATTAACATACTGTTACGATTATGAGTCTAATTGTTAATCGGATTAATCTTTAAATAACATTTAAAACATTAAATATTTGAAGTATAAGTAAAAACAAATCAAGTATTTACATCAGAATTAAATTTTTGGCGTTAAATTTGCCCTATCAATCACAATCAAAAATCATCAATCATGTTAAAACAATTTTTTATCCTTTGCTCCGGAGCCGATCGGGATCTGCTTGAAGGCTGCTCAGAAGGCGAACAAACCAAATATGTTGGTATTGGTGCCACCGTTTTTTTTACTGCAGTTATGGCTTTCTTAGCCAGTGCATATGCACTTTTTACTGTTTTTGACTCTATTTATCCGGCTTTAATTTTTGGGTTTGTATGGAGTTTACTCATTTTTAATTTAGATCGGTTTATAGTTTCGACAATTAAAAAAAGAGATCGTTTCATGGATGAATTTCTGCAAGCGACTCCGAGAATTATGTTGGCGATTATCATTGCAATCGTTATTTCGAAACCATTAGAAATCAAAATTTTCGAAAAAGAAATCAATACTGTTTTGTTGAAAGAAAAAAACGAAATGGAATTGGCCAATAAAAAGCAAGTTGGCAATTATTTCAAATCTGATTTGGATAAAAATAAGGCGGAGATAACTGCTTTGAAAAATGATATCCTAAAAAAGGAGAAAGAAGTAAACGCTTTATACTCAACATACATCACTGAAGCCGAAGGAACTACAGGGACTAAGAAATTAGGAAAAGGCCCGGTTTATAAGGAAAAACGAGAGAAGCATGATGCATCCCTCAAAGATTTTGCAACACTAAAAGTAACAAATGAAGCCAAAATAGCTGAAAAAGAAAAAATCGGCAAACAGCTTCAGGCAGATTTAGATAAAAAAGTATTGCAAACACAACCGATTATAGAAGGTTTTGATGGTTTAATGGCACGTATTAATGCTTTGAATAAATTGCCATGGTTACCTTCATTTTTTATAATGTTATTGTTTCTGGCAATTGAGACTTCTCCAATTATTGCTAAGTTATTAGCTCCGAAAGGTGAATTTGATATCAAACAGGAAGAAGCTGAAACAGCAATGAAGGCTACTTTGGAACAAAACAAATACCAACGCGATTTATTGGTTAAAACCAGTGCTTCAATGCATGATAAAGTTTACGCGGATATTTCCGAAGATAGGGAACTCTACAATTTGCAACGCAAAAAAGCAACAGAATTGTTAGAATTGCAGGCACATAATTTTGTCGAAAAACAAAAGGCAACGTTTTAAACTTAAAAAATTACCCATAAAAAAAATCCTATTTTACTTTTGTAGAATAGGATTTTTTTTAATTCTTGAAGATATTTTTAAACGTTTTTCAAATTGATGATTTCCTGATCAGTCAAAAAACGCCAGTTACCTCTCGGTAAATTCTTTTTGGTCAAACCCGCAAATGATACACGGTCAATACGTAAAACATCATAATCAAAGTTTTCGAAAATGGCACGAACCACTTTTACATTTGACGAACGTAATTTAAGACCAACCTCGCTTTTTGCTTCTTTTTCGATATAGCTTATTTCCTCAACAAAAACGCGATGCCCGTCAAGAACCAATCCTTTACTGATTTTTTCTAAATCCTCAAATTTCAGGTTTTTATCTAAAGAAACCTGATAGATTTTTGATGATTTCTGACTTGGTAAAGTAAATTTACGAATCATATCAGTATCGTTTGTAAACAACAACAAACCAGTTGTGTTTTTGTCCATTCTTCCAATCGGAGCGATTTTTGCCGTAGTAGAACCACGAACTAATTCGAGAACATTGCGATATTCCTGACCTTCGTCTAAGGCAGTTGTAAAGTTTTTAGGTTTATTCAACAAGATGTATTCTTTTTTCTCCGGAGTCAAAATAGCACCATCAAAATTAATAACATCAGTAAGTTTTACTAAATAACCCATTTCAGTTACCGGAACACCGTTAACTTTAACGTTTCCTGACTGAATGTATATATCGGCATCACGACGTGAACAAGCACCGGAATTCGAGATGAATTTGTTCAGACGAATTTCGTCAGCCGCTTTTTGTCTTTTTGGAGCCTGATTCTGTTTTTTAAGTTTTTGTGCAGCTTCTTCTTCAGCTGCCTTAACAGCAGGTTTCACTTTTTTAGGCCCTTGAGCACGCTTTTGCATGGCAGGTTTTGGCTTGTTAGAGTTTGATCTTGAGCTATTTGGCTTAGAACCACCTCTGCTATTATTGCCTTCCTTCTTATTCATAAATTCTGTAATTTGTGCAAAGATAGTTTATTCTTGCTAAATAATCTTAAGTTCATTGTTCTTAGATTAATAGCCTCAAAAATTTGTTGATCAGGAGCATCACAATTGGCTTTTTTTAGGCAAAGTTCCCGCTGTCATTCCAAATCTTTTATTTTTTGAAAATAAAAAATAAAAGGATTTTTCCTTCCATCGCGGCTAACTCAAACAATGAGAACTTTTTAAACAGTTTGAATAAAAGTTTAATTTTTCAGCAGCAAGGTTTTCCCATGCCACAAAACACTTGGATTTATTAGAACAATGCAAAAAACCCCGGAAACAATCAAGAACTTCAAGACATTGTGAAGTAATAAATACTGTTCTTTTGAATTTGATTTCCAGAGATAAAGCAGAAAAAAAAGTAATGTTATAAAGCATATGTAAAAATAGATATCCATATAGCCAACGTCATATATGCTGATTAGGACATAAACAGGGAATATTGTCAAAAACGTTAATGTTGTAATGATTTGTTTAGAAATCGTTTCGTTATAAAGGATCGGAATTGTTTTGTAATTGTTGGCTAAATCTCCTTTTAAATTTTCTAAATCTTTTATCATTTCCCGAATAAGCAACAATAAAAAAAGGAATATTGCGTGAGATGAAATTACAACAAAATGGCTTCTGTGATTCTCTATTTCTTCAAATGATATTTTGTTGTAGAAATATAATAAAATGGCGAAAAAAGGCAAAACGGCGAGGAATGCTGCAGTCAGATTACCAACAACTGGATATTTTTTTATTTTATGAGAGTAAAACCAAATCAGGAAAATATAAGCCGAAAAAAACAAAAATGCACGCCAGGAAACAATAAAAGCCATTAAAACGGCAATAAAATTCAAAGCAAAATAAACCGATAGTTTTGTTTTCTGACTAACCAGTCTGTCCAACATGGATTTATTAGGCCTGTTGATTAAATCTTTCCGGCTGTCATAAAAATTATTAATAATATAACCTGAAGCAATCGTAATTGCCGAAGCAAAAACAATCAAAAATAAATTGAAATCAAGCAGGATAGTCAATGCTCTTTTTTCAGGAGCTAAAATAAAAATCGCCGATAAATATTGAGCTAAAATAATAATAGGAATGTTGTAACCTCTTACCACAGAGAACAAACTAACAATTTTCATTACTAAAAGTTTGTGCTGTCTGCTTAACATTTTTTGATATAAGTTTAAGTAAAGAGGGATTAAACCGAAAAAATATTTTCGGAAAAGCGTGTTTGCCTTTATTTTTTAATTAGAATTGGTAAACGACTTCAAGTTTATAATCTTTCAAAGAAACTTTAGCGCGTTCCAAATCTTCAGTAAAACCTAAGATATAACCGCCGCCGCCAGAGCCACAAAGTTTTAAATAGTAGTCATTTGAATCAATTCCGTGTTGCCAGATTCCATGAAATTGTTCAGGAATCATAGGTTTGAAATTATTTAAAACGACTTTTGAAAGCTTTTTAGTATTGGTAAACAATGATTTCATGTCGCCATGCAAAAAGTTTTCTACACAGGCATCCGTATGTTTTACAAACTGGTTTTTAAGCATTGCACGAAAACCTTTGTCTTTAAGGTTTTCCATAAAAATGTTCACCATTGGAGCAGTCTCACCAATAATTCCGGAATCTAATAAAAATACAGCGCCTTTTCCGTCAAAGCTTTGAGTCGGAATTCCGGTTGCTTCAATATTATCTTTAGAATTGATTAAAATTGGAATACTCAAATAACTGTTTAAAGGATCTAAACCGGAACTTTTTCCGTGGAAAAAACTCTCCATTTGAGAAAATATATTTTTTAACTGTAACAGTTTTTCACGGGTTAAATTCTCTAAAACCGTAATTTTGTGTGTAGCATATTTGTCGTAAATCGCTGCAACAAGGGCACCACTGCTTCCAACTCCGTATCCCTGCGGAATACTGGAATCAAAATACATACCTGTTTCAACGTCATTTATTAAGGAAGTCAAATCAAAAGCAACCAAATCGGGTTGTTCTGTTTGTAATGTTTCAAGGTAAGCCGCAAAACGTTTTAGGCTTGAGTTCGATGCAATAGCTTCCGCCGAAGGTTCTTCGGTTTTCTTCAAAGCGCCATTGTAAAAATTATAAGGAATAGAAAGTCCTTTTGAGTCACGGATGATTCCGTATTCTCCAAAAAGTAATATTTTTGAGTAAAATAATGGTCCTTTCATATGTTTATTTTATGTCTTTCTTTATTTGATTTGGGTCTTGTCTGGTGTCGAAAAATGATAAAATCCTCACTTCTTTAGTGCTGAATTTATAATAAATTGTCGTTTGTTTTGACAACACACATTTGTGATGTTTTTTGTTGAATTGCGATTTAGGGAAAATTTCCGGTTCGGTTTGTATTAGATAAATTACTTTGTCCAATTTTAAAATGAATTTATCTTTTACTTTTTTTGACCATCTAAATTCCAAGTACGTTAATAATTCAAATAATTTTTTTTCAGCATTTTTTGAAAAGATTATCGTTCTTTTCATTAACGGTGCTTTTTCATCATGTCTTCATACAGAATGAATTCACCACGTTCAATTTGTCTTTCACCTTCTTCAATTTCTTCTTTCTGTTCATCTGTCAAATCATCCCACCAATCTTTTTTTTCTTTCGTCAAAATCTTCTTAATAGATTTGATGATGGCAGGATTTTCAATTTCTGTCAGCATTTTTATCAACTCAAGTTTTTCTAATTGAATGTTCATAATCTAAATTTTTACCTAAAGATACAAAAATTATAACTTGATTGCACCCGTACCAATTTCGTCACAAATGTACTGACCATTTTGACAAAAGCCAACTAATTCGTTCTTAATAAATTGTAATACTTTAGCAGTTGTGTTTTTTGGATATAAAACATGAACATTTGCTCCTGCATCCAATGTAAAACAAACCGGAACTCTGGTTTCATTTCTGAATTTCCAAATCGCATTTATGATTTGTAATGTATTCGGTTTCATTAAAATAAAATACGGCATAGAAGTCATCATCATAGCATGTAAAGTCAAGGCTTCGCTTTCGACTATTTTTATGAATTCGCTTAAATTCCCGTTTTCGAAAATACTAATTAACTGATCCAGATTTTCATGTGCCTGGGCAAAACGTCTTTCGGCATACGGATGATTGTGCATTAAATCATGTCCGACAGTACTGGAAACTTGTTTTTCGCCTTTATCTACTAATAAAATGGTATCCTGATAATTCTCGAAATTTTCATGAATAGTATGTGGAAATTCAACTCCAAACAAATCCGTACTTCCTTTTATGTTTTTCTGGTTTCCCCAGACTACTACACTTCCTTTTACACTTCTGCAGGCACTTCCGGAACCCAGACGCGCTAAAAAAGATGCTTTTTGGTAAAAATAATCGTCTGTCATTTCAGGATTCAGCACTTTTTCCAAACTCATAAAATTCATTGCCAAAGCCGCCATTCCAGATGCAGAAGATGCAATTCCGGAACTGTGTGGAAATGTATTTTGTGTATCAATCGTAAAATGATAATCTTTCAAAAAAGGTAAATAAACTTCAATTCGTTCTAAGAACTTAAGAATTTTGGGTTTAAAATCTTCTTTTGGTTCACCTTCAAAAAGCAAATCGAAAGAAAATCTATTTGTCATGCTGAGCGAAGTCGAAGCATCTTTTTTCTCAAAATTCAATTTAGTAATCGTTTTGCAATTATTAAGCGTAAAACTTACCGATGGATTAGCCGGAATTTGATTGTCTTTTTTCCCCCAATATTTTACTAAGGCAATATTACTGGGAGCACTCCATTCAAAACTTCCGTTTTCGATAGTCGAAGAATATGTTTTTGGAATAAAATCAGCTGCTGTAAACATGAATTATAAAATTTTGGCAAAGATACTTTTTAATATTAAACTAAAATATTTCACCATAAGTTATATAAAGAAAATTTAAGTCAAAGCTAATCTAACAGAACTTATAGGACTTAAAACTTTCTTTTTAGCTATTTTTGGATAAAAATTCAAATAAAAATGAATAAAATAACCCGAATTGCAGTTGCCGTAATCGTTTGTTTAACAGTTGGATATTCTTCATCAACCGTTACAAAAACAGGTGTGGAAATATGGTATCCTACTATTATAAAACCAGCTTTTAATCCACCAAATTGGATTTTCATGCCGGTTTGGACTTTACTTTTTGTTTTAATGGGAATTGCTGCAGGATTGGTTTGGGATAAAATAAAGGAACAAAATGCAGAAGTTAAAAAAGCTTTGGGATTCTTTTTGATTCAGTTAGCTTTGAATGTAATCTGGTCGTATTTATTCTTCGGATTAAAAAATCCGATGCTGGCGTTAATCGAAATTGCCCTTTTATGGCTGATGATTTATGAGACGTATTTAAAATTCATAAAAATCAATAAAATTGCGGGTTATTTACTGATTCCGTATATGGTTTGGGTAGGTTTTGCTGCGATTTTGAATGCCAGTATCTGGTGGTTGAATCGATAGTGTTTTAATTTTTAACCTCCGTTTTCAACTTTTTAAACTCTTCATTTTTAATATATAAAAAATCCATTGTGGCTAAAATGTTCTGATGTTCAAGAAGCAATTTAGATTTTGGATCAGTATCGCAGAATTCAATAAAAAGCCCTTTTTCATTAGGTTTTAATTTTAAATCTGTAGTAAAAAAAGTATCAGGAACGGTTGTGGATATGAGTATTTTAAAATCAATTTGAGGAATTTTCTTTTTGGATTCTTCCTTGTCTTTTTTCAATAAATTAAAAATTTTCTTTCCAATTGCGATAAAGTCCATGCCATTGGTAATAGTTCCATCGTAAACACCAGTGTATCTTCGCAAAGACCGGTTTTGTTTTGTCAATTTTATTTCATTTATATCTTGTTGAGAAGTTTTTATCTTTTCAAATTTGATTTTAGTGATAACAACTTCCTGTAACTCTTCTGGCTTTAGAATCATATTGATAACCAAATTATTAGTTTCCATATTTTCTTTGGAAACGCTTAATCGACTAAAAAAATAATCCTTAGCAAAAAATAATAAGCTGTCTTTCACATTAACAGAAATAGAGAATTCTCCCAAATCGTTTGTAGTAGTACTGGTTTTAGCTGTTTTATTTATGACCTCAACACCTTTAAGAACAGAATTTTGTGAAAGAACTTTTCCATGAAGTAATTTTTCTGATTGAGAAATGCTTAGCTGATATGTAAAAAAAGAAATTGTTGTAAGTAGTTTTACTCTCATAAAGGTTAATTTGCTGAGAGTAAAATTATTAGAATTGTCTTAACGAAAACTTATGGAATGTGTAAAGTCATGTTAATAATAAAGTTGTATGCTTAAGATATTATAATAACTCAATTAACTCCAAAGGATTATTGATCACCAATTTAGCACCGCTTGTAATCAATTCTTCTTCTGTTCTATAACCCCAAGTCACACCAACAGGAAACATGCTAGCATTAACGGCCGTTTGCATATCAATATCAGAATCTCCTATGAAAATGATTTCTTCGGGTTTTAAATTCCAATTTTCGCTAATGGCTATTGCTTTAAATGGATTCGGCTTTTTAAGTGATTCAATACTCAAACCAACGGAAGCATCAAAATAATCAGGGAATATTTCTGCAGTTATTTTTTTAGTCAATTCATCCGCTTTATTGGAGAAAATTGCTAATTTGATATTTCGGGAGGCTAAATGATCTAATAACTCAATAATGCCTTCATACGGTTTTGTTTTTAGCGTGCAGGATTTACTATATCCTTTGATCATCCTTTCGAAACAAATTTCAATTTGCTCATCAGTGTTGTTTGATGCTGGCAATGCTTTGGTGACGGTATTCCGTAAGCCGCTACCAATAAAATATTGAAATACATCATATGAATGAGTAGGATAATTAAGATCCTGAAGAACCTTGTTCATGGAATCTGCAATATCTTCTAATGAGTTGACTAAAGTTCCGTCTAAATCAAAAATAATTCCTTTAAATTTCATTATGTTAAATATTATTTGCCACAATAAACCCGCTTGTCCAGGCATTCTGAAAGTTGAAACCTCCGGTAATAGCATCAATGTTTACAATTTCACCGGCAAAATAAAGGTTTTGATGTAATTTGCTTTCCATGGTTTTAAAGTTGACTTCTTTTAAATCAATTCCTCCGGCGGTTACAAATTCTTCTTTAAAAGTGCTTTTTCCGTTAACCTGAAATGTTGCTTTCGTCAATTGTGAAGCTAAATTCTGTAACTGAATTTTAGATAAATCAGCCCATTTGGTTTCCGCTTCTATTCCTGATGCTACAACCAGACTTTCCCATAAACGATTCGGAAAATCGAAAGGAGATTTTTTAGAAACGGCTTTTTTGGCGTGCTCCTGTTTTAAATCTTTCAGGATTTTCTCGGCATCTTCGGTATCAACATCATTGAGCCAATTTACAAAAATGGTAAACTGGTAATTTTTATCAAATAAAATACGTGCTCCCCAAGCTGAAAGTTTCAGAATAGCGGGACCGCTCATTCCCCAATGCGTTATCAATAAAGGTCCGGTCGATTCAAGTTTAGTGTCTTTTACATTTACAGTAACCTGTGCAGCAACACCTGGCAATTCTTTGATGCGGGAATCTTTGATATTAAATGTAAATAGGGAAGGAACAGGGCTCACAATAGCGTGACCGTATGTTTGAAGCATTTCCCAAATTTTCGGATTACTTCCGGTTGCCATTACTAATTTTTCGGTAGTATATTTTTCGTCCTGAGTTTCAATTTTCCAATGATTTTCAGCTTTGAAGATTGATTGTACGCTTTGTCTTGTCAGTATTTTTATATCTAATTTTTCGGTTGCTTTCAAGAAACAATCAATTATGGTTTGTGATGAATTAGAAACCGGGAACATTCGTCCGTCATCTTCGATTTTTAGTTCGACACCATGTTTTTCGAACCATTCAATCGTATCACCCGAACAAAACTGATGAAAAGGACCGCGAAGTTCTTTTTCGCCGCGAGGATAAAATTTAACCAATTCATTCGGTTCAAAACAAGCGTGCGTAACATTACATCTTCCGCCACCGGAAACACGGACTTTAGAAAGGACTTCTTTTCCTCTTTCTAAAATCGCAATTTTTAGTTTCGGATTTTTCTCTGCAATATTAATTGCCGTAAAAAAACCGGCAGCACCTCCGCCAACAATAATTATGTCGAAATTTTTCATCATTATTTTTTTGGTTTGCCACGAATTACAGGAATAAACACGAATTTTTTAAAATCTGTGTGAATATTTTAATCTGTAGAATCTGGGCTGAATTTTATATTCTATCCGGAAAATCAGTTATGATTCCGTTTACATTGTAGTTTTTCATTTTCTGAATATCTTCCAATTCATTTACTGTCCAGGGCAAAGCCCAAAATCCTTTTTCCTGTATTTTTTTAGTATTTTCCGGATTCAATAATTGATAATCAGGATGAATGGCGCGTGCCTTAATTAATTCGGCGAAAGCCAAAGCCATATCAAGATCGGTTTCTGTTAAAACACCAATTGGAATTTTTGAATCTAAACTGTGGACTTCCTGCAAGGCTTTCCAATCAAAACTAGAAACTATAAAATGCTCGTATTTCCAGTTTTTTTCAGAAATATATTCATTGATTAAAGCAGCGACTTTGGTTGAAGTATCTCTGTTTTTTAATTCGATGTTGATCAGGCATTTTTTGTTGATCAGGTCAAAAACTTCATTTAAAGTCGGAATTTCATATTGATCTGCAATCAAAAACGACTTCAATTCGGACAAAGATAAGGTATTTACAAAACCTTTTCCGTTGGTCATTTTATCGATGGTTTCGTCATGCATTACGATTAAATGTCCGTCAGCGCTCAAGTGAACGTCAAGTTCGATTCCGTCAGCATGTAAATCCAATGCTTTTTGGAATGCTTTGAGTGTGTTTTCGGGTTCGTAGGCTTTTGCGCCACGATGTGCTATTTTTAGGAGTTTGTTCATTTTATGAAGGATCAAAGAAGCAAAGGTACAAAGGCGCAAAGAAAGAAAATAATTGTTTCTCAACTTTACAGTCTTAAAAAAAAAATAGCCACAGATTAAAGGATTAAAATGATTTTTGAGAATCTGTATTAATATCTTTTAATCTGTAGTGAACATTGTTGAGAAGACGCACTACTGTGCGCCTCTACAATATAACGCATACACGTAGAGACGCACAGCAGTCTAACATTGCAATTTGGTTTATTCCAGTTCCAAAATCAAAGCCGATTTTGGTTCTAAAATAATTTCAGAAGCTAAATCAAATGTTTTTCCAGTAAGAATATCTTTTCCTGATGTAAAATTTTTGATGTTTTCCCTAAAGCGGTTTGTTTTGATAGTCTGTTCTTTTGCATTGTTGTTAAAAACCACCATTACCATTTTCGAATCTGTATATCTGAAATACACATAGGTATTGTTTTCAGGAATATAATGTGTCATTTTACCTGAATGAACAGCTTCATTCGATTTTCTCCAGTTGAATAATTTTGAAGTAAAATCGAAATATTTTGTTTGTTCAGCTGTTCTTCCTGCTACGGTAAAGGCATTGTTTTTATCACCATTCCATCCTCCGGGAAAATCCTGGCGAATGTCTGCATCGCCTTTGCTTTTATCACCGCCCATTCCGATTTCTGAGCCGTAATATAATTGCGGAATTCCACGAATGGTAGCCATTAAAGTCATAACCATTTTGTATTTGGAAAAATCATATTTGTAAACATCATTGATTCTGTTGGTATCATGATTTTCGGTAAAAACCAAAATATTATTGGTGTTTGGATATAAATAATCCATAGCGAAATTGTTGTAGAATTTAATCATTCCATTGTCCCAATTTGCATCATCGTCATTAAAAACAGAACCAATCTGATCTTGCAAAGTAAAATCCATTACGCTTGGCAAATTCGAATTGTAGTTTTCTATGGCACCAATTTTACTGTCTTTCTGCCAATACGCCAATTGTGCCTGATTGTGCATCCAGATTTCTCCAACAATATTAAAATCCGGATATTCATCAGTAACCGATTTTGCCCAATTTGCCATTGCAGCAGGATCAGAATAGTTGTAAGTGTCGACTCTGAAACCGTCAAGATTGGCGTATTCAATCCACCAAATCGCATTTTGAGTTAAGTATTTTGCAACAAGGGGATTTTTTAGATTTAAATCCGGCATCGAAGGAACAAACCATCCGTCTATACAAACTTCCTGATCTGATTTTGATGCATGAATATCAGCAATTACTTCACGTCGGTGATGTGTTTGCGTGTAATTTTCAAATTGATTGATCCATGATTTTGTTGGTAAATCTTTTATCATCCAATGTGTAATTCCCCAATGGTTCGTTACATAATCCATAACCAGTTTCATGTCTTTTTTATGTATTTCAGATGATAAACGGACATAATCTTCATTGGTTCCGTAACGAGGATCTATTTTATAAACATCAGATTGTCCATAAGTATGATAGGAATGCTGTTTGTCATTGTCTTCGCATAAAGGCGTGCTCCAAATGGTAGTTGCGCCTAAAGAAGCAATATAATCCAGGTTTTTAATGATTCCTTCGATATCTCCACCATGACGGCCACTTGGATCCTGACGATTTCCTTTTTCTGTTAAGGAAGGATTGCTGTCGTTTTTAGGATTTCCATTAGCGAAACGATCCGGCATGATTAAGTAAATCATATCCGAGGCATCGTAACTTTTTCTGTCTGCCGAATTTCCTCTTCTTTCTCTTAAAGAATATTTTTGGGTAAAAGCAACTTTGTTTTTTGTTTTAAAAGAAAAAACCAAATCTGACGCTTTGATATTCTGTGTGTCAATCGTAACAAAAAGATAATTTGAATTTTCTGTTTTCTCTACATTTTTAATCACAACATTGTTTGAAACCGAAGTTTCGTATTGTGCAATATCTTTTCCGTAGAACATAATTTGTAGTTGAGAATTTTTCATTCCTGCGTACCAAAAAGGCGGTTCTGTTTTTTGGATTTGCGCTTTCGCGGAAGCAGAAAATAAAAGGACTATTAAAACTAACTTATAGAAATTGTGGTTTGTTTTTAGGTTGTTCATAGTTTTTCTTTTTTAATTTGATTTCCTGCAAGGTTTCCAAAACCTTGTGGGTATAAATTGAGTAATGTTATAGAAAGACCTACAAGGTTTTGGAAAC
>JBDTRA010000081.1:0-23044 GCA_039931915.1 Flavobacterium sp. | reverse complement strand
TTCTAAAAAACCGTAATTTTAGAATTATGAAAAACGAATTTAAAAAAGGTTTTTACTTTAAAACTTACGAAGCCCCGTTTCAGTCTCCGTTTGAAAAACTTTTTGGCATTTTTAAAGAGTTGATCACCCATACTTCGGGTGATTTTGATGAAGCTATAGATTGGCTTCGGGAGCTGGATAAAGAATATAAACTGACCGATGAAAATTACACAATCGATGATTTTATCGAAGACTTAAAAAAGAAAGGTTATATAAAAGATGAGGTTAAAGAAGATGGAACAGGAGGTTTTGGTATTACAGCCAAAACAGAACGTGCAATTCGTCAGCAGGCTTTAGATCAGATTTTTGGTAATTTAAAGCGTTCCGGAAACGGAAATCACAAAACCAAACATGCCGGAAACGGCGATGAGCATACCGGAGAATTTCGTGAATTTAATTTTGGGGATGGGTTAGAACGTATTTCTTTGACGGAAAGCCTGCGAAATGCTCAAATCAACAACGGAGTTGAAAGTTTTATGCTCACCGAAAATGATTTGGTTGTTGAGGAAACGCAGTACAAAGCGCAGATGAGTACTGTTTTGATGATCGACATCAGTCATAGTATGATTTTGTACGGCGAAGACCGAATCACGCCTGCCAAAAAAGTAGCGATGGCTCTAGCCGAATTAATCACGACCCGTTACCCAAAAGACACCCTTGATATTTTGGTCTTTGGGAATGATGCCTGGATAATTTCGATAAAAGATTTACCCTATTTACAAGTTGGTCCTTATCATACTAACACTGTTGCCGGATTGCAATTGGCAATGGATATTTTACGCAGAAAGCGAAATACCAACAAACAAATTTTCATGATTACCGACGGAAAACCAAGCTGCGTGCGTGAACGTGATGGTTCGTATTATATGAACAGTAACGGCCTTGACGAATATATTGTCGATAAATGTTATACGCAGGCACAGCAAGCGAGAAAATTACATATTCCGATTACGACTTTTATGATTGCAAACGACCCTTATTTGCAGCGTTTTGTCAATCATTTTACTGAAGCCAATCAGGGAAAAGCTTTTTATACCGGAATAAAAGGTTTAGGTGAAATGATTTTTGAAGATTATGAAACGAATAGGAAGAAGAGGATAAAATAAGGTTGCAAGGTTCAAAGGTAGTAGTAGTAAAGGTTCAAAGGTTTTTTACTGTGAATTTAAAATCTGCCAAATCTCGTAAATCTGCGTGATTAAAATAAGGACAATAAAAAAATATAAAAAGAAGTTAGAAGATAGTATAGTTTTTAGATTCTTCAGACTTCAAATTTTAAATAAAATGAAAATAGAAAATATAAATACATTAGGTCAGTTAAAGGCGGCAGGATATAAAACCAAATCGATCAAAGATGAATTAAGAGAAAACCTTCGCGAGAAAATTAAAACAGGAGAACCTGTTTTTGAAGGCGTTCATGGTTTTGAAAACACCGTAATTCCGGAATTGGAAAGAGCGATTTTATCCCGTCATAATATCAATTTACTAGGTCTTAGAGGTCAGGCCAAAACCCGATTGGCGCGTAAAATGATCGAATTGTTAGACGAATATATTCCGTTTGTGTCCGGTTCTGAAATTAATGATGATCCGTTTAATCCGATTTCCCGGTTTGCAAAAGATCTTATTGCCGAAAAAGGTGATGAAACACCAATTTTGTGGTTGCACAGAAACGAACGTTTTTTCGAAAAGCTGGCTACGCCGGATGTTACCGTTGCCGATTTAATTGGTGATGTCGACCCAATAAAAGCCGCAAATTTAAAATTGTCTTATGCTGATGACAGGGTAATCCACTTCGGAATGATTCCAAGAGCGAATCGCTGTATTTTTGTAATTAACGAATTGCCTGATTTGCAAGCGAGAATTCAGGTAGCATTATTCAATATTTTGCAGGAAGGAGATATTCAGATCAGAGGATTTAAGTTAAGAATGCCGCTTGATATGCAATTTGTTTTTACTGCCAATCCGGAAGATTATACCAACAGAGGAAGTATTGTAACGCCGCTGAAGGACAGAATTGGTTCACAAATTTTGACACACTATCCTGAAAGTGTTGCAATTGCGAGAACGATAACGGAGCAGGAAGCTAAATTGGACGAGACTCAAAGTGAAATTGTATATGTTCCGAGTTTAGCCAAAGATATTCTGGAGCAAATAAGTTTTGAGGCCAGAGACAGCGAATACATAGATAATAAAAGTGGTGTAAGTGCCAGAATGAGTATTACTGCTTTCGAAAATTTAATTAGTACTGCAGAGCGCCGTGCTTTAAAAGCGGGAGTTGATCATACTGTTTTGCGTTTGTCTGATTTTATTGGAATTATTCCTGCGATTACAGGAAAAGTCGAATTGGTTTACGAAGGAGAACAGGAAGGAGCTGCTGTAGTAGCACAGAATTTAATTGGGTCTGCGATTCGAACTTTATTTTCAAATCATTTTCCAAAGATAGAAAAGCTTGAAAAACCGGATGAAAAAACACCTTATACTGATTTAATTGAATGGTTTTTCACAGAAAGCGGTTTCGAATTGTTAGATGAAGCTTCGGATACAGAATATAAAAATATTTTGGATGAAGTAACTCCACTGGATATCCTGATAAAAAGATACCAGCCCCAGCTGGATAAAAATGACCAATATTTCATTAAGGAATTTATTTTATGGGCTTTGGTCGAATATAAAAAACTAAGTAAGGACCGTTTTGCACAAGGACATCAGTTTAAGGATATGTACGGAAGCTATATCAGTAAATTGTAAATTATGATTGCATAAGAAACCAAACCCGACAAATTTCAAAACGCTGTCGGGTTTATTATTTGAAAAAAACGCATTACCAGTTTTATTTCGTCTACCTTGCTCCGTTAGCTGTATTTGCAGTTTTCCTAAAATACAATGGAAGATAGTTTTGAAGATTTGATTGTGAGTTATATCGAAAATAAAGTTGGCATATCGGAGCATTTTTTAAGTGCTGAATTAGCCAATAATCTAAAACAAAATTTACTCGATTTAAATCAAAAAAGTTTATTGCTGGCTGCCGGAATCGGAAACTCAGATAAACTGTCTTATGACGGTGCTATCAGAAGTGATTCGATCTATTGGTTAGATAAGAAACATAATAATGTCTTCGAAAATGAGTTTTTTGCCAAAATAGATGCTTTTATTCTTTATTTAAATGAAAGCTGCTACACCGGAATTACTGGCTATGAATTTCATTATGCCTTATACGAAAAAGGTGATTTTTATCTGAAACATTTGGACCAGTTTAAAAACAATCCCAGCCGGAAATATTCGATGATCAGTTACCTCAACAGCAATTGGCAGGATGCAGATGGTGGCGAATTACTGATTCATCAACCAAATAATAATCAAAAAATTTCGCCTACTCAGGGCAAAACAGTTTTCTTTAAAAGCGACGAATTGGTCCATGAAGTTTTAGTAACTCAAAATACCCGAATGAGTATTACAGGCTGGCTGAAGAGTGAATAACTTTTTGAAATGGTCTGTTGGTTCTGTTTATTTCCTTCATAGTTGTTGACGAGACAACGCTTGTTATTTGCGTTGCCTGGCTTTTTATTGCTCACAGAAAATAGTTAAAACGATATACTAAAGTGCATTTTAGCTTTAGCTTCTAAAATGTTTTCTACCACAAATTGCACAAATTTCCACAAATTAATTCGTGCTAATTTGTTCAATTCGTGGTGATATTCTAACAATGCAGACTATTACATGTTTATAAATCGACAAGTTTGCCTAAGGTTTGTATCGATTGTCGCAATTCATTTGTCCAGGGGAGGCCAAAACTCAATCGCATACAATTCGAAAATTGATTTTGAAAAGAGAAAATCCTTCCCGGTGCAATACTTATATGGTGTTTCATGGCCAAATGATAAAAATCGGCTGTATCCATTTTTTTATCAAGTTCAACCCAAAGAAAAAATCCGCCTTGTGGCTGACTGACTTTGGTTCCCGTTGGGAAAGATTCTAAAACGGTATTGATGTAATTATTGCAATTGTGATTCAATATCTGGCGAATTTTGCGGAGATGATTTTCATATCGGCCATTTTTAAGAAAATCGCCTACAACTTCATGTGTAATAGTAGGAGAGGAGATCGTGTGATATAATTTAGTCCGCAGGATTTCTTTTTTAAATTTCCCCGGTAAAACCCAGCCTACACGATATCCGGGAGCCAAAGTTTTAGAAACCGAACTGCAGCAAAGCACAATTCCGCTTTCATCATATGTTTTACAGTTGGTTGGACGACTTGTACCAAAATACAAATCACCATGAATATCATCTTCAATAAGTGGGATATTATGAAATTCCATTAACCGGACAATTTCTTTTTTATGTTCGTTTGGCATCATACTTCCTGAGGGATTACTGAAATTACTCATCAATACGCAAGCTTTTACTTTTTTGGTCGAAATTGCTTTTTTTACAGCCTCCAGTTCTATTCCGGTTGTCATATTAGTCGGTAATTCCATAACATATAAACCTAAAGATTTTGCTAATTGTAAAACGCCAAAATAGACAGGACTTTCAGTAATTATAGTATCTCCCGGTTTGGTCAGTGTCATCAGGCAGTGCGATATAGCGCTTACACAACCGGGAGTTGTTATAATATCTTCTTCTGTTGGAGAACCTCCCCAGGTAAACGACCAACGTGCAATTTCTTTTCGTAAATTAAGATTTCCCTGTATGTCTTCATAACTCGTTCCGCTATTGGGTAACGATCGCATTGCCTGAATCATTCCTTTATTCAGTTTTGCGATTGGTAAGAGCTCGTTTGACGGAAAACCCAGTGAAAGCATTGTAACATCTTTCGCCCTCATATCACCATAAACCAAGTCGATTAAATCTTCCCGTTCAATATTGGCAACGCTTAAAACCGGACTGCTCGGGGAACATTGTGCATGAGGTCGTGACGAAATATTACTCACATAATAACCGGACTGAGGTCTTGATTCGATCAAAGAACGGCTTTCAATTTCGTAATATGCCTTACTGACCGTGCTCATGCTGTAACCCGTTTCTGCGCAGACTTCACGAATAGATGGTAACTTGTCCCCAACACTCAAAATGCCCGATTTTATCTGTTTTTCAATCCTGTCGGCAAATTGCAGGTATAAGTAATTTGAATTTTTCATGTGAAAAATAATATTTGTTTTTTATGGTATCGTCATTCTTTATTTTAGTCTGTGATTTAGAATCATGGCGATTTCATAAAAAAAACTGTTATGGTGCAATTTACAAAAACTGTATCTGTATTGCTGTTTTATTTTTAAGAAATTTGCTTCATCAGAAATAAATTTAAAAAAGAAACCTGTGAAAACTACAAAATATTACCTGGCCGCTATTACTGCATATGTTATTTGGGGATTTTTTAGCCTTGTGCTGAAACCAATTCATGAATATCCTTCTTTGGATATTTTATTCTATCGCGTTTTTAGTTGTAGTTTTTTAATGTTACTTATTGCTTTAGCTTTTAAGCGAAAAAGCATAAAAGAAACGATTGAAACGTTCAGATCCTTACCTGTTCCTGAAAAAAAGAAAACCATTTTATTAAATATTGGCGGCAGTTTTTTTTTGATGGCCAACTGGTTTACATTTATTTATGTAATGAACCATGTTAGTGTAAAGGCAACCTCACTGGCCTATTTGGTTTGCCCCATTTTAACCACTTTATTAGCTTATTTTATTTTAAAGGAAAAATTGACAAAAACACAATGGCTGTCTGTCGGAATGAGTATTACAGGCTGTTTGTTATTGTCCTATGCTGATATTATGGATATGTTTTTTAGTATAATTATAGGATTTACTTATGCCTGTTATTTAGTAAGTCAGCGTCTCAACAAAGGTTTTGATAAATTTATTGTCCTTACCTTTCATATTACTTTGGCCGCCGTGTTTCTATTGCCTTTCTATTCAGCTTACAGCGGACCTATCCCGACCGATTTTAAGTTTTATTTTTGCATAGAAACCATAGCTGTATTTTTTACTATTATTCCGTTATTTTTAAATTTATATGCACTTTCAGGAATCAATTCTTCTACAGTTGGGATGCTATTAAACATTAATCCAATGATTGCTTTTGTGCTGGCTAATGTGGTGTATAAAGAAAAAATAACACCATTACAGATTTTGGCCTATAGTATTATTTTTATTGCTGTACTGGTTTTTAACACACATCATGTTTTTGGAATGAAGCAAAAAAGGAGTGTCTGCTAAAACATAACTGAAATTATAAAAATTGCCCGGAAGGTTTCATTAACCTGTCCGGGTTTTTTTTGAATGATTTTTAAATCTTATTTTTACATTTAAAAAATATAATTTTTATGTTGTATCTGATTCTAAGTATTATTTGTAGCGTAACAGTAGGGGCGATTTTTAAAATGACCCGAGGTTATAATTGTAATACGATTCAGATCGTGGCTTCCAATTATATCTTTGCGCTTACACTTTGCTATTTTATCTTTAGCCCGGATCTTTCGGAAATCGATTCAAGCGCCCCTTGGCATATTTATCTGTTTATTGGTATTTTATTGCCTGTGATTTTTCTCTTTTTAGTGTCTTCGATTAAACATGTGGGAATTGTAAAGACCGATGCAGCTCAAAGATTATCACTGTTTATTCCGATATTGGCAGCCTGGTTTATTTTTAATGAAGAGTTTAATTGGTACAAAATTATTGGTCTGATAATTGGCTTTTTAGCATTTTTATTCATTTTAAAAAAACCTTCGGATAACCATCAGAATAAATGGATTTATCCTGCAGTTGTTTTAGTTGGTTTTGGAGTTATCGATATACTTTTTAAGCAAATTGCTCTTTATACGGCTTTACCTTATACAACTTCTTTGTTTGTAGTTTTTGATATTGCTTTAGCTGTTTCTTTACTAGTTGTAGTCTATGAAAGTATAATTAAAAAGGACAAATTAAACTACAGAAATTTCCTTTTTGGCGCTTTGGTCGGACTTTGTAATTTCGGAAATATTTTATTTTATCTTAAAGCACATAAAGCTTTTTCAGAAAATCCGTCAACTGTTTTTGCAGGAATGAATTTGGGTGTTATTATTTTGGGAAGTCTTGTTGGCTTGATTTTTTTTAAAGAAAAGTTATCCAAAATTAACTTCACAGGTATATTTTTTGCCTTAATTGCCATTGTTTTTATTGTTATTTCACAATTTAAATAATTTTTTTTATCTCTTAAAATGTTAGTTTTCAGGCTTTTTTTAAATTTGTCTGATATTCTTTTAAATAAATTATACTAATTCTATAGAGTTTATAAAATTTATTTATAGATTTGCAACAACAATGAAAAACTATAGTCAAAATATCATTCAGGTCATGTGCAGCTTCGCGATATGCTGCATGATGTACTATGTAATGAAATGGCGTTAATAGAGAAATACTTGTTAGTTATTTTTTTTTTTAGCCTTTCATAAAACATGAAAGGCTTTTTTTAGAAATAATAAAAAATAAAACAAATGAGATCAAATAGAAATACCAATACGATGATGCAAAGCCTGCTTATGAAAATACGATGTTGCTGTTGCTGTGTTTATAAAATAATAAGTGCTTATTTGTGTCATTGCAAAAGGCTTAGAAGTATTAAATTTTTAATCAACTGAATAAAAATCTTAAAAAAAATAAAATCATGAGCATAGAAATAATAAAACAGAATCCCTTTCAATCAATGATTGACCGTTTTAATACAGCGGCGGATATTCTAAAATTAGATGAATCAATCAGGCAGAAATTACAAAAGCCGGAAAAACAAATCGTAGTTAATTTCTCGATAACACTGGATAATGGCAACATTCAAAATTTTGAAGGATACCGGGTAATTCACAATACTGCCTTAGGACCGTCAAAAGGCGGAATCCGTTATGATATTGCTGTGAATCTGGATGAGGTAAAAGCTTTAGCGGCATGGATGACCTGGAAATCTGCCGTAACGGGAATTCCGTTTGGAGGTGCAAAAGGCGGAATTATCTGTGATCCAAGAACCCTTTCCAAAACAGAACTGGAGAAAATTACAAGAGCTTATACAAAATCCTTATCAGATATTTTTGGGCCTGACAAGGATGTTCCAGCACCGGATATGGGAACGGGTCCAGACGAAATGGGCTGGTTAATGGATGAATTTTCATTAGTTCACGGTAAAACCATGCATGCCGTTGTGACCGGAAAACATTTACATTCAGGAGGATCTTTGGGCAGGGTAGAAGCCACAGGCAGAGGTGTGAGTATCATTACGCTTTTGGCTCTTCAAAAATTAAAATTAAGACCTGCAAGATCAACTGTTGCAATTCAGGGTTTTGGGAATGTTGGACTGCATTCTGCCTTGTTTTTGTTTGAAAAAGGATTGAAAGTTGTGGCAGTCAGTGATGTTTCAGAAGCTTTTTATAATCCCGAAGGAATCAATGTCCCTGAACTGATCCTATATTATAATCTAAACAATAAAAGCATTAAAGGCTATCCTAATTCGATTGCCATTAAACATGAAGAATTATTGCTTTTGGAAGTTGATGTCCTTATTCCGGCAGCAAAAGAAGATGTTATCACCCAAAAAAATGCCAATGATATTCGTGCTAAAATCATCGTTGAGGGAGCAAACGGACCAGTTTCTTCTGATGCTGATAAAATATTGTATGATAATAATGTTTTGGTAGTTCCTGATATTTTAGCGAATGCAGGAGGTGTAACGGTTTCTTATTTCGAGTGGCTTCAGAATTCGCTTTTTGAGTCCTGGAGAATTCATCAGATTAACAGACGACTGGAAGATATTTTAGAAAAAGGTTTTGAAACCGTTTTTAGAATTGCTTCCAAATATAATGTTACGCCACGTATTGCAGCTTATATTATTGCTTTGCAGAAAGTAGCTGATACACAATCGGTAAAAGAAATAGCGCTGGATGCTCCAAAATTTAAACAGAATTAGAAATTGGCTCTAATGAAGATTAAGATTATTTTCGTTGATTGTTATCGTTTTAAAGATAAATGGTAATAGTTGATGAAAATGTCTTTTTCGTTTAAAGTGTAATGATTGTAGTTGCGTTTTTTATGAATAAAAAAAAATAATTTTTAAAGATGAAGAATATAAACTTTCTTGCCTTCGCAATGCCGGCTTTTTTCCTCTTTTTATTTATTGAATATAAGATAGCACAGCGAAGAAAAAGACCGGAAATTTTTAATTATGAAAGTTCCGTTTCGAATATAAGCATTGGTATTGCTGAGCGGTTGATTAATTTATTTATCGCAGCAAGTTTTTACCAATTGTATTATGTGATTTATGATAATTATCGAATTTTTGATATTCCGGGCAATGCTTTGGTATGGTTTGCTTTAATTCTTGCAACCGATTTTGTCTGGTATTGGTATCATCGGTTAGGGCATGAAGTCAATTTTTTCTGGGCAGCGCATATTGTGCACCATCATAGTGAAGAATTTAATTTTACAGCTGCAGCCAGAATTACGACTTTACAGGCCATAGTCAGGACAGGGTTTTGGTGTGTACTTCCGTTTGTTGGGTTTCATCCTGCAATGGTAATCACAATGTTGATTGTTCACGGAGCCTATTCTTTTTTTACGCATACACAACTTATCGGAAAAATAAAATGGCTCGAATATGTTTTTGTAACACCATCGATTCATGGAATTCATCACGCTTCTGACGAAAAATATTTAGACAAAAATTATGGTGATATGTTCACCTTTTGGGATCGTATTTTTGGAACTTTCCAGGAAGAAGAAGAAAAACCAAAATACGGATTAACGCATCCGCTAAAAAGTTACAGTTTCTTGTGGCAGCACTTCCATTATTATTTCGAAATTTATGAATTATGGAAGCGCTCAAAAGGTTTTAAAGCCAAATGGAAAGCCATTTTTGGAAGCCCTGCACATATGGATCAGGATATTAGACCGATATTGGAAAGACGCTTTCTTCAGGACAAAGCCAATCCAAATCAAAGACTTCGATTCAGGAATTACCTTTATATTCAATTAGGGATTTCTACTTTGTTTCTCACTGTTTTTACCTATTATTTTGAGTTTTTAAATGTATTTGACAAAGTTTTTGTATTGTCTGCCATTTTGATAACATTAATCAATTGCGGAGCCATATTAGAACAGCGAAAATGGATTTATTATCTGGAATATACACGAATTTATATGATAGCAATCTATTTTTTATACGAAGAAAATCTACTCTCTTTTTTCTTTTTCCCACTGGCAGTTATGATTTTTGCCGAACAATTATTCTCACTAGGAAAACGGTATCAGAATGTAATTCTCCAATTAGAAGCTTCAGAATAAATTACAAAAAAAGCGACTCGTATGTCGCTTTTTTTATATGGTTTTATAGGTGAATTTTTTCTTCAAAGTATTTTTAAAACCTGATTTGCTTTTCTAATTAGATAAATCTTAAAATTGATATTTAGAGTTGAGATTCACATTGATAATTTGAATTTGCTATTGCCATTTGCCATTGAAATTGATATTTGCCATTGCCATTGAAATTTTTCAGACCCTGCAATAATCACCTTTCCAGTTCACGATTGCCTTTTTTATGTCATCACCGGAAAGATTTTCCTTAATTGACCGTTCCATAAGAGGTAAAAACTCGGCATCTGATGCAAATCGAAAGGCATATAATTGATCGTCAGTATACTTATATTCAATAGCTTCGAGTCTGTTTCCGGTTAATACAAAATAACGGTATCTGAGCTCCAATTTAACAATTCTGTTTTGTAAAATAAGGGCATAATGCTGACGAAGCATAAAAGCAAGACAAAACAAAAAAACAAAAATAACAGCTATAAAAGCCCATAAAAGATGATTGGTTGAGGCAATTGCAAAATAAATGCTGGTAACTAAAAATAGTATCAGAATAGGATAATATACAAAATGATGAGGTGGGTAAAATCGAATATGATTTTTGTAAGATTGTGGTTTCATAATATTTTATTGAATACAAATATAAAAAAAGCTACCTTTTAAAAAGAATAGCTTTTTTCCCTAAATAATGAATAACCAATACTTAAATATATTATTTTTTGTCTAAATCCTGTTTAAGTAATTTAGCATGTTGTAGATGTGCAGTCAGGGAAGCAATATTGTTTGATGCCCATGTTTTAATTTCTTCATCATTTGATTTTTTTGATGCACTAGTAAATTTATCAATTGCTTTTTCGTGACCATCAATCATCATATCAACAAATTTTTTGTCAAAATCCAAACCGGATTTTTCATTTAGTTTGTCGTATTCTTCTTTTCCGTCTTCAGTAATTGAAGTTGGCAACGAGAAATTTCTGGTTTGGGCTACAGTTTTAACTTCTCCTGATAATTTGGTATGATCATCAACAAGCATTTTCCCAAATTTTTTAATTTCAGGATTGGTACTCTTTTGTTGGGCCAACTGACCAATTGCGATTTCCTCCAAATTGATTTCGGTTGCATCAACTAAAAATTCAGAATCATTTTCTTTTGAATTTGAATCATCAAATTTAGCCTCATTTTGATCTTCGGCAACTTCTTTTGGATCTTCTTGTTTTGTTTCATTTTTACAAGAATTCAGACTCAATAAAATTATTCCTGCACCTAAAAGCAGTTTACTTATTAAAAGTATCTTTTTCATGATTTTACATTTTAAAATTATTATAATGATAAAATTATTTAAACATACTTACAGAATTTTACATTTTATAACGATAATGTTATATCATTCAGACCAGAAAAATTTTATTTTAATTGCCTGATTATTTTCCATTCGTTCAATTTGGCTTCAAAAGATTTTCCCGCATTAGCCGGACTGGTAGATGGTAAAGTGATAAGCTGATAAGAACTGTCTTTTTTTAATGTAACATATTTTTTGAAAAAGGCAGCTGCTTTCTGACCGTTAAAAATAATAGCTTTAATGTTTGGATTTTGCTTTAAAAACAACTCAAAATCATTGGTAATTTCATTTTTAATGGCGCTGTCCAGACTTCCGATCCTTTCACAAAATTGCAAAACATCCCATAATGCAATCTTATTTTGTAATAGAAGTCTTTTTTTGGTTTCATAATCAGCTGAGAAATCCTCATTTAAAATTTCAAACATAAAACGCCAGAAATTATTTCTTGAATGACCATAATACTGCTGAATTTCAAGTGATTTGGTTCCGGGCATCGTGCCTAAAATTAAAATGGTGGCATCAGGTTTTGAAATGGGTGCAAAAGAAAAGCTTTTCATATTTAATTATGTTAAAATCATTATTTAGAGATAATTATAAAACAAATCAAAGAAATTATATAACACATTCAATGAGGTTTTAAACGAATTTTGGGTTATAGATTTTGAGTTGTTTTATATGGGAATCAAATCCATATTCTGTCAGCCCAAGATAATTATAGAATTTTAAATCCCCGAAAAATGAAAATAGTTACTATACATACCGATAAAATTAAAAATATATTTGAAGAATTAACATTGAGTTTAGGAGGAAAAATAACTTTTGATTCAGATGAATATGCTTTGGAAGTAAGCAATAATTTTGCCAAAGGTACTATTGTTGGTTCTTCTTTTGTTGATTCTATTTCATGCCTGCAGTTTGATATGGTTTTTTCTGAAGATTTGAAAATAAATATTACAAATCCGGATATTTCACCTGTTTATTTTGCCTATTGTTCTAAAGGAAATTTATCACATAGTTTTGGGAATTCTGGTATAGAAAGAAAATTAAAAAAGTTTCAAACAGCTATAGTTTCTTCAAGACAGGAGGAAAGTAATGTTTTGTTTTTTGAAAAAAACATCAATACAAAGCTTACATTAATCGTTGTTGGTACTCAAAATGCTGAAAGGAGCATCCAAAATAATTCTTTAAATTATAAAGTTAAAAAAACATTTTTTGAAAAAAGCAGTATCAATAACTTCTTTTATGTGGGCTCCTATAATTTGAAAATAGCTGAGAAAATCGAACAATTAAATGACATTACCCAAAATGGCATTGTTAGAAATTTATTAAAAGAAGGCATTTTGAAAATTATTTTGGCAATGGAAATCCAGCAGCATTCTGATGATATGAATAATGCTGCGAAAGAAACAAATTGCCTTACCATCAGAGAGATGGAAGAAATAAAACGACTTTCTGATTTTATAAAAGCAAATCCGGAAGAGCAGTTTACAATAAAATCATTGAGTAAAAAATCAGGTTTATCCCCAAACAAATTACAGGAAGGTTTTAAAATGATTCATGACAGGACTGTAAACGATTTTATTACGCACATGAGAATTTTAAAAGCAGAGATCCTGATTAGAAATTCTGATTTGAATATCTCAGAGATAGTGTATTGTATTGGTTTTACAAGCAGAAGTTATTTTTCTAAAATATTCAAACAAAAGTTCAATTGCAGCCCGAAAGAATATAAATTTAATCAAAGTCCGTTGGCTATTACCGCTTAATTAAAAGTTTTGAATTCATAGAATTATCTAGAATAAAAATGCCGCTGAATGCGGCATTTTTTGTTTTGTACAACTAAACCTCTTTTGATGGTCTGAGATTAGATTATTTAAAAATCTTTTGCAGTTTCTACTTTTTTAGGATAGAAAATTTTTTATGAATAAAAAGTAGTTCGTCATTAACAAGCAGGGTTGTAATTCTAAAAAAATTATCTTCCAAATTTATAATACTCTAAATCCGGATGCTTTTTATTGTTGATAGAATCCAAAATAGAATTCATGCCGATAACACTGAAAGTTATTCCGTTTCCGCCAAAACCTAAAACAAAATGTTCATTTTTATTCGGATTTGGTTTTCCGAAGTAGGGCAGTCCGTCTTTTGTTTCTCCAAAAGTCCCAGCCCAGGAATAATCAATTTTAAAATCAATTTCAGGGAATTTTCTTTGAAATTTTTTCAAAAGAAATTGCTCTTTTTTAGGTAAGAGTTTATCCCTTTTCTCAGGATCTCTAAAATCCTCATCGCCACCGCCCATAATAATCCGGTTATCTGATGTGGTCCTGAAATATAAATAAGGAGAGGAAGTATCCCAAAAAATAGCCTTCTTAAAAATATTGGGTAAGTCTGGAATACTCTCAGATGCAATAACGTAGGTACTTTTAAGATCCACTACTTTTTCTGTAAGTGTTTCGGTGCTTTCATAACCGCTGCAGCGTATAATGTGATCTGCAACTATATTATATTTATTTTCGGTATGGGCTGTCAGTTTTCCATTTTGATTTTGAGTGGAAATAATATTAGTGCGGTCAAAAATCTGCATTCCTTTTTTTTTACAATAAAGAAGTAAATCCTGAGCAAACTGATACGGATCCATAACAGCTGCAGTTTTAGATTCTATCGCTGCAATGGCATTTAAACCCATTTTTTCTAAATCAGATTTATCCAGCCAATCTACATCAAAACCATTTTCTTTTCTGGTTTCAAATTCGGCTTGTAAAAATGGCAGATCTTTTTTTAATGAACAGAAATAAATACTTTTTTTAAACTCAAACTGACAATCACTTTTTATGGTCTCTACGATGGTACTCAGGTCAAAAATTGCTTTTTTTCCATTTTTATAACTGTCAACAGCACATTCATGACCTCTGATTTTTATTAATTCGTGCAATGCTACGTCAATTTCATATTGAAGCAAAGCCGTACTGGCAGCCGTACTTCCGTTGCAAATATCACGGCGGTCAACCAATACTGTTTTTTTTCCTTCATTAATTAGTTTATAGGCAATTAGGGCTCCGGTAATTCCTCCGCCAATAATTAAAACCTCTGTATTTATATCTGATTCTATTGAGGGGTAACTCGTTTCCATCGCATGTTTTAATGGCCAGAAAGTTTCTGTTGAGCGTAATTTCATTTTTTGATGCTGTTTTTAGTACGCATTTGTGACCTGCTTTGATCTTTTCGTTGGTGTTGTTCCTGCGCTTCTGCAATCGAATGTGATGTTCTGACGCTTTCGTCTTTTTTAGCAAGTTCACTAAGTCTGTGATAATACTTTTGGACAATAATCATTTCTTCTTCGGTCATACTTTCAATGTCAACCAGACTATTGCTGGAATATTCGTTTGAAGCGACCAATTCATTTAATTTCAATTGAATAGCAAGGGAGTCTTTGTTTTGTGCTTTCTGAATTAAAAAAACCATCAAAAAAGTAATTATCGTTGTTCCTGTGTTGATAACTAATTGCCAGGTTTCAGAATAATCAAAAAAAGGGCCTGAAATTGCCCAAACGACAACAATTAAAAAAGCGCTTAAAAAAGCAGGTGTACTACCGGCTGCTTTTGAAACACGGGTCGCAAATTTTTCGAATGCACTACTATTTTTCTGTTTTTTATTTTTCATTTTTATTTCATTTTTTGCTTACTGACTTTTTCTTCCCGTATGACTTTGTTATTTTTTTCGTCATAAACAGCGCCATCTATTTTTTTACCGGTTTTGCTGAAAACTTTAATTTTGGGTTCCTGATGGGTTCCTGTAATTACAATTGGGAATCCAACAATACCAAATGGGGGAAGCCCTAACCGCATCCTTAAATCCAGTAATCCATCAAAACTTGTGGTGCCTTTTATAGTAGGCCTAAAAGTGGCTACTGTAAAAGTAAAAGGTTCAATATGGATTAAATTATTATTAATTCTGGATTTTATTTCAATGCCTTCCATGTTAGGATTATCCAAACCTTTTTGGCCGGTTTTTGAACTGATTCCGTCAAATAATTTCAAGCCTTTAACCTGCACATTACGCAAATTCAAAATTCCTTCACCTTCCAGAGATTCATAAATAGGGCTCATATTTCCGTTCAGATCTCCTTTTATTCTATAATCGACACTAATAATTCCCTGTGCTTTTTCGGCAGCAGTAACCATTTCGTGAAACATCGGAATCTCTTGATAAGCTCTTTGCACACTAAAATCTTTAGCATTGAAGTGAGTATCAAAATGGGCAGATGTCGGAGATTCATCTTTGTATGAAGCATCGACTCCAACAAGGCAGTCGATGATATTGAAAGTGGTATTTTCCAAATAAAAATTTCCTTTTGCAATACCTGCTTTTCCGGTAAGCTTATGGAGCACTAATCCTTTATATTCTACTTTCTCAACATTCGTTGTGAGCCCTACATTTAGGTCTTTTGGAATAATGACGACACCACTCACTTTTGGATGGTCTTCTTTGGCATATTCAACTTCAATATTTCGATCTTTATTCTCGCCCTTTTTTAGTGCCATAAATTCATCGACATTAATCAGTTTTGAATTCATATTGAAATTACCGCTTAAAGTGCCATGTGATTCTAAAAAATAATTGATGGTATTGAGAAGGTATCCGTTAATAGCAAAATCTGATTTCCCATAAGAAGCATTAAACCTTTCAAACCACATCTTTTCATTCTGAAAACGAAAATTTCCCTGTTTGATAAAAAATGCTTTTGGGAAAAGCTTCGAGGTTGCCTTAATATTTTTTAGGATGAGAGTACCTCTGTTATCTAATTTATCATATTGACCCGTTGTTGCATAACTTTGTTTTCCTTTAAGAGAAAGATCTGCTTTGGCATAACCTGTAATGTCAACACCTTTCTGAGAAAATACTTTATAGATATTTCCCACATTCAATTCTCCTTTTACTTTGGCATTGTACGCCAAATCACCAAAATCTGAAAGTGTTGCATTGACATATACCGGATTTTTTTCGAATACAAAAGATGCAGGAGCAACAGCCACAATTAAATCTTTATAAGTCCCGGCTTTATTGAGCACATTAGCCACAAAAGTGATATTGGTGATCGGGTTGGGATAAGACTCAGTTTTTAGCCAGCCATCGTGCAACGAAATTCCACCTATGGTTTTAGGGAATAATTTTTTAGAACTGCTGAATATGCCTTTTGCCTGAATATTGGTTTTTAAAATCCCTTTTAATTCAACTGTGTTTAAGCCTATTGCAGCATCGACAGTAGCAAGGTCCAAAGCACCTTTTACACTGGCATCTACCGTCATTTCTTTAAAACCTTTACTGCGCAAATAAGCGGTAAAATAATCTTTCTCGCCAACTTTAAACTTCAGGGTTTTTAAATTAATCAGAAGTTTTTCGATGTCAAGCGAAGGCATAATTGCATTAAGATTCATTTGAAAATCGGTCAATGGGGCAGGAGCATTCTGATAATCTATAGCGCCATCATCAATTTTCAAATTAAAAGCCAAATCCGGTTTTTGTTTTTTGGAAACATTATAATCCCCTTTAAAAGTAAAAAGCAAATCACTTTTTCCGGAGATTTCGGTTTCATCCAGCCAGGTTAGATATTCAGGAGGCATAACGGAAAATAAGTCTTTTACGGTTGTGTTTTCAGAGGCAGCTTTAATATTGATTTTATATCCATCCCTTAAAATGGTAAGCAATCCTGTAAATTTTAAAGGTAACTTATTGATCTGCAATTCATTTTTCTGAAGGATAAACGATAGCGCATGTGTATTGATTCTGGTAATTAAATTAGCATGTAATTCTTTTTTTCTAAGGTAGGCAGTCTTTTTATAATAAAAATCGACATTATCAATTTGGGCATTTGTGTTTAAATCAAAAATATCTTCGCTAAGGTTTCCTTTTCCAACATAATTAAACCCTTTTGCATCAATCAGGACTTTTGCCGAACGATCATTATATTTTACATGACAATCTTCAAAATCAATTCGTTCTAATCGAATAGCAGTTCCTTCTTCAGAAGCATTTTTTTTATCATCAGGAGCAATATAAATGTTGTAGTTGGCTTCTCCTTTCTGATTGACCATTATATTTATTAAAGCTTTGGAAATATAGAGTTTGTTGATTTTTATTTCATTATCAAAAATTAATCTTTTTAAATTTATTCCAAAAGACACCTGCTCTGCCTGCAGTAATGTATCCTTATGAAAAGGAGCTGAACCTGTAAGCGATAAATCTTCTAAGGAAACTGTTAAGGACGGGAAATGGGTAAAAAAGGAAAGTCTGGATTTCGAAAAGTTCATTTTCGTATCCAGACGTTCATTTGCAATTTTCTTTACTTCAGAAGCTACTTCTCCGGGGAAAAGCAACGGGATTAAAAAAAGCAATAGTAAACCTGAAGCGATTGTAATTGCAATTACTTTAAGAGTTTTTAAGGCGCTATTTTTGAATGAAAATGGCATACTTACAGATTTAAAACTTTGATTTCCGGACGTGAATTTTAAATAGTTATTTTTTTTCTTTTTCAGATTCGGCTTTTTTTGCCTCTTCCTCTTTGGCTTTTTTTTCTTTTTCCTGTTGTTCTTTTTCTTTTTCCTGTTTTTCTTTCAGTTCTTCTTTTTTAGCTTCTTTCTCTTTTTCTTTTTTCTTAAAATAACCCCTAAGCAGAAAATTACTTTTTGCGGCTTTCATATTTTCGCTGAAACCTTTGGTTCCTGTTTCCAGGTTTGAAAGTGTATTAGTTACGCTGTTGGCCATTTTATCATCACGGACCAATCTTGCCAAAGCGCCATTACCATTGTTCATACTATGGCTGAAAATGGCTAATTCTTCAGTAATGACACCTGCATTATCAACGCTCTTTTTAACGCTTTTCATAATATCGTTCATTTCAATACCATTAATTGAGGCAATTTGCCCATTATTGGCAATTGCTTTTTGCGACTTTACGCCCGGAGTAATGGTAAGTACTTTATCACCCATTAATCCGTCAGAACCTATACTGGCTTTTGCATCAGTTTTAATAAATTCACGAACATCATCTTTAATGATCATCGCTACCACCACGGTAGAGTCGTTAACCAGCTGAATTTCATCTACAGTACCGATGTTGATTCCGGAAAATCGCACATTATTCCCAATCTCCAAACCGCTTACGGTTTTAAAGTTTGATGTAATTCGGAATGTAGATCCAAAAAGATTTTTTTGTTTCCCAATAAAATATATTGCCAGTATAAAAAGCAACAAGCCTATTGTTACAAACATTCCTAATTTCCAGGTATATCCAGATTGCTTATCCATGATTTTTGTTTTTGTTTTTTTTGATTTTATTTTTATTCAAAGAATGAGCGTACCCATTCATCTTCACTTTTTTCTAATTCTTCGTACGTTCCTTCGGCTTGTATTTTTCCTTCTTTTAAAACAATAATACGGTCGGCAGTAAGTTTTGCACAAGCCATATCGTGTGTAATAATGATAGAAGTAGTTTTGCGTTTATGCTTGATATCTAATATCAATTCGCTGATTTCCCTTGAGGTTATCGTGTCTAAACCCGTAGTTGGCTCATCATATAAGATAATTTCAGGTTTTAAAATTAAAGTACGTGCCAGACCAATTCTTTTACGCATCCCTCCTGATAATTCCGAAGGCATTTTGTCAATCGCATCACTTAAACCTACACTATCCAAGGCTTCCAGTACTTCAGCTGCTATTTCATCACGAGTCAGCTCCCGTTTGTGTTTTCTTAAAGTAAAGGCTAAATTTTCTCTGACGGTCATAGAATCATATAAAGCACCGCTTTGGAACAAAAAACCTATCCGGACTCTTATTTCATTCAATTCCTTTTTTTTAAGTTCTATAATGTTTTCATTAAAAACATTTATTTCACCTTTATCGGGTATTATTAATCCAACGATACATTTTATGGTTACCGATTTTCCAGAGCCTGAACGTCCTAAAATCACTAAATCTTCCCCTTTGTTTACGGTAAAATTTACTCCGTTTAAAACATGGTTATCCCTGCCAAAAGTTTTATATAAATCCTTGATTTCTATTATTACCTCTTTTTGACCTGCTTTGGTTTTAGCTTCTGTATTTTCTTTTTCTTTTATCATTTTAAAAAAATAAATCGGTTATCTGAACAGCCAGCATATCAATAATAAAAATGGTAAGCGATGCTGTTACGACGGCTGAGTTGGCAGCTTTACCAACACTTTCGGTTCCGTTTGCAGCATTAAACCCTTTGTAGCACCCAATCATTCCTATAAAAAAACCAAAGAAAAAAGTTTTTACAGTAGCCGGGATGATGTCCAGAAATTCCAGGGAATGAAAAATTTTGGCTAAATAGCGGTAAAAACTCACATCGCCATGAATATTTACACCAACATAACCACCCACAATTCCAATTGCATCAGCAAAAATCACGAGAACCGGTACCATTAAGGTTGTGGCTAAAATTCGTGTGACCACTAAATAATTATAAGGATTGATAGCAGAGACTTCCATGGCATCAATTTGTTCTGTTACTTTCATAGAACCTAATTCGGCACCGATACCTGAGGATATCTTTCCGGCACAGATTAAGGCTGTAATAACAGGAGCAATTTCACGAATTAATGAAAGTGCTACCATGCTCGGTAACCATGATTCAGCTCCAAATTTCACTAATGTGGGCCGTGATTGCAATGTAAGCACCAAACCCATAATAAAACCGGTTATAGCGACTAACGGCAATGATTTATACCCTATAACATAACATTGTTTGAGGAATTGCCTGGTTTCATACGGAGGTATAAAAACCTGCTTAAAAAACCGCATGGCAAACTTGGTTGCATTCCCTACATCTTCGAATGTATTTTTTAGAGTGATAATCAAAATGGCTGATTTTTAGTTACTTATTTAACAAACAAATAGAGAAAAATGGTTATTTCCCTTATTTAAAGATACTCTTGTAATCACAATATCCCATTACACAACTTTAAACTATGTTTATATAATTTACATTGAAAGCAACACAATAAATAGGGCATATTGACGTTGCAAACAGATTTAAACAAAAAAAAGTCCCTTTGGATTAAAGGGACTTTTTTATAAAATGTAGAGTTTGTTTAAGAATTTATAATCAAATCTGCTTTTGTTTTTACCAAATCAATTACTTTACATTCTGCTTCCTTAAAATTTTCCATTATTAATCTGGCAGTCAGATAGCATACTGTAGATTCGGCTCCCTGGTTAAGATTTATATTTTCTTTTTCAAGACCGTCATATCCGCCTCCGCTTACAGGGTTGTACATGATTTGATTTAAGTGGTTTTTACCTAAAAACCAGTTAAAAGCTGTTTTCATATGCTCTTTATATAATGGATTTTTAAATGTATTATAAAACGCATTTAAAGTTTGAATGATATAGGAAACATCTATGGGCTGTTCTCCAAATTCTTCCGGCTGTCCGCCTTTATGATACCATCCATTATTCGAAATTACTTTGAAGCCATCGTTGGTGTACATTTTTGAAAGCAGGAAGTCAAGTGATTCCAGTGCTATTCTTTTATAAATAGGTTTGCTGGTAACCAAATAGGCATACAGCATAGATTCCGGAAGAATACCATTTCCATAAGTAAGATAATTTTCGAACCATCTCCAATCCGGAGTGTTATGAATTTCATAATTTGAAACCAATTTGGCATTCAGTTTATTAATAATAGCTGATACGTACAAATTAGGAAGTACAGAGTTATATAAATACAATCCTTTGGTTGCGAAACCAATAGAACGTGGGGACTGAATTGTTTCTGCCCATTTTAAACTTTTTAAGAAACAGGCTGATGCTTTGTTTACAATATTCTCCGGAAGGATATCTTTTATTGAAATTACACTTCCTAAAGCCCAGATTCCCCTTGCATTTGAATCTTCTAAATTCACTTCTGCATTTTGCTCGATATGCTCTCTGTTATCTTGATCAACATAATTAATAAAATTACCTGTTTCTTTTTGACAACGATCAATAAAGTCCAGATAAATCAATATATAAGGCAGGTCATCTTTGTCATTGGTCAATTTATAGTGCATGCAAAGTGCTACCAAAGCTCTGGCATTATCATCTAAGGTATAGCCTGAGGAAATGTCAGGAATAGAAATGTTGCTGAATTGGATAATACCCAGTTCGGTTGTCATTTTTTTGACATGCATCAACTGAATTTCAGGATAATCGAATTCTATCGGAGCAGAATTTTCAATTAATTTGGTATATGTGTTCATATGGATGATAGCTACATTTTCCCAGGAAGAAGCCCGCATTTTGCGAAAAGCATTTTTCCCCATTTCTTCTCTCAGATTATCATCCGAAAGTAATTTTATGGTAGCCTTAGCAAATTGATCTGCGTCTCCAATATCAACTAAAATCCCGGAATCCGGAGTTAAGACTTCTACTGTATGCGGAATTTTTGATGCCACAATCGGACAGGCGCAACTCATCGCATACGAAAAAGTACCGCTCACAGCCTGATTAGGGTCTTTTGAGGTAAACAGGTAAACATCAGTTGCTTTTAGATAATTTAAAAGCTCATCCGTATCCAAATATTCATTTATGAAACGTACGTTGTCTTTTAAATTTAAATTTTCAACCATGGCTTCCAGTTTGTTTCGATATTCGTCTACGCCATTTTTAATTAAATTCGGATGTGTTTTTCCAATAATTAAATAAAGGGCATTAGGTGTGTTTCTGATAATTTTTGGCATTGCTTTCAGGCCGGTTTCAATATTTTTCCCTTCACCCAAAAGCCCGAAAGTAGAAAGTACTTTTCTGTCTTCAATGTTGAATCTTTGTTTTGCCTGTGCAGGTGCTTCAAAAATAACAACATGGGTTCCGTGTGGGACACAAGTGATAAAATCTTTTTCAATACCATAATCGTTAACCAGGATTTCCGCAGATTGGTTTGTCATTACAAAAGCCGAATTGCTGTAGGAAAGCAGTAATCTGACAAAAGTTCTCAATTTATCATTTGGTTTTTGAATAACACTATGAAAAGTAAAAGTCACCGGTTTTTTTATGGCATTTAAAAATTCTAATAAATACTCCCCGTATTCTCCTCCGAATAAACCAAATTCATGTTGGATATGAACAAGTTTTACCAAATCATCATTATTGATTTCTTTGGCAACCCTTGCATAATCTTCCCTGTTTTTGGTATTTAACGTAAAAGCCTGTGTTGGTTCTTTAGGAAAATTGACCAGTTCACAGATTTCACAATTAATAGATTTCCCAAAAACACTCGTAATCCCTTTAATGGTGTCTTGTGTATAAGTAGCTATTCCGCATTGTGTTGGAGGAAATGTAGATAGAA
>JBDTRA010000080.1:0-23311 GCA_039931915.1 Flavobacterium sp. | reverse complement strand
CTTCATCATGAAATACAAAAGGGTATTTGGCTTTCAGTTCGTTTTGCAGTTTTGTATCCTCGGCAATAAGTCTGTTTCTTTCAATAATTAAATCCCTGACTTTGGCAGTCTGGCTTTTTGATAAACCAGCCTTGTCCATGGTGGTTACAAAATTATCAATAAGAGTATTTGTATTTGTCTGGCTAAAAGTAAGTTCGATTTGAAATAAAAATAGGATAAGAAGAAGAAAAGGTAATTTTTTGATCATGAATTATTGGGTTCTAGAAATTTTCTGTAAAAATTTTCCCAAAAATAGTTTTATTAAGTCCGAATTTGTAATAATATTTTGTCAAAATATAGCGTTATTATGGCTATTGTTAAAATTGGATAACAAAATTTTTTGCAAATAAAACGTACATAATAAATTGCTGATTAGAAATTGGTTTCTTGTTAGATTTAGAAATCAGAGAATTTCCACAATTAAAAACCATTGAATGACGGAGTAGGTTTTTACAATGAAATAGTATGAGAAGAGGGAAGGGATTTACCGAAGTTGAATTTTGGCAAGCTTCTGAATTGAAATTAAACCTAAAATTGTGCACGATAATGAGAAGGAGAAATTCCTTTTAATTCCTTAAATTTCCGATTGAAGTTAGCGATATCCTGAAACCCGCAAAGCTCAGATATGGATGATATTGAAAGGTCTTTTTTATTGTGGAGAAGCTTGCACGCATTTTCAATTCGGATTTCAATCAAAAACTGAAAAAAAGTTTTGTTGGTACGTTTTTTAAAGTATCGGCAAAAAGCATTTTTACTCATATTGGCTTTCTCTGCAACCTCATCTAAAGTAATATTCTGATGGTACAGCTCGATGGCATATTCAAAAACAGCACTCATTCGTCGGCCTTCATCATCCGTATATTTCTTTTTGTAGACAAAAGAAGAAAGTGGTGTTTTCTCTGAAGATATGATAATGTTTATAATCTTTAGGAAAGAAGCAATCCGCTGTATTTTATTTTGGTTCTTTAGTTTATTAAAATGATGAGTGATCTTTTTTTGATTCGATAAAATTTTCATTCCATATTCTGATTCCTTAAAAAAATCATCCACACTGCTCATGTCATTAAGACTAAAAAAATCTTTCCCAAAAGAGGTTTTTGTAAAAAATAAAGTCAGCATTATAGATTCCGGACTGGCTTCTGTATTGCTTCTGAATACATGTGGCACATTTTCGCCAATCACTAAAATATCACCTTCCTTATAATCATTTATTGAATCTCCAACTATCAATGTCCCGGAACCTTTCACGATATAACTGATCTGAATTTCTTCATGCTGATGCAATTGATCATAAAAAATACGCTCGATATCTTCCTGATAAATAAGGGCTTCTCTTTCGGTTTTTGGTATTTTAAATGGTAAGATTTTCAAAGTAGATTTTTTTGGTTATGTAAATATTAACAAAAATTTCAAGTTATACAATAGATAGGGTAATATAGTATTGATAACGGCTAATAATGACAAAGACAGCCCTTTGGATAAGTTTTATTTTTGATAAAAATTAAGTTATGAAGATAAACTGGAAAGGCGTAATGCCAGCTGTAACAACAAAGTTTACAGAAGAAGGTCAATTAGACCTCGTAATGTTCGAAAAAAATATTAAAGCCCAAATCGATGCCGGAGTTTCCGGAATTATATTGGGCGGAACTCTTGGTGAAGCCAGTACATTAACTAAAGAAGAAAAAGAAGTTTTGATAAAAACAACTTTAAGAATTGTTGAAGGAAAAATTCCGGTTATCGTAAATATTGCAGAGCAGACAACCAGCGAAGCAATTACTTTGGCAAAACGTGCACAGGAAATAGGCGTAAATGGACTGATGTTATTGCCTCCGATGCGATATAAAGCGACAGATCATGAAACAGTTGTCTATTTTAAAGAAATAGCAAAAAGTACTTCATTACCCATTATGATCTATAACAATCCAATAGATTATAAAATTGAAGTAACGCTGGAGATGTTCGAAGAACTTTTAAAACTGGATAATATTCAGGCTGTAAAAGAATCAACAAGAGATATCAGTAATGTTACCAGAATCAGAAATCGTTTTGGAGATCGTTTAAAAGTGCTTTGTGGTGTTGATACATTGGCTTTAGAAAGCCTGGTGGCCGGAGCCGATGGATGGGTTGCAGGTTTGGTAGTGGCATATCCCGAAGAAACGGTTGCGATTTATAAATTGGTAAAAGCGGGGAAAATTGAAGAAGCTTTAGTAATTTACAGATGGTTTATGCCGTTGTTAGAGTTGGATATTTCACCGCAATTGGTTCAGAATATCAAATTGGCAGAAGTCGCAACAGGACTAGGAACAGAAAACGTAAGAGCACCGAGACTTCCGTTACAAGGAGCAGAAAGAGAACGCGTATTGGCAATTATTGATTATGCAATGAAAAACAGACCTACATTACCGGCATATAAAAACATATAACTTTTAGAATAAAGAAAGCCATGACTACAGGAAAAAATTATATTGGAGATCTGCTTTCCGCAAAAGGTAAAACGACTTACAGAACGATAGATCCGGAAAAAAATTCGGAGAACGAAACTGTTTTTTATGAAGCTTCCGAAGATGAAATTTCTCAGGCTGTAACCTTAGCAGATGAGGCTTTTAAAATTTACGGAACTATTGAAGATGAAAAAAAAGCGGAGTTTTTGGACGCTATTGCAGAAGAAATTGAGACTCTTGGCGAAAATTTATTAGTTACCTACGTTCAGGAATCAGGTCTTCCCGCCGGAAGGGCAAATGGAGAGCGTGCCAGAACAACCGGGCAATTAAGAGCATTTGCAACCATGTTAAGGGAAGGTTCCTGGGTAGAAGCAATTATCAATAAAACAGAAGGGAAACCGGACATCCGAAGAATACAGATTCCAATTGGGCCAGTAGTAGTTTTTGGGGCCAGTAATTTCCCGCTTGCTTTTTCTACGGCTGGCGGTGATACAGCAAGTGCATTGGCAGCAGGTTGTCCTGTTATAGTGAAATCACATCCGCTTCATGCGGGAATAGGTGAGTTAGTTGCTTCGGCCATTATTAAAGCGGCAAAAAGAACAGGGATGCCAAATGGCGTTTTTTCTAATATTAATAGCAGCGGAATAACTGTCGGAACAGCTTTGGTTGAACATCCATTAGTAAAAGCAGTTGGATTTACAGGAAGTATTAAAGGAGGTACGGCACTTTGCAGAATTGCTGCCAACAGACCAGTTCCAATCCCTGTATATGCGGAGATGGGAAGCATTAATCCAGTTATAATATTGCCATCTGCCTTAAAAACAGACAGGGAAGACTGGGCTAAAAACTATGCTGCATCAATCGTTGCAGGAACAGGTCAGTTTTGTACAAATCCGGGACTTATTTTAGGAATAGACAGTAAAGAATTAGATGAGTTTATTGCTGTTTTAGCTATAGAAATAGATAATTTAGAACCAACCTGCATGCTGCATCCCAATATTAAAACGCAATACGAAAATCTTAAATCCGAAGTTCTGGGACAGGAAGGATATAAGCAGCAAACAAGTTTAAATAAAGAGGTAAAAGCCAATTATGCCTTACAAAATGTAATATCGGTTGATGGAGCTGCGTTTTTAAAAAATAAAACTTTTCACAAAGAGGTTTTTGGTCCTTTTTCGATTGTCGTTAAATGCGATGATCTCAAACAGCTTAATGCAATCATTCAGGATTTGGAAGGACAGCTTACGGGGACTATTTTAAATTCGGATTTAAAGGAATTAGAAGAGTATAAAGAAGTAATAGAGAATCTTAAAAATAAAGTGGGGCGATTGGTTTTTAACAATGTGCCTACAGGTGTTGAAGTATGTTCCGGAATGACGCACGGAGGCCCTTTTCCGGCGTCTTCCGACAGTAAGTTTACTTCAGTAGGATTAACAGCCGTAAAAAGATGGGTTCGTCCGGTAACTTTTCAGGATTGGCCGGATGAAGTGCTGCCAGCTGCATTACAGGATAAAAATCCTTTAAATATTAACAGGACCGTAAATGATATATTAACAAAGAATCCTATTTAGTTTATGCCCAGAAAAACATTTTTTTGTGTAGATGCCCATACTTGCGGAAATCCGGTAAGAGTAGTAGCAGGTGGCGGCCCAAATTTGGTTGGAAACAACATGAGCGAAAAGCGGCAGCATTTTCTAAAAGAATATGACTGGATTCGTAAAGGACTCATGTTCGAACCAAGAGGGCATGACATGATGAGCGGAAGCATCCTTTATCTGCCCAGTAATCCGGAAAATGACTTCGGAATTTTATTTATCGAGACTTCAGGATGCCTACCTATGTGTGGCCACGGAACCATCGGAACCATTACGATTGCTATCGAAGAAGGATTAGTCATTCCTAAAATTCCGGGAAAAATAAAAATGGAAGCACCGGCCGGTTTGGTTCAGATAGAATACCAGCAGACAGGTAAAAAAGTAGATTGGGTACGTTTGACCAATGTAAAATCATATTTGGCTGCAGAAGGACTAACAGTTGATTGTCCGGAACTAGGCGAGATTGTTTTTGATGTGGCGTATGGAGGAAACTATTACGCCATTGTAGATCCCCAAAATAATTTTTCGGGAATTCAGGATTTTACGGCGGGTAAAATTGTACAATACAGTCAGGAACTCCGTAAACGCATCAATGAAAAATATCCAAATCTTTTTATTCATCCTGAAAATGATACGATTCGTGACGTAAGCCATATACTTTGGACAGGTGATCCTATCGATCCGGCTTCTTCAGGCAGAAATGCTGTTTTTTACGGTGACAAAGCCATTGACCGTTCTCCTTGCGGAACAGGAACTTCGGCCAGGATTGCACAGCTTCACGCTAAAGGAAAACTAAAAAAAGGAGAAGATTTTATTCATGAGAGTTTTATCGGAAGCAAATTTATCGGACGGATTGAAGAAGAAACTTCTATAGGAGATATTAAAGCTATTGTACCAAGTATTCAAGGCTGGGCAAAAGTATACGGCTACAACAATATTATCATTGACGAAGATGATGATCCGTATGCATTTGGTTTTCAGGTGATTTAAAAATGATAATATGAAAAGATTAATTGGTTTGTAGATTATTCTTCCTGCCAATGAATTTTTTAAATTTATAGTGATAATGAAAAAAGTAAGTATTGTCGGTGGCGGAATAATCGGATTGTGTTCAGCCTATTATTTAGCGAAAGAAGGTTATGAAGTAGTTGTTTTTGATAAATCGGATATGACAGATGGCTGCTCTTATGGAAATGCAGGCATGATTGTTCCTTCGCATATAATTCCGCTTGCACAGCCGGGCATGATTGCCCAGGGAATAAAATGGATGTTTGACAGCCAAAGCCCATTTTATGTAAAACCCAGATTAAGTACTGATTTAATGAAATGGGGATTGCAATTTTATAAACATGCCAATCTAAAACATGTAGAAAAAGCTATGCCGGCACTTTGTGATTTATCACTTTTGAGTAAAGAACTGTATCAGGATCTTGCCAAAGAAAGCAACTCTTTTTTCTATGAAGAAAAAGGGCTTTTGATGCTTTACAAAACAGATAAAACAGGCGAAGAGATTCATCATGAAGGAAAATTGGCAGAAGCATTAGGGCTGAAAGTAGATTTTCTTTCGAAAGAAGAAGTTTCAAAACTGGAAACAGGCACAAGTACAAATGTAATTGGCGGTGTACATTATAAAAGTGACGCTCATATTTACCCGCAAAAATTTATGCAGTTTATCAAAGAAGAATTAAATCGGTTAAATGTAAAAATTAAGCAGCAGACATTGGTTAAAGACTTTGTTCTGAAAAATAATGCAATTACTGAAATCGTTACAGATAAAGGAACTTTTACAACGGATGAAGTTGTGTTAGCTTCCGGATCATGGAGCCCGGATATTGCTAAAAAATTAAATATAAACATTTCGATTTTACCCGGAAAAGGATATAGTTTTACTTTAAAAGACAAAAGTCATAAACCTTCAATTCCAACTATTTTATGTGAAGGAAAAGTTGCTGTAACCCCAATGAATAATGATATTCGCTTTGGCGGAACAATGGAAATCACACATACCAATGATACCAAAATTAATCGGAACAGAGTTCAGGGAATTGTGAATTCAATCAATGATTTTTATCCGGATTTAAAAATTGAGATGCCAAAAGAAGAAGAAACATGGTTTGGCTTCAGACCTTGTACACCTTCGGGAATGCCCATAATTGCAAGAGACAAAAAGATTAAAAATCTAACCTTAGTTACCGGACATGCTATGATGGGACTAAGTTTGGCTCCGGCAACAGGTAAAATCGTTTCGGAGATTATTTCTGGAAAGCGAACTTCTGTAGATACAGAAATGTTTCAATTATAAAATTCAGCTTCATTTTTTAAATCAAAAATGGAGCTGAATTTTTTTAATAAAGCTATTACCGTTTTAGATTATTTTCAACACATAGAACATAGATTTTGTAAGTTCAAAAACAGGCGTTTCACTTATTTAAAATACACATTGCTGCCTATTTGAAAGAAATATATTTGTTTTTGTATTCTTTTTTTAAAATAATATCTATGCCTTTAGCCTGCACTGAGCGGAATAGAAGTGTGCTAAAACAAAATTACAACTAATCTGAAATGCATTTTTGAAATCATAACCAAAACCAACCAACCAAAAAATGAAAGACAATAATCAGGAAGAATTTAAAAAAGAACTCGGGCTTCTCGACGGAACTATGCTTGTGGTAGGATCCATGATCGGATCAGGAATATTTATTGTCAGTGCAGATATTGCCCGACAGGTTGGTTCAACAGGATGGCTTATTTTAATCTGGCTAATTTCGGGATTAATTACCATGATTGCGGCAGTAAGTTATGGAGAATTAAGCGCCATGTTTCCTAATGCCGGCGGTCAGTATGTTTACCTAAAAGAAGCGTATAATAAGCTAATAGCATTTTTGTATGGCTGGAGTTTTTTTGCCGTGATCCAAACTGGGACAATTGCGGCGGTAGGAGTGGCATTTTCAAAATTTGCAGCTTATTTAGTTCCCGCTGTGAGTGATGAAAATATCCTGTATCAAATAGGCAGTTTTAAACTCAATGTAGCACAGATTGTTTCTATTGTGACCATTATTTTTTTGACGTATTTGAATACTTGCGGAGTAAAAAACAGTAAAATTTTACAAACAATCCTTACTATTATCAAAATATTGTCTATTTCAGGGTTGATTATTTTTGGATTTATATTGGCGGCCAAAGCTTCAATTTGGGATGCCAACTGGACAGATGCCTGGACACCACATTCTTTTAATGCAGAATCAAATTCCTGGCTGCCAATTGGAGGCACTGCCTTGATTTCCGGAATTTCAGCGGCTATGGTTGGGACTTTATTTTCCAGTGATTCCTGGACAGGAGTAACTTTTATTGCGGGCGAAATTAAAAATCCAAAACGCAATGTTGGTTTAAGCATGCTTTTGGGAACATTCATTGTTACTATAATTTACGTTTTAACCAACTTAATGTATGTTGCTGTTATTCCGTTAAGCGAAATTGCAACGGCTAAATCGGATAGAGTTGCGGTAGTTGCTTCGCAATATATTTTTGGCGATATAGGAACACTGATTATTGCGCTGATGATTATGATTTCGACATTTGCCTGCAATAACGGATTAATTATGGCCGGAGCCAGAGTTTATTATACAATGGCAAAAGACCGTTTGTTTTTTAAAAAAGCGGCTAATCTTAATAGTGCAAGCGTTCCTGCATGGGCACTTTGGGCACAATGTTTATGGGCATCTGTTTTATGTCTTACAGGTAAATATGGAGATTTACTCGACTTTGTAATCATCATTGTCCTTATTTTCTATATCCTTACGATTTTCGGAATTATCATACTGCGTAAAAAAATGCCTGATGCCGTGCGTCCTTACAAAGCTTTTGGATATCCTTATCTGCCGGTTTTGTATATAATTGTTGCTTCGGCAGTTTGTGTTTCATTACTTTTTACAAAATTCTCAACCTGCGGCTGGGGAGTTCTGATTATGTTAATGGGAATTCCGATTTATTATTTGATAAAAGAAAAGAGTACCAATTAATTGCTGTTCAATTTGATCCAGTGGTTTAACGTAGAGGCGTACAGCAGTGCGTCTACATCCAGCATATTAACAACATTACGTAGACGCACTGCTGTGCGTCTCTACTGTGTTTCTGCAAATTTGGATAGGAACAGCATTGGTATTTAATAACCTGTTTTTTCCTGTATTTTATTCCCGTTGGATAATATAATCTTACTATAAGTTAATATTAGCCCATAGACATCAGAAAATTATATATATATTTATTAATATTTAATTATGAGAATAACTGTGATAAAAATAAGTGTGGTTTTAACACTTTCGTGGTGTTTAACAAGTCTGGCCCAGGGAACATTGAAAGAATATAAGAGAGCAAATGCCTTGGATTCTTTGTTTAAGGACAAAGTAATTAATGCTCCAAAAGAGTTTCATTGGATTGGAAATGATTATGTATGGTACATTAATAACATCCAAAAAAAAGAAAAAAAATATATTCTGGCAGATGCTAAACAGCAAAAACAATCTCAGGCTTTTGATCACAATCGATTAGGAGAATCGCTGTCAAAAATTTTGGAAAAAGAAGTCAATTCAAAAGAGCTGCCAATTGATAATTTAGAATTTGAGAAAACGCTGTCAACATTAGTTTTTACAACGGATACACTCAAAATATCCTGTAATTTAAAGACATACGAACTAACCAAAATCAAAGGAGGTTACAAAAAGCCCTTGAAAACAGATGATTATTGGGGCGGAAATTTTGATGAATTAGGAAATAAGCCTGTAGGTTCTCCGGATTCTTTGCATACTGCATTTATAAAAAACTATAATTTATACATAAAAAATAAAAAGACCAAAGCAGAAACACAATTAAGCTACGATGGTTCAAAAGGATTTTATTATTCATCATACATGCAATGGTCGCCGGACAGTCGTGAAATAATGGCGTACAAAGTGAGACCGGGAGAAGAACATAAAATATACTTTGTAGAATCAAGTCCTAAAGATCAGTTCCAGCCAAAATTGCAAACCAGGGATTATTTAAAACCTGGCGATCAATTGCCGTTTAAAAGTCCCCAGTTGTTTGTTGTGGCTTCCAAAAAACAAATTCCTGTTGCCACAGATTTATTTCAGGAACAATTTGATCTTTCAGGAATCGAATGGAAGGATGACAGCAGCAGTTTTACTTTTGAATACAATCAAAGAGGGCATCAGGTTTATCGTATTCTGGAAGTAAATGCAGCAACCGGAAAAGTAAAGATTTTAATAGAAGAAACCAGTCCGACTTTTGTAGGATACAGTGGAAAAAGATACCGTTGCGATCTCAAAAAAAACAACGAAATCATTTGGGCTTCGGAACGTGACGGATGGAATCATTTGTATTTGTATGACGCCATTACCGGAAAGGTAAAAAATCAGATTACAAAAGGAAACTGGCCAGTTCGGGAAGTAATTAAAGTCGATGAAGAAAAGAAACAGATTTATTTTTCTGCAAGCGGATTAGACAGTGATCAGGATCCTTATTTGCTGCATTTTTGCCGAATTGATTTTAACGGAAAAAACTTTAAAAGATTAACGACAGAAAACGGTAATCATAAAGTGACCTTTTCGCCCGATTATAACTATTATGTGGACCAATATTCCCGGGTAGATTCGGCACCAATTACAGTTCTGAAAAGTATTGATACTCAAAAAACAATATTAGAAATGCAACGGGCCGATATTTCAGCGTTGCAGCAAACGGGCTGGACAGCCCCGGAAGTTTTTACAGCCAAAGGCAGAGATGGCAAAACAAATATTTGGGGAGTTATTGTACGCCCGACAACTTTTGACCCCAATCGTAAATATCCAATTATAGAATACATTTATGCAGGCCCGCAAGATTCATTTGTGCCCAAAAACTTTCAGCCTTATTATTGGGCAATGTCATCTTTGGCAGAATTAGGATTTATTGTGGTTCAGATTGACGGAATGGGAACTTCAAATCGTTCAAAATCTTTTCATGATGTCTGTTGGAAAAATTTGAAAGACGGAGGTTTTCCTGACAGAAGACTTTGGATGAAAGCTGCTGCAGCCAAATATCCATACATGAATATTGATAAAGTTGGGATTCATGGAGTATCGGCGGGAGGTCAGAATGCAGCTGCTGCTTTGGTCTTTAATTCAGATTTTTATGATGTTGCAGTGCCATCTTGCGGTTGCCACGATAACCGTATGGATAAAATGTGGTGGAACGAACAATGGATGGGATATCCAATTGGACCTGAATATGAAGCGTGCTCGAATACCGCCAATGCAGCACAATTAAAAGGAAATCTGATGTTGATTTTAGGAGAACTAGACGATAATGTTGATCCGTCCTCAACCATGCAATTTGCAAACGCATTGATTAAAGCCAATAAAAATTTCGAATTAGTCACCGTTCCCGGATTGGGACATTCTGCAGGAGGTGATTTTGGAGAACGCAAACGAAAAGATTATTTTGTACAGCATTTATTAGGAGTTATACCACCATCATGGGAGGAAATTTACAATTAGAAACCCTTAAAAAGAATTTAGTTATGAAAGGATATAAGCTATTTATTTTTATACTATTAAATTTTTGGGCATTGAGTACAACGACCCTGTTTGCACAGAGCGGTGATCAGATTTTAGACGGAATTGGAGAAACAGGATTAATTGCCCGTTATGTATTTGATGGCGATGCCAAGGATTGGTCCCGAAATAATCTGCACGGCAAAATTGAAGATTCGAAAGCTAAATTCGTAAATGACGAACAATTTGGTACCGTACTTTCTTTACCGGCAGATAGTAAAGCTTTTGTTGCAATTCCGGGTGATGCTTTGACAGGAGAAGAATCACTGAGTATTACAGGCTGGATTTACATGCGCTCTGTACAAAAAGGGCAGCGATTTTTTGATTTTGGAAAAAATACGAAATCACATTTGTTTTTTGCGCCAGTTGGAACAGAGAATGAAGCGGGAATTCAGACAGAAGTTACTACGGAAGCAGGATCAAAATATAAAACAAAATCAGCAGCTTTAGAAACAGGTAAATGGAATCATGTAGCAATGATTATAAATATCCCTTCCAAATCGATCAGTACTTATGTGAATGGTGTACTCGTGAGCGAGACTAAGAATGCAGAGCTGGACTTAGCAAAATTATTCGATTATAATTCAGGTGAAAAAAACAGGTTTTACATAGGGAAATCGCTGGCAGATGAAAACCGCTATTTAAATGCAAAATTACACGATTTCAGAATTTATCGAATTCCTCTAAATGCTAAGGAAGTTACCAGAATTTATAACAATGCCTTAAAAGAAAATCAGGAAGAAGAGGAATCAGGAGAAGAGCAGGCAGCAGATTTACCAAAGTTTTCTAAAACCACTCCTCAGCTTTATAATCAATTCCTTAAGAGTGTATCAGATGTAAAAGTACAAACAACGGTGGGAAATCTTCCACGATTGCCTGTTTATGTAAAAGGTGTTTACCGCGATGGAATTGAAGGACCTGAGGTTCGCGTAATTTGGCCTTCGCCGAAAGATAATAGTCAGGTAATAAAAAGTGGAGAATATACAATAATTGGAAGCATTCCGGGAACAGATTTAAAGCCAAAGGCTATTGTGATTATAAAAGAAGCAAAAGAAACGGCTACACCGGAACGCAAGCTGGAAGTTTTCAAATTGGACCAAGTTGTATTAAATGACGATCTTGACGGACATCACACAAAATTTATTGAGAATCGCGATAAGTTCCTGACAACCCTTGCGACTACAGATCCGGATTCTTTTCTTTATATGTTTCGTAATACCTTTGGACAAGAACAGCCCAAAGAAGCAGAACCGCTTGGTGTATGGGATACGCAGGAAACCAAATTACGCGGTCATGCCACCGGACATTACCTGACTGCAATTACTCAGGCTTATGCGAGTACGGGTTATGATAAAACGCTTCAGGCAAATTTTGCTCAAAAAATGGAGTATATGGTTAATACGCTGTATCAATTAGCACAACTTTCCGGAAAACCAAAAGAAGCCGGAGGAAAGTTTGTGGCAGATCCAACGGCCGTGCCAAATGGACCAGGTAAATCAGGTTATGATTCAGATTTGAGTCCCGAAGGTATTCGTACCGATTATTGGAATTGGGGAAAAGGATTCATCAGTGCCTATCCGCCGGATCAATTTATTATGTTAGAAAACGGGGCAACCTATGGAGGACAGAAAACTCAAATTTGGGCCCCTTATTATACGTTGCATAAAATTCTGGCCGGTTTGATAGATGTTTACGAAGTCAGTGGTAATGAAAAAGCGCTGGAAACCGCAAAAGGTATGGGCGATTGGGTTTATGCCCGCATGAAGAAATTACCAACAGAGACGCTTATCAGTATGTGGAATAGATATATTGCCGGAGAATTTGGCGGCATGAATGAAGCTATGGCGAGATTGTATAGAATTACAAAAGATCCGCATTATTTAGAAGTAGCGCAATTATTCGACAATATCAAAGTGTTTTATGGTGATGCAAACCACACACACGGACTGGCTAAAAATGTAGATACTTTTAGAGGATTACATGCCAATCAGCATATTCCACAAATTATGGGAGCGCTCGAAATGTACCGCGATTCAAATACTCCGGATTATTACCGTGTAGCCGATAATTTTTGGTATAAAACCGTAAATGATTATATGTACAGCATCGGTGGAGTTGCAGGAGCTCGTAATCCGACTAATGCTGAATGTTTTATCAGCCAACCGGCAACAATTTATGAAAATGGTTTTTCATCCGGTGGTCAAAACGAAACCTGTGCTACTTACAACATGCTTAAATTAACCGGAGATCTTTTCCTTTATGAACAGCGCGGAGAGTTAATGGATTATTATGAGCGTGGTCTTTACAATCACATTCTTCCTTCTGTAGCAGAAAATAGTCCTGCTAATACCTACCATGTTCCGCTGAGACCGGGTTCCGTAAAACAGTTTGGCAATGCACACATGACGGGTTTCACTTGTTGTAACGGAACAGCTATTGAGAGCAATACGAAATTTCAGAATTCAATTTATTTTAAAAGTGCCGATAATAATTCCCTCTATGTAAATCTTTATGTGCCATCGACTTTAAAATGGACAGAAAAAAACATAACGGTAGAACAAACTACTGATTTTCCTAATGAAGATTTTACCAAATTAACGATTAAAGGCAATGGTAAATTCGATATTAAGGTGCGTGTACCGCATTGGGCAACCAAAGGATTTTTTGTTAAGATAAATGGTAAGTCCGAAAAAGTAAAAGCACTGCCGGGAAGCTATCTTACTTTAAACCGTAAATGGAAAGACGGCGATGTAATTGAGCTGCGTATGCCGTTTCAATTTCACTTAGAGCCGGTAATGGATCAGCAAAATATTGCGAGTTTATTTTACGGACCAATATTGCTGGCAGCTCAGGAACCGGAACCGCGAAAAGAGTGGCGTAAAATAACTTTAGACGTTAAAGATATTAGTAAATCGATACAGGGAGATCCTAAGAAATTACAATTTAGTATCGACGGAGTTGTTTTCAAACCTTTTTATGAAACTTATGGACGTCATTCTGTTTATCTGGATGTTACACTCAAATAGTTTGTTGTTTTTTGTTTCACGCAGATTTTGCAGATAAAGCAGATTTATTTTAGAGCAGTAATTAAATATCTGCTTTATCTGCAAAATCTGCGTGAGAAAATATTTAACACAGGATTTCAAGAAAGTGGGTTTGAGACAAAAGACTTATTAGCTTAAAATTGTTAAATAGAATTACACAAATTATCACGAATTAATTAGTGTAAATTAGTGCAATTCGTGGCAAAAAAAACAATAACCCCGGCATTAAAATCATCAAATCAATACTATGAAAAAATATTTTTCAACCCTCTTTTTGTTTTTAGCAATGGCAGCTCACTCCTTTGCCAATGAGCTTATAGATGTAATAAACACATTTCAGGCAGATAAAAATGCGCTGCAAAATTTCTACACCAATAATGAGTCCGAAGAATATTATGTACGGTTTTCTAAGTTTTATGACGACTGGAAAAATAAAATAAAAAGTATTGATTTTAAAAATTTATCCAAAGAAGAAAAAGTAGATTATCTATTATTGAAAAACCTGATCAGCAAAGAAGATTACTTTTTACAGATAGAATACAAAGCGTATAAAGAAGTGGCTTCGGTTTTAGATTTTTCAGATGAAATAAACCTTTTTATTAAAGAAAGAAGAAGAGGAAAACGACCGGTTTCAAATCAATTAGCAAAAGCTTTTGATGTAGCAGAAATAAATATTGACAAAAAAACAGAACTGCTGAAAACCAAACCTTTTAAAGATTGGCTGGTGGCTGAAAAGGCCGCTAAAGTTGTAGTCTCTTTTGAGAAAACATTAAAAGAAGCCTATAATTTTTATTACAGTTATGATCCTGATTTTACCTGGTGGATGGAAAAGCCATATAAAAATCTATCAGAAAAACTTAAAGCATATGAGGATTTTTTAAAAACAAATTATTCCAAAACAAGTATAAAAGATGATGGAAGCGGTATTGTTGGAAAACCAATCGGCAGAGAAGCCATCATTAAAAGTCTGGCTTTCGAGTATATTCCGTATTCACCTGAAGAACTTATTGCGGCAGCACAAAATCAATTTGAATGGTGCAAAAAAGAAATGATCAAAGCATCAACAGAATTAGGTTACGGAAAAGACTGGAAAGCAGCACTGGAACATGTCAAAGATACTTATGTGCCTGCAGGCGAGCAGCCACAGGCAATTACCAATTTGTATAATCAATCGGTAAAATTTATTGAAGAAAGAGATTTAATCACGTTGCCTGAACTAACGAAAGAAACCTGGCAGATGATTATGATGACACCGGAGCGCCAAAAAGTGAATCCGTTTTTTACAGGAGGCTGGGAGATCAGTATTTCATATCCGACTGAAGATATGAATCAGAAAGACAAATTGATGAGTATGCGTGGTAATAATCCAAACTTCTCCTTCGGGACAGTACAGCATGAATTATTGCCGGGACATAATCTGCAGTTTTTTATGAACAGCCGTTACAAATCGTATCGTGCTCCTTTTGATACTCCTTTTTGGATGGAAGGCTGGGCTTTGTATTGGGAAATCATACTTTGGAATAAACAATTTCCGCAGACACCCGAACAAAAATTAGGGATGCTTTTTTGGAGAATCCACCGCTGTGCCCGAATCATTTTTTCATTAAAATATCATTTAGGCGAAATGACACCGCAGCAGTGTATTGATTTATTAGTCAATGAAGTAGGGCATGAAAGAGCCAATGCAGAAGCCGAAGTAAGACGCTCTTTTGCTACCGGGGACGCACCATTATATCAAGTTGCCTATATGACCGGAGGATTGCAATTTTATGCTTTAAGAAACGAATTGCTGGCGAAAGGCTGGACAGAAAAGGAGTTTCACGATCGTGTTTTAAAAGAAAATATAATGCCGGTTGAAATGCTTAGGATTGTACTGGAAGATTTGACCGTTTCTGAAGATTATAAAACAAATTGGAAATTTTCAACCGATTTCAAATAATTAAATGGTTTAGATTTAAATAACTCGTAGGGTGTAATTCATAAAATTTTTGTTTAACACACTTCGACTCCGCTCAGTGCAGGCTAGAAACATAGATTTTATGTGTAAAAAAAGAAGACAAAAAGAAACACATTTCTTTCACATAGCTAGTTATGTGCATTTTAAATAAGTAAAACGCCTTTTTTAAAGTAATAAAATCTATGTTTCTATGTGTTAAATAATAAAATAAAGGCAAAAGAATCTGTTAAAAGTATTTAAAAAATAATAAAAATTATGAAAAAAGCAAGAGTATTAGTTTTGATGATTTGTTGTTCAATTGCTTCAAATACTTTACAGGCACAAGAATATTGGGATCGAATTAAAGCAAAAAAATCGACGCTCGAAACAGAAAAAGGATTTATCAATTTGAATACAAAATCTTTTGAACTAAAATTATTGAAATCTTCTCAAACAGTAGCCGATTTGTCTCCTGCTACAGATAAAACTTTCGATTTTACACCCGGAGAACGGCTTTCTATTCGTGATAAAGACGGCCTTTATCAATTGGGAGATATCAATCTTCGAATTAAAGCAGCAGATGGAAGCTGGAAAAGTTATTCCACAGCTGCCAGGAGAGCTTCTGTTACCCCTTTAAATGTTTCCGGAAATGTTTTGGCAGCAGCTGACCTTTCGAATACATTACCTGCAGATATTCCTGTAACGATAAAACGTTTTTATGAAGAAAAAGAAGGGAATTTAATTCTGCGTTTTGAAGTTACAAACAAATCCAACAGCGCTCAGGAAATTGGAGCATTAGGTATTCCGATGATTTTTAATAACATTTTAGAGGGAAAAACATTAGATGAAACGCATCTTCATAACGTTTTTTTCGATCCTTATATTGGTAAAGATGCCGGCTATCTTGAAGTAAAACGACTAAGTGGTCATGGACCTGCATTATTGTTACTTCCCGAAGCGAATATGCCTTTTGAAGCGTATCGTCCATTATTGGATGATGAAACCCCAAGAAGTATTGTTTTTGAAGGTTTCCATGAATGGATGCCATTAAGCAAAGCCTATGCAGATCAGGAATGGAAAACTGCCGAACAATGGAACACGCCAACTTCATTGGTGCTTCAGCCGGGAGAAGTTAAAAGTTTTGCATTAAAGTTTGTACTGGTAGATCAAATTGAAAACATTCAAAATGCTTTAATTCAAAATAATCGTCCTGTGGCAGTGGGAGTTCCGGGTTATGTTTTGCCTCAGGATGTTGATGGACAGCTTTTTTTGAAATACAAAAAAGCAGTAAAATCTTTTAAAATAGAACCGGAAGGAGCTTTGACAATAGAAGAAAAATCAAAAAATAAGAACGGCTATTTTCAATATGCTGTGCACGGAAAAAAATGGGGAAGAGCGAGATTAACAGTAGTGTATGAAGACGGATTAGAACAGACAATCAATTATAAAGTAATAAAATCGGAAACAAATGTAGTAGCTGATTTTGGACATTTTTTGACAACAGCGCAATGGTTTGATGAGAAAAATGATCCTTTTCACAGAAATCCTTCGGTAATCTCCTATGATTATGAAACCAAAAAACAAGTAAGTCAGGACAGTCGTGTCTGGATTTCCGGTTTAAGTGACGAAGGCGGAGCAGGAGGCTGGCTTGGGGCAATCATGAAACAATTAATAGACCCGAAAAAAGAAGAAATAGAAAAGTTAGAGCAGTTTGTTGATAAAACATTATGGGGAGGAATTCAGTATAATACGGCGGATACACTTAAATACGGAGTTAAAAAAAGTGTTTTTTATTATGAACCAACAAAGATGCCGGAAGGAACATACAGTAAAGAGGTAAATTATAAAACCTGGGCAGCATGGGACAAAAAAGGTGCTGATGATCCGGGAAGATCATATAATTACCCGCACGTTGCCGCTGCATACTGGACGATGTACCGTCTGGCCAGATATCATGAGGGTTTGGTTACCAATCACGCTTGGGATTGGTATTTAAAAAATGCTTACGAAACCAGTATTGCAATGACAAGATTAGCGCCTTATTACGCGCAGTTTGGACAAATGGAAGGAACGGTTTTTTTATTGATTTTAAAAGATTTAAAAACCGAAGGATATACAGAAATGGCGAATAATCTGGAAGCTAAAATGAAGGCAAGAGCGGATCATTGGAGAACCTTAAATTATCCTTTTGGAAGTGAAATGCCTTGGGATTCAACAGGTCAGGAAGAAGTGTATATGTGGTCGGATTATTTTGGATATGCAGATAAAGCTAAGATTACACTGGATGCCATTTTAGCCTATATGCCTACGATGCCGCACTGGGCCTATAACGGGAATGCCCGCAGATATTGGGATTTTTTATACGGAGGAAAATTATCCAGAGTAGAGCGTCAGATTCATCATTATGGTTCTGCTTTAAATGCAATTCCGGTTTTGGAACAATTCAGAAAAACACCTGATGATTTTCATTTATTAAAAGTAGGTTACGGCGGATTACTGGGCGGAATTTCAAATATTACAGAAGACGGTTTTGGAGCTGCAGCTTTTCATTCTTATCCTGAAACTTTAAGAATTGATTATTTATCAGGAGATTATGGTTCCGGATTCTTTGGTTATGCTGTCAATACGGCTACATTTATTACCAATGAAAAAGAGTACGGCTGGGTTGCTTTTGGCGGTAATGTAAAAGAAAAAGGAGATGAGGTTGAAGTAGAAATTACAACAGCAGCCAAATCCAAAGTATTCATTGCACCAAAAAAAATATGGTTAACATTAGATGCAGGAACATTTAAAAAAGTAAATTACAATACTAAAACAGGTGCCATTACGATTACTTTAGATCCGAAAACAGCCTATACACCTAATGCTTATTTGAGAGTAGATCAGGATATAAAATTACCTTATGAAAAAGTTAGAGGTGCCTATAAAATTGCTTTGAAAAATAAAGTTGTTCAAATTAAATTATAAGTATGAAATGAAGCAGAAATCAAAAAAACACCTTTTCAAAAAAATAATATTTACTTTATTTGGAATCTTTGCCGGTTTAAATTCCGGTGCTCAAAATTTCGAAAAGTATTTTCCCAAAAAAGACCTGACCACAGTAGGAGTATATTATTATCCGGAACATTGGGATCAGAGCCAATGGGACCGTGATTTGAAAAAAATTGCTGAAATGGGTTTTGAGTTTACCCATTTTGGAGAATTTGCATGGGCACAATTAGAACCGCAAGAAGGTGTTTATGATTTTAAATGGCTTGATAAAGCTGTAGGTATTGCTGCAAAATATAATTTAAAAATTATTATGTGTACCTCGACAGCGACGCCTCCTGTATGGCTGTCCCGCAAGCATCCCGATATACTGTCCACTTATGAAGACGGTACCAAAACGGATCATGGTTCGAGACAACACGCATCATTTTCAAGTAATTACTACCGAAGCTATTCTTTAAAAATGATTGAACAACTAGCAAAAAGATATGGCAATAATAAAAATATCATTGGTTGGCAGGTAGATAATGAGCCTTCGCGTTTTCTGGATTATGGATCGGATGCGCAACAACGCTATCGCAATTGGTTAAAGGAAAAATATACAACTATTGAGGCTTTAAATGAGTCTTGGGGAAATAATTTTTGGAGTGGGACTTACAGCAGTTTTGATCAGATTAATATTCCGTTGCACAAAGAATGGGGAATGAACTTACATTCCCAATTAGATCATTACAGATTTGCTGACGAGGAAACGGCAACTTTTCTGGATAGCCAGGCACTTACCATTCGAAAATACGTAACCAAAGACCAATGGATTACCTCCAATTACAGATCCAACTATAATGAAAGTTTCGTTGGAATGAGTAAAGAATTGGATTTTGATTGTTATACCCGTTATTTAGTGTATGGAGTAAGCCTCGGGATAGGTCCAAAAGGCTATCGTTTAGGCGATTATACCAGTATTGGCATGTCTAATGATTTTTTTCGTCCTTTAAAAGGCATGTATGGATGTATGGAACTGCAGCCGGGACAAGTAAACTGGGGAAGTATTAATCCGCAGCCATTACCGGGAGGTATCCGTATGTGGTTGTGGCATGTTTTTGCAGGTGGCAGTAAATTTACGTGTACGTATCGCTTTCGTGCGCCTTTATATGGTTATGAGCAATTTCATTACGGTATTGTAGGCACAGACGGTGTAACACCAACCGTTGGGGGTACAGAATTTGCCCAGTTTATAAAGGAAATCAATACGTTACGAAAAATTTATGATGCTAAAGCAACATTGCCGGATTACTATTTAAAACGTAAAACCGGAATTCTGTTTAATGCCGACAATGTGATGGGTATTGAGTTAAACAAGCAAACAAAAGAGTGGAATACAATTGGGCATTTCTTAAAATATTATAAAGCGACAAAATCTTTTGGTGCGCCGGTTGACTTTGTTCGGGATACTACTAATTTCTCCAGATATCCTTTTTTGATCGTGCCTGCTTATCAAATGATTGACCAGAAAATGATTGATAAATTAACTTTGTATGCCAAAAACGGCGGGAATTTAATATTAAGCTGTCGATCCGGAATTCAAAACCGCCAGGGTCATCTTTGGGAAGCTAAATTTTATGAACCGATGTGGAATTTAATCGGTTCTCAAATAGAATCGTATGATTTGTTAATGCCACAATCTCCGGGTATAATAAAGTTTAATAATCAGGAATTTGGATGGACCAGTTGGGGAGATTTACTAAAACCTAATAAAGAAACAGAAGTTTGGGCAACCTATGATGGCGATTTTTATTCTGGAACGCCTGCGATAATTTCACATCATTTAGGAAAAGGAACCGTAACCTACATTGGTGTAGATTCCAAAAATGGCGACCTTGAAAAACAAGTATTGAGAAAGTTATATCAAAAACAAAATACCCCTATAGAAGATTATCCCGAAGGAGTTATGGTTGAATATCGTGACGGATTTGGTGTCGCGGTCAATTATTCGGATAAAATTTACAACATCAATTTACCAAAAAATGCCAAAATTATTATTGGAACCACAGCAATAAAAACTGCTGAGGTATTGGTTTGGAAATACTAATAAAAGCTGTTGGGTGTAATACAAAAACAGGTGTCAGGCTGAGCGGAGTCGAAGCCCATTCCAATTGACAAGCCTTAGACTAGTTTATCCTGAGCGAAGCCGAATGGGCTCAGGATAACATTGATTTCTGAAAGTATAAAAATATTTTACCTCAATTAATTATAATTGCAATGTTGAAAATAAAACTATTATACAGTCTTATCACACTCGTTTTTACAGGAACCGTTTTCGCTCAAAAAGATATTGATCTAAATTCTCCCGGAGCAGGGAATCCTATTTTACCCGGCTGGTTTGCTGATCCTACCATTAAAAAGTTTGGAGACATTTATTATATCTATGCCACAACTGATAATGAAATGCTGGCTTCTGGTGCGCCTACGGTTTGGTATAGCAAAGACGTTAAAAACTGGTATAATTATATCATGGAAATCCCTTCCTTTTCAGCAAAATCGATTACTAATTTTTGGGCTCCGGATATAATTGAAGGAGGCGATGGTAAATATTATTTGTATTTTGGAAACTGCGAAATAGGCTGTAATATTTATGGTTATGTTTCTGATTCACCAGTTGGACCCTGGAAGAAACTAAGTGACGACGACACTCCGGTAATTTCAAATGGATATCCAAGAGAAAACTTTCCATCGCTCGATGCACAGTTTTTTAAAGATTCCGATGGTAAAATATACGGATATTGGGGAACGTGGGTACATTACAATGGCGGTTATGCTGCGGGAGAGTTAAATAAAACCATGAACGGAATGACACATTCAACCAATATACCATTAGCACAAACTCCGGTTCCTTTTGAAGCTGCTTATATGATGAAAAAAGGATCCAAGTATATCCTGATGTATTCCGGAGCGTCTTGTCATGATGAAACATACAATGTTCGTTATTCGTATTCAGATTCGCCTTACGGACCTTTTACTCCCGGAAAAAACAATCCGATTTTGAGTACTAATGAAGATAAAACGGTTCATGGTCCGGGACATCATTCTGTTTTACAAGAGAAAGACGATTACTACATTGTGTACCATAAGCACGATTACCCGATGACCAGGGGCGGACTTGCCAGACAAGTTTGTATCGATAAAATGATTTTTGAAAATGATTCGACAATACAAACCGTTATACCTTCAAATAAAGGAGTAGAGTTGTTAAGATCTGAAGTTCCGGAGAATATTGCTTTTAAGGCAAAAACAATGAATTCTTCCTTTTATCATTTAAAATCTACCGAATATGATTATCAGTATCAGCCTTCTTTTGCTACTGATGATAATAATGCCACAATGTGGAAAGCGGCTAATAATACATCACCTGAACACCTAATTGTCGATTTAGGTTCAGAAAAAAAGATAAAAAGGGTAATGACCCAATTTGAATTTGCCAGTTATTATTATCAGTATAAATTAGAATATTCTGCAAATGGAATTAAGTGGAATCTATATGCCGACAGATCTAAAAATCGTACAGCCGGAAGCCCAATGATTGATGATAATGAGGTTACGGCACGTTATATAAAATTAACTGTTTTAGCGACCGAAAAAACAGGGCTTTATCCAGCAGTTTGGAATATTAAAGTATACAGTTCCTTATTTGATCTTCCATTAAAGTTGAAAAATAAAGAATCCAATATTGCTCCTGCAGTAAAAAGTTCTAAGAAACTGTTAGTTGATCTTGATGCCGGTAAAATTTCCAGCAATTCAGCTATAAGTCAGATTTCTAACAAAGGTTCTATTGGTGGAATTTTTACAAAAATCGGCGAAATATCTTTAGAAAAATCAGACGGAATTAAGGCTTTTCATTTTATAAATTCAGGAGCTTTTATATTAGATAAACCGGTGCCAAAAAGCTTAGCATGGAATGGCTCTTATACCGTAGCAACGTGGGTTAAAAATCCTGAGATAGCAAACGAAGGAGAAATTTTGGCATCGTGGTGTGACAGACACGAATTTGGTCTGGCAAATTCATACAATGCTTTGGCTTACAACAGTGGAAATTATGGTGCGGGAGTACATTTAGACAGTCATTTTGATATGAAATTTACTAAAACCCCGGAAGCGAATAAGTGGCATTATATTGTTCTGGCTTTTGATGGTGTTGTAGAGAAAGTGTATGTAGATGGTATTTTAGATAATTCGCAAAACATGCTGTTATCTTCAGCTATTAATAAAGCCAAAATTATAATAGGAGCATCTGATATTGGAGAAAATTTCTCGGGTTTTATAGCTTCATTACGGATGTATGATTATGCGCTGAATCAGGAAGATTTGGTGAAAATGATGAAACTGACTACACCCACAATAAAATAATACTTTTAACAATGCAGAGCTATAAAATAGGTAAAATAGTATTAAACTAAGTTAATATTGTCTTATAAAAGCTATAAATTGATATTTATATTTACATAAGAATAATCTTAACCTATTAATTTATGTCTTATGAAAAAACTTTTACTACAAGTTGTCCTATTTCTTTGCAGTTATTTTGCAATGGGCCAGAAAACCCTTTTTACTCCTACAGAATGGAGCGACCCCAACAATGAGTTTTACAATAAAGTATCAAACTCACGAAAATATGAATCGACTA
>JBDTRA010000079.1:0-23339 GCA_039931915.1 Flavobacterium sp. | reverse complement strand
CCATTATATTTCTCTTTTAATTTCGTCTAAAGTCTTTTCCGTAAAAATCAATTCAGTTATAATCTTTTCTCTCAAAACAGCAATATCTTCATCAAAATGTTTTGCCCATGAAGTTAATTGCTGTAGATTCCTGATTTGTTTAATTCTCTTTGTGGTTTCAAAACTGGTTCTCAGAATTGCTTTTTTATCATATTGCGGATTATTTCTATGCTGATAAGTTACCATATTATTCTCAAAATCTGCTTCAATATAGTATAATTTCTCTGTTGCATTATCTGGGTAAAATTCATTCCATGCAGCAAAACCAATTTTAGTTTTCGATTCTGTTTCCGGTTCACGTGGTACCAAACGCCATTTACTGTTGGCCAGTTTCCCCCAATGATTTGAAACGCGGTACATTCCAATTTCAGTATAATAATAGGTACTTCCCGCTTTGCTCTCAAACTGTTTTTTCAAGCCCTCAATTTCATTTGAAAGTACTTCATGAAAAACACAAAAAGTATTTTTAAACGAATTAGGATGTGGCTTGTAGTTTTTTTGCATGTGCAAATATACTCAGATTGTCCTGAACTCCCTAAATCCAAAGAATATATTGATTAACTTTGCAGCTTCAATTTTAAAATAATAAAATCATGTCTAAAGGATCACAAGAAAAAATGCTGCAAAAAGGAGTTTATACAGGCATCATGGAAAAAGATGAAAACAATAATTATTTCTGTGGTGAATACCTTTTAGATTATAAAACAGCACACAGCAATTTTACTGTTGGCGATTGGATTACGATAAAATCTGTTATCGAAAACCCGAGTGACATTAGCTATAACAAATATCCAAAAAAATCCAAAAACTTTGATAAGGCAAATAACAAACCTGAACATAAGTAATTAAAAAAGCCTCCGTTTCAGTTTCAGTTTTCAAGGCAACTATAAAATTGAGACTGAAAAACTTCTAAATATTCCGAATATTTTTTCCTTCAAAACTAAAAAGTTAAAAAAAAGTGTACCTTTGCAAAAAATTTGTCTTTTGAATAATTAATATCAATTTCAAACTAATAGACAAGTAGTTACCTTATTTATGAAAAAAATAGTTGAATACCGCAAGTTACTAAACGTAGAGAAAACTGCTGAATTAAAAGATTTAAAAACCATTTATCGTAATGCGATGAAGGAATCTCATCCTGATAAATTTCAAGGTGATGAAGCTGGTTTAAAAGCTGCAGAAGAAAAAAGTAAAGCTATTATTGAAGCTTATCACTTTTTGGTAAGTATTAATCCTGAAACGATTAAAGCAAACTTACCTGAATATACTGAGACTATCGCAACTGCAACAATAAGTGATTATAAATTTGTTGAAGGTCGCTTAATTATCGATTTCTCAAACGGAAGTGTTTATGAATACATTAGTGTTCCTAAAGCAACTTACGTGAAAATGGTAAATGCAGATTCTCCCGGAAGATTTGCAAAAAGACATATCCTGAACTCTTTTACCTGGAGAAAGAAAACAAATCAAGAATAGATTTATTTTCTAAATATTTATAAAAGCATTCTAAATCAGGATGCTTTTTTTATGCCTAAAAAGTATCAAATTATTTAATTCAATTCCGAATAATTAAATAATCCTCATTTTTTTATCAATTAAACTCTTATAACCCTTTACATATAAGACAATTGAGCTATAAAAAACTATAACAAAATTTTAGGTTGTAAAATTGTTGATATTTTATATTTTTAAATACTTTTGTTGCACAAATCAATTAACTAATTAATTTTTTATAATGAAAAAAATATTTTTTTTACTTACCGCTTCTGTAGCGATAATTTCGTGCAGTAAAGTTAAAGACGGAGAATACCTAATTACAGGAACTGCAAAAGGAATTGAAAACGGAAAAACAATTATCCTTCAAGGTCAGGATCCAACAACCATGGCTCCTAAAGCCCTTGATACCGTAAAAGTTGAAAATGGAAAATTTGAAATAAAAGGAAAAGTTACTGAACCAGCTTTTCATACTTTAATTATACAGGATTTACAAGGTCCGATTCCATTTATCCTGGAAACTGGTGAAATTAAAATTGATGTGGATAAAGACAGCATCCATAAATCAAAAATTTCCGGAACTTACAGCAACGAAGAATACGTTAAATTCAACGAAGACCTTACTAAAGTTCAGAAAAAATTAATGGATTTTCAGAAAAAAAATTCACAAACTATGCAAGCTGCCCAACAAAAACAAGATACAGCAGTTATCAATGGTTTGATGAAAGAATATATGGCTATCCAAACTGAAGTTCAGACAGAATCAAAAAAGAAATATACAGCTTATGCTGAAACACACCCAAAATCATTCATTACAGCTTTAATTATTCAAAGTTTGATCAATGATCCTAGTTCTGATTTCAAAAAGAATGAAGCTCTTTACAATTCTTTAGATGAGTCTTTGAAAAACACAAAACCGGGAAAAAGCATTAAAGAAAAAATTGGTCAGATGAAAATGCCTGCAGTTGGTGCAACAGCTCCTCCAGCTCCTGGCAGTGCTAAATGAAGATCAGATTTTTCAGCTCCTAATCCTGAAGGAAAAACAATTTCCCTGAAAGAAAGCTTAGGAAAAGTAACTATTGTAGATTTTTGGGCTTCATGGTGTGGACCATGCCGAAAAGAAAATCCAAATGTTGTAGCTATTTATAAAGAACTACACTCAAAAGGATTAAATATCGTTGGTGTTTCACTAGATAAGGAAGCAGATGCCTGGAAAGAAGCTATCGCAAAAGATGGATTAATCTGGACACACGTTTCAAACTTAAAATTTTGGGACGAACCAATTGCAAAACAATACAATGTTCAATCGATTCCGGCAACTTTTATACTTGATGCATCAGGAAAAGTAGTTGCTCAGGACTTAAGAGGTCCTGAATTAAAAGCAAAAATTATAGAGCTTTTATCAAAATAAGAACAAAAAACTCCAGATAAAACTGGAGTTTTTTTATATACAAACCCGGCTCTATCAGTCGGGTTTTCTTTTTTAAAAATTGACCCTGGTCGATAATCGACTTGCTCCTGCTGAATTCGGATGAATTTCATCTCTCCAAAATTCTGATCTATTCAAAAGCCCCCGGAAATCTATTATTTGACTTTGAAAACGATATCCATAGTAATTAAAATGATTTTTGATTTGGCACAAAAGCACATAAAATCGATCTAATAACCGGATAATGATATAAGAGCTTAAAAGCGGATCGCTAATTCCCAAGTGGTCAAAAACAGGTTTTATCCAAGGCCCTAAAGGTAGATTTAGCCCTCCGACAGAAGGCTGAACTCCAAGTTTGAACAAGGGATAATCATAAGTGTGCATATAAAATATTGTATTTGGAGTACAATGTGTGTTGACAATGCTTCCAAAACCAAGATAATTTCGCATAATCGTATTAAAAATTGAAGCGAGATTAACCGAATTAAAAAGTGCTGTATCAAAAGCAGCTGTATTTAAATATCTTTTATATAAAATGCATTTTTGGTACAAGGCATCGCCTGCAGGCAAACTTCTAAGTTCATTTAATTTTGCCGAATCAGTAAAGAAACTGGCACTAAAAGAGGTTACCCCGGCATTTATAATATTCTGCCAAGCTGTGGAAAAACATCATTCCCTCCTCCGCTAAAATAAATTCGGTCGATTCGGTAACCACTTACATATTGTACAAAATGTATTCTGTCAGCATACATTTGCGAAGTCGTTTCGCCAAACTGAGTCAAATGCAGGCAATTTAAGTTAAGCCTTTGATTATGATCTGTAATAGTATCATACAAATCTAAAATTCTGGGAACAGGATAATCCAGCCATGAATCTCCTTCAAAAATCACATTCAGTGTATTTGCATTTCCGGCATTCCTTCTAAATAAAAACGAATTGGTTAAAAATGGCTGATGCAGTGATTCATCTTCTCCTTCTGCCAGTGATGTACTGGTCCGATTTAATTGCTGCAATGCATTATAAGTTTCATCATTTGGATTAACCAGACCGGTAACCATCATATTATTGTTGGCCTGAAAATTCAAAATTGAAATAATAGTATGATCAGTTTGGCTGTTTGTAATATTGCCATTGCCGATTAAGGGATAACCTAATGCTTTGAGATAATTCTGAATCTGCAAAACATCAGATGGATTATTTACTGCATTCAGTCCGACGCTATTATTTATAGCATTTGATGCGATGGCAATAGGCACATTTGGATTTATAACCGGGGTATTTGAAACTAAATTTTCCATGTATTCCAGATTTATGTTATTTTACTTGGATTGATATAACCATGTCCGGCTCTAAAAATCTCCAAATTATTTTCTTTAAAAGAAGCAGTATCACAAGCATCAAAAAGTCTTTTTCTTATCGAAATAATATCCAGATGAGGTTCCTTCTCCAGAATTTTCATTACTAAAGAGGCAACATACGGTGCTGCCATGCTGCTCCCGCTTTTAGACGTGAGCTTATTTGAGGCTCTGTTTTCTCTGCTGGAAGACGAGCATGATGATCTTATTTTAAAACCAGGTGCAACAAGTTCAGGCTTCATACGGCCATCAGCCGTTGGCCCTGAACTACTGAAAGACAAAATAGACTTTGCATCGTCATTTTGATTATAAGCGCCTACAACAATACTGTTATTAGCAGGTCTTCGGTACTGCTGCTGCTGATGTGCTGGTCTGTGTTGTGGCTGACGGTTATTGTCTAACGCAGCACTTCCGGCTCCGGCCAAATTACTAACCAGACCACCCAAAGCCCCACCAATCTGAGGTGCTCCAAAATAAGTACCTATGGCAGTTCCTGCAATTGGAGCAACGGCTGCAACACCGCGTAAAACTCCGGAACCAATACTGCTGGCTACATTTCCTAAACTGAACCAAAATCCTTCTGCTTCACTTTCAGACATTTGGTCTACTCGTGATAAAAGGACATTTTCTAATTCGCTTTCGTTTAGATTAGCATACTCCGGCCCTAAAACATATCGCACAGCCTCAAAATAATTGTCTTCGCTGAATGATTCTCCCTGAAAAACTTCGTGATATAAACTCATAATTTTAGTATTATAATTAACTCTTACTCTTTTAACAGGTTTTTCAGATTTCGCCTATCCATTTTGTGCACAAAAATGAACGATGTAAAATTGTTTTATTTAATTTTCTTACAAAATAGTGTTTTAACCCAAATTTTTAAATAAATTTGCCCTACAAAAAAGGGTATATTTCCCCTTGCTAGTTGTAGGAATTTAAAATAATTTTGCTCTAATAATTTATTTAAAACACTATTTATTAATTAATTAATCTATTAACTATTAAAATAATTATGGAAAGAGAATCTGGAAGACCAACTCAATTGATTACAAAAAAATTCGCTAAGGAATTGCATTTGAACTTTATGAAATATCGGGCCCGCATAATTGCTAAGTACATTAACAAGGAAGATGCAAATGCAGTTTGGTTTTCTGTAGAAGAGCTTGAAAACTATATTCATTACATAAAAACTAAAGGAGAAAAAAAAGGATATAATGTAAATGGAATCCGTTTTTACTTTGGAGTATATCCTGATGAAAGAAAGTATGAAGAAAAAGCAGGCTTAATGACCATTTTTTTAACAGCCACAGGAAGAAAAATCAGAACAGCTGAAACGGATGGTGTACAGACTTTTGCTATGGTTCGTGAAAGTGGTACTACTGACATACCAGGCATTGAACCAATGAATTATGGGAGTATCGGAAATCCGCCCAGCTTAACATACTAAAAAATTATGTTTGAATTTTTAAGATTTTATACTGTCTATTTAGCTTTACTTTCCGGAATTATCGGGTTGATTTCATGGCACAAACTTCCTGGCAATAAAGCTAAATTTTTAGTACTTTTAATTTGGTTTTCGGTCGTAATAGAAAAAGTTGGATATTATTTTACTGCCTGGACAGGCATATTAAATTACTATGTATTTAATTTTTATACACTGGTTAGTTTTTGTGCCTATATTTTGCTTTTAAGAAGCCTTTTATCAAAAACAAATTATCGAATGGCAGCACTACTCAGTTTAATACTTTTTATAATATCATTTTTTCTGAATATTTTATACTTCAAAGAGGACGCAAACCGCTCATACACTTATAGTTTTGCTATTGGAGTATTGCTAATTATGATATTATCCTGCTTATATTTGGTAGAAATTTTTAATTCAGATAAAATATTAAATTTTAAAAGATCAGTCTTTTTTTGGTACATATTAGGAATATTAGTCTTTCATGTGCCGTTTGTACCTTTTATGCTTGCTTTAAACTGGTTTTTGATTAAACACGACGAATCCATTTTTAGCTTAGTAGTATTTATTTTAAATGTCCTGGCACACAGCTGTTATATTATTGGATTTTTATGGAGCGAAAAGAAATACAATTATTAGTCATTTCGTTAGGTATTGTTTTTTTAACTTTACTGATTATTCTGCTTGTTATATTCTTTTATTTTTTGAAAAAGAAGAACAATTATTTCGTTGAAAAAATGGAATCAGAATTGTATTTTCAATCGGAATTAATTAAAACCAGAATTGAAATTAAAGATCAGACTCTGAGTGAAATCAGTAAGGAACTTCACGACAATATTGGCCAGATCGTTTCTGTTGGTATTATGCAGCTCAATATGTATCTGGATAGCGGAAAACCAATTCAGGCGAATGAACTGAATGATCTTAAAGAAATATTAGCCAAATCATTAGACGAGATCAGGATCTTATCCCGAATCATTAATAAAGACAATTTATTGCAGAGTAATTTTATCGAAGCCATAAAACAGGATTTAGAGCGTATAAAAAAACTAAAAAACATTCAATACAATTATAATCTTACGGGAGAAATCCCTGAGATTAGTCAGGAACATGATTTGTTTATTTACCGAATTTTTCAGGAAGCACTGCACAATAGCCTTAAACATTCGCACAGTGATTTATTTGAAGTGAATATTAATACAACCGATACTGTTTTTCGATTGAAAATAAAAGATTTCGGGATTGGTTATGATACAAGACAGATAAATTCCGGATTGGGTTTAAACAACATGAAATTAAGAGCCAAGTTAATTGGAGCAATCTTAATAATGGAATCAGATTCGTCAGGAACAAGCGTAACTTTAGAATACCCCTTAACTAAAAACAATGAAATCTAACACTAAAAACAAAATTATTATTGTAGATGATCATCAGCTTTTTTCACAATCGCTCGAACTTTTACTCAACAGTTTTAAAGATTTTGAAGTGATTGATCACTTTGAGAATGGCAAAGTATTTATTTCATACCTGCAAGAAAACGTCGGTACAGAAATCGACCTGATTTTATTAGATGTCAACATGCCGGTTTTAGATGGTGTTAGTACCATGAAATGGATCAAGGAAAACAGACCCGATTTAAAAGTGATTGCACTTTCAGTCAATGATGATGAGGAAATTATTATAAAAATGATCACAAACGGAGCAAAAGGCTACCTGCTCAAAGATACTTCACCTGAAATCTTTAAAGATGCAATTATGTCTGTTATCGAAAAGGGTTTTTACTTTACCGAATTAGTTTCGGGAATGCTGGTTAAAAAAGCCAATGATGATTCTAAAAAAATCAATTTAAAAGAAAAAGAAATTGTTTTTATAAAACACGCCTGCACTGAAAAAACATATAAAGAGATTGCATCAGAAATGTGTTTAAGTCCAAAAACAATCGATGGGTACCGGGAATGTTTATTTGACAAACTGGAAATCAAAACCCGAATTGGATTGGTTTTATACGCCATTAAACACAAAATTGTCCTGGTGTAAGTTCTAACAAAAAACCTGCTCAGTTTCCTGAGCAGGTTTTTTATATATTTATCAGAGCTCTACTCTTTAAAATTCTGAGTTTTGTATAAAATGATAATTATTATTTTACAAATTCAATTTTTTGAACTTCTTCTTCGTTAACGCTATCAAAGAATCCTTGTTCATTCATCCAGTCATCACTAAATACCTTACTCATATAACGAGATCCGTGATCTGGAAAAATAGCAATAATATTACTGTCTTTTGTAAATTCTCCTTCTTCAGCATATTGTTTAATGGCTTGCATTACTGCTCCCGAAGTATATCCTACAAACAAACCTTCTTTTCTTGTAATTTCTCTTGCTGTATGTGCGCTTTCTTCATCGGTTACCTTGATGAATTTATCGATAATATCAAAATCTGTGGCAGATGGGATAAGGTTTTTCCCTAAACCTTCAATACGGTATGGGTAAATTTCTTTATTATCAAATTCTCTTGTTTCATGGTATTTCTTTAATACCGATCCAAAAGCATCAACACCGAGAATCTTAATATTAGGATTTTGCTCTTTTAAGAATTTTGCAGTTCCGGAGATTGTTCCGCCTGTACCGCTGCAAGCAACAAGATGTGTAATCTGCCCTTTTGTTTGTGCCCAAATTTCAGGGCCTGTAGTATTATAATGGGCATCAATATTTAGCTGATTAAAATATTGATTAATATAGACAGAGCCTTTAGTTTCTTCGTGTAGACGTTTTGCAACGTTGTAGTAAGATCTTTCATCATCTGCAGAAACGTGAGCCGGGCAAACATACACTTTTGCTCCTAAACTTCTCAACATGTCAATTTTGTCTTTGGATGATTTAGAACTTACTGCCAGTATACAGTTATAGCCTTTTATAATGCTTACCATAGCTAAACTAAAACCTGTATTTCCGGAAGTTGTTTCGATTATGGTATCACCTGGAGATAAAATTCCTTTTTTCTCCGCTTCTTCAATGATATATAATGCTATTCTATCTTTTGACGAATGTCCCGGATTAAAAGCTTCTACCTTTGCGTAGAAATTTCCTTCTAAACCTTCGGTGACTTTATTTAGCTTAATAAGCGGGGTGTTACCTATTAACTCTAAAACATTATTATAAGCATTTATTTCTTCTTTCATAAAAAAATAGTTAATCAAAGGTACTTTTAAATAACCTCGATAGGTTGCAAATTTAACAAAATTTTTCTAATTAGCTTTCAATTTTTTCTAAATCTAATAAAAAACTAAATTCCTTTGCTAAGTCTTTTAGTGCTTCAAATCTTCCTGAAGCGCCACCATGTCCGGCATCCATATTGGTATCCAAAAACAAAAAATTATCATTTGTTTTCATTTTTCTTAATTTGGCTACCCATTTCGCTGGCTCCCAATACTGTACCTGCGAATCATGCAGTCCCGTAGAAATATACATATTAGGGTATTTTTGTTCTTTTACATTATCATAAGGCGAATACGATAACATATAATCATAATATTTTTTATTATTTGGGTTCCCCCATTCGTCATACTCCCCTGTCGTTAAAGGAATACTATCATCTAACATGGTTGTAACGACATCTACAAAAGGCACCTGAGCAATGATTCCATTGTACAACTCAGGAGACTCATTTGCTATAACTCCCATCAATAATCCTCCCGCCGATCCTCCTTCTGCATACAAATGTTCAGCAGAAGTAAACTTCTCGTTAATAACAAATTTAGAGCAATCAATGAAATCTGTAAAGGTATTTTTCTTTTTTAACAGTTTTCCATCTTCATACCATTCTCTTCCTAAGTCCTCACCTCCTCTAATATGGGCAATTGCATATATAAATCCGCGATCTAACAATGAAAGGCGTGTTGACGAAAAATAAGTATCCATTGTGATTCCATAAGAACCATAAGCGTAAAGCAGTAACGGGTTTTTACCATTTTTATGCAGTCCTTTTCGATAAATCACCGAAATAGGTATTTTAACCCCATCTCTGGCTGTTGCCCAAATACGTTCTTCTATATAATTCTCTTTATCAAATTTCCCACCTAAAACTTGTTGCTCCTTTAAGATTTCCTTAGTTTTAGTCTTCATATTAAAATCAATAACTGAAGATGGAGTTCCCAGTGACTGATAACTGTAACGTAAAATATCGGTATCAAAATCAATATTAGTTGTCGTGTAAGCGTTATAAGTTTCACTGCCAAAAGGCAAATAATAATCAGGTTCGCCATTCCAGGGCATGATGCGAATATGATTCAATCCGTTTGAGCGCTCTTCAACGACCAAATAATTCCTGAAAATTTCTATATCCTCCAATAAAACATCTTCTCTATGCGGAATAAGATCTACCCAGTTTCTTTTTTCAGTTCTGTTTTCAGGCGTTTTCATCAACTTAAAGTTCGTCGCCTTATCTTTATTTGTTAAGATATAAAATGAATCCTCGTAGTGCGAAATACTATATTCCAAACCACGGACACGGTGCTGGAAAACTTCAAATTCCCCATCCGGATTATCGGAGTTCAGAATTCTGTATTCAGTCGTTAAAGTACTTCCTGAACCTATTACAATATATTTTCTTGATTTTTCTTTACTTATCGAAACATTAAAAGTGTCATCGGTTTCATTAAAAACCAAAACATCATTTTCGGAATCAGTGTTTAATGTATGCCTGAAAACCTTATCAGCTCTTAAGGTAACTTCGTCTTGTTTGGTATAGAAAATGGTTTGATTGTCATTTGCCCAAACTGATCCGCCTGTAGCATTTTCGATTTTATCGGATAAAATTTCCCCGGTTTCCAGGTTTTTGATCTGAATGGTATAAATTCTTCTTCCCACAATATCAACACCAAAACTTACAAATTTATTATTCGGACTTACACTTAATCCTCCTAATTTAAAGTAAGCATGCCCTTTTGCCATTTCATTACAATTAAATAAAATTTCTTCATTTGCAGAAAGACTTTCTTTTTTTCTGGAAAAAATCGGGTAATCCTGTCCTGTTTCAAAGCGAGTAATATAGTAATAGCCATTATAAAAATAAGGCACAGATGAATCATCTTCTTTAATTCTGCTTTTCATTTCTTCATACAAAGCATTCTGAAGATCTTTTGTATGCGAAGTCATGCTCTCGTAATAGGCATTTTCCTGATTTAAATAATCAATAACTTTGGGATTCTCACGGTCATTTAACCAAAAATAATTATCGAGTCGGATTTCTTTATGCTTTTTTAGTTTTTTTGGAATTACTTTGGCTTGTGGGGCCTTTATATCGTTTGGCATGGATTTAAGCATTAGTTTTTTAAATACGAAGCAACAAAAGTACTATAATCACAATAGAACAGGAATAATATTTTCATAAAATATTGTATTGGATATAATACAGCAATATACTAATTTTGTATGAATAATTTAAAAATCAATAAAAATGGATTTAATGGGAATGATGGGCAAACTTAAAGAAACCCAACAAAAAATTGAAGATACAAAAAAGCGCTTAGATACTGTGTTAATTGATGAACAAAGTGCTGATGGATTATTAAAAGTGACGCTAACAGCTAATAGAAAAATAAAATCAATATCTATTGATGATTCTCTGTTAGAAGATAAAGAACAATTGGAAGATTACTTAATTGTAACACTTAATAAAGCTATTGAAAAAGCGACAAGCGTAAACGAAAGAGAACTTGACGCCGTTGCAAAAATGGATATGCCAATGATTCCGGGAATGGATAATCTTTTTAAATAAGATACAAAGGTTTAAAAAAGGTTCAAAGTGACAAAGGTTTCTTTCATTGCGAATAAAACCTTTGTCACTTTGAAACTCTGTAGCTTTGAACCTTTTTTAAAACTTCTGAAGTGTTTCAATCACATAGGTATGCATTACTTCCCTGTAATCTAAATGCGTTACGATACGAAGCTTATTATGTCCCATAGAGCTTATTGAGATATTTTTTTGTTTCAGTTTTTCTATTAAAAGCTGGTCACTATATCCTTCGGCAAGCGAAAAAATCAAAATATTAGTTTCGACAGGCTCTATAGAAGCTACCCAGACCTTTGTACTCAAAACTGCTGCGATTTCTTTTGCCCTTCTATGATCTTCAGCCAATCTTTCAATATTGTGGGCCAAAGCATACAAACCGGCTGCAGCCAAATAACCAACCTGGCGCATTCCGCCACCAAGTATTTTCCTGATTCTCAACGCTCTGTGAATATCTTCTTTAGTACCTAATAAAACCGAACCAATCGGAGCACCTAATCCTTTTGACAAACAAACCGAAATAGTATCGAAAATAGCTCCAAATTCTTTAGGATTTTGTCTTTTCGCGACTAATGCATTCCAAATTCGGGCACCATCCAAATGAAATTTCAGATTATTGGCATCACAAACTTTTTTTATTTCCTTTAAGTCTTCTAATTCATAACAGGCTCCGCCTCCTTTATTAGTCGTATTCTCCACACAAACCAAACTCGTTAACGGACTGTGATAAAATTCAGGATCATTGATTGCAGCAGCCACCTGACTGGCGGTTATCATTCCTCTGTGGCCATCTATTAAACAGCATGAAACCCCACTGTTAAAAGAAACCCCTCCTCCTTCATAATGATAAACATGTGCATATTTATCTGCAATTAATTGCTCTCCCGGCTGCGTATGTAATTTAATCGCGGTTTGATTAGCCATAGTCCCTGAAGGAAAAAAAAGTCCTGCTTCCATACCAAAAAATTCAGCTACCCTCGTCTCCAATTCGATGACCGTTGGATCCTGTCTGTATACATCATCGCCAACATGAGCGTTAAACATATATTGCAACATTTCGTGTGAAGGTTTGGTAATGGTGTCGCTAATTAAATTTATTTCCATATTCTAAAAACTATATCTTATTTTTGTACCAACAAAATTACGTATTACTAAGAGTTATTCCCTGAAAGTTTTATAATTTTTCACTGTGAATTACTTTAAAAACAAAATAACGTAATATTTATAAGAAACATATAAAACTACTATTAATTTATGACAACTACCGAACAAATAAAAGGTATTGTGGAGCGCCTTGGTGCGTTGAGGAGGTATCTTTGACGTTGATGCCAAACTAATTGAAATTTCAAACGAAGAAGAAAAAACCTTCGCGCCCAACTTCTGGAACAATGCAAAAGAAGCTGAAATCATTGTAAAAAATCTTCGGAACAAGAAAAAATGGATCGAAGATTACAACAAAGCCATCGAACTTACGGATGAATTGCAGCTTGCTTATGATTTTTATAAAGAAGGAGAACTTTCTGCTGAAGAATTAGATGAGCATTATCAGGTTACCCAATCTCATATTGAAAACATCGAATTCAAAAACATGCTTTCAGATGAAGGGGACAGCCTTAGCGCAGTAGTTCAGATTACTGCCGGTGCCGGTGGAACTGAAAGTTGCGATTGGGCAGGAATGCTGATGCGTATGTACATGATGTGGGGAGAAAGTTATGGATTCAAAATAAAAGAACTTAACTTTCAGGCTGGTGATGTTGCCGGAATCAAAACCGTTACACTGGAGTTTGAAGGAGATTACTCTTTTGGATATTTAAAAGGAGAAAACGGTGTGCATCGCTTAGTCCGGATCTCTCCATTTGACAGTAATGCAAAGCGTCACACTTCGTTTGCTTCTGTTTATGTGTATCCGCTTGTTGATGACAGTATCGAAATTGATATTAATCCTGCTGACATCGAAATTACAACTTCCCGTTCCAGTGGTGCAGGAGGGCAAAATGTAAATAAGGTGGAAACCAAAGTACAATTGGTTCATAAACCAACAGGAATACAGATTCAATGCTCTGAAACGAGATCTCAGCAAGACAACAGACAGCGTGCCATGCAAATGTTACGATCTCAGTTATACGAAATCGAGCTGAAAAAGCAACAAGCGCAACGTGCTGATATCGAAGCAGGAAAAATGAAAATCGAATGGGGTTCGCAAATACGTAATTACGTAATGCAGCCATACAAACTGGTAAAAGATGTTCGAACAGGTCACGAAACAAGCGATGTTGATGGTGTAATGAACGGAAATATTGACTCTTTCCTAAAAGCATTTTTAATGATGATGGGACAAAGAGAAGAGGAATAGTTTTCCAAGTATTCAGTCGCAGTTTTTCAGTTAACTGTGACTAAATACCGAAACTGAATACTAAGACTGTAAACTAAATAAAAAAGTTATGATTAAGTGGGCAGATATAATTCATTTTACAAACAAAGGAAATCCAACTCCGGAGAAAAGAGTGGAGAAAACGGAAGAAGAATGGAAACAGGTTTTAACAGCTGAAGAATATCAGGTAACACGTTTAAAAGGTACCGAGAGGTCGTTTAGTTCTGAGTTATGCAGTTTATTTGACCCGGGAATATATGAATGTAAATGTTGTGGAACTCTGCTTTTTGATGCCAGTGAGAAATTTGAATCAGGAACAGGATGGCCTTCTTTTACACAACCGATCAAAGAAAATGCAATTGGATATCATGCCGATAAATCATACGGAATGATTCGTGTAGAGGTAGTTTGTAATACCTGTGATGCACATTTAGGACATGTTTTTCCTGATGGTCCGCAACCAAGCGGTTTACGTTATTGCATAAATGCTATTTCTCTTTCTAAAATAAAAGAGTAATTAAATTTTAATTATTTCGAAAAAGCGATTCCTTTATAAAAAGTGAATCGCTTTTTGTTATATATGATTTTAAAAACAGAAAGTGCATTAGTCAATTTTTCAATAAAGAATATCAGCATCATATTTCAAAATGAAAATATTATTTTTAAAAGTTCTCTTATTAATACTCTCCTTAATCAAAAAATATTTTCACTTATTTATTTTCTGCTTATATCCTTATTATTAGAGTGTTATAAAAAAACTAAAAGCAAAATTCTTTATGAAATAAAAAAAGAAAACTTAAGCTTGGTCTTAATCGCATTTTTTATTCAAAAAACTAACAAATTCTATTCCTGAAGCTTCAAAAATAGATTTTAAAGAAGATAAACACATAATAATCAATAAAATAACTCTTCTTATATATCTTAGTCAATCCAAAAAAATAAAAACAACATTTATCATAATTACAAATTACACAATCAATATAAAATTACATAACCATCAAAAAATCAATAGATTTAATGTTAAAATTGTAATATTTAAACTGTTATTTAAAGCATTATTTAAAATAATATTAGGTAATTAAAATCTAATTGAGTTTATTTGAAAAAAATAATCCCCTAAATTCATTCATTCAATGAAATCCTATTCAATTCAAGAAATTAACGAAGTTATAAAAGGTGTAATTTATGGCACTACTTCTCAATCTATAACAGCAACAGAGCAATTGGAAAAAGCTACTGCTTCTGAAATTTCGTTTATAGGAAATAAAAAGTATGAAAAATTATGGAAAGACTCAAAAGCATCAATTGCAGTGGTTAATGAAGACATTTCAATTGAACCTGGTGAGAACCGTGCTTTTATAAAGGTTAAAAATGCCGATTTGGCCATGTCCCAGATCCTGGCACTTTTTGCTCCGCCTACTCCAATATTCCATACAAACATTCATAAAACAGCAACAATTGATGAAACAGCTGTTATTGGTGAAGGTGCCCGAATTGGTGCCGGCTGTTATATTGGTCCAAAAGTAGAGATTGGTGTCAATACAACTATTTATCCAAATGTTACTATTTTAGACGAATGTACTATTGGAAAAAATACAATTATTTGGTCAGGAACCGTAATCAGGGAACGTTGTCATATTGGGAACGATTGTATTATCCATCCCAATGCAACTATTGGAGCTGATGGTTTCGGATTTCGTCCTTGCAAGGAAAAAGGATTGGTGAAAATTCCGCAAATCGGAAATGTAATTATAGGAAATGGGGTTGAAATAGGCGCCAATACCTGTGTTGACCGCGGAAAATTTAGCTCTACAGTTCTGGGCGACGGATGTAAAATCGATAATTTAGTTCAGATTGGACACAATAGTCAATTAGGTAAATTTTGTATTATGGCCGGAAACAGTGGTTTGGCCGGTTCTGTAACTTTAGGAAACGGAGTTATAATTGGCGGAAGCGCATCTATTAAAGATCATACAACTATTGGGGATGGAGCTATTGTTGGCGCCGGTTCCGGTGTAACGGGTGATATTCCTGCAGGAAAAACAATGTTAGGATACCCTGCTGTTGAAGCTCGGGATGCCTTGAAACAATGGGCTATTTTAAAAAGACTAGTCTGCGATTCTAAAAAATAATTTTACTCAAAATATACCATAAACAGAAGTTAGCCGCTTCTGTTTTTTTTTGCCTTACAATTTTAATAAAGCATAAATTTCAATTTTAAACCTACTTACGTCTGCCCTGTTTATTTCTTCCTCGGAAAGCATATAAATTTTGAATGTCAGGACTCCATTTGAAGGAAATATTTTTATTATGTGGATTTCAATTGATTTTGTAAATTAGCACACACTATTTTGTAAAAACATCAATAACTTATGGATTTAAACTTCAATAAAAACGAAGATCACAATAAACTATTACTTTCAGAATTAAAACAAAAATTTGCTAAAGTAAAATTAGGCGGAGGTGAAAAACGTATTGCAAAACTTCATGCCGAAGGCAAAATGACAGCTCGTGAACGTATTGATTATTTATTAGATAAAGATTCTAAAAGTATCGAAATTGGAGGATTTGTTGGTGAAGGAATGTATGCTGAGCATGGTGGCTGTCCGTCTGGAGGTGTGGTTATAAAAATAGGATATATAAAAGGAAAACAATGCATCGTTGTCGCTAATGATGCAACGGTAAAAGCCGGTGCCTGGTTTCCGATTACAGGAAAGAAAAACTTACGTGCGCAGGAAATTGCCATGGAAAACAGACTGCCAATTATTTATTTGGTAGACAGTGCAGGTGTTTATTTGCCACTTCAGGACGAAATTTTTCCTGATAAAGAACATTTTGGCCGAATCTTTAGAAATAATGCACAAATGAGCAGTATGGGAATCACTCAAATCTCTGCTGTAATGGGCAGTTGTGTTGCCGGTGGTGCCTATTTACCGATTATGAGTGATGAAGCTCTTATTGTAGACAAAACCGGAAGTATTTTCCTTGCCGGAAGTTATTTGGTAAAAGCTGCTATTGGGGAAACGATTGATAATGAAACTTTAGGCGGCGCAACAACCCATTGCGAAATTTCCGGAGTGACCGATTATAAAGCGAAAGACGATAAAGATGCTCTTGATAAAATAAAAAATATAGTTGACAAAATAGGTGATTATAATAAAGCCGGCTATAACCGCATTAAAGCTGAAAAACCGGCTTTCGAACCCAAAGACATTTACGGGATATTGCCAAAAGCCAGAAACGAGCAATATGACATGATGGAAATTATCAATCGTTTGGTAGATAATTCTGAATTTGAAGCTTATAAAGATGGATATGGTCAAACAATAATTACCGGTTATGCAAGAATTGATGGCTGGGCTGTCGGAATTGTAGCAAACCAAAGAAAGGTCGTTAAAACCAAAAAAGGCGAAATGCAGTTTGGCGGTGTTATCTATTCTGACAGTGCCGATAAAGCAACCCGTTTTATTGCCAATTGTAATCAGAAAAAAATTCCCTTGGTTTTTTTGCAGGATGTTACCGGTTTTATGGTCGGATCAAAATCCGAACATGGCGGTATCATAAAAGATGGTGCCAAAATGGTAAATGCGGTGAGTAATTCGGTAGTACCAAAGTTTACTGTAATCGTGGGTAATTCTTATGGAGCCGGAAATTATGCCATGTGTGGAAAAGCGTATGACCCGAGGTTAATTTTTGCCTGGCCAAGTGCAGAACTTGCTGTCATGGGCGGAACTCAGGCTGCAAAAGTACTGGCACAAATTGAAGCTTCTTCGCTTAAAGCTAAGGGAGAGGTGGTAGATGAAGCCAAAGAAACTGAGCTGTTCACCAAAATAAAAGCCCGTTACGATGAACAAACTTCCCCATATTACGCTGCTTCAAGACTTTGGACAGATGCCATTATTGATCCTTTAGATACCCGTACATGGATTTCTATGGGCATTGAGGCTGCCAATCATGCTCCTATCCAAAAACCTTTTAATTTGGGTGTTATTCAGGTGTAACTTTTACAAATCAATAAAATACGTTAAAAAAAACAGTAAAAAACTTATTTTCAGTTACTTAAATAAATATATCATAAAAATTCAGTAACTTTAGTATAATTAATTTTTTAATAACGTAGTATCATGGAAAATGTAAAAAGTTTGAATAAATGGGCTAATTCGCACACTTATTTACCAGTAGATTTAGTACGTATCGTATTAGGTGTTTTTTTATTTATGAAAGGAATTTCTTTTGTAACGAATGTTCAATATCTACATGATTTAATTTCTCCAATTGATCAATTTGGAGGCGGAATGTTTCTTTTACATTACATCGCACCAGCCCATATGATTGGAGGAATCATGATTTTCTTTGGGCTTCTCACACGTTGGGCGATTGCAGCACAATTACCAATCTTGTTTGGAGCTGTTCTTATAAATTTCATGGGAAACATGCACTCTGAAAGCCTCGTTTTAGCAATAGCCGTATTATTAGTTTGTATTTTCTTCCTGTTTTATGGAGGCGGAAAACATTCAGCTGATTATTATTTCAAAATGCAACAATAATTAATATCATTTTATCCTCAACATATCATTGATTGTGGTTGAGGATAAAATAAAAAATGCCTTTTATAACGTTAAAAAAATCTTTAAAATTTAATTTATAAACTAGCTGAAAAAAAATATTCAAAAAAAGCGCAATAATTACAGTTTTTTAGCTTCATTCCAAAATACGTCCATTTCAGCTAAAGTCATATCCATCAACGGTTTTCCTAACTCACCTGCTTTACTTTCCAAATATTGAAATCGTTTAATAAACTTTTTATTTGTACGTTCCAGGGCATCTTCCGGGTTTACATTCAAAAATCTTGCGTAATTAATCATAGAGAATAAAACATCTCCAAATTCGGCTTCTATTTTATCCTGATCTCCGGTTTTTACTTCAACTTGCAATTCTTCTAATTCTTCCTGAACTTTATCCCATACCTGATGTGGCTCTTCCCAGTCAAAACCTACTCCTTTTACTTTATCCTGAATTCGGCTTGCTTTTACTAAAGCAGGTAAACTTTTGGGAACACCTTCTAAAACAGACTTTTTTCCTTCTTTAAGTTTTAGTTTTTCCCAATTCTGTTTTACTTCTTCTTCATCTTTCACAATAGTGTCACTATAAATATGAGGATGACGGTGAATGAGTTTTTCACAAATTTCATTGCATACATCGGCTATATCAAAATCATTGGTTTCACTTCCTATTCTAGCATAAAAAACAATATGCAGTAATAAATCTCCTAACTCTTTTTTTACTTCATTCAAATCATTATCCAAAATGGCATCGCCTAACTCATAAGTCTCCTCAATAGTAAGATGCCTGAGTGTTTGTAAAGTCTGCTTTTTATCCCATGGGCATTGTTCACGTAATTCATCCATGATAATTAATAATCTTTCGAAAGCCTTAAGTTGAAGTTCTTTGCTCATTTTTGATTTTTTTGATTTTAAACCGAATATTGTAAAAGTAAAAAATCCTGTCAAGAAATATCTCAACAGGACTAGTATATTTTAAATGCAGCTGTTTGCTACTCTTCTTTTTTAGCTTTTACTTTTTTTGCAGGTGCTTTTTTTACTGGTTCTTCTTCAACAGCAATTTCTTCAGATGTTGAAGTTGCAGCCGGAGCTTCGTCAGTAACTAAACCTTTCGCTTCAAGCATATTATACCAATTTAATATTTTTTTGATATCAGAAGGATAAACTCTTTCTTCATCATATTCAGGTAAAATTTCTTTGAAATAAGCTATTAATTTAGCATTATCTTCTTTATGAGAAATCGCCTGACCTTTATTTTCTTTAACAGCAATACGCTGCATTACTTCTGTTAAAGGTTTTTCCCCTTCGTATGTGTAAATTGAAATTTCTGATAATAAACTTACGTTGCTTTTTAAGTTTACTGTAATTTTTTTTCCATCTAATAATGATTCCGCCACAAAACCTGTACGCGTTTGCACTTTCAATACATATAAACCCGGTTTCCCAGAAATGGCTAAAATTTTCTCTAAATTCATGTTTATTAAATTAGTATTAAGAATTTGGGTTATTATATTTTATCTTGCTTTTTTAGCAGATGCAAATCTCATTCTGTACTCCTGGAATGTTTTTCCTTCGGTGATATTTTTTAATTTCTTCTGAATTAAACGCTTTTTTAAAGATGATATTTTATCCGTAAATAAAACTCCTTCTATATGGTCATATTCATGCTGAATAACTCTTGCTATCAAACCATCAAAAACTTCGGTTTTCATAACAAAATCCTCTTCACAATATTCAATCGTTACAGTTGGCTTTCTATAAACATCTTCGCGAACGTCAGGAATACTCAAACAGCCTTCGTTAAAACTCCATTCTTCTCCTTCTTCTTTTACAATTTTGGCATTGATGAATGTTTTCTTGAAACCTTCCAAATGTTTTTGTTCTTCCTCCTGTAAATCTTCATCATCACTAAAAGGTGTTGTATCGATAACAAACAATCTAATAGCAACACCTACCTGCGGTGCAGCAAGTCCTACTCCGTGAGCATTGTACATGGTCTCGTACATGTTTGCTATTGTTTCTTTTAAGTTTGGATAATCTGGCGTAACTGCCTCACCTACTTTTCTTAAAACCGGATCACCATATCCTACAATTGGTAAAATCATTTGTGCTTTTTTATATATTTATCTGCTGAAAACCTTAATCTAATCTTACGAATTCAAGAAGCAAAAATAGTAAAAAATAGTCAATAGCCATTTGAAAATAGCATATTAAATCTCCTTTTTTTTGACTATTTATTAAAATCTAAGCTATAATTATGCCAAATTCATTCGTACAATTCTTACCTTTGCCGGTAAACCAATTTATATGTTAGATCGTATTGCAAAATTTACCAACAGCACTTCGTTTTTAAATGCCACAAAAGTAACGATTGCCTCTGTAGTACCTGTTCTGATATTTCAATTTTTAGGGCATTTTGAAATTGGTTTCACAATTGCTTTAGGGGCTTTTTATACCTATCCAAGCGATATCCCAAGTACCCTGAGCCATAAAATAAAAGGATTAATTGTCGCCTCTTTTATTGTATCCGGAGTTAATTTATTAGTAAATCTGGCTTATCCCTACCCTTTTATATTTTATCCTTTTTTAGGGTTTTTACTTTTTTTATGCTCCATGATATCCGTTTATGGACAAAGGGCTACTTCAGTTTCCTTTTCGGCTTTAATTTCTATTTCTTTATCATTTGGGCATTTGCATGAAGGCTGGGAAGCTTTTGAATATTCGAGCTGGATTTTTATTGGTGGAATTTTATATTTAATCGTTTCTCTGATATATCATTTTGTACAGCCTTATAAATATATTGAACTTGAAATTGCTGAAGGCATTAAATTAACTGCTAAGTATTTAAAACTAAGAGGTGATTTATGGAGTCCTGAAGCCAATAGAAAAACAATTATCGAAAAACAACTGAACATTCAGGTTGAACTCAATTTGATACATGAAGATTTACGAAAAGTACTTATTGGTAACCAAAGCAGTTCAGCAAGTACACAAAACCGAAAAATGTTATTGGTTTTTATCACTTTGGTAGAAATTCAGGAATTGGCTTTGTACACTTCTTTTGATCATAGTAAAATTCATGAAAAATTTGATAAACACCCGGCAGTTTTAAGAACTTATCAGAATGTAGCATATAAACTCGCTTCGACTTTAAAGAAACTTTCTAAAAATGTACACCATATTACAGCTTATATCGACAAACATGATTTGAAAAATGAACTTGATGCACTTGAACTTGCCATTTTTGACTACGAAAAAACATTAGGAAAAGAAGAAGCTGCCGAAGGCGTTTTAATGTTGACCAACATGCTGAAATATGCCAAAAATCAGGTTGGAAAGATTAAAATTATACAGCGTGCATTTTCGTTGGCCATGCAGTCATACAAACTAAAAGACAAAGATAAGGAGTTGGAAAAATTTCTTACCCCACAATATTATCCGCTGCGGACATTGATTGAAAACTTAAGTTTTTCTTCTCCTATTTTCAGGCATTCTGTACGGTTAACCATTACAATTTTGATTGGTTTTGTTGTTGGAAAATTTCTTCCTTTTCAAAACGTATATTGGATTTTATTAACCATCGTTGTAATAATGCGGCCTGGTTATGGCTTAACAAAAGAACGCTCATACAATCGTATTTTTGGAACCATATTAGGAGGATTACTCGCATTCGGAATTGTTTCTCTGGTGCAAAACCATGTTGCTTTGAGTATTTTTTCAATTATTTGTATGCTTCTTGGAATTTCCTTTACACAAATAAATTACAAGATCAGTGCAACTTTCGTTACCATGTATGTCGTTTTTATTTACGGGATTTTAGTACCGAATGTTGTTGAAGTGATTCAGTTTAGAATTTTAGATTCTTTAACCGGAGCAATCCTGGCTTTTCTGGCTAATCAGTTTTTATGGCCTGCCTGGGAGTTTATAAATACCCCTATCCATATTGAGAGCTCTATACGGGCCAATCGAAACTACTTGAAAGAGATAGCAGACTACTATAACAAAAAAGGTGAAGTGCCAACTTCATACAGACTCGCAAGAAAAAATGCTTTTATAGAAATTGGAAGTTTAATGACCTCGTTTCAAAGGATGATGCAGGAACCCAAATCGAAACAAAAGACACTTCCGCTGGTGAATAAACTGGTTGTTTTAAATCATTCTTTACTTTCTGCTTTAGCTTCTTTGTCTACCTATATTCAATCACATCAAACGACATCAGCATCAGAATCATTCAATTATATTATTAAAACCATTTTATTAAATTTAGATCATGCCATTTCTATTTTAAAAAATGAGACTATTTTAGTTGATACTTTTTTTGATAAAGAAGATGTGACTTTGCAATTTGAAGAAATGAAACGTAAAAATTTCACTCGTTTGGCGGAAGATGAAGAACTGGATAAGGAAACACGGCAAGCCAAAATGCAGGAAGCACAAATGGTAATTGAACAATTAATCTGGATGAGTAATTTATCCGAGAAAATATTAAAAATTACAAAAGACTTTAAAACAACAAATCCAGATTAATACATCTGGATTTGTTGTTTATAATAAAATAAAATTTATTTATTTGTTAGCTTTAATACTTCAGAAGTATGCTTTCTGGTTTCCTCTAAAAGCTCTGGCTTATCATTCAAGGTTATTCCGTAAGAAGGAATCATATTTTTTAATTTTGCTTCCCATTCCGGTGTGTTAATCTGGTCCGGAAAACATCTGCCAATCAAATCGATCATAATGGAAACTGCAGTTGAGGCTCCCGGAGAAGCTCCTAATAAAACGGCTAAAGTTCCGTCATGCGTATTGATTACTTCTGTTCCAAACTCTAAAACCCCACCTTCTT
>JBDTRA010000078.1:0-23542 GCA_039931915.1 Flavobacterium sp. | reverse complement strand
TTTAAATCTGTGGGCGATGAGGGGTTCGAACCCCCGACCCCCTCGGTGTAAACGAGGTGCTCTGAACCAGCTGAGCTAATCGCCCTTTCGGGTTGCAATGTCTTGCGTTATTGCGAGTGCAAATATACGCTAGTTTTTGAGTTCTGCAAAGAAATTGTATTAAATATTTGAACTTTTTTTCGGGAAAGTCTATATGTTGCTGGTGTTGAATTTATTATAAGATGTAAATTTAAAACTTTTTAATATTTTATTTTAAAGGCAATTCGGCAACAACAAAGGTGCTTCCGCCAACATAAATAAAATCATTTTGAGTAGCATTTTTCTTGGCACTTGAAAAAGCGGCTGAAACAGAATCGTATTTTTCTCCAATTAAATCATATTTCTTAGCTGCCTCTTGAAGGATTTCCGTAGCCAAACCTCTCGACGAATCCGGTCTGCAGAAATAATAGTGTGCTTTTTTAGGGAAAAGCGGCAAAATCGAATCAAGGTCTTTGTCGTTTACAACTCCCAAAACAACATGCAGATTTTCATAAATTTCGTTCTGAATCTGATTCATTACAACTGCTAATCCATGTTTGTTATGCGCTGTGTCGCAAATTATTTTAGGATTTTCTCCTAACTGCTGCCATCTTCCTTGCAGTCCTGTGTTTTTTGAAACGTTTAATAATCCCGTTTTTAGATTTTCATCTAAAACTTTAAATTCATTCAGATTATTTAAAACGGCAACGGTTTGCTGAACCGTTTTCTTATTATGAAATTGATAATCCCCGATTAAATCTGAAGGAAAAACTTCAGAAATTAAATCCGAAGCAAAGTAAATCGGTGCTTTGTTTTCTTCGGCTTTAGCCAAAAATACTGCTTGGGTTTCAGGAGTATATTCCCCAATTACAACCGGAACATTTGGTTTTATAATACCCGCTTTTTCACCGGCAATTTCTCTGTGTGTATTTCCTAAAAACTGTGTATGGTCTAAATCGATGTTGGTGATAACCGAAACCAACGGTGTGATTATATTGGTAGCATCTAATCTTCCTCCCAAACCAACTTCAATAATGGCAATGTCAACTTTCTCAGAAGCAAAATAATCAAAGGCCAAACCAACAGACATTTCGAAAAAACTCATGTCATTTGACTCAAAAAAACCTTTGTGTTTTGTGATAAATTCACAAACAAAATCTTCTGAAATTTCCTTACCGTTAATTTTAATTCTTTCTCTGAAATCTTTTAAATGTGGCGAGGTATACAATCCAACTTTATATCCTGCTTCCTGTAAAATAGAAGATAACATATGCGAGGTTGATCCTTTGCCATTGGTTCCCGCAACATGAATGCACTTTAATTGATTTTGGGGATTATCAAGATGTTCCGCCAGTAGCTTAATATTGGTTAAATCTTCTTTATAGGCAGAGGCACCCTGAAGCTGGTACATCGGCAACTGATTAAACATCCAATTTGTAGTTTCCTGATAGTTCATTTGAATAAAATAGGGGTTAATTGAAATAATTTTCGATTTTATTAGTTTAATATTATAGTGAAAATTATCTTTATTGCAAATTTGAAATATTTTTTACAATTAATTATTATAAACCAGAATTATTATATGTTTAGCTTCATTCAATTACAAACAGATACTATCGCAAACGCTGCATCTAACGTAGTTATCGAAAAAATTGCACCAAATACCGAAATCTCAGTTTTAGGATTTATTTTAAAAGGAGGTTTTTTCTTAATACCAATTGCCATTTTATTGTTTTATACTTTTTACGTGATTATTGAACGTTATTTATACATTGCAAAAGCTTCTAAAATAGACAATAGATTAATGCAGGATGTTGGTGATAAACTGAATGCCGGAAATATTGAATTGGCCAGAACAATCGTAGAGAGAAGTGATACTGCAGCTTCGAATATCTTAAAAGAAGGAGTTTTGGTTATTGGAAGACCAATTGCAGAAATCGAAGCCAATATGGACCGTGCCGCCGATATTGAAATTGGTGAAATGGAAAGTCGTCTGGGACATTTGGGACTTATTGCCGGTATTGCGCCAACACTGGGATTCGTTGGAACTATCTCAGGTGTAATTAAGATTTTTTACAGCATCTCTGTAACTGAAAATATTAGTATCGGAAATATTTCCGGAGGATTATATGAGAAAATGATCAGTAGTGGAGCCGGACTTATTGTAGGTATTATTGCCTATAGTGCTTACCATATCCTGAATGGAAAAATTGATGATTTTGCTTTAAAAATCCAAAAACAAATATTAGCTTTTGTCAATATAATTCAAAGAGCATAAGGTATGTCTATTAAGAGAAAAAGAAGATTTCATGCCGAAGTGGCGACCTCATCATTGAGTGACATCATGTTTTTCCTGTTGTTGTTTTTCCTTATTATCTCAACACTTGCAAATCCGAATGTTATAAAAATGACTTTGCCAAAAGCGAAATCTAACGAAAAAACCAATAAACAGTTAATCAGTTTGTCGGTTACTGAAGATAAAAAATTCTACATTGACAAACAGCCAGTCGAGTTTGAAGAGCTGGAAGCAAGTTTAATGAACAAAATAGGTGATGACAAACAGCAAACAGTTGTTGTCCGAATTCCGTTTAACCTTCAGGTACAGGATTTGGTTGATGTATTACAAATAGGAGTGAAGAACAACTTGAAATTTGTAATTGCTACTAGTCCGAAGTAAAAGAATCATTTGGGCGTGACCACAATAAATAAAATGGGCTAATCAGCAGGATGTTGATTCGCCCATTTTTTTATTGCCGTCGGGCTATCCGCGCTACTTCGGTAACCAGCTGCTATCCCTCACGAGAAAACACGCAATTTGTCATTTCGAGGAACGAAGCAATCCCACTAACAATTGGCATTGTGTGATATGCATCGTAAGATTGCTTCGTTCCTCGAAATGACTCACAAGAATCAATAAAAAAGGCCTTCTGAAAACAATCAGAAAGCCTTTTTTATATCCATTATTTATTCGTGTTAATTGGTAAAATTCATGTTTTAATTCAGACTAAAGTTGTAAATAATTTTCCCTGTTTGTTTTACGGGAGCATTGCTGTCAGGAGCCCATTTTGTATTCATTGCAGCAATTTTAGCCTGGTCCAATAAACAACTTGCAGTATTAGTTGTTCCTTTTATTCCCGGAGTAGCACTAATAGTTCTTCCGTTTTGATCTACTGTTACTTCTACAACAACTTTTCCTTCTTCATTACAGGTGTACTTTGGCGGCGGTTTCGATAATGCTTTCCGATTTCCTAAAGAATAACCTGAGCCACCGCCGGAACCTCCGCCGCTTCCGGCTCCGTAACCGCTTCCGGTACCAATCCCATTTCCTGTTCCGTTGCCTCCTCCTGTTCCTCCACCTGAGCCACCTATTCCATAATATCCGTTAGAGCCTAAACTTCCGCCTGCTTTTCCTTTATTTCCTGCTGCTTTGTCATTACCATCACCGCCTTTATTTGAACCTTTTAAAATACTAGATAAAGCATCGTTAGTTGAATTTGAAACCTTAGGTTTCTCAGGAACTGGTTTTGTAATTGGTTTTTCAACCGGAGTATTTTTTTTTGGTTTTTCTTTTACCGGAACGATAACATCGTTTTCATCTGTTGAGTTTTCCTGAGAAAGAATTGCTTCATCAGGAGTTGCTTTAGCAGGAGTTTGTTTTACTTGGTTTTTAACTTCTAAAACTTCACTTTTATAATTTGCTCCAGATCCTAAATCGCTGTCTCCAAAATTTACGGTTACGCCACCGCCACCACCGCCAGAGGCAAGAGCTACATTGTTTTCCGGATTATAAGGTGGCCAGAAACGTATAAAAAACAGCAGCAGCAATAACACCGCATATAGAGCCGTAGAGATTAATAGTGATTTCTTTTTATCTGAAGAATCCGTAGAAGTCATTTTGATTCTGAATTTGTAATGTATTTATAAAAAACGTTTAAAAGTACTAAAAATTGTTAGAAGTAAAAATTGCTCTAAAAACTATTATGATAATGTTAGTTACTTGAAAAGGTTTTGAATAAATAAAGTAATAAACATATTATATCGATAATAATTAAACAACAAAAGCCACGAATTTTACAAATTTTTACGAATTCATTCTAACTAAGAGTAGAAAAAACTGATTTGTAAAAACTGCAGAATTCGTGGCTAAGGATTGTAGGTTTATTTATTTGATTAAAGCTAAAAAGTGAGATTTAATATTTAAATGGGTCTTTTATATACAGTAACATCATCAACCCACATAATTGCACTAGTAAATAAATTTATTTTGTTAGGATCTATAAAATTAGAGTCTTTTGATCCCACATTCATATTTAAAGTAATACGATGCATTCCGAAATTGTTCAAATTAAGATTAGAAACAGTACTATTTGTATATGTGGCAATAGTTACATTATCCACTTTTATAGTTACTGTTACAACATTGTTAGCCATTTTCCAAAATGATTCATAAAGATGCCACCCGTTATTACCGTTGATGTTAAATGTACCGGGATAATTTCTTTCTGCAGCGTTTCCTAATAAATTTGTACCAGCTGAGGTTCCGTAAAAAAGATTTGAAGTATAACGACTTGGATTAGGAGCAAAAGAGTAAGCTTCCATAATATCAATTTCTCCCTGAGTTGGCCAGGCATTTCCTTGTACAGTCCAAAAAGCAGGCCAGGCACCATAAGTATCAGTAAAGGATTTGTAAGTAGTTCCATCCATAGCCAATAATTTAATATTGGCAGAGAGCATATACTCTGTATTGTTTTCTGGTTTATATTGATAATTTGAAGTGATGAAGCCGGACTGATATTTATTAGTGCTTAATTTTGTAGTCTTGATTTCTAAACATTGTTTTCCGTCTCTCCATTGTGTTGTAGGCACAGCGCTGTTATAATCGCAATACCAGGAATTATAATCTGATCGCTGTTCTTTTGTCCATTGTGACAGATTAGAACCTGCATTGAATGTGTCCTCAAATTGTTTTACCCAGGGTGCACCAGCAACCTTATGAGTCATGTTGGTTGTGTTTTCTTCTACTGGTGGTTGATTTTCTGAGCAAGATGCAAATCCTAATGCACAAGTCAGTGTTAAGAATAATAAATTCAGGTTTTTCATAATTTTTTGTGGTTATAAAGGTTAGTAATAAAAAACAATTTAAAGTTGTAAGCTAATGTTACAAGTAATGAAGATGTATTAGCAAACAATAAAAAGATTTTGATAAAAGTACTTTAATGCTCAAAGAGGGAATGCCATATTTGTGGCATTTCATAACAGAAATGATGTATTTTGAAATAAAAACACCTAATAATAAGACAGTTCTGGTATAAAAAGGTTTGTGTTGAAAAAATAGAATGAAGATTTTCTAAAAAGAAATAGTTTTTTATTCCTTATGAAAATTAATTTTTAGGAATAAAAAAACGAACCAAGCAGATTTGTAAATCTGCTTGGTTCGTTTAAGATAATGTATAAAAAATTATACTAATTGTTTCAGTGCAATCTCAAAAGCGGTTGCACTGATATTTGTTTTGGATGGATTTAAAGCATGTGCTTTTTCAATCGCATGTTTTATAATCTCTGAAGTATCATTGAAAATAGCTTCATCTGTCATTTGAACTTTTTTCTCCATGAAATAAGCAAAAACTCTCGCCATTCCACAGTTAGAGATAAAATCAGGAATCAAACTTACTTTACTGTCAACTTGTTCCATGATAGGTCCGAAGAAAATTGCTGCATCGGCAAAAGGGACATTAGCCCCACAAGAAATCACTTCCAGCCCGTTTGCGATTAAATTATCAATCTGGGTTTGGGTGACCAATCTTGAAGCGGCACAAGGTGTAAAAATCTCAGCGCCAATGGTCCATATTTTAGAATTGATTTCTTCAAACGGAATCATATTGTCGGCAACTAATTTGTTTCCGTCCTTAGCTAAAAATAAAGCTCTGATTTCTTCAAACGAAAAACCTTCTTCTTTAATCAGTCCGCCATCGCGATCAATAATTCCGATTACTTTTGCACCCATTTCGGCCAAATAAAAAGCAGCTGCAGAGCCGACATTTCCAAAACCCTGTACGATTGCTTTTTTACCTTTTACCTCACCGCCATAAGTGGTATAAAAATGACGGACAGCTTCGGCAACACCATAACCGGTTATCATATCGGCAATTGTATATTTGCGGGTAACATCAGGTGAAAATTTAGGGTTTTCGATTACTTTGATAACCCCTTGACGTAATTGTCCGATTCTGTTTATTTTATCTGCTTCAGTAGGTTTAAAGTGTCCGTTGAAAACACCTTCCTGTGGATGCCACACTCCACATTCTTCAGTCATTGGGATCACTTCATGAATTTCATCAACATTTAAATCTCCCCCAGTTCCATAATAACTTTTCAGCAAAGGAGAAACTGCTTTGTACCAACGTTGTAAAACACCTTTTTTGCGGGGATCATTGGGATCAAAATTAATTCCGGATTTAGCTCCACCAATTGCGGGTCCCGAAACGGAAAATTTAACTTCCATTGTTTTGGCCAATGATAAAACTTCGTTCATATCAAGGCCTTTTCTCATTCTGGTACCTCCGCCAGCCGCTCCTCCACGAAGAGAATTAATTACGGTCCAACCTTCGGCTTCTGTTTCAGAATCTTTCCAGTTAAAAACAATTTCAGGTTCTTTATTTTCAAATTGCTGCAATAAATCTTTCATTTTAATGAGATATGTTTATTTTTAGTAAATATATAGAATAGATTAATGCGAATACTTTATTGTTGAAGAAATAAATAAAGGATTTTATTTAGTTGTTTTTGCCTAATAGTTCTTCTTTCAAATCTTTATCAACCGGGTTATCTGAAAGCCAGATGCCAAAAAAAGCTTTCTTGAATTCAAAACTCTCAATTTTTCCTTCATGTCTGTCATTTTTATAAATCCATAAAGATCTGTCTAAAGGATTATAGATTAAATTAAAACAATCTCCTGCTTTTGTGGCTTCTTTTCCTATTAAAGCCTCAAGTTCCTGTACTTCTTTGCTCAATTTTAGCATTTCGACTTCACCAACAGATTTCTCCATTCCTTTTGCCAATGCTTTTGATAGCTTTTTTGAGGTAACCAGTGATGAGGTTATCTGAATTCTAATGGCCATTTGTGTATCACTTTCTAAAATAAGCTTAGGATCCTGTGTTAGTATTGACAGATAGAGTGCTTGTACATATAAATCTGTAAACATTTTTGAACGTTGTCCAACGCCATTTAAAGTCAGGGTTTCTCCTTTAAAATCAAGCGTTCTTGGAACGCTCACGCCATTTACTTCTAAAGTTTTTTGAGCATTTGAAAATTGTAAACTTAAAATGAAAGCGAGCAATAGTAAAATCTTTTTCATGGTATTTTGTATTATATTGTTTTTTTTGCAAAATTACTGTTAATTTGTAAATTTCAAGCTGTAAATTACGATGTTTTTTATGATGTTTTTAATCTATAACTTTAGTAATCAAAATAGTAGGAGTTGATTTACGTATAGATACGTATATTTATGGATTTTAGTTTTCTTAAAAGTATAGATTACTTAATGCTTTTCATTTTAATTTTTTGCATCAATAATTTTACTCTTAAATTTAATGATTATCTATCAAAATTACCCTTTATTATCCTAAAATTCAAAATTATTAAGAAAACGTTATAGTATTTTTCAATTAAAACCTAAAATACTATGCGTGCATTGTTAATTCATATATAAAATTTACCTTTGAAAAGCTTTTCTATAAAAACAGGAAGAAAAAGAGCGCGCTAATAAATTAAAAAAACACTATTATGGATTTTAATCTAACCGAAGAACATTTAATGATTCAACAAGCCGCGAGAGATTTTGCTCAAAACGAATTGTTGCCCGGTGTAATAGAAAGGGACGAAAAACAAATTTTTCCAACTGAACAAGTAAAAAAAATGGGGCAATTAGGATTCATGGGAATGATGGTTGATCCTAAATATGGAGGAAGCGGTTTAGATACGATTTCATATGTAATTGCTATGGAAGAAATTTCGAAAGTAGATGCCTCAGCTTCCGTAGTAATGTCAGTAAATAATTCATTAGTTTGTTGGGGATTACAGGAATTTGGAAGCGAAGAGCAAAAGCAAAAATATTTACCGGGTTTGGCTTCAGGAGAAATTCATGGTGCTTTTTGTTTAAGTGAGCCGGAAGCAGGCAGTGATGCAACTTCACAAAAAACTACCGCAGCAGATATGGGAGACCATTATTTGGTAAACGGAACAAAAAACTGGATCACGAATGGAAACACAGCCTCAGTATATTTGGTAATTGCACAAACACATCCAGAATTGAAACATAAAGGAATAAATGTTTTGATTATGACTAAAGATATGCCGGGATTTTCTATTGGTCCGAAAGAACAAAAGATGGGAATTCGCGGATCAGATACACATTCATTAATGTTTAATGATGTAAAAGTTCCTAAGGAAAACAGAATTGGAGAAGATGGTTTTGGATTTAAATTTGCCATGAAAACGCTTGCCGGTGGTCGCATCGGAATTGCTTCTCAGGCTTTAGGAATTGCTTCCGGAGCTTATGAACTGGCTTTAAAATATTCAAAACAACGCAAATCTTTCGGAACAGAAATCTGTAATCATCAGGCAATTGCTTTTAAACTGGCAGATATGGCGGTTAATATTGAAGCGGCACGTCATTTATGTATGAAAGCAGCCTGGGATAAAGACCAGCATAAAAATTATGATGTGTCTGGTGCGATGGCTAAATTATTTGCTTCGCAAGTAGCAATGGATACTGCTGTTGAAGCAGTTCAGATTCATGGGGGAAATGGTTACGTAAAAGAATATCATGTTGAACGTTTTATGCGTGATGCTAAGATTACCCAGATTTATGAAGGAACTTCGGAAATTCAAAAAATCGTAATTTCAAGATCAGTAATTGCTGGATAATATTCCAAACAATTAATCAATATAAAATCCCTTTCGAAATTTAAGCTTCGAAAGGGATTTGTTTTTAAAATGAAAAATTAATTACATTTACAGCAACAGAATTTGCTTTTTATGTATGAAGATTTAAAATATTGGTATTTACGTGATCACAAATTGTTTCGAACACTGAGTTTCGGGCAAATTAAGCAATTGTGTATTATTACAGGGTTTAAAAAAGCATCAAAAGGCGAGATTATTTATTTCTCTTCATCTGATGTACCTCGTATTTTTTTACTTAAAAAAGGGAATATCAAAATTGTTGCTGTTGATGAAGACGGAAACGAGACTATAAAAGATATTATTCAGAAAGGCGATTTGTTTGGTGAATTAACTTTAGAAGCAGATGACAAAGCCAACGAATACGCAAAAGTTCTTTCTGACGATGTTACTATTTGCAGTTTTTTATTATCTGATTTTGAAGATTTATTATTGAGAAATCCAACATTAGCACTTTCGTACACCAAATTTGTTGGTTTGAAAATGAAGCGTATCAAAAACAGTTATGCCAATTTGATTTCTAAGGATGCAAAAACCAGATTGTATCAATTCCTCAAAGACTGGGCTGAACAAGAAGGTGTCAGAAACGGAAACTCGGTTACGATCGAAAATTATCTGACTCAAAATGATATTGCCCAAATTATTTGTACTTCAAGACAAACTGCTACCCAATTATTAAATGAGATGGAAAATAATAATCTTTTAAACTACGCCAGAAAAGAAATTATTGTTCCCGATATTACCAAATTATAATTATTTTACCTCAAGTGTAAATTAGCCGACATTTTGTTTTTTCATACTGAAGTAGTTTTACATCATCATAAAAAATGAAAAACTATAAACTATGAAAAAATTAATTTTTATTATCTTTGTAACATTAAATACTGTTGCAAATGCTAAAAATGCAATTCCCCAACTTGCAACTGATATTACTCCTTTATTAATAGGAGAGAAAAATCCAAATTATATTTTAAAATCATCTGAAAACAAAGATCTCAGTGTTTCTGGTTTAATTAAAGCGTTCGGAATTGCTTTTGAAGCCCAGGAAAACTATAAATCAATTCTTGACGTACATTATAATGGGTTGAATGCGTGTTTTTTACCCGTTCCTTCTGTTTTTGGAGTAAATCCGGATGGTGAGATTTTGTTAGAATACGTTTCGCCTGATTTTAAACATCATATAACATCTGAATTATTAGTTTCAGTATTAAAACTTAAATTAAAATAAGATGAAAAAGTTAACTTTAATAGTATGGGTTTTAGTATCAATTGCTGCATTTTCACAGAATAATGCCAAGAGAATTGCTGATTATAATTTAGAAAATAAAGTAGCAATTCAGGGCTATGATCCTGTGGCGTATTTTAAACAGAACAAAGCGATAAAAGGTAAAAATGAATTTGCAGCTTCATATATGGGAATTGCTTATAAATTTTCATCAGCAGCGAATAAAGATATTTTTATAAAAAATCCTGCTGCTTATGAGCCACAATTTGGAGGCTGGTGCGCTTATGCGATGGGAAGTTCCGGAGAAAAAGTCGAAATAAACCCCGAAACTTTTAAAATTACAGATGGGAAACTCTATTTGTTTTATAATGCTTTTTTTAATAATACTTTGAAAAGTTGGAACAAAGACGAGGAAAGTTTGAAGGCTAAAGCCGAGATTAACTGGAAAAAAATATATAAATAAGGTTATGAAAACAAATCAAACAGCCTGGATTTTACGACTAATTGCTTCGGCGATTTTATTGCAAACCTTGTATTTTAAGTTTACGGGTGCACCAGAAAGCATTTATATTTTTTCGACTTTAGGAATTGAACCTTACGGAAGAATCGGCTCCGGAATTGCCGAATTGATTGTTGCGATTTTAATTTTAATCCCTAAAACAACGTGGCTTGGAGCTTTAGGCGGATGTGGTGTCATGACTGGCGCAATTCTTTCGCATTTATTTATTTTAGGAATTGAAGTTAAAAATGATGGAGGATTGCTTTTTTCACTTGCTCTGATTACATTAGTATGTTGCCTGATATTACTTTATCTGAATAGAAATATAATTATTAACCTTCTAAAAACGAAATGATTATGCTGCTAAAATCAATAAACCACAGTTTAGATGAATTAACAAATTTGTTAGATCAATTGTCAGATGCATCATATTCAAAATCGTGCGAAGCTTTGAGCAACTCAAGTATTGGCGAACATACACGTCATATTCTTGAAATGTTTCAATGTCTTGAAAGCAGTTATGATACCGGAATTTTGAATTATGATAATCGAGCGCGCAATAAACGTATTCAAACTGAAACTCAATTTGCCAAACAATGCATTCTTGATGTAAAATCAGGTTTGAAAAAGGAAAATAAAATACTCTATTTAGAGCAAATGATAGATGAACTTACTTTCAGGATCCAGACTAATTATTATAGGGAGCTGCTCTATAATCTGGAACATTGTATTCATCATCAGGCATTGATAAAAGTGGCTGTTTTGCAATGTGAAAATATTTTACTGAATGAAAATTTTGGTGTGGCGCGCTCCACCATAGAATATAGAAATCAATGTGTACAGTAAGTTTTGTATATAATAACGAATCGGTAATTATTACTTCTAACCGAGATGAAAAAGTGATTCGGACCAATGCTGTTCCGCCCAGAAGTTATACTTGTAATGGTAAGAATGTCATATATCCAAAAGACCCAAAAGCCGGAGGGACATGGTTTGTTGTTGATGCCAACGGAACCGTTTTGGTACTTTTAAATGGCGGAATCATAAAACATAAAGTTCAGTTTATATACAGAAGAAGCCGGGGATTAATTGCTTTGGATATTATTTGCAGTGATTCTCCAAAGGATTTTTGGAAAGAAATCAACCTTGAAGATATTGAACCATTCACTTTGGTTTTGTATCAGGATAAAAAACTATACGAACTTATTTGGGATGGCTTGATTAAAAGGACAACACAACTGGATGAAACTCAAAATCACATCTGGTCGTCAGTAACTTTATATCCTGATGAAATCAGAAAGAAACGTTCCGGCTGGTTTTTTGATTTTCTGAAAAATAAAAATGAAGTTTCTGCTTCAGATATACTCGATTTTCATCGAAATACTGAAGATGGCGATTCTGAAAATGGATTAATTATCAACAGGGAAAATACTTTAAGAACATTGAGCATTACACAAGTTATTATAGAACAAAACAAAAGTGTTTTAGAATATCATGATTTAGTTAACGCCGAAGAATTTTCTACAGCGTTTATTAGTATTTAAGAAATTTAAAGATGAGACTATTTTTTCATAAAATTACCAATTGGGAGTATTGGCCTTTTCAGGTTCTATATATCCCTATTTATTTTCTCTGGACGTATTATGCCATTAGGGCAAGATCTGTTTTTTTCTTTAATGCATCAAATCCAAAAATTAAAAATGGGGGATTTATTATGGAAAGTAAGAAGCAGATTTATGATTCGCTTCCAAAAAAATATTATCCTAAAACGATCCTGATTAAGGAAAATACGAGTTTTAAAAAAATAGTAAATGAAGTTGTCGAAAAAGGAATTTATTTTCCGCTAATTGCCAAACCGGATATCGGTTTGCGTGGTTCCGGCGTAAAAAAAATCAAAACAATTTCAGAATTGAAGAAATATGCCGAAAAAGCAAATTTTGATTTTTTATTGCAGGATTTAATTCCGTTTAAAAATGAAGTAGGAATCTTTTATGTACGTCGTCCACATCAAAAAAACGGAAGAATTACCGGAATTGTTTCAAAAGAATTTCTGATTGTTACAGGAGACGGGACTTCAACTATTGAAGATTTAATTCATCAGACACCCAGATTTCAATTACAATTTGAAGTTTTGAAAGAAGAATATGGAGATCAATTACAGAGGGTTTTGCAAAAAGGGGAAAGTGTAAATCTGGTTCCTTTTGGGAATCATGCCCGTGGTGCTAAATTCATTGATGGCAGTGATCGGATTACTCCAAAATTAACAGCAATGATAAATGAGATATCTGCTCAGATTCCTGAATTTTATTTTGGACGTTTTGATATCATGTACAATACTTTTAAAGAATTAGAACGTGGAGAGAATTTTTTAATTGTTGAACTTAACGGAGCGGCCAGCGAACCAACACATATTTATGATCCTAAACATTCAGTCTGGTTTGCCTGGAAAGAACTCGCCCGTCACATTACCTATATGTATGAAATAAGTGTTGAAAATCATAAACGAGGTTTTCCTTATTTAGATTATAAAGTTGGAATGCACCAATACAAATTACATGTTGCACAAAACAATAAAATTATAAATTTTTAAGAATGAAAAGATTAAAAAATATTTCAGTTGGATTTCTGGTGAGTTTCATCGGATCAATTCCACTGGGATATTTAAACTTGGTGGGATTGGAGATTTACTCAAAATCAGGACTTCATAATTTGGTTTTCTTTTTGTTTGGAGTTGTTTTCGTAGAAACTTTTGTAATTTATTTCACCTTGCTTTTTGCAGAACAGCTATTAAAAAATAAAAGATTAACGAGAATTATTGATTTTTTTGCCGTCGGATTTATGTTTGTTTTGGCGTATTTGTTTTATTCGAACGCCAATCAGACTTCAGGTTTAAGTAGTAATTTGAATCAGTATTTAATGTATTCTCCATTTGTAATTGGAGTGATTTGTAATTGCTTTAATTTTTTACAACTGCCTTTCTGGACCAGTTGGAATGTATATTTAGTTAATACAAAGTATATTACAACCGAAAAAAAGTTAAAATATTATTATATTGCAGGAACTTTGATTGGTGTTTTTTCAGGAATGCTTAGTTTGATAGTAATATTGCAAGCTGTTTTTCAAAAAACAAATCAATTTTCAATGTATGTAATGCCTGTATTTATTCCGCTGTTTTTTATTGTTTTAGGAAGTATTCAGGTATTTAAAGTGTATAAAAAATATTTTAAATCAACGGCTTTAGAGATTTAAGTTTCTGAAGCAAAAATGCTTCATCTATGAAAAAATTATACTATCTTCTTCCATTTGCCTTATTGGCCTGTAAATCTAATGTTGCAGCAGTTTCTGATAAAGCTGGAAAGACAACTTCAGAATCAATTGAAACAGCATATAAAGTTAAAGAAGAAGATGTTTCTGATTTCTTAAAATATCTTTCTTCGGATGAGTTAGAAGGCCGTGAAACCGGAACCAAAGGAATTGAAAAAGCAGCTGTTTTTCTGGAAGATTTTCTGAAGAAAAATAATGTAAAACCTTATTTTTCTTCTTATCGTGATACCCTTACGAATTTTAAAACACCAGCTTTCAATATTGTTGGCGTCGTGGAAGGGACAGATCCCGTTCTTAAAAAAGAATTTGTCGTTTTAAGTGCACACTATGATCATATTGGTTTAGATAAAACCAAAGGACAAAAAGATATAATTAATAACGGAGCTAATGACGATGCTTCAGGTGTTACTGCAGTTGCAGAAATGGCTAAATATTTTACCGAAACAAAATCAAATAAACGAAGTATTCTCATTGTGTTTTTTGCCGGAGAAGAAAAAGGATTGTTAGGATCTAAAAGTTTAGTTCAAAAACTTAAAAAACAAGATTTTAATTTATATGCCCAACTGAATATTGAAATGATCGGTGTGCCGATGAAACGGGATTACCTAGCTTATATTACAGGTTTTGATAAATCGAATATGGCTCAGAAAATAAATGAATATACCGGTAAAAACACAATTGGTTTTTTGCCAAAAGAAGCCGAATATGAACTTTTTTATCGCTCTGATAATTATTCTTTTTATGATGTTTTCAAAAAGCCCTGCCAATCGATAAGTACTTTTGATTTTGAAAACTTTGAATTTTATCATCATCCATCAGATGAGTTCAAAGTGATGGATATTGCTCACATCACTAATTTTATACAAGAATTTTTGCCTGCAGTAACACAAATTGTAACTTCGCCAACAGAAGAAATTAGGATGAAGTAATAACTGGTATTTTTTATTTGGATTTGCTTATTTTCGCATTATGAATTGCCATGATCCCAAATCATAAACCGGACTGAAGATTGGCGATTCCATATCCATATAAAAGAAAAATGTTATCCATATGAAAAATATTATAGTTACCGGAACCAGCAGAGGAATTGGTTATGAATTAGCTTTGCAATTTGCAAATTCCGGAAATAAGGTGTTGGCTATTTCAAGAAAAATCCCTCAGGCACTTTTAGAACATCAAAATATTACTTGCCTTTCAGTTGATTTAGCTGATGAATCTGCATTAGATGTTGTAGAAGATTTTCTTTCATCGGCATGGAAAAAAGTAGACGCTGTTGTACATAATGCAGGTGCTTTACTTTTCAAGCCTTTTGCTGAAACAACACAGGCAGATTTTGAGAATATTTATAAAGTGAATGTTTTTGCTGTTGCGAATCTTACCAGAATTTGTTTGCCCTATCTTGAAAAAGGAAGTCATGTCGTAACAATCAGTTCGATTGGCGGTGTAAGAGGAAGTTTGAAATTTGCCGGTTTAGCAGCTTATAGCTCAAGTAAAGGAGCAGTAATAACGTTAACCGAATTACTAGCAGAAGAATATAAAGAGAAGGGGATTTCTTTTAATGTTCTTGCGTTGGGTTCTGTTCAGACAGAAATGCTTCAGGAAGCTTTTCCGGGATATCAGGCGCCAATTTCAGCAGAAGGAATGGCAACTTATATTTATGATTTTACCCTTAACGGAAATAAATATTTTAATGGAAAAGTTTTGGAAGTTTCTTCGACGAATCCTTAGTTAATTATAAAATATTAGTTGTCAGGCAGAGCGGAGTCGAAGCCCTTTAATATTTCATTTGATTCAAAAACATACTTCATAACTCATAATTACTTTGAACGAAACTTTAGCAAGATATATACCAGAACATGCTGTAAAGCCCGTTTTTGAATTGATTGTTGCCAATCAGGTTCATCTGAAAATCGTCAATGAACGTCAGACGCGTCATGGTGATTACAGAAAAGGATTAAGTGGAAAACATGAAATTACTGTAAATGCAAGTCTGAATAAATACAAGTTTCTGATTACTTTGATTCATGAAATTTCTCATTTGGTTGCTTTCGAAAAATTTGGGCGAAATATAAAACCTCATGGGAACGAATGGAAATATTCTTTTCAAAGATTAATGGTTCCTTTTATTCGACCGGAGATTTTTCCAGCTCATTTGTTGCCATTGTTAGCAAGGCATTTCAAGAATCCTACTGCAAGCAGCGATACAGATACAACTTTGTCTTTAGCCTTGAAACAATATGACAAGGAAAATGATAAAAATTATATTTTTGAAATTCCCTACGGCAGCGTTTTCAGGATTCAGAACGGTAAAATATTCAAGAAAATTGCCGTTAGAACGAAACGTTTTGAATGTATTGAAATCAGTTCCGGAAAAACCTATCTTTTTAATCCAAATGCTGAGATTGAATTACTGCCGGGCAATAATTAATAAACCCTTTGGGTGTAAGTGATTGAAACTCGTATTTGATAATAAATTAAAAAGTATAATTGAGTAAAATATCTTTATACTTGGAAATTATTGTCACCCTGAGCGGAGTCGAAGGCTTTTTACATGCAAGAGGCTTCGACTCCGCTCAGCCTGACACTATTTTAAATTACAATCAACGGATTAATTATAAATTGAACCTGAAGAAAATTAACCTTTCAGATAAGCTTCTCGTACTTTTTTAAACAGGTTTGAAGAGTATACAAATTTCACAATGTCTTTATTATCAGTTCTAAAGATTTCTTCTTTAGTTCCCTGCCATGCTTTTAATCCTTTTTTTAGGAAAACTATATTTTCGCCAATTTCCATCACAGAGTTCATATCGTGCGTATTAATTACAGTTGTGATATTGTATTCTTCGGTAATTTCTTTAATAAGATTGTCAATCAAAGTTGAAGTATTCGGATCCAGACCTGAATTAGGTTCGTCACAAAATAAGTATTTTGGATTGTTTACAATAGCGCGGGCAATAGCGACACGTTTCTGCATACCACCTGATATCTCCGAAGGTAATTTTTGATGTGCATCAACTAAATTTACCCTTTCCAGCACAAAATCAACACGCTCTTTGATTTTGGCTCTGTTGTCGTTTGTGAACATTTTTAAAGGGAAAGCCACATTTTCTGCAACAGTCATCGAATCGAATAAAGCACTTCCCTGAAAAACCATTCCTATTTCGGTTCTTAATTCTCTTTTTTCATGCGGATCTAATTCAGAATAAACACGTCCGTCAAACTCGATTGTTCCAACTTCAGGAGTATGAATTCCTAACAAACTTTTTAATAAAACGGTTTTACCAGATCCACTTTGCCCAATAATCAAGTTGGTTTTTCCAGTTTCAAAAACGGTCGAAACTCCTTTTAAAACTTTACTGTCACCAAATGATTTTTCTATGTTTTTTACTTCTATCATTATCCTAATAATAATTGAGTTAATATATAATTAAAAAGAATAATACAAACAGATGTCCATACAAACGATACCGTACTTGCCTTACCAACTTCAAGTGCGCCACCTTTCATATAATATCCGTGAAAAGATGGAATTGTAGCTAATAACATGGCGAAAATTAAAGTTTTAATGAAAGCGTATGTAATATGAAACGGAATAAATTCCATTTGAGCTCCCTGAATAAAGTCCTGACTGGTTGAAAATCCGCCATATGCACAAGCAAGCCATCCGCCAAAAACACCCAAAAACATACTGATTCCAATTACAAAAGGATACATCAATAAGGCTGCTATTTTTGGAAAGACAAGATAGTTTAAGGAATTAACACCCATAACTTCTAAAGCATCAATTTGTTCTGTGACGCGCATGGTTCCAATACTCGAAGTGATGTAAGATCCCATTTTACCTGCCATAATAACCGAAATGAAAGTAGGAGCGAACTCCAAAATTACGGATTGACGTGTAGCAAAACCAATTAAATATTTTGGAATTAAAGGATTAGTTAAGTTTAGTGCGGTTTGAATGGCCACAACTCCTCCAATAAAAAAAGAAATAAAACAAACGATACCAAGAGAGTCAATAATTAAATCATCGATTTCTTTGAAAATCAATTTTTTCATAACAGACCATTTCGTCTGTTTATTGAAAATTTCTTTCAACATTAAAAAATATCTTCCTACTTGAGATAAATAACGAATGAGCATCATAGTTTTTGAAATATTGGCTAAATTAAGGATTAGTTTACAGTTTACAGTTTCAGTTTACAGTTTTTTAAGTTTTGAGTTTAAAAAAGCTTCTGTTTCATTTTCTGAAAACGATAATTCCTAATAAATTTAGCCTGTTCGGGAGTAACTAACAAAGGAGTTTTAGCATTTTTTGCTTTCCAAAATCCTTTGATGTAATCTAAAAAGAGAAGCGGCTTTTTTTTCATCATGGCTAATTTAGCCGATGCAATTGCTGTAATCCAAAAACCGTATCCTAATGTGAAAAAGGCCTCTCCTTGTTTGTAACGTGCTGTTTTGTTGTAGTTTGCACCTGTTGGTTTAAGGTGTTTTACATGTAAATTCAAGTCTGTAACTATTTTCCAATTGTAATATTTGCAAAGCAATTCATCTACAGTATCCCAGCCCATAGCGGGTTTTAAGCCTCCAATTTGCTGATAAGTTTCTTTTCGATAGGCTTTCAGTGCACCACGAATATGATCTTTGTCTGTTAGGTTTTCTAAAACCCAATCACCCTCTTTTTCTATATAACAAAATCCTCCTGCCATTCCAATTGTTGAATCGGACTGAAAGTGTTTAATGATAGTTTCGAAATAATTAGAAGGAAAAATTAAATCGCCGTCAATTTTTACAATGATATCGTAATCAGAATCTAAAGTTTCAAAACCTTTCTGAAAAGCCTGAATTACTTTACTTCCGGGCATATGAATCGCATCTGAAGTTTTATTTACAATAGAAATAAACGGATATTCTTTGGCATATCCCAACACAATTTCTTCTGTTTTATCTGTAGAATTATCATTGACTACGACAATTTTTGAAGGTAAAACAGTTTGTGAAACTAATGAATCTAAAGTTAAACCAATAAGATCCTGTTCGTTGTGCGCGGGGATTACGATGTAATACTTCATTTTAAAAATTTTAGATTTTAGATTTTAGGTTTTAGATTTTTTTTATCTAAAATCAGCAATCAAAAATCGTTAATCAGCAATCTTAAATCTTAATTTTTTCAGCGTATACAATATAATATCTATTGGTGAAACTGCGTAAAAAAGGTCTTAAACCAAATTTCTTTACAGGGTTTGTCCATTTTTGTCTGTCGATGATTTTCCAGCCTGTTTTTTCTAAAAGCCAGTCTAATTGCCAATCTTCAAATTCATGGTAATGTCTGTCCCACATATCTGTTTTGCTTCTATATGCGGGAGAAAACCATAAACGCATCGGAATTGAAATTAGAAGTTTATCCGATTTTATTTCGTTTAAAATCGTAAACGGATTTAATAAGTGTTCGAAAATTTCGAAAGCAGTTACTACATCTGATTTTTCGGTTTTAAGAACATTCTGATCTAAATCTAAATCTTCTCCGGTGGTGTTTTTTACTGAAAAACCGGCTTCTTTCATGATTTTAGAAAAAGGATTTTCAACTCCTAAATCAAGGATTGTTTCAGATGTATTGATATGCTTTTGTAAAAACTCTAAGGTGAGTTTGAATCTTTTATTCGGAAACGTTTTTTCGTACATAGTCATTGCGAGGAACGAAGCAATCTCTCGTTCTTGATTTTATAATTAGGTCGCAAAGATACAAAGTTATCTTTTGTTTTTTGGTGTTTTTTAGCCCGGATGGAAATGAAAAGCCCACGACTTAAAAAGTGTCGTTTTTGCAGGATTAAAGAAGCGACTAAAAGAAGCTTTTTTATGACGTGAAAAAACACATTTTTTAAGTGTGGACTTGTAATGTACAGCCGGAATAGCTGCTTATTATTTAATATCGATAAACAAATGCGTTAACATTCATTCCTGCTCCAACCGAAGCAAAAATAACAACATCGTCTTTGTTAATTTCGTGATTTTCCAGTTTTCCCTGAATTAAAAGGTCGTAAAGGGTTGGTACCGTTGCAACACTGCTGTTCCCTAAATCATGAATACTCATTGGCATAATGTTTTCAGGCGGCGTTTTATCGTATAATTTATAAAAACGAGTTATGATGGCTTCGTCCATTTTTTCATTGGCCTGATGAATCAGGATTTTTTTCACTTCGTCAATTGCGATTCCACTTTTGTCTAAACAGCTTTTCATTGCCAATGGAACCTGGCTTAACGCAAATTCGTAAATCTTACGGCCATACATTTTGATGTATTTAATGTCCGGATCCAAATCTGGATTATATGATTTTCCGAAGTATAAAAAGTTAGCTTCGTCATTGGCAAAAGTAGCGCTCTCGTAAGATAACAAACCACTTTCGTCATCAGAAGCTTCCAAAATTGAAGCACCGGCCCCATCAGAATAAATCATAGAGTCGCGATCATGGTCATCAACTACTCTGGATAAGGTTTCAGCTCCAATAACCAGAACTCTTTTCGCCATTCCGGATTTTATAAAAGCATTGGCTTGCAGAACACCTTCGATCCAGCCCGGACATCCGAAAAGAATATCATAAGCGACACATTTAGGGTTTTTGATATCCAGTTTATTTTTGACACGAGTTGCTAAACTCGGAATCATATCCGACTGATTTGTACCCGTTTTTACATCGCCAAAATTATGTGCAAAAATGATATAGTCTAAAGATTCACGGTCGATATTAGCATTTTCAATTGCTCTTTGAGCTGCAAGAAAAGCTAAATCTGAAGAGGTATGATGGTCTTCGGCATAACGGCGGTTTTCGATTCCGGTGATACCTTTAAATTTTTTAATTACAACTTCATTTGGGTAACCAAAAGGGGTTCCGTCTTCATTCAAAAAAACATGTTTGTCAAAATCAGTATTCTTAACTTCTTTCTCCGGAATGTAACTTCCGATTCCTATAATTTTTATTTTCATTGGTCCTTACTTTTCCAAAATTTTACGCTAATTTATAAATAAAAAAATTATTATAAACATAAAAATTACTATGCATGCATATAATTGTGAAATAGTAATTTTTGACGAAAAATATTGTTTATTTTTTAATGAAATTTGAATTTGACCGAGATTTCAAACGTTTGAAATTGATAATAAGGCATAATTTTTTTTGTTTCAGGTTTCAAGTTTTCACGTGGCGTGAATTTCACAATCTTGTCATTTTGAGGAAAGGAGAAATCACACAAGAAACTCAGCAATCATACTCATCAAGCTTTGTCGAAAATTACGAGTGTGATTTCTCCTTTCGAAATAATATTATTTTCGTGAAAATGAAAACCCGACATGTTTTAAAAAACTGCCGGGTTTGAATATGTATTTAAAGAAAATCTGATTTCTAGTTTTCCATATAAGCTTCAATAGGAGCACAGCTGCAGATTAAGTTTCTGTCTCCAAAAGCATCATCAGCTCTTCGAACTGAAGGCCAGAATTTGTTTTCGGCAATATAATCTAACGGGAAAGCGGCTTGTTCTCTTGTGTAAGGGAAATTCCAAGTTTCAGTAGTTAGCATCGCTAAAGTGTGAGGAGAATTTTTCAATACATTATTGCTGTCTTCGATTGTTGCAGCTTCAATTTCTTTTCTGATCGAAATCATGGCATCACAAAAACGGTCTAATTCTTCTAAGTTTTCACTTTCCGTTGGTTCGATCATTAAAGTTCCGGCAACCGGGAAAGAAACTGTTGGAGCGTGGAAACCGTAATCCATTAAACGTTTTGCGATATCAGTAACTTCAATTCCTTTTTGTTTGAAAGGACGACATTCTAAGATCATTTCGTGAGCTGCACGGCCCATTTCACCGGAATATAAAGTATCGTAATGTCCGTTTAATTTTTCTTTGATGTAGTTGGCGTTTAAAATAGCATGTTCAGTAGCACTTTTTAATCCTTCGGCTCCTAACATACAAATGTATCCGTAAGAAATCAAACAAACCAATGCAGAACCCCAGGGAGCTGCGGAAATAGCGGTAATTGCAGTTTCTCCTCCTGTTGGAATTACCGGATTTCCCGGTAAGAAAGGTACCAATTGTGGTGCTACGCAAATAGGACCAACACCCGGGCCTCCACCACCGTGAGGAATTGCGAATGTTTTATGTAAGTTTAAGTGACAAACGTCAGCGCCAATTGTAGCAGGATTTGTTAATCCAACCTGAGCGTTCATGTTGGCACCGTCCATATAAACTTGTCCACCGTTATCGTGGATAATTTTTGTAATTTCCTGAATAGCACTTTCAAAAACTCCGTGAGTTGATGGATACGTTACCATTAAACAAGATAAATTATCTTTGTGAAGAATTGCCTTTTCACGTAAATCTTCAACATCAATATTTCCGTTTTCCAACGTTTTTGTAACTACCACTTTCATTCCGGCCATAGCAGCAGAAGCAGGGTTTGTTCCGTGTGCTGATGAAGGAATTAAAGCGATATTTCTGTGGTCGTCTCCACGAGATTGGTGGTACGCACGAATTACCATAAGTCCTGCATATTCTCCTTGCGCACCAGAATTTGGCTGTAAAGTAGTTCCGGCAAAACCTGTAATTACATTTAATTGCTGCTCTAGTTTTTTCAACATTTCCTGATATCCCTGAGCCTGGTCAAGGGGAGCAAATGGGTGAATGTTGTTCCAATTTGGGTTGCTTAACGGGAGCATTTCCGCGGCAGCGTTCAATTTCATCGTACAAGACCCAAGGGAAATCATCGAGTGGTTCAAAGCTAAATCTTTACGCTCTAACATTTTGATGTAACGCATTAGCGCCGTTTCAGAATGATATTTATTGAAAACATCATGCTCTAAGAAAGCAGAAGTTCTTTTTACTGAATCAGGGAAATGATTTGTTTCTGTCAATTCAGAAACGGTAGTTGTTTTTAATGAAAGTGCTTCAGCGAAAATTGAAATAATATCATTTACATCAGAAATACTTGTAGTTTCGTTTAATGAAATTGAGATGGTATTTTCATCAACATAATAAAAGTTTACTTCGTTTGCTTCTGCAACCGCTTTTACTTTTTTAGCATCCGCTTTCACTAAAATAGTGTCGAAGAAAGCCGAGTTAATTTGCTCAACGCCTAATTTTTTCAATTCATTTGCCAAAGTTGCAGCAGCTGCGTGTACTTTATTAGCAATATATCGCAATCCTTTTGGTCCGTGATAAACAGCGTACATTCCCGCCATTACAGATAATAACACCTGAGCTGTACAAATGTTTGAAGTTGCTTTATCACGTTTGATATGTTGTTCACGAGTTTGCAAAGCCATACGTAAAGCGCGATTTCCGTTGGTGTCAACAGTTACCCCGATAATACGTCCCGGCATGCTTCGTTTGTATTCGTCTTTTGTTGCAAAGTATGCAGCGTGAGGACCTCCATATCCTAACGGGATTCCGAAACGTTGTGTTGTTCCTACTACAACTGCAGCTCCCATTTCTCCCGGAGGAGTTAATTTTGCCAAGCTTAAAATAT
>JBDTRA010000077.1:0-24189 GCA_039931915.1 Flavobacterium sp. | reverse complement strand
ACTTCAGGCTTGCTCAGGAAAACTTTGAAAAAGCATTAACCAAAGAAATTACAACAGCTCCTGAAAAAGCAGCAATTGAAAAATATTTAAAAAAATCAAAAAGAAAATGACCATTATTCCAGCAATAGAAAAAGATTCTTTAGAAGAAATTAAAATTTTTCAGGAACAAAAATTAGCCGACTTTTTAGATTATATCAGTCAGAATTCACCTTTCTATAAAAGACTTTTTGCCGGACATAATATTGATCTTTCAAAAATCAAAACACTCGAAGATTTACAGCATTTACCGGTAACAACAAAAGAAGATTTACAGCAATATAATGATGATTTTTTATGTGTTCCGCAGCATAAAGTTATTGATTATGCTTCGACTTCAGGAACTTTGGGTGATCCGGTTACTTTTGGTTTAACCGATTCTGATTTGGACAGACTGGCGTATAATGAAGCAATTTCGTTTGCCTGTGCCGGAATTGCAGAAGGTGATGTGGTGCAGTTAATGACAACGATCGACCGTAAATTCATGGCAGGTCTGGCTTATTTTTTAGGATTACGAAAACTAAAAGTTGGCGTTATTCGCGTAGGTGCCGGAATCCCGGAATTGCAATGGGATTCTATTTTAAAATACAAACCATCTTATGTAATCACCGTTCCCTCTTTTTTATTGAAGTTAATTGAATATGCAGAAATTCACGGAATCGATTATAACAATTCGAGCATAAAAGGCGCCATCTGCATTGGAGAATCATTGAGAAATCAGGATTTTTCTATGAATACCTTATCTAAAAAAATCACGGATAAATGGAATATCAAGTTATTCTCCACTTATGCTTCTACTGAAATGAGCACTGCTTTTACAGAATGTGAACATGGTGTGGGTGGACATCATCATCCGGAATTGATCATTACTGAAGTTTTGGATGAAAATAATGATCCTGTAAAAAATGGTGAAGCCGGCGAATTGACTTTTACCACTTTAGGAATTGAAGCCATGCCATTATTGCGTTTTAAAACCGGAGATATTGTTCAGCTTCATGATGAACCTTGCGCCTGCGGAAGAAATACTTTCAGGGTTGGTCCGGTAATTGGCCGTAAAAAGCAAATGATCAAATATAAAGGAACTACACTTTATCCGCCGGCGATGAACGATGTTTTAAGTGATTTTGACAATATTGAAAACCATATTATTGAAATTTCCACCAACGATCTGGGAACAGATGAAATCCTGATTAAAATTGCAGTAAAAAATCAATCTCCGGAATTTTTACAGGAAATAAAAGATCATTTCAGGGCTAAATTAAGAGTAACACCAAAAATTGAATTTACCTCAAAAGAAATCCTAAACCCGCTCGTTTTTAATCCGATGAGCCGAAAACCAATTCGCTTTTTTGATTATCGCTAAACTCCTGTTTAAAGGTTCAAAGGCACAAAGGCTCATAGTTGCAAAGATTTAGAATATCTGCGCTAAAACCTTTTTGTTTTTTTTCAAACCATGTAACTGGTGTAAGTTAATGTAATTAAAGTACTTATAATTTTACTTTGCCCTTTGCAACTCTGAACCTCTGTTCCTTTTTTTTAATCTTTGAACCTTTACTTCTCTGAACCTTTGAACCTCAATTTGGCACAAATTGAACTAAAAGTTGTAATTTTGCAAAAAATAGTGAAGATGGTCAAGATTGGCAACATAGAATTACCCGAATTTCCTTTATTACTCGCTCCGATGGAAGATGTGAGCGATCCGCCGTTTCGCAGATTGTGCAAAACGCATGGCGCTGACATGATGTATTCTGAATTTATTTCATCGGAAGGATTGATTCGTGATGCTATCAAAAGCCGAATGAAGCTGGATATTTTTGATTATGAACGCCCGGTTGGCATTCAGATTTTTGGTGGAGATGAAGAAGCAATGGCGCTTTCATCTAAAATTGTTACCACTGTAAAACCTGATCTGGTGGATATCAATTTTGGATGTCCTGTAAAAAAAGTAGTCTGCAAAGGTGCCGGAGCAGGAGTCTTGAAAGATGTAGATCTGATGATTCGTTTGACAAAAGCCGTTATCAGAAGCACGGATTTACCTGTAACTGTAAAAACGCGTTTGGGCTGGGATGACAACTCCATAAATATCGATGAAGTGGCTGAAAGGCTTCAGGATATTGGTGTTCAGGCTTTGACAATTCACGCCAGAACCCGTGCTCAAATGTACAAAGGCCACGCCGATTGGTCGCACATTGCCCGTGTAAAAAACAACCCCAGAATTACAATGCCTATTTTTGGAAACGGCGATATCGACAGTCCCGAAAAAGCATTACAATATAAAAATGAATACGGTATTGACGGCATCATGATCGGTCGTGCTGCAATTGGCTATCCGTGGATTTTTAACGAAATCAAACATTACTTTAAAACAGGTGAGCACTTACCTGCTCCCACTGTATCAGATCGTGTTGAAGCTGCCAGAAATCATTTGCAATGGTCGATGGACTGGAAAGGGGAACGTTTGGGAATTGTAGAAATGCGCCGTCATTATACCAATTATTTTAAAGGAATCCACTCTTTTAAAGAATACAAACAAAAACTTGTTACTACTGATGAGCCAGAAAATCTTTTCGCTGTTATGAAAGAAATTGAACAGGTTTATGCAGGATATGAGTTTGTTTAGAAACTACCAGTCTAAGCTAAAAATCAAGTAGAAATTTCTGGTTTTATTTGGGAAAATTTAGGGTTATACCAATCCTTGTTTGTTCTAATAGATTTTTATGATACCGGATTCAATAATCGTATTCATAGGAATACTGCTTTAGTTGGTCCTTACAAAAAATCATTTCTAACCAACAATCAGTAGCTCAAAATATTCTATACCTGCTCAAAAATATTCTTAAACTGATACAAAATCCTTTCCAACAACCGCAAATCTTCTGTTACGATTTCAGCACTTCCTTTCATTTCCTGCTGAAATATGATTTGCTTTTTATAAGAAGTCTCTAATCCGTTTGATAAAGCTACATCCAATAGTAAATTTCCATCCTTATCCGGTACCAAAGAAATGTTCTGAACTTTACCATATAATACACCAAACTCTCTGTCAGGAAAATTAGCCAGCCTGATATTCACTCTCTGTCCAATTTTTATTTTTCCGGAATTTAAGGCTGGTGCTTTTACTTTTCCGACAAAACCATTTTTGGCATCAGGAATAATGGAGAAAACATTATCACCAACATTTATGGTTTGATTCTCTGTCCAAACCTGCAAAAAAGTAACAACACCACTCACCGATGATTTTAAAGTATAAGCCAGTTCCCAGTCTTTTATCACTTTTTTAAGCTGATAAAACGACTGTGCCATATTCCTGCCAAGATTAACTTCTTCTTTGGTGCTGTTTATCTGCGAATTCTGGCTTGATTTTGTATTGTCTATCAAAGAAGATCTTAATTGCGAAATAGAGGAAAGCAGGGTTTTATAGCTTTTCATCGCCTGAAGATAGTTCAGTTTTTTAGCTTCCATCTCCTGAGCTGAAATAATCCCTTTATTATACAAAGTTTCAAAACGGGAGACTTCATTTTTCTGCAGCTGTAATTCGCTTTCATTGATTACTTTTTGCTGCTGCAGAATATCCAGTCTTTCCTTTATTTGAATTTTTTCAGAAGTCTGCGCCCTGTTTTCAATTTCAAAAGGCTGCAAGTTTTTGTTTAATTCCTGCCCTTGGTAATCTTTTTGAAAAACCGCAAAAGCACTTTCAATTTCGCCTAATTGTTTATTTTTCAACATGGCAAAAGGAAAAGTTTCTTTAGGGTTATTGACATCATAATGGTCAACAATATTTTTTAATAAAAAAACATCCTTGTAATTGGCTGTGTTTTCAATAATGGCAAGAGTTCTGTTTTTTTGTATTATCGATTTATCCTTAACCAATATAGCTTCAATACGGCCTGATGTTTTAGAGACTATTTTTTCTGGTGGAATATTGGTTGTAATTACGATTTCAGTAGTTACAACATCCGGGTATTTTATAAACCAGGATACAAAAAACAGCATAACGAGAATAGTAAATATCAAAACTGTTCCCCAACGTATCATCCAGTGTGGTACTTTGGTGAGAATGTCCTGAACTTCCTCGCTTCTTAACTCAAATGTATTACTTTGTTCTGCCATGTTTAATTCCCTAATTGCAATTGATTTCGAACCAATTCAAAATAATTCCCTTTTTGTTCCACTAAAGCCGAATGACTTCCTATCTCTATTATTTTCCCTTTGTCCAAAACAACAATCTGATCTGCATTCATCACGGTACTCAACCGGTGCGCAATTACAATAACTGTTTTATCTTTAAAAAAGATATCCAGTTTGCGCATAATTTCCTTTTCATTATTGGCATCTAATGCTGAAGTGGCTTCATCAAAAAACAATATTTCGGGATTTTTATAAACCGCTCTCGCAATTAGCAATCGCTGTTTCTGGCCTGTACTCATGCCTAATCCTTCTGAGCCAATTTTGGTATTATATCCCAATGGCAATCCACTTACATATTCTTTAATGTTGGCTACATCTGCAGCATACACCAGTCGGTCCTTATCGACTTTATCAACACCAATAGCAATATTATTGGCAATAGTATCACTAAAAATAAACCCTTCCTGCATTACGGCTCCAATATTTGCTCTCCATGCTTTTTGTGAAATATTTTTTAATTGTGAGTTGCCAATAGTTATCTCTCCTTTTTCCGGTTCATAAAATTTAAGCAGCAATTTCATGAGGGTAGTTTTTCCGCTTCCGCTGACACCAACTATTGCGGTAACTTTATTGGCTGGAATTATTAAACTTAAATTTTCGAGTACCGGAATATCAGATCCTAAATACCTATAAGATAGATTCTTAATGTTAATATCTTTATCATACGGAACATCGCTCGTTTGATGAACTTCTTGTTGTGTCTCATCCTCTTTTTCATGTATTTCAGACAATCTTGCCAATGATATTTTAGCATCCTGAAGTTCTCTCACAAATTCAATAAGTTGGGTGATCGGACCATTTAAGCTCCCCACAATAGAACTTATGGCCAGCATCATACCTAATGTGATAGAACCGTCAATAACTAATTTTGCAGATAGGAATATGATAAAAATATTTTTCAATTCATTGATTACAGATGAACCAATGGTTTGGGTTTGCTCTAATACCAATCCTTTTATCGAAACCCTGAATAACCTTGCCTGCACATATTCCCAACCCCAGCGTTTTTGTTTTTCAGCGTTATGCAGTTTAATTTCCTGCATTCCGTTAATGAGTTCCATTACTTTGCTTTGTTCCTGGGACACCTCAGCAAAACGCTTATAATCCAAAACTTCTCTTCTTTTTAAGAATAAGGTGATCCAGCCAAAATAAAGCAGACTCCCTGCAAAAAAAACAAAAAATATCTGAAGATTATAATAAGCCAAAACGGCTCCCATGACAAACATATTGATTATAGAAAACAAAACATTTAATGATGATGTAGTTAGAATTCGTTCGATCCTACGGTGATCATTGATACGCTGCATGATATCTCCCGTCATGCGGACATCAAAAAACGAAATTGGCAGGTTCATTAATTTAATGAAGAAATCTGAAATGAGGGAAATGTTTATCCGGGTAGAAAGGTGAAGTAGTATCCAGCTTCTTATAAACTCTAAACCAGTCCTTCCTGCAAAAAGAAATAATTGGGCAAAAAGGATCAGATAAATAAAATGAATGTTCTGGTTTTGTATGCCGACATCTACAATACTTTGGGTAAGAAAAGGAAAAATAAGCTGCAATAAACTACTCGCCAGTAAACCTATACTTAACTGAACCAAAAAAGATTTGTATCTCCAGGCATATTGCGATAATATGCCAAAACCAAGCCCATTATTTTCTATATCAAATTTAGATTTAAAAAAAACTGGAGTTGTTTCAATCAATAAAGCGATTCCTTCCAGTGTAGATTCATCAGCATTATTTCCTATCCAAAATTTAATAAAATCTTTTTTGTTATATACAATTAAACCAAAAGCAGGATCAGAGATATAGTATGCTTCTTTTTTAATTTTGTAAAGTACTACGTAATGATTTTTATTCCAGTGCAAAATGCAAGGTAATGGTACTTCATCTAATCCCTTTACATCTAATTTTGCCCCTAAAGTCCTGAAACCAACTTTTTCAGCAGCATCGCTCAAAAAAAGCAAATTACTTCCTTCACGAGTTGTTTCGCTATTATCCCTCAACTCTTGAATAGGAATTGTTTTTCCGTAATGTTTCGCTACTATTTTTAAACATGTAGGTCCACAATCTTTTTGGTCTGCTTGTTTATAGTTGGAAAATTTTGCCAATTTTTATTTTATTTTTAAGCTGAAATATTTTTATCCTTTTTTAATAGTCTCAATTTTGCTGCTGTTTTCAAAGATAGCAGTTTAATAATGCTATTTTTATTTATACCTTTTTTATTAAAATAAAAAACATCAGGTACTATCCAATTTAAATGTTTATTTCTACATTTTACCTTATAATCTATTAGATCATAAAACATACATTCAAATCGGTTGTTATATATAATCAATCCATTGTCCCAACGAATTTTATCAGACATTCCCTGTATCATTATGCGATCAAAAAATGCCCTGAAATCACCTTCCTTATCACCTTTAACGGCCAAATAAGTCATACTTTGAATATTTTTTGGAAAGTCTAAAATAGAACTGCCAAAAGCTAATTCCCTAAATAAAAAATTGCATTCATCAAAGCAAAAATGCTCAGGATGTGTAAATACTAATTCATAATCACGGCTCTTCATAAAGAGTTTATTCATCTGATCTGAATTTCTATACAAACAAAATGTCCCCATTGTAATATCTTCGCGACTGGTTAAAATATCATGATTTTCTAAAATATCATCAGTCATAAAACCGCGAATATTTCCGTAAACCATATCAATGTCACCATGCCCCCAAAAATCGTAAGGAGCTATGATCTCAGGAAATAGAAATCCATAGGCGGGTTTAAAATCACATAACTTGTATGGGGTATCTATAGCTACTTCAAAACCTAATTTTGCAGTAGCATTGCTTTTAAACTCTTCTAATGTCTTATAAATTATTTTTACATTATCTGGTTTATTAGGTATTACATCTGTATTGTCAGTTAGTATAATGAAATCTATAGTTGAATTATAAACACAGGATTTTATAAAATAAGGAAAATACCAGGGGTAATCTCCATACCAGCAGGTAAGCAGTGCTATCGAAGGTGAATTAATCATTTTTAATTAATATTTTTTAGTTTGTAATTGCTGATACTCCCGTCGATTTGTATAAGCTGTATTTTTGGTGATTCGTCATTTTTTGAATAAAAATATCTACATTCCAAGGATAGGTATTTTTTTATATAATAAATATCTTTTTTAAATCTTGAAGGCACTAATGCATTAGTTACACTTTCTTGTTCATGAAAATATAATTTATTGCCTATAATACAAATACAATCCTGACCTTGTTGATTTTTATAAATTCCACTTTGAAATGAAACTTTTATTGTATCTCTAAATATATGTGAAACAAAAAATCTGCTTAAATGCACTATTCTTGAAACAAAAAGATTGAATTTATTAAAATAAAAATAATTACAAAATCCTTTAATTGATAGAGCGGCCTTCTTTCTGAAAACATATTTGTCTATATAAAATAAATCAGGAATAGTTTTCCAAATAGGCTTACTTGAATACTTGTTAGCTTTATATCGAATCAGATGATATAATAGAATTTCAAAATTACTGTCATAAGTTAGTATTCCCTTATCCCATTTCATTTTACCGCAAAGTCCGTCAACCATTATTAAATCATAAAAAACATTAATATTTCCTTGTTTTAATTCTCGTTGTATTACATGTTCCATACTATCTATCTCGCATGGTATATCTAAAATGCTGACATCCTGATCTTCAAGCTCCAGATGTTTAAAATTACATTCGTCAAAACAGTAATGAGCTTCCGAAGTAAATACTTTTACATAATCGATACTCTTCATGAACAATTGATTGATTTCTTTAGTATTTCTAAAAAGCATAAACCAGCCTGTCAAGAAATCATGACGGGTACTTATTACATCATACTGATTAAGAATATCAGAAGTCATAAATTCTCTAACTCTTCCCAAAATAATATCCAAGTCACACATTCCCCAGAAATCATAATCCATAAGGTAGTCTGAAAAGATAATGCCGTAAGCGGGCTTAAAATCACATAATTTGTAAGGTGTAGTTACAGCGGTTTTGATATTTAACTTTTTTGATGCCAATTCATTAAAATCTGCCATGGTAAAAGCAATAATTTTAACGTTTTTAGGTAAATCCCCATTATATTTATTATCTGAGAAAATAATAAAATCAATTGTAGGATTGGTCGTGCAAGATTTGATGAAAAATTTAAAATACCACGGAAACTCTCCAAAGAAAGAATTGATTAAGGCAATTTTTCGCATATTATTTTTATTTTTTAAATTTAAGCTGATTTAAATATGATTTGGCAAAATAATAGACTTTAAATTCATTAAATCTTTGATTTTCATTGAAATGCCTGTTCATGCTCATGTGTATCATTAACCAGGCATACTTACTGATCTTAAAATTTGGGTCACTCTTCATTTTTTCTGTCAAAGTGGCTTTCAGGTTTTTTAACTGTAAAAAATCTTGATATTGATATTGCTCTATCTCAAGTTTTATTCCCGCATATTCTTTATTAAAATCTTTTCTTAACTGAGTATTGAGTTCAAATTCCTGCGAATAGTTTTTAATAGCGTCTTCACAATGAACGATCATATCATCTAATGAAAAGCCCAAAAAATTCAAATAATTTTTCACCTTTAATATTGCAATAATTTCCTGTTCATTTTCCTCAAAATCCTGATCTGCCACATTAGCTAGGAAATCTCTTGAGTCTAAATCAAAAACAGTTTCAGAGAATTCCATCATTTCAGGACCTCCATAACGATGGATTTCCTGCTCATAAGGTAAAATATGGTATTTACTAATAATATTTTTTAATTTAAGTTCGTGTACAAGGGAAATTATAAATTGTTTATTCTCAATTGATTTTGTTTTAAAGCGTAATCGAAGATGCCTGTCCGGATTTGTATAGTTAACAAAGAAAAACTGTTCTGTTTTGTTTTCCAAAATGATCTTATTGTATACTGTTTTAAATAATTCCGAATCTGCATATGTGTTACAGAACAAGTCTAAATACAACCAGTCGGACACTACGGCAGTATTTTGAGATTCTACTATAGAAATATCCAAATTGCTGTAATCTACATTTTGTCTTGTGTAATAAGGATTTTTTACTGCCACAACCAATTCATGGGCAAAATTTTCGGAACTTCTGGTAATACCAGGATTAAAATGATCATACAAACATTCTGAAACATATATCTGCTTGGTACTTTTTAACTTCTCAAACAACAAATCAATATTTTTCTTATTTTCAATATCCAATATGACAACTCTATGCATTTCGGAAATAACAATTTTTTTGGAAAATGAATATTGATTAATTTTTTCATGCAGATAAATTCTGAACTTTTCTAAACTAAAATTATTATAAACTAATAAAATTTGTGCTGGATAAAGTAAAATTCCTTTTTCAAGGTAGATTCTCGGAACATACGGCAAGCGTAGCTGATATGCATTAAAATTAAAATTTACGGAATAAATTTCCTGGTTGTAAAATTCAAAGTCACATAAAAAATTGTATAAATCCGAATCCAAAAGTTTGTGATTTATAGCTGATACCTTTTTAGGCAAAATTTGTTTTTTATGTTTTTGGGAAACTAAGGAGATATTATTATTGTGCAAATGAACATAGATATCAGAGAGCAAAATTGGATTAGCTTCTTCTTTATACGCGGTATTTATAGGCAGACAATAATCAAAACGCTGACTTGTAGGGGCAACATTAATACTTCTAAAAGTACCCACACAATTAATGTCGGCAAGTATTTTTTCCGGATTAGCTTTCTTTTCATAACTTATAATATCGTTACACGCATCTTGTGTCACATCACTAAATCTGGATATAATATTCAGGGCAGATGGATCTCCTAAACCGGTTATATATATTATAGATTCTCCAGATCTTTTACAGACTAAAGTTTCTAACATAACATTAAAAGTGGCTGGTAATTTGCTTGCCTTAATTGCTGTTTTATCATCTGTAGGTAAGTTCAGATAGAGATTATTATCAGCAGATGACAAAATCTTAGTCAAAATTTCCTTATCCAGTTTTAAATGGTGTTCAGTTTTTATATCATTATAGCGTATACCTGAATAGGGATTAAAAACTGTACTCAATGGAACAAAACCCTCATTATATTTGCTTTGCAGCTGATTTATAAACTTTTCTAAATTATCATTTATGGGATGAGTATCGGAATTATAATGAACAGCAAAATCTATAAATTTCCTTACTTTCTCCTGAATATCTACATTTAAACTTCCCGTTGCAGTGTCAAAAGAATTTATGGCGTAAAAATCTTTAGGTTTTGCATTCTCTTCAAAAAGAAATTCCTGTTCACTAATATAATCTTTGGCAAATTTTTCAATTTCATTAGTACTCTTTAAAAGATGTTCCCTCTTACTAATTAAGTTGGAGTTAAAGGGATTATATTGATTATAAAGTTTGTCGGTATAGGCATTGAACAAAAAAGTTTCAATGATTAGTCCTGCCTCTATAGTTTCCAGCATAAAACCCTCAACCTCTTCTTTTTCAAATCCCTGCTGTATAAGATCTTCCACTACTAAATCAACTTTTTTTCCATACTCAAATTGTTTTAGTAACCAGATTAAATCTTCATCGATATCAATTTCAGTATAGCTGATTTGTATTTTATCATTAGTTTTATTTTCAGATTTGTAAAAGCCTATCTTTTCATTACTTAAAAAATAAATTGAAGGATTTGTACAGTAAGATGAAAAAAGATAATTACTTTCAATACTGTTATTTATTTTTGATGATATAAATAAGTTGTCATACTTAACCATCACCCTCATTTCTTCAGCTTTAGACATTTCATCAACCTTATCCCATTTTAAAGATCCAACGCTATTGAAAACACCAAAAGGAGTTGGGTTAAAATGGGCTCTGATAAAATAATTATACAATGAGCCTTCAACTTTTTCGGATTTATTTTTCTTAATATCAGTATATAAACTATTTGAAGCGGTTAAAACACCTAGTTTAAATAATTCATTCCCGTTAAAAAATGCAATTAAATCATCTTTATGATGTTCATAAGACTGGATTGAAAAATTAGCAACCCGTTTAACAATAGTGTCAAAAAAAACCATTTTATATTATTTTATAATGATAGGAATAATTAAATATTTGAATCTTATGTTAATGCAGATTGAGCAACTCTAGCCAATTGGCATTTATTTTATTGTCCAATGTCAGCAAGGTCATGGCTAATCCAGCCGAACCAATTAGAAGATTATTTTGAGCAATATAAGTGCAGCTGCTATTCTCATACCAAAGATATTGCTGAAAATTTGTGGTTTGATTTTTTAACGATTCAAACCATCGGTTAATTTCCTTAGTATAATCAAGATTATATTTTTTAGACGCAAAATAAATCTGAAGCAAAATGCCCGACGAACCATGACAGATTCCAAAATCGTCAACTGCGGAATCCTCAAAACTAATTATTGCACTCTGATTCATCAATTTTACTGCTTCCTCTATTAGTGGTTTATCATCAAGAAAAACACCGGTATTATACAATGCATTGGAAACACCCAGATCACCCTGACACCATGATAGCCTGGAAGGAATAAATTTGTTTGTTTCAAGAGAAACTACATTTGCATAATATTGTTTAGTGTATGGGTCGTACTTTTTATAGGAAACCAAAAAATCCACACAAATTCTCAATGCTTTAGTGATATCCTTTTTCATTTCTGTAAAGTGTTTTTGCAGGTAAAGTATAAAATTTAAATACCCTGCTACACCATGTGCTAATCCAAAAGAATAATAATCTCCTCTACTCTCGTCAGACTCAATCAGTACGTTTTTAAAATCTTTATTAATTTTACAAATTAAATTCTCTGCAAAATCACTTAATATTTTTGTAACAACAGGATTTTTATTTGCTTTATACCGCTCGATAAAATACATTGCTATACCCATTGCTCCATGCATAAAATCGAAATTATTGGACTGACATAACAATTCAAATTCTTCTATTAAAAACGAATCAATTGTCTCGTAATAATCTTCGCTTATCTCAATAGTTGCGTTTTTTAACCTTAATAAAGTTATCCCATAACCAGCTATACCCGAACAAATAGAAAGTAAATTATCATTCTGCTGAATCAATTCGTCAGCTTTTTCAATTACACTTAATAATTTATCTTCAAACTCTTCGCTAGGATATGCCTGATACAGAGAATCATAAAATAGAATAATCCCTGATATCCCAAGATACAATCCACTGCTATTTTCATTATTAAAGGTATCCCAGATATGCTTCTCTATTAGAAGTACTGTTTCTTTTAATTCCAAATTCTTACTATTTAAGAAAGTTTTACTTTCCGTTGTTAATATACAGGATCGCTCTATCAAGAACCTCATCTTTGCCTTGTTGAACACCTAAAATAGTAGGTTTTATTTCAATATCAACAACAATTCCAATACGCTGAGTTTCTTTTTTATTCGGATAGAAAACACCTTGGCAGGTAAAGGAAGTATCAAAACCATTAATAAGTGTAAATGAATAATTAGCTCCGTCAGCACCTGCAGTCTGACTGCCAATTATTGTGTTATTTGGGGCTGTTTGAAAACTCATTGCGGTATATTCTCCATGACTTAATGTAGCTGCGCCAACCAGAACAATAACTTTTCCTTTATAATAATCAGGATTTATTATACCACATTTGTCTTGCTCTTTACTCCAAATATAGCGTCCAGGAAAGGTTAAATCCTGTACAATAAATCTTGAAAAATTCCTTGGCTCGGGATTGAGGTAGTCGTTAATTAATCGATGCGTATATTTGGGTCTCATCCTATCATCAAAAATAATGGCCTGCGTATTTTTAAATTCAGTCATCATCGCCTTTACATCCTCTATTTCAAGTTTTCCCATGTTCACGTATCCAATATTATGATCAAGGAGTTTCCATTTAGGAATATTTAAAGGTGTTCTTTTAATCTGATTGTTAGAGTAACGATGTATTTTTTTAACTCCAACAACATTATCTCTACTATATTCGATCTCCAAATCATCCGTGTTTCCGTTAAACATCACCCATCCGCTGGCAGGCAAAGTTGCGGATTTATTAGAGCCCTCGATGTACTTTTCAAGTTCTTTTAGGGTTTCTGATATTGTTCTTCCATTAATTTTAGTAATAATATCTCCTATTTTAATATCATCTATTTTTGCCAGAGAATCATTAGCTAAATGCACGATAATCGCTTTTTCATCTATTATCCTTGCACTGGCTGCAATATATTTTTCGCCTCCAAAATATTCAAGCATTTTCATGTTAAAAGTTGATGCATGGGTATCATTAAGTTTTATTGATAATTCCCGTATGGCTAAAATAAAATCTTTTTCAGAATCGGGATTGTAAATTCGAGGCAGTAATTCCATCAGAGCATCATCCCATTTTTGATCCATTTGGTATTTATAAGGGAAAAAATACTCTACATAATTCCAGTAGCGAAATAATGCCAAAATTCTCAGGTTTTTATTTGTCCATTGAAATTCGGGATATGCAACTTCGTTAGTAAATTCCAATGGTACTTCGCTATCCTTGAGAACTACATAATAGTTTGTTCCCTGAAACTTGTTTTCTGCTATAAATTGAAGTTTTTTCAAAAGTGTTTTTGACAATAAGTCATTTTTTTTAGTCCACGACAAATTGAGATTTTTAGTAAAATATTCAACGTTTGTAACTGTGGTTTTAGGTTTGTTAACCGGAACTATACCCAAAGTATCAACCCATTTTTCTAACAATAGCGAAAACTCTTCTTGGGTTCTTGCTTTTTCAATTTTAGGCAATGCTTCAAAAAGCTGTTGATCCCAATTTATTTTTCCACCGGCAACCGTTGGATGGTAATATTTCATATAGCCCCAAAATTTACAGGTAACGGCTAATTTTTCTGTTTGGCTTATTGGAACTTGTCCCAATAGAATTGGTGAGGTAATTAAAAAAAGGAATAATAATATTTTTTTCATTTGCAGTAGGATTGGTATTTAAAATGATATATTCGGGGCAGGTATGAACTTTAATATCTAAGCAAATATATGGTTCTTAAAAACACTTATTAATTGTAAATTTGTTCTTCTGTGTGATTTAGATAAGCTATCAATGCGTTATTTTCCTGAGTTAATAAACTCTATAGCACGGTCTAAAACCTCGTCTTTTCCCTGCTGGATTCCTTTAATGGTGGGTCTTATTTCAATATCAGGAATAATTCCGATTCTTTGTGTTTCGCTTTTATCAGGATAATAGACTCCAACTCCTGAGAATTGTGTGTGAAAAGCTTTTATAAAATCCAATCTGGTTATATTACCATCTGCTCCGGCAGTCTGGCTACCAATCACGGTGGTATTACCGGCTGTTTTCAAACACATAGCTGTCCATTCTGACTGGCTTATCGAATCTTCATTTAGCAATACAACAACTTTACCTTTGTAATAATTTTCATTTTCTGATCCACATTTTTGTGCCTGTGTCCATTTGTATCTTCCTGGATAAGTTAAATCAGGTGTTGTATAAATAGCAAACTCTTTTTCTTTTGGATTTAAAAACTTAGAGAGGTCATAGAAAGTTCCGTTTGGATAATTTCTCATATCAAAAATAATTGCCTTGGCAGAACTAAGTTTGTCTATCATAGCCGGAATATTTTGAACCTTTAAAGTACCCATATTTACAAAACCAATATTGCCTTCCAAAATCTTAAATTTGTCTTTTTTGTTCGTTTTTAAAAATTCGTTTTTATGTGAATAGTCATATTCATACCAATTTATCGTTCTCGTTGTATAACTACCATCTTTCAGAAATTCAAGGGTTACGGTATCGGTAATTCCTGATAATGCATAACTGGCAACATTGTTTAAATAGGCGGGTTCATTTGAGGCATTGATTAAGGTTCTGTTCTCTGAGATAATTTCCTTAACGGCCTTATTATTTATTTTGGTGATCACGTCTCCTATCTTTATACCACTCTGTTTGGCAAGAGTATCGGCTAAAATTTCAGTTATAATTATTTTATCATCAATAATTTTTCCTTTTGCCGGAAGATAATTTAAGCTTTTGGGCGGATAGATAAAAAATGCCGCATGTGAGTCATTTAGCTTTACGGATAATTTTTTGAGCGCAATATAAAATTCAGCTTCATTTTCAGCGTCAATAAAGTGAGGAAGCATATCAGTAAGGCTCAGGTCCCATTTCTGATCCATCAAATATTTATACGGAAAAAAGTATTCTATCAGATTCCAGTACATAAATAAGGCTAAAAGCCTTGGACTTTTATCTTTAAAATTTACATCATTATAATTTTCGTTTTTAACAAAAATATTTTCTCCATCATAAGGCGCTACGTAATATTGTTCTCCCTGATATCTGTTATCTTCAATAAATTTCAACTTTGCAGAAAGATTTTTCGAGAGCAGTTTGTTTTTGTTAATCCAACTTAAATCAAAATTTTTATCAAAATATACGGTTTCTTTTAGATTCAGTTCAGCATCATTTTTTCTTACCGCACCTAGAGCATCAATCCAATTTTCGAGAATGGTGGAAACCTCCTCTTTTGTTTGCGCCTTTTCTATTTTTGGCAAAACAGCAACAAGCTGTTTATCCCAATCCGTTTTCCCACTAGCAACTTCTGGATGATAATACTTCAGGTATCCCCAAACCTTACAAGTAATTGCAAGCTTTTGAATTTCAGTAGGTTTTCTCTGCCCGAGTAATGTTTGGGTCACTACAAGGAGAAAGAGCAATATATACTTTTTCATTAATGGTGTTTTATAAAAAGATGATATTAATACAACAACAACTTTTATTTTACTAAAAGTTGCTGTTGATTGATTAAATGATTGAAAAAATCAAAATTGAGTTCAATGAATCATTGTATAAACATCATTAGTAGGATAAACTTCCAACACTAATTATATCATTATGATGACTAAATCAAATTTTTGGATACTTTCAACCGATTGTAGCAAAACATTTGTATGCTACAGTTTGTATTCAAATTAATATGGCCCACAACCGTGACACCACGAAACGTAAGGACCTGATCCGTTATTGCATTGGGAAGTAGTATTCCAACCATAACCACCAGTAATCGCCTTTTTTTCCTCTTTAGTCATTTTCATAACCTTTAGATTCTTTAAACTTAATTTTTTCATAATTTAAAAATTTGAAAATTAAACATTGTTTGAAAATACATTTTGCTGGATGGTAATTCATTTCTCACGTGCACTTAAGATTTGAATACATAAAGCAAGATTTTTTTTTAAAAAAAATCAAAAAATACAAACTCCCGTTTTAACTGTTAAAAGAAGTAAATCCAAATAAAAATTTACATATTAACATTTCAGCACGGTAGTTATAACACTATACTAACCTATACATCCATGGCACCAAGAAATAAAGGATTGAGACTGCTGATTGCATGGCTGACTAGTTGTTAGATACCCCCCAGTTATTGCCTTTTTCTCTTCTTTAGTCATTTTCATAACTTTTATATTTTTTAAACTTAACTTTTTCATGTTTTATAATTTAAAATTAAACGTTGTTTTACAAATACATTTTGCTGTATGGTAATTCATTTCTCACGTACACTTGAAGTTGAATACAATAAAGCAAGATTTTTTTTCCAAAAAAATCAAAAAAAAGCTTAAATAATCGTGTTAAACATCATAAGCTAGCTCTTAACCCGCACAGCCGTTGCACCATGAAATATATGGTCCAGATGGGGCCGGCTGGCTGGTTGTCCAATATCCTCCTGCAATTGCCTTTTTTTCTTCTTTTGTCATTTTCATAACTTTTACGTTTTGTAAACTTAACTTCTTCATATTAAATGGTTTTAAAATTAAACTAGGTTTTAAAAAAATACATAACTCATGTTATTATAAAACTTACGGCATTGATTAAGTACTGTTTTTTCTGTACATACAAATCAAAGCGAAATTATTCCTTGAGGATTATTGCTTTATTTAAAATTTGGCAGAATAAAAAACTTGAAGTTATTGACTTTGTTCAAGCATATTTTGAGATATAAATTTTAACAAGAAGATGTATTGAAATTCATAAGTACATCAACTTTTTCTCCCCCCATAAAAGCAATAAAAAAAGTCAAACTGACCATAAGTAAAGATGATGTAATTTTTCTCTTCATATATATAATTCCAACTAAATTAAATTTTAAGAATAAAATTATTTATTAATATTTTATCCTTAAAAAGTAAGTGTTTTTTTTGTAAAAATGATTAAAAAAATAGTTTACTCAATATGTTAATTAGTTAAATAAATGTTAATTTTACAGGAGAATTAATATGAACTTTAAATATGTTACTACTATTGTGAGCAAAATACTGTTATAAAATATTTTAAATTATTATGGAAACACTTATAAAAACTCAGGGAGTCTATTTCTTAGCTAATAATAAAGTGCTCGAAATGGCAACTGCTTTTTTAAATAGTTTTCGGACTCATAATAAAGATATTTCTCTTTGCCTTATACCATACAATAATGAATTTGATCAGGTCAAAGCGATGAAAGACACTTACAACTTTAGTATTTTCGATAATGAAGAGTTGTTAAAAATCTGTGACGATATCAGCTTAAAATTTCATGGGAACGTTGTCGGAGCTTACAGAAAACTGGTTGCTTGGGAAGGTGAATTTGAGCAATTCATATATATCGATATAGACACCGTAGTTCTCGACAATCTCTCTTTTGTTTGGCAAAATTTGTCACACTGCAAAATTTTCACATCACATTCCAATCTTCCAGAAATCAGACAATGGGTTTGGAAAGATTCGATTTACAGAAAAAATAAATTAAATAAAACACAAATTGAATATGCTACAAATACAGGTTTTATCGTAAGTTCAAAAAACATTTTACCCATGAGCTGGATAATGGAAAAGGTAGAGGAAGCATTAACGCTCAAAGACGATATGGAACTATTATGTATGGAGCAGCCTTTTTTGAATTATCTGATTGTGACTTCAGGTTATAATTACGGAAGTTTATTTGTGTTTTTTATGTGGGGTGGTACAATAACCAAAGATATAAAACTGGAATGCTGGGCTGGACTGCCCGGAGGAATTGTTAAGGGAGGCAAGTTCACAGATCCGTACAAACGACCAATATTTCTTATGCACTGGGCTGGTGTATGGCGAGAAAATAATGGAGACTTAACCAGAATACCTTATGCAGAACTTTGGGATTATTACAGAAATCTCGATCCTTTAAATTTACCTGAACCTTTGAAGGAACAAAAAAAGGGTTTTGGAAAAACTTTAAAAGCCCTGAACAAAATCTTAAATTATAAATCAGAAAAGAGTTTAAAGTAAAAAAAATCTTGCGGAAGACTCATAACGAAAAATGCAATTAATTTGGAAAACGAAAAATTAAAAGATCACACAATAAATTATCAATCAATTGTCATAATTATAGATTATTTTGGAGAGTGGCCTGAGTGGTTTTCTCTTTTTTTAGAGTCGTGTAAAACAAATTCAACAATAAATTGGTTATTTCATACTGATTGTAAACATGAACAATTTAAAATTGACAATGTATCGTTTAAAACTATAACTAAAGAAAACTATATTCAAAAAGTCAATAAAAAACTGAATATAAATTTAACTTTATCTGATAACTATAAATTATGTGATTTAAAACCTATGTATGGATTCATTCATGCAGAAGAAATAGTAGATTTTGATTTTTTCGGTTATGGCGATATAGATGTAATATATGGAAATATAAGAAATTTCTATAATCCTCAAGTTTTACAAAACAATGTAATTAGTTCTCATAATTGGTGCATATCAGGACATTTAGCAATATTTAAAAATGTTAAATGGATGAGAAATGCATTCAAAAGATATAAAGGTTGGAAAACTATAATTGAAAATCCAAAATGTGAGAGATTTGATGAGGATTCATTTATAAAAGTTTTTCAATATCCATCTGAAATTAATCCTAAATATTATTTTTTATATGACATTTTTAATCCATTAAGTAAAAAGTATAGACAAAAATTATTTTTAGTAGAACAGTTTACTACCCCTCTAACTCATACTCTATGGAGATCAGGGGATTATTTTCATCCTCAAACTTGGTATTGGAAAAATGGGGAGTTATCAAATGAAATAGATTACGATCAGAAATATATTTACCTCCATTTTATGAATTTCTTCTCCGGAAGATGGATGAGCTCATACTACAAAAAATACCCTGTTTGGAAAGATCTTGATAAATTCTTATTCCTAGAATCTGACAAGATGCAAAATCATGGCATGATTATAAATAGATCAGGCTTTCACGTTTACGAAAAACTATTGTTAAGAACTGATGATTAGCCAGCAATAAAATTATTTTACGCTTTAAAACTACCAATAAAGAAATAATCCCTTGTTTGTCTAACGCTCATAATTACATCAATAAATCCTTAACGATGTATCATTTTTATATTATTTATAGCACAAAACATTAAACCAATTTTTAATTTCAGTTGGGGTGTTCTCGAATCTCATTATACCTTTTCCCCAGAGTCTATTATAAAGAGGTGCTTATTAATACACCTCCAAACAAAGAATGCATGAATTGATCATTTATATCAATATTATAAATCACTGCACTACCAAAAAACGGTAACCAAAATTTACACCTTAATACGTTTCCACTTCCCTTTTCTTATAAAAGAAAATTCCTGCCAGCGTTATGGCAGTCTCCGCCATCGGAATGGCAATAAAATGTTGGTTGGTCCTATATACAATACTTTATCAGCAAATAAACTAATGGTATTTGAAATAAACAAATCCAAAGAAATTAATTCCGGTCATTGTCCAGATTTGTATAAAACGTAAAAGACCTTCAAAATTGAAGGCCTTTTTAGGTTTTCTAATCATCATAATGAAATCGGCATTGAATTATAATACATTTTTGATCTATTCCCTTAGTTCCTGATACTTTATAAACTAAACGATGTTCACCGTTAGTTCGTCGGGACCAAAAACTTTTTAAATCATGTCTCAAAGGTTCTGGTTTTCCAATTCCTTTAAACGGATTTTCTCTAATAGATTTGATTAATTCCTTTATTTTTATTGCTGTATCTGTATCGTTTTCAATCCAATACTCAAATTCTTCCCCCTCCATTTTTCGTAAAAACAAATATCCATATTACTACGATCTACAATTCGTTTAAATTATAAGTCGTAAGATTTCCTTTTTCCATTTGTTCAATAGATTCCGCAAGTCTGTTTCTATTTGCTTTCGTTGATAATAAATGCTGTGTTTCTAATATAGAATTATATTCTTTGATGGAAATTATTACAACCGCATCTTCTTCTGTATTTCCTGGAACAACTATTATTTCTGACGATTCTGAAACTTCATCAAAATAGTTTTTTATATTTTTTCTTAATGTTGAAATAGTGACCACTTTCTTAGGTAAATTTTTAGCGTATTTTTAATTGTACAAGTACGTTATTTTACATAAAATGCCAATCTTTCCCCCATATTTAATAAAAATAACTTCAAATTGAAGCTCATTTTTTTATATGTTAATTATACCTGAATACGTTTCCATCTTCCCCGTTTGTAAAGTATAATTCCTGCAAGCGTTATCGCAGTCTCCGCCACCGGAATGGCAATAAAAACTCCTGTTGGTCCCATATTAAAATGTTTGGCCAATACATAAGCCAGTGGAATCTGGAACATCCAGAATCCGAAGAAATTAATTCCGGTTGGTGTCCAGGTATCTCCTGCTCCGTTGAAGGTATTGATCAAAACCATTCCTATTCCGTAGAAAATAAAACCAATACTCATAATTTGTAAAGCTTCGACAGCAACTGTTCTAACCAATTCATCATTAGTAAAAAATGAAACAATGTATTTTCCAAAACATAATGTAACGACCATAATCGCCGCCATAAAAATCACATTGTATTTTGCAGTTGTAAAAACTGATTTTTCGGCACGGTCAATTCGCTTGGCCCCTAAATTCTGTCCAACTAAAGTTGCGGCAGCATTGCTTAATCCCCAAGCCGGAAGAATAAAAAACATCATAATTCTCAGTGCCGTTTGGTAACCGGCAGAGCCATGATCGCCTCCTGTCGTTGCTACCAATTGCGCCAGGAAAATCCAACTGCAGGATGCAATTACAAATTGCAAAACTCCAGGTGCAGCAATTTTTATCAATGCTTTTATTTGTGTAAAATCAGGTATGAAATAAGATGGAATAATTTTTAAAACACCTTTTCCGAAGAATAAATGATACAATTGATAAAGAACTCCAATGCTTCTTCCTAACGTAGTTGCCATCGCAGCACCTGTTAATCCGAAAGCCGGAATTGGGCCAAAACCGTTAATCAATACCGGACATAAAATAATATTACAAATATTGGCTAACCAAAGACTTTTCATGGCAATGGCAGCATTTCCTGCTCCACGAAAAATTCCGTTAATCAGAAACAAAAGCATAATGCACAAGCTTCCGCCAATCATAATTTGTGTAAATCGGTAACCGTGTTCCGCAACATCAACAGATGCTCCCATGAGTAACAGAATATCTTTGGCATAAATAAAACCCAAAATACTCATTATGCTATTAATTACAAATGCAATAATTATAGCCTGCATACCTGCTTTTGCGGCAGCAACCGGATCTTTTTCTCCAATTCGGCGTGCCACAACTGCGGTTGCCGCCATACTAATCCCGATCGCAACTGAATATACGATCGTAATTACAGATTCGGTTAAACCAACGGTTTGTATTGCAAAACTACTGTGTTCTAAATGTCCGACGAAATATAAATCGACAAGCGCAAAGACTGATTCCATCATCATTTCCAAAACCATTGGAATGGCTAATAGAATGACTGCTTTTTTAATGCTTCCGGCTGTGTAATCAAAAGATTCGTCTCCTTTGATTGCTGATTTTAAAGTGGTGAAAATTTTAGAAAATAAACCCTTTTTTATTGTTGTTTCTGTCATGATATATTTAGGATAAATGAAAAGATTAGTCCAGATGCAATAATCTGAACTGAAGAAAAAACGTAAGTATCCTAATTATTCAAAAAAATAAAATAGGATCAGGCAGAAACAATCATATGCTTAAATTTTAAGACGGTAAATATAAGTAATATTTTTTACGGAGAAATATTAATCCAACAGCTTTTTACTCACTCTGCTGCTGGCAATTAAAGAAGCGACAAAACCAAGTGAAATAATTGTCCCTAAAACTATCAGAACATTTTCTAAGGTAAAAACAACCGGATATGCTAACGTTGGCGTAATCATAATCAACTCATATTGTTGTTGCAAAAGAACCAAAATTATACCCAGAATAAGACCAACTACACCACCAAAAATACTTAGCAGAGTTCCCTGAAGCAAGAATATTTTTCGCAGATGTTTGATTTCAGTCCCAAGGTTAAAAAGGGTTTTTAGATTCCCTTTCTTTTCCAGAATCATCATGATCAAAGCGCCAATCAAATTAAAAAGTGCTACAATAATCACTAAAGTAAAAATCAGATAAACGGCAATATTTTCCGTGTTGAGCATTTTATACAAAGACGCATTAAGCTGCGCCCTGTTTTTTAAAGTAATTTTGTTTTTGAAGATCGTTTCGAGTTTAGATTTAATCAAATTCTCATCTGCATTTTCTTTAAGCTTAAATTCGATTCCTGAGATCTGATTGGGCTTATACATCAATAATTCCTGCGTTAATCCCAAATCGGCAAACACATACTTTGAGTCTAAATCTTCACTGACAGAATAAATTCCGACAGGCAAAACTTCTGTTTTATTAAAGGCTTCCTCGGGATTTTCGATAGCACCTTTTCCTGGTTTTGGAGCAAATATCTGTAAAGGATTTTCAAAATCCATTATTCCCATCGAAAAATCCTGTGCAATCCCGTAACCTATAACAACCTGATAGCTTTCCGGCTTAAGCCATTGTCCGTTAAAAAGTTTTTTCTTAATATCGTTTACAACCGGGTAAAGACTGTCGACCCCTTTTAAATATGTTACCTGTTGTTTGTCTTTAAACAAAAACAAAACCCTTTCTTCAATAATTTTACTGTATGAAGCAACTCCATCAATATTTTTAATTTGATTCTCCTGATCCGGTGTAATCAAAAATGATTTTCCGTAAGTACTGGTCAATTTTAAATCCGGATCAATTTCATTGGTAAAGGAAAGGCTAAAAACTTTTAATCCGCTAAAAACAGATAAAACCACAAACAAAGCCATTGTACCAACAATGATTCCCATGCTGGCAATGAGATTGATAATATTTATGGCATTGTTTTTACTTCTGCTAAAAATATAACGTTTGGCTATGTAAAGGGGGAAATTCAATTTATGATTTTCTTCTTTTTTCTAAAAGATCACGATTCTCAATTGGGTTTTCTCTGTTTGATAATGCATTGTCAATTTTTTCAATATAATCTAATGAATCATCGATAAAAAATACCAGATTTGGTACACGACGCAATTGTAAACGTACACGTTGAGACAAATCGTGTTTAATTAAGGTTGAATTAGATTTTATTCCTTCTAAAGTTTCTTTGGCCTTTTCTTGTGGAAAAATGCTTAAATATACTGTTGCCACAGATAAATCTGATGTAACACTTACTTTGGATACCGAAATCACCAAATTATTAATTCCGTTTTTTCTCACTTCACCCTGCAAAATATCAACCAGGTCTTTCTGGATGACACCGCCTATTTTTTTCTGTCTATTTGTTTCCATAGTGCAAAAATACTATTTTTAAATTCAATCGTTGCAATTTCATATTCAACAATCAAATGATTTTTATACGATTAAATACTGTTGTCTTCCAATTTATATTTATTTGATCCTGAAATTAAATTCTCTCTCTCTCTCTCTCTCTTTTTTAAAATATTCAAACTATTAAAAAATATTTTAAAGTAATATCAAATCAGAAAA
>JBDTRA010000076.1:0-24653 GCA_039931915.1 Flavobacterium sp. | reverse complement strand
TAAGAGTATGAGCACTTGGTGTAACTGTTATAGTTCCGGATCCTGTAGCTGCTGTACCTGTTCCTGTTGTAGCAATAGAATAAGAGAAAGTTGCAATTGGAGTTCCGGTAATTGTGATTGTTTTTGCGGTAGTGTTTTTTACAAAAGTAATTCCCGATGCCGGCAATCCGGTTACGGTAGCATCTGTAGCCCCTCCTCCCCAAGTGAAAATAATTGTACCAATCGCAGTACCACTTGTTACAGTCTGGCTGTTATTAGCAGTAGAAGTAAGAGTATGAGCACTTGGTGTAACTGTTATAGTTCCGGATCCTGTAGCTGCTGTTCCTGTTCCTGCAGTACTGATGGAATAAGACAAGGTTGCAGTTGGAGTTCCTGTGATTGTAATTGTTTTTGCGGTAGTATTTTTTACAAAAGTAATTCCCGATGCCGGCAATCCGGTTACCGCAGCGTCAGTTGCGTCACCACCCCAAGTGAAAACGATAGAACTAATTGCTGTACCGCTTGTCACAGTTTGACTGTTGTTTGTAGTCGAAGTAAGCGTTTGATTACTTACTACATTGGTCTCTCCTTGTACAGAAACTAATGTACCCGCATAATTGGTAAGTGCAGACTTCAGAGCAGTAATCACAAGTGATGATGTATCATCAACTGCATTGTCAAAAGTCCATTTTAAGTCACCGCCTGACACGCGTCCGGCATATTGCGTTACTTTAATTTTGGCTGCATCCGGGCTATCTGGTGTATAAGAATACATTACACTTGAATTGGTATCAAAATTATTGTATGTATTTGATCCGGCTTTTGAAGTTATACTGCTGCTGATGGTTTCGTTTCTTGTTGAAGCGACATAAGCATCAAATTCTTTCGGATAATTAACAGCATCATAAGCAACAAATCGTGTTTCACCACTCATCGTATTATTAAATGCTTTTATTGTACCTCCGGCTTCACCGGAAAAAGTACCTTCAGCAGTTCCATAAATATCACTGCCTTGCATAGAAGTAAGCATAGGATATTTGCAATTACGGAAAAAATTTGCTTCCATAAATACTGATGATCCTAAAGTAGATCCTGCACCATATTTTGAATTACCGTCATAATAGTTATTGTAAACGTGTGCAGAATAAAAACGAACACGTGGATGACGAGAATCTGAATGGTCAAACCAGTTATGATGATACGTAATATACAAACCTGTTGTAGTATCTTCACTTAAACCTAAAAGACTCGCTTTTCCACTATCCCAAAAGTGATTATAGGCCAATGTAATATAAGTTGATGATTTATTATCCAATGCTCCGTCTCCTTTTATCTGATCTGCGTCGCTGCCGGCATTGCCATAAAACATATCACAGTTATGAACCCAAACGTGATCGTTGTCTTGTTGCATGCCAACATTATCACCTGCTGTACTGTTACAATTCATAAATCCGATATTCCTAACTTCAATATTCGATGCTGATTTAAGACGTACTCCCCAGCCATTAGCAACAGCATCTGTACCAATACCTTCAAAAGTAAGATTAGCTGATGCATTTTTAGCATTTTCTATAACAACGTCTCCGCCATCCATTACAGTCATATCAGTAACATTTCCAATTAAGCGTATGATAAATGGACGTGTGTCTTTACCTTTTTTAATAGCAAATAAAATATTTTGCAGGCCTACACAAGGATTTGCACTGGCTCCGGTAATATTCATCGAAATAGTATTCTTAGTATTTTGTGTAATATAAAGAATTACAGCATTATCTTTTGGAGTTCCATCAGCTTTATATCCTCCGGGAACACGACCGCTATCAAAAGCAAAACCACTGCGGTCATGAGCTAAAACAGTTAAAGTACTTGTTGCAGAACCAGTTCCTTCGGTACCAGAAATAACCGGTTTTATTTTCACCGTATAAGTTCCGGATTTAAGCCCTGGTATATCGGCACGATAGTAAGAGCCATAGCTCCGAATTAATTGGTTGTCAATTTTTTGGTCTGTAAAACCATTTCCCGTATAATAAACATTATAGGTTTGAGCATTGCTAAGTGGCTGCCATTTTACAAATGCAGATTCCAGCCAGCCTGCTGCTTCATTAATCTGAATTTGCTGCGACCATCCTTGTATGGCAACAAATAAAAAAGTTAAAAAAAGTAGGTTTTTTTTCATCATGTGGTTTGATTAGTTAATAGTTTAAATAAAGTGGTTTTTAGTTTTGACTACGGATTCAAAAAATGTAATCGATTACGCAAAAATATATAAAATTTAAATATTCTAAATATTTTTAGAATAAAAAAACACATTCAATAAAAATAACTCTTTTTAAAGATATTAAATGTAATTTATTACATTTAATGCAATAAATTACATACATTTAATTCTACCTTTCTTTACGCCACTTCAGCAAGTCTCAGAAAAATATTTTTTAATGAATCCTACAAAATTTATCCAGTTTTAAATAGTATTAAATTTATTTTTGATTACGTATATTTGAAAGAAAAAAGTTGTTAATTACTTAAGCGATTGAAAAATTAGCGGTTGAAAAAAATTAATTCTTATTAAAATGAAGTTAAAAAGACCATTTAATAAAGTCTATACTATTTAAAAACAACATAATTTAGGTTTTATTTTCACTATTTCAATAACACCATTTGGAAAACCTGAAGGTAATATTGCACAGAAAAACAGTTCCTTAACTCAAAAAATAATAAATTATAGATTTATGTGCATACAAAAAAAGGCTTCTAAAAAATAGAAGCCTTTCAATTATGTATTAAAATTTTTTTCAGTAACTATTTTTTGATGATTTTTTTGGTAAACAAACCTTGATCTGTTTTAACTCTTACCAAATAATTTCCAGAAGCAAGGCTGCTCACATCAACAGATTCAACTTCATTTGAGATGTTTTTAACTACGGCACCCGATAAACTGTATACCATGACATTTTCAACTTTTTGATTATCAGAAGAAATATACAATTGATCTGCAACAGGATTAGGATATAAAGTAAGTTTTGAAGCTTCAACATTATCTCCCATTCCCAATGATGTATAAGCTGTTTTGATATAAAATAGGTTAGCAGTATCACCTTTTGTAATACTAACAGCTCCAGCAGGAACTGATGATACCGTAATAATACCTCCTACAGCACTAGCGGTGCTTACACTATTAACTTTAATTTTTCCGGTAAAAGTCGGATCAAATACTAATGTTAAAGTTGATACAGCGGCTGTCGTATACGTAATTGTTGTAGCAGTCTCAATTTTTAAACGTGCAGTTAATGTCAAACCATCATAAGTAGCAGAACCTGCAGTAGAATTCATATTCCCTGTAATCGTATAAAATGAACTGGTTTTTCCTGATAGAGTAAAATTATGTATTTGATTTCCTGAAACAACTGCATTAACAGTAATTGTCCCTGATGCAGCAACCGGAGTTCCCGTACTACCAGAAGTAATAGCCGTATAAGTAGTGGAACCAGTAGCAGTTGGCGTACCAGATATAGTAATAGTTTTTGCTATTGCATCTTTTACTGCTTCGACACCTGCAGGCAATCCAGTTACATCAGCATCTGTCGCATCACCACTCCAGGTAAGAACTATAGAAGCAATAGAGGCGCCAATAGTTATCGTTTGACTATTGTTATTACTGGTAGAAGTAAGTACCTGACTGCTTGGAGGCAATACTGTAATTGTCCCTGAATCTGAAGCTGCACTACCGGCGCTTCCAGAAGTAGTAACTGTATACTCCATAGTTTCGGTAGGTGTACCGGAAAGAGTTAGCGTTTTAGCAGTAGTGTTTTTTGTTGCAACAATTCCGTTTGGTAATCCGGTCACAGTTGCATCCGTTGCATCGCCTCCCCATGTAAATACGATATTACTAATTGCAGTATTGCTTGATACCGTTTGATTGTTGTTATTCGTAGTAGCAATTAAGGTTTGATTCCCCGGAGCAGCAGATTCTCCCTGAACAGCTACCATTGTTGATGTATAATTAGTCAGTACCGTTTTTAATTCTGCAATAACAAGGGAAGATTTATCATCTACGGAATTATTAAAAGTCCATTTTAAATCCCCACCAGAAACACGTCCTGCATATTGCATTACTTTTGTTTTAGCGTCAGCAGGTGAATCAATTACCAAATTTTTCACATATAATGTGGCATTGGTATCGAAATTATTATAAGTATTACTTCCTGATTTTGAAATAACTGAACCAGGAACTACCTCTCCTCTGGTTGTTGCCAAATAAGCATCAAAATCAGTTGTAGAACTAATTTTTCCAGCAATATTATATTGTGGATTAGTATCTCCATAAGCTACAAAACGCATATTATTTGTTGCAATATCAGCATCAAATGTATTATTAAATGCCTTAATGCTACCTCCGGCTTCACCAGAAAAAGTTCCCATCGTACCTGCATTATTTACTTGATTTGTTTCGTCCCAAATATCAGTTCCCTGCAATGAAGTCATCATAGGATGTTTACTATTACGGTAATAGTTTCCTTCAACAAATAATGAAGAACCTAAAGTTGAACCCGAACCATATTTTGCATTTCCATCAAAATAGTTATTATAGATGTGGGCAGAATAATAGCGAACACGTGGATGACGGGAATCTGAGTGGTCAAACCAGTTATGATGATAGGTAACATACAAACCAGTTGTAGTACCTTCACTTAAACCTAAGAGACTAGCTTTTCCATTATCCAAAAAGTGATTATATGCTAATGTAATATAAGTTGAGTTTTTATTGTCTAATGCACCATCGCCTTTTATCTGATCGGCATCACTACCAGCATTCCCGTAAAACAAATCATTGTTATGAACCCAAATATGATCATTATCCTGTTGCATTCCTATATTATCACCTGCTGTACTATTACAGTTCATAAAACCAAGATTGCTAACTTCAATATTAGATGCTGCCTTAAGACGCACACCCATTCCATTTACAACAGCATCATTTCCTACTCCTTCTAAAGTAAGATAACTGTTTGCGTTGTTTGCATTTTCAATAGTAATATCACCGCCTTCCATTACGGTCATATCAGTAATATTTCCGATCAAACGGATGATAAAAGGACGAGTATCTTTTCCTTTTTTGATCCCATATAAAATATTTTGCAAACCAACACATGGATTTGCACTAGCACCCGTTATGTTCATTGAAATCGTATTCTTAGTATTTTGAGTGATATACAAAATCACAGCACCCGTTTTAGGCGTACCATCAGCTTTATATCCACCTGGCACACGACCACCATCAAAAGCAAAACCATTACGATCGTGGGCTAAAACTGTCAGACCAGATGTTGTAGTCCCGGCTCCCTCAACAGTTGCTGTTACAGGTTTTATAGTAAGTGTGTAAGATCCCGCAGTAAGTCCTGGTACATCAGCACGAAAATAAGTGCCATAACTCCGGATTAGCTGTTCATCAATCTTTTTATTTGTTTCGCCACCCCCTGTATAATAAACATTATAGCTGTCGGCTCCCCCAACAGGTGTCCATTCTACAAAAGCAGATTCCAACCATCCTGATGATTTTGTTATAGTTTGGGCCAACATTTGGACTGAAACAAACAGTAAGGTCATGTAAAGTAAAATTCTTTTCATAATTGCGGTTTAAGTAATGAGTTTAGTTTAAATAGATATCGAAACATTATAAAAATGTAATCGATTACACAAAAATAGATAAAATTTCCTAAACACAAAAAAATTTAGAAAAAAAATACACATAATAAAAAAAATACTTCTTTTTAACATTAATAATATAACTACATCGTTATAGCTGCAAATACTGTTCAGCCCCCATAAATATTACTTTGAATAAAAAATATTATTGGAAACAATGCTAAATACCAGAAGGACTCATACCACAGAATATTCTTATTTTTTACACCCGCTTTAACTTAGTATAAATTTAAAAGCCAAAAAAAAGCGGCAAATTGAAATTTCAATTTGCCGCTTTTTTTTGGCTTTTTACTTAAAAATAGTTTCTTATAAATTAAATGATGCTCCAAGGCTAAAAGTAAACTGATTATTTAAATGATCAAACACATCATTGTCACTACTGTATTTCGCAATTGGAAATCCAAGTTCGGTAAAAACACCAAATCCTTCAGTAAAGAAATAACGACCGCCAACATGACCACCGAAATTTTTCAGTCCTAAACTTAAACCAGGATAAATATCTAATTTTTCATCAATATTAAAAACACTTCCCAGATTTGCATTAATTCTGAATTTCGCATCAAAACGATCCTTAAACTCCGGTTTTGCATTATTATATGGATCTACGCTACCGTTATAATAACCTGAAAACTCATTTACACCCAATAAATAAGAAGCAACAAATCCGTAAGAGAAATTTTCTGCCAGACCAAAATCAATTGACCCTTGAATTCCTGAGCCCCCATCTTGTAAGTTAGCACCAACATTGACTTTCATATCTCCTTTTCCCGTAAAAGCGTGCTGCGCTTGTGTAATTCCGAATACAGCTAAAAACAACAATGTAATAATCTTTTTCATAGTTTAAATATTTTTTTAAAATACAAAAATAGGATTTTACAGCTTAATTCCTACCCTTTTCATCAAAATACAATTCGTTTAAAGGATCACTTTGCCAAAACTCTTTTGTCTGCACATTCATTATGGTCAGAGGACCCTTAAAAGCAGCTCCGGTATCAATATTCCAAACACATGCTTTATTTGTCGGAATCGTTTTACCAATACGGGTCACGGGTGTATGACCAATAAAAATTTCTTTATATAAGGTAAATCTTTTAGGATAGAACAAATCATCTTCTTTCATATTTGGATCTAAAGAAAGTGCTGTTTCCCACAATGTTCTGTCCCAATAAAATAATTTCGGAAAATATTCATACCCAACACCATTTAAATTTGTAAAACCCGCGTGTACAAATAGGCGGTTTTGCTCATCCAGATGATAATCCTGAAGAGACTCTAAAAAGGTTATATGAATTTGCTTTTGTTCTTCGTTTAGTTTCTCATAAGCCAAAACTGTAGCCTCGCCTCCATGTTGATACCAAAGTTCATTATTTTTTGCATTTTTAAGCCATTCCAATAATAATTCGTCATGGTTCCCTCTTATACAAATACAATTTTGCCTGCTTTGAAGATGAATTAAATAATCAATTACCTGCGGTGACTGGCTCCAGCCATCAACATAATCACCAAGAAATATTAAAGTATCATTTTCTGTAACTTCGGCCTTTTGCATCACTTGTTCAAGTGCGAGTAACCCACCATGAATGTCGCCTATAACAAATGTTTTCATTTTTTAATTGTTTAATCTGTAATCACAAAAATATAGAAAATGATCTGTTTTTAGATAATTAAGTTGCTAATCAAATTACATTATTTAAAAAATAATCACAAAAAATCCCGACAAAGCTAATAAACAATCTGTTTTTTGAGATTTGTCGGGATTTTTTCAGATACTTAAGAAACTATACGCCAAGTTTTTTGGCAATATCCAAAGGAATTCCTCCTTTGTTTACCAATAAGGCAGTTGTTTTATATTTTACAAAATTCTTTGTTACAAACAAAAATCCTTTGTAGTCGTTTGTTTCTCCCCAGGAATTTTTTACTATATAATATTCTTTTCCTGATTGATCTTTAGCCAATCCAATAATATGCATTCCGTGATCGTCTGTTGTTTGATAATTATCAAAAGCTGCCTGACGCATTTCAGGGGTGATTTCCGGTTCTGGTTTTGGTCCGTTAAACATGTCAGCTTTTTCATCAGCAGTCATGTCATCATATTTTTTTGTCGGAACATATGCAACTCCGTTTTTCCAGCTAAAACTTTTTTCACTAACATCGGTTGCCCATGCTACAGTATATCCTTTTTTCAAAGCATTATCAATAATATCGGTCATATCATTTACTTTTACATTATAAATCTGATCAAATGACCAGTTATCCGGAACTGCCAATACTGTTTTTTGGTAGTATGGAGCATTTGTAAATGATGACATTTCTACATATTCATCAGGATTTATTCCTACTACTTCTTTAGCAAAGGATTGCGGTGTATAATTTTTTCCTTTGTAAGTAAAATTATCCGGTACTTTTCCTAAATAGGAATCAATAACCGAAGCATAGGCTTTTTCCCAGCTTGGAGTCAATTCTCCGTTTGGATTTTTGACAACTGCGGTTAATACACCTTGGATAATCGCTGACATTTCAGCAAATTTATTTTTATCAGTTCCATAATTCAATCCGGTATAAACTTCTCTCGGAACTGTCCCAAACTTTTTATACATATTGATTACGTCATGCAAAGCACCTCCATCACCTAAAGTAACAGCACCATGCATGCGTACATAATTTTTTCCTTTTTCAACATAAACATTTCTTGCAGAAAAAATTTGTGACAATTCAACTGGTTGCTTTCCTAAACGAATCATTTCAGATTCTAAAAAGGAGTTTGTGGAATAACTCCAGCATGTACCTGAAGAACCCTGCAGTTTTACAGAGGTAGTCCCTAAATTAATTTCCTCAGTGAATTTAAAATTTTCTTTGCTTTTATCACTTGCATTTAATTTTAGTGAATTTACTAAAATGTCCTGTGCAACACAGCTGGCTGCACCAACAAAAAAAACCGAAGCTATAAATACTGATTTAATTGAAAATCTATTCATAATTTTATTTAATGATTTGATAAATTAGTAGTAACACTTTATATTTTGTTACAAAACAATTAAATAATAAATAATTTGTGTGAATTATGAAAGTTAATTTTTTCACAATGTTTTTATTATGCTTTATAAACTTACAAATTACTCAGGTTAGACTTCAATTATTAATATTCATTATTCTTACCTAAATAATTACTAATTTGCCCTGCGAAGACAATCAACAATAATGTACCAACTGGAAAAAGAAATATACTTAGGAAATACCAAAAAGATTTTCACTAATACAAATGGTATTGCGGTTGTTGAAACAGAGTATCAAAATAAAGTTTATGAAGGCTGGCATTCGCATGATAACGCCCACATAACTCTTTTTCTAAAAGGTGGCACAACAGAAAAACGAAAAAACTTTAGCAAAACACTTGGTTCGGGTTCATTGTTGTTTTATCATAGTGATGAATTGCATTTGAATCAGGATACACTTTTCCCCTCCAAAAATATTAATATTGAGATTGAAGAAAATCTGTTTAAGGAACTTCAAATTACTGAAGCGATAATCGAAAAATCCGTTCAAAACGCAACGCTTACTAAATTTATAATTTTAAAAATCTTTAGGGAAAGTTTAGTTGCCGATGCTTTTTCGGGCGATACTATTACCATGTTATTTGCTCAATTATCCAACACTTCTCATTTGGAACGTTTTGAAAAAAGTCCGTTTTGGGTAAAAAGTTTAAATGAATTATTAAACGATTGCTGGAATGAAAATCCCAGATTACAAGATTTGTCACAGGTTTTAAATTTAAATCCGATTACGATATCCAAGCATTTTCCCAAATATTTCGGATGTACTTTAGGAGAATATATGCGAAGAATAAAAATCAATCGTTCACTTTCGCTGATACAATCCAATCAAACTAATCTTACCGAAATTGGTTTTCAATGTGGTTTTGCAGATCAGAGCCATTTCATCAGAACTTTTAAAAACCAAACCGGATTTTTACCCAAACAATTTCAAAAATTATAAAGCAGGCAAATTTCATTCTATTTTTTGGTTTTGATGACGATTAAATTTGCTTTATCATAAATCATTAAACCAAATTTAAATGGAAACCCTTACCGCAAAACAAAAAATATTTAATTCCACGATAGCAAAAATCATTCTTGCTATACTTGTTTTTATGGCAGTCGTTATTATCGGACAGCAGATTGCTTCAAAGCTGCTTGCCTTAGCACCTCTTGATAAAAATTACAGAAATCTTTTAAAAGGTATTTTTGTATCAGGATCATGTATCGTGAGTTATATTCTTTTCTTCAAAAAGTATGATAAAAGAGTAGTAACAGAATTTGCTGCAAAAGGTCTTGCAAAAAATCTTTTCATTGGTGCTATGATTGGTTTTGTTTTACAAACCCTGACCATATTAGTAATCTATCTCAACGGAAGTTATAGTGTTGTGAATGTCAACCCAATTTCATTCATCCTGATTCCGTTTGCAATTATGTTTACAGTTGCAATTATCGAGGAAATCTTGGTTCGTGGGATTATATTTAGAATTATGGAAGAAAAGCTTGGAAGCTATATTTCCCTTACTATTTCCTCAGTACTGTTTGGCGTTTTGCATCTGGTAAATCCTCATGGAACTTTGATTTCGGGAATATGCATTACTACCGCAGGTTTTTTACTGGGATCAGCTTTTATTTACAGTCGTAATTTATGGTTTCCAATTGCTCTGCATTTTGCATGGAATTTTACACAATCAGGAATTTTTGGAGCAATAACATCCGGAAACGAAAAAACAAACAGTTTATTAGAAGCCAAAATAAAAGGAGCTGAATTTATTACAGGAGGAGCTTTTGGACCGGAAGGTTCTATTCAGGCAATTGCTTTTTGCGGTCTCGGAACAATTATTTTATTGGCTTTAAGCCATAAAAAAAACAGAATAATTAAACCTTATTGGAAACAAACACAACTTCAATAATCAATTTATAAAAGCAAAATAATTAGCGAAAAAAAACCGTCAAAAGATATTTGACGGTTTTTTGTTTTAAATCTTGAAAAAAATTACTCTATTTCAGAAACTCTCATGGTATTTACCATTCCTTTATCCTTAATAGGCATAGCGGCAAGGTTAATTAAATAATCTCCTTTTACCACATAACCTTTTTCTTTTACAATATTGTTTACATCAGTAACCGTATCATCTGTACTTTCATCTTTATCATAAAAATACGATTTTACTCCCCATAACAAATTCAATTGTGTCAGGATTCTTTTATTTGAAGTAAATACCAAAATATGTGCTGATGGTCTCCATGCTGAAATTTGAAAAGCTGTGTATCCACTATTTGTTAATGTACAAATTGCTTTAGCATGAATTGTATTTGCCATTACCGCTGCCTGTTGACAAATTGTTTTAGTAATAAAACGTTTTGTTTTAATTTGTGGCGTATTCTGTGGTACATTAATTAGCGGAGAGTCTTCAACTGCTTCACAAATTTGTGTCATTCTTTGAATAACCTGTACCGGATAATTACCTGTAGCAGTTTCTCCTGATAACATTACAGCATCTGCTCCATCCATAACCGAGTTGGCTACGTCATTTACTTCTGCACGTGTTGGGGTTAAGCTGGTAATCATCGTTTCCATCATTTGTGTAGCCACAATTACAGGAATTCTTGCTGTTTTAGCCCTACGGATTAAGTCTTTCTGTACTAATGGCACTTCGTGAGCAGGAAGTTCAACTCCTAAATCTCCACGAGCCACCATTAAGCCATCACAATACGCTATAATTTTATCGATATTCTCAAGAGCTTCCGGCATTTCAATCTTAGCAATAATTGGAATTTTTACATCAGAATGTTTTGCAATTAATTCTTGTAAATCTTGTAAATCGCGAGGAGTTTTCACAAATGAAAGTGCAATCCAGTCTACTTTTTGCTCAATAGCAAAAATAGCATCGGCAATATCTTTTTCTGTTAAAGCCGGTAAAGAAATCTTAGTGTTAGGAAGATTAACCCCTTTTTTAGATTTTAATTCTCCACCCTGAATTACTTTAGCAACAACTTCTGTTTTTTTATCTGTTGAGATAATTTCAAAAATAAGTTTACCATCATCAAGCAAAATACGCTCTCCTGCATTAACATCATTTGGGAAATTTTGATATTTCATGAACACTTTTGAAGCAGTTCCTAAAATATCTTCAGCAGTTGTAAAAGTGATTATATCACCATCATTAACCACTGTTCCTTCTTCCATTACACCAACTCTGAGTTTTGGCCCCTGCAAATCTCCAAGGATTGCTGTAGTGTAACCAAACTCTTCGTTAAGTCCTCTAATGATATTGATTTTTTCTTTTACTCCTTCGTAATCTGCATGCGAAAAATTAACTCTAAACACATTTACACCTGCATCAATCATATCTTTTATGATTTCTCTAGTTCCACATGCAGGTCCAAGTGTGGCTACAATTTTGGTTTTTTTGTTTGTAAGCATTTTTTTTAAAAAATTAAATTGTTTTTTGATTTTATTTTATTGATATCTACAGCATAAATAGCTGCGATACTCTCAATTGTATTTAGCTTTTGCTGTATGTCTGAAAAGTTTATAGCCTCACTGCTATTATCTATTTTCAGGAAAAAATCTATTTTTTTGAATTCAGGAAGTAAATGAATTGTTGTTGAAATCTCACTTTTTTCATTGGAAAACAAATTCTGGAAATCATTTGTACTCACTGAAATGATTTCATTTTTATTCTGAATCAAATTCCATGAAACGTCTTTATCTACATCATAATAATAGAATCTTGAAAAATTTGCCTCACCTTCCTTAGTCTGAGCGTGAATCTCGTTTTTGCTCTTACTTAAGTTTATTGGAAGTTTTTTATTGATAAAATATGCCAATCGATAATCTTCTAATGAAGTATGAATTGCCATTAAATAATAATCAATTTCGTCAAATTCGTCTAAATCCAATCTATGAATAGCCATGTCATGAAATATCAAGCTGTAAATATACTATTTCTGCGGAGCATAAATAGTTAAGAACAACATGTTTTTGTTAATTTATAAACGAAAACGTTATAGACTTAAGAATATTACAGCAGTTTTGCTATTATTTTTTATCCATTTTTTCCTGAAATGCAAAATAGGCACGTTGCGATGCCTTTTCTTCAGCCTTCTTTTTTGAAGTTGCTCTTGCCCTTGCAATTACTTTATCGTCTATACTCAATTTAACGCCAAACAATCTTTGTCCGTCAATTCCGTTATCTTCAAAGATGTCATAATGAAAGATTTTTTTTTCTTTCTGACACCATTCAATAACCAAACTTTTATAACTAATAACTTTTCCTTCAAGCCTTGCAATATCAACATAGGGTATAATAACTCTCTTCTGAATAAATTTTTCACAAAAAAAATATCCTCTGTCTAAATAAATGGCTCCTACAAGTGCTTCAAAAATATTTCCGTGAATATTTTCTCCAAAATGCTGAATAGGAACTTTACTTTCTACAAACCGTACTAAATTTAAATCTTTACCCAGTTCGTTTAAATGTTCCCTACTTACAATTTTAGAGCGCATTTTAGTTAGATAACCTTCATCTCCATTAGGTGCCTTTTTGTACAAATGGGCTGCAATCACAGAACTTAACATAGCGTCTCCCAGAAACTCAAGACGCTCATAATTAATAGGATTTCCTGATTCATCCAGCTTATTAGATGACCTATGCGTAAAGGCTTTCTTATAAAAATTAAGTGAAATCGGTTGAAATCCAAGAATTTTCTGAATAGTGTCAAAAAAAATCCCGTCTTCTTGAGAACGGGATTTTGAAAATATTTTTTTGATAATATTCATAGACAAAACTAGTCAACTAATTTTTTAAACAATACACAAGCATTATGTCCACCGAAACCAAAAGTGTTACTCATAGCAACATTCACTTCTCTTTTTTGAGATTTGTTTAAGGTAAGATTTAATGCCGGATCGATTTTTTCATCAACAACCGAGTGATTGATTGTTGGAGGAATAATACCATGCTGCATCGCTAAAATAGAAGCAATTGCCTCAATAGCCCCGGCAGCACCAAGTAAATGTCCTGTCATTGATTTTGTTGAATTGATATTGATATTTTTTGCATGATCACCAAAAACGGCACTAATTGCTTTTAATTCGGCTACATCTCCTAATGGCGTAGAAGTTCCGTGCGTATTGATATGATCAACATCTTCAGGATTCATTCCTGCATCTCTTAACGTATTTTTCATTACTGCAATAACTCCAATTCCTTCCGGATGTGGCGCAGTTAAATGGTAAGCATCAGATGACATTCCGCCACCGCCAACTTCGCAATAAATTTTTGCTCCTCTGGCTTTGGCATGTTCATAATCTTCAAGAACCAAAGCTCCGGCTCCTTCTCCTAATACGAAACCATCTCTGGTAGCATCAAAAGGTCTTGAAGCTGATTCAGGGCTTTCATTTCTTGTAGACAGGGCATGCATTGAGTTAAATCCTCCCATACCGGCAATAGTAATTGCAGCTTCTGAACCACCAGATATGATAATATCACACATTCCTAAACGAATGTAGTTAAAAGCATCAATTAATGCATTTGCAGAAGATGCACATGCAGAAACAGTAGTATAATTTGGACCCATATAGCCATTACGCATCGAAATATGGGCAGGGGCAATATCAGCAATCATTTTAGGTATAAAAAACGGATTGAATTTTGGCGTTCCGTCACCTTTAGCGTAGTACATTACTTCTTCCTGAAAAGTTTCTAAACCACCAATTCCTGCACCCCAGATAACACCAACTCTTTGTTTATCAACATTATCATCTGTTAATCCTGCATCTTTAATAGCTTCATCACTCGCAGCAACTGCATATTGAGCAAACTTATCTAATCTGCGGGATTCTTTGCGATCCATATAATCCTCAATATTGAAGTTTTTTACTTCACAGGCAAACTTAGTTTTATGTTTTTCTGTATCGTAATATGTAATAGGTGCAGCTCCGCTAACCCCATTAACGAGTGCATCCCAATATTCCTGGATATTATTTCCAATAGGAGTAAGAGCTCCTAATCCTGTTACAACAACTCGCCTTAATGCCATAAATATGTATTTTGTATCTTTAAACAAATAAAACCCACGCTTTCTTAACTGTAGTATTTACTTAAGAGCCATGGGCATTACAATATAAATATATCTTGTGATTGAATTTCAATCGAAAATTTAATTTAAAAAAATAATAACACCCGATTTATGCAATATAAATCGGGTGTATATTTATTATTTTTTCGCTTCCTCGATATAAGAAATAGCTTGACCAACAGTAGCAATGTTTTCTGCTTGATCGTCTGGAATTTGAATATCAAATTCTTTTTCGAATTCCATAATAAGCTCAACAGTGTCTAATGAGTCAGCTCCTAAATCATTAGTGAAGCTTGCTTCTGTTACAACTTCGTTTTCGTCAACACCTAATTTGTCTACGATAATCGCTTTTACTCTTGATGCAATGTCTGACATAATCTTTAATTTTAGAATTTAATTTGTTGGCAAAAATAAAAAACTTTATTTTAAAACAACCATATAGTTAATAAATGTGACACTAATTTATAAAATTAATTTCAAGAAAGGTCTTTTAACACTATTTATTTTGAATTTTTATTCCGTTTTTTGCATTCTAAAAATTAATTCGATTATGAAAAAAATTATTGTTTTCGCCTCAGGTTCAGGAACTAATGCGGAAAATATTATAAAATATTTTGCTAATACAAAAATTGCAAAGGTTGTTTCGGTTTTTACAAATAATGCTTCAGCAAAAGTAATCGAAAGAGCAAAAAATCATCAGATCCCTGTCGAAATCTTCTCAAAAAATGAACTTATAGAAAGAAATGTATTACATAGCATACAGAAAATCGACCCGGATTTAATAGTTTTGGCTGGCTTCTTATTGAAATTCCCAGACCACATAATTGAACAGTATCCAAATAAAATTATCAATATTCATCCTGCACTTCTACCTAATTATGGAGGCAAGGGAATGTATGGAATGCACATTCACAGAGCCATAGTAAATAATAAGGAAAAGGAAACCGGAATCTCTATTCATTATGTAAATGAAAATTATGATGAAGGCGGCATCATTTTCCAGAAAAATGTAGCTCTGACTGACGAAGATACACCCGAAACCATAGCCGAAAAGATTCATGAATTGGAACAAAAGTATTTTCCGGAAATCATTTCCAGACTTTTAGAAGAATAAATTCTTTAGGTTATTAGACTTCTTAGGCTTTCATATTGAAATATAAATTAAAAAGATATTCAATAATAATACAAGAAGTTAAAAGTTATAGTCATACAATTATGTAGCTATTGTTTGTTTTCTAATAATCTGAAAAATCCAAAATCTAAGAAGTCTAATAATCTAAAAATCTAAAGAGGTCCAGAATGACACACGAAGTACATATATATACTGATGGCGCTGCAAAAGGAAACCCAGGAAACGGAGGTTATGGGGTAGTAATGGAATTGGTTGGGACTCCGCATAAAAAAGAATTTTACGAAGGTTTTCGTCTTACTACAAATAATAGGATGGAACTTCTGGCCGTAATTGTGGGATTGGAAAAACTCAAAAATCCAAATATGGAAGTTTTGGTTATTTCAGATTCTAAATATGTAGTAGATTCTGTTCTAAAAAAATGGGTTTTTGGCTGGGAGAAAAAAGGGTATACAGGGAAAAAAAATCCGGATTTATGGAAACGTTTTTTAATTGTTTATCGAAAACATCAAGTAGATTTTAAGTGGATTAAAGGTCATAACAATCACCCTCAAAACGAACGCTGCGATGAATTAGCCGTTATGGCTTCTATGCAGCCCAAAGTTTCTATTGATGTTTATTATGAAACTATCGCATCTAAAGAGTAAAAAAATAACGTATCAAAAAAACACTTTTTCGATACGTTATTTAAACCTGAATACCTGATTTATTTACTCTTTATCTAAATCTTTAGCAGTACCAAATCCTGCAAGCAAACCAACACCGGCCATGATAAAAATGATAGATGGATAAACCGCATCATTATCTAAAGACGTATAAGTGGTAATAAGTAAAGCAAGAAAAATTCCGATGCCGCTTCCAATTAATAAGAAAGCAAGATTTACGACAAATATTTTCCAGGCTGGAACTCCTTTGCCTTTACCTTCTAAAAAAATACTCGCATCGATGCCTTTTTCAATAAGTGCTAAACGTTCCCTGTTTCTTGTTGAATAAATAAGATAGACAATTCCGAAGATCATCAGGAAAAAAGTGATTGGGATTAAAATTTCCACATTCATAATATTATATTTTTAATTGATTGATATTCCATATGACGATGCTTTTTAAATTCAGGTTACACCTTTTTAAAATAAATTCCAAATTTTAAATTCCAAATTCCAAAAACTACTGATTATCAGTTAATTTTGAATTTAAATTTCTTTTGAAACAAGCTCTAATCTTTATCTGAAATTTAGAATATAAGTTCTGGGATTTCCTTTGAAATTGGAATTTGAAATTTATTTTTTGGAATTTTTCAAAATTGATGTAACCTTAACTGTAAAACTATCGTCCTATATAATATGAGTGCTATAAATGATCAACATTATATCGATTTAATTATACAGGGTGAGACCAATGCTTTTGCCGTGTTGGTAGATCGTTATAAGGACATGATTTTTAGTTTGGCACTCAAAATGGTTAAAAACAGAGAAGAAGCTGAAGAAGTTGCACAAGATACTTTTATCAAAATTTACAATTCCCTGAACAAGTTTAAAGGAGATTCTAAATTCTCGACCTGGATTTATAAAATTGCTTATAATACTTGTTTAGATCGTTTAAAGAAAAGCAAAAAAGAAGAAAATAACATTTCAATCGATGAATTTTCATCACATTTGATCAAAACAATGGATAATGCTTTGAGTGCTTTAGAAGAGAAAGAACGAAAGCAGACCATTCAAAATTGTTTAAATTTGTTGCCAGGTGATGAAAATTTCCTGCTGACTTTATTTTATTTCGATGATCAGAGTTTAGATGAAATTGGAAAAATCATGAATATTTCGGCCAACAATGTCAAAGTAAAATTATTTAGAAGCAGACAAAAATTAGCCGTTATTTTAAAGAAGCAATTAGAACCAGAAATAATAGAATATTATGAAATCGGTAAGATTCCAAAACAAAAACAAAATTGAGAATCCCGATAACATATTCCGTTAAAACAAATAGTATCTACGTATGAAAGAGAGCGATAAAAATATAGAAAACCTTATTGAAAAAATGATGGCCGAAAGCACTTTGCAATCGCCGTCAATTGACTTTACTTCAAAAATAATGTCTCAGGTTTTAGTGGCCGAAAAAAGCAAAATTAAGGCCTACAAACCTTTAATATCTAAAACAACCTGGATTTTTATTAGCATTTGCTTAATTGCTTTGATGGTTTATTCTGTTTATTCAGGCAGCAACATTTCTAATTTTGAAATTGTTAACTTATATTCTGATAAAGTGTCTATCCTATTTTCAGGAATTCACTTTTCTAAAAATATATTGTACGCGATTTTAATCGTTGCTTTTATGATTTTTATTCAGATTGGATTATTGAAGAATTATTTTGATAAGAAGTACCAGTTGTAGATTTTATTTGAATGAATCTTCTCTTTTTCTGATGTAATCTTTTCCTATATAACAATCTGAGCTGACATCATATCTGTTTCTAAAAAGTAAATATGTTATTGTTAAATATTCATCAGTTTTCAGGTCAGATTTATTAAGTTCAGGTTCATATTTTCTAGATGATGGTTTTGAATATTTTTTTAAAAACTTATCAAATCCTAAATTATAATATTCCTTTTCAATTTTTGAATTCAGTTTGAAACTTTTTAAATAATAGCTTTTCTCTTTAAAAAGTTTTTTATCAAAAACAAAATTATTATTTAGACTAGCATCTAAAAACTGATTAAAAGACTTGAATTTTTTAGAATAATACTTTTTATAAAAAAGCATCAATTCGTTATTATTTGTCTGATGTATTTCGTTGTTTTTTGTGAGAACAAATAAGTCTAATCCAAGATAATATGGAGGCAATCCATTATCTTTAAATACTAACTTCCCAATCATTTCTTTAGAAAAATTTGGTTCCTTTTTTTCGCAGGAAATCAAAAAACAGAACAGCATTAATAATATCAGGAGGTTCTTCATGAATAAGGTTTGATATTTACAAATCTAGCTAAAACATTCAAAGCATTTTTCTAAAATAAATATTGCTTTTAAAAAGAAAAAAACATATTTTAATTCTTGAAAAGATTCAAATATAATTTACTCATTTACAATACTTTTAGCTCCGAAAACGATATTATTTTTTTATGAAAATTTTGAGAACCTAAACCATTGCAATATTCTAACTTATGAAGTATCTTTGCACCTTAATTCGAAATTCATAAAATGAATAAATTATTGATTGTTGGAACGGTTGCTTTCGACGCGATTGAAACTCCTTTCGGAAAAACAGATAAAATATTAGGTGGTGCTGCAACTTACATTGGTTTATCAGCATCTTTTTTCAACCTGCAATCGGCTATTGTTTCTGTAGTTGGCGACGATTTCCCTCAAGAACATTTAGATTTATTGACTTCAAAAAATATCGATATTTCAGGTATCGAAATTGTAAAAGGGGGAAAAACCTTTTTCTGGAGCGGTTTATATCACAACGATTTAAACTCCAGAGACACGCTGGTTACTGAACTTAACGTTTTAGCGGATTTTCAACCTAAAGTTCCTGAGAATTTTAAAGATTCGGATATCGTGATGTTAGGAAACTTACATCCGTTGGTACAAAGCAGTGTTTTGGATCAATTAGAGAAAAAACCAAAATTAGTAGTTTTAGACACTATGAATTTCTGGATGGACTGTGCTTTACCGGAATTACTTCAAGTAATTAAACGCGTAGACGTTATTACAATCAATGATGAAGAAGCAAGACAGCTTTCAGGAGAATATTCATTAGTAAAAGCTGCCGCTAAAATCCAGGAATTGGGACCAAAATATGTGGTGATCAAAAAAGGAGAACACGGCGCACTTTTATTCCATAACAGAGAAGTATTCTTTGCACCGGCGTTGCCTTTAGAAGATGTTTTTGATCCGACAGGAGCCGGAGACACTTTTGCAGGCGGATTTTCAGGATTTATCGCCCAAAGTGAAAACATTTCGTTTGGGAACATGAAAAAGGCAATAATTTATGGTTCTAATTTAGCTTCATTTTGTGTGGAGAAATTTGGAACCGAAAGGATGCAAACATTAAGCAAAGCTGAAGTAGCGATTCGATTACAACAATTTAAGTCGTTAACTCAGTTTGACATAGAAATATAATGCCCTGAAGCCTCGATAACAACGGGGCTTTTTTATTACGTTAATACACACAACTTACAACACACAAATACAAAAACAATGAGCGACGCTTTAAAACACGAATGTGGTATAGCCTTAGTCAGACTTCTTAAACCGCTTGAATATTACAAAGAAAAATACGGAACTGCTTTTTACGGAATACAAAAAATGTATTTAATGATGGAAAAGCAGCACAACCGTGGTCAGGATGGTGCCGGTTTTGCAAGTATCAAACTGGATGTAGAACCCGGACAACGCTACATTAGCAGAGTGCGTTCGAATCATTCGCAGCCGATCCAGGATGTTTTTAAGCAGATTAATGATCGTATCAATGAAGAGATGACAGCTAATCCTGAACTTGCTGATGACATGACAAAACTAAAAGCAGACATTCCGTATATAGGAGAGTTATTTTTAGGTCACGTTCGTTATGGAACTTTCGGAAAAAACAGCATCGAGAGCGTTCATCCATTTTTACGTCAAAGTAACTGGATGCACCGTAATCTAATTTTGGCGGGTAACTTTAATATGACCAATGTTAAGGAACTTTTCGAAAATTTAGTCGAATTAGGACAGCATCCAAAAGAAATGGCCGATACTGTTACAGTAATGGAAAAAATTGGTCATTTTCTGGATAAAGAAGTAATGCAATTATATCAGGACTGCAAACAAGAAGGCTATTCTAAAAGAGAAGCTTCTCCTGTAATTGCAGAACGTTTGGATCTTGCAAAAATATTAACCCGTTCTGCTAAAAATTTAGACGGCGGATACGCAATGGCCGGTTTATTAGGTCATGGAGACGCTTTTGTTTTTAGGGACCCTGCCGGAATTCGTCCAGCGTATTTCTATCAGGATGATGAAGTTGTTGTTGTGGCATCAGAACGTCCTGTGATTCAGACTGTCTTTCATGTTCCTTTTGAAAGCGTTCAGGAAATTGAACCGGGTAATGCTTTAATTATTAAGAAAAATGGTAAAGTTTCTATGAATCAAATCTTAGAACCTACTGTAAAGAAAGCCTGTTCATTTGAAAGGATTTATTTCTCAAGAGGAAGTGATGCAGAAATTTACCAGGAACGTAAAAATTTAGGAAAACTAATTTTGCCTGCTGTTCTTAAATCAATTGACAGCGATACCGATAATACTGTTTTCTCTTATATTCCAAATACAGCCGAAACTTCTTTTTACGGTTTAGTTGAAGCGGCTCAGGATTTCCTTAATCAGCGTAAAAACAATTATATTTTAGAAAATCGAAATACACTTACAGCCGAAACTTTACAGGAATTACTAGCGGTAAAAATCCGTACGGAGAAAGTAGCTATTAAAGATGCAAAACTTAGAACCTTTATTACTGAAGACAGCAGCCGTGATGATTTGGTGGCCCACGTTTATGATGTGACTTACGGAGTAATCAAACCTACAGACAATCTGGTTATTATTGATGACAGTATTGTTCGTGGTACAACTCTTAAAATGAGCATCATTAAAATGATGGATCGTTTAAAACCAAAACGTATCGTGATTGTTTCTTCTGCACCACAAATTCGTTATCCGGATTGCTATGGAATCGATATGGCAAAATTGGAAGGTTTGGTTGCTTTTAGAGCGGCATTAGATTTATTGAAAGAAAGAAACCTATATCATATTGTAGACGAGGTTTACACAAAATGCAAAGCGCAGGAAAATTTTGCTGATACAGATGTTGTAAATTATGTAACTGCAATTTACGATCCTTTTACTCCGGAAGAGGTTTCAGAGAAAATTGCAGAGATGTTGAGCTCTCCGGAAATCAACGCTGAGGTAAAAATTATCTTCCAAAAAGTAGAGGATTTACACATAGCATGTCCGAAAAATCTTGGCGATTGGTATTTCACCGGAAATTATCCAACTCCGGGTGGAAATCGGGTAGTGAATCGTGCATTTATGAACTTTTATGAAGGAAAAAACGCAAGAGCTTACTAAATAAAAAGTTAAAATATGCATTTCATCGGTTTTATTTGCCGTTCGTCCTATATTTTTGGGGAAAATGCAATGCTAGTATATCTTTGAAGAACCATAACATTAGTAGGTTAAGTTTATGGTAGATTTGGGGCAAAAAAGGTGGAAGAAATTCCGCCTTTTTTATTGGAATAAAGTCAAGATTTTAAAAACCAATCCTTTAAACGGATTTATTTGTTTTTCGTCTGATATATTTGTCATTATTAACATACTGTCATATATTTGAAATACCATATCATAAGTAGGTTATGTATATGGTAGATTTGGGGCAAAAAAGGTGGAAGAAATTCCGCCTTTTTTATTGGAGTAAACTCTACTACAAGAGAGAAAAGAATTATAGATTATAGAAAATAGATTTATAGTATAAAAAAATAGACGAACAACCCAAAAGGCAGTTCGTCTATTCTCTATAATCTTTATTCTATTTTCTTTAGGCTTATTTCTCTAAAGCATATCTTCTTGCTACTTCTGTCCAGTTAATTACATTAAAGAAAGCTTCAATATAATCCGGTCTTCTGTTTTGGTAGTTTAAATAATAAGCATGTTCCCAAACATCCATTCCTAAGATTGGAGTTCCACCGCAACCTACTTCCGGCATTAATGGATTATCCTGATTTGGAGTTCCGCAAACATCTAATTTTCCTCCTTTGTGTACACATAACCAAGCCCATCCTGAACCAAATTGTGTTGCACCCGCTTTAGCAAATTTTGCTTTAAACTCTTCAAAAGTTCCAAAAGCAGACTCGATTGCAGCTAACAAATCACCTGTTGGTAATCCACCGCCATTTGGAGACATTACAGTCCAAAACAAGTTATGGTTATAAAATCCCCCACCGTTGTTACGAACTGCAGCATTCTTTTTATCTAAATTGATTAAGATATTTTCGATCGTTTTTCCTTCTAAATCTGTTCCTGCAATAGCAGCATTTAGATTTGTTGTATACGCATTATGATGTTTAGAATGGTGAATTTCCATTGTCCGTGCATCAATATGTGGTTCTAATGCATCATATGCATAAGGTAATTGTGGTAATTCAAAAGCCATGATATTATGATTTTATGATTTATAATAATTTATTCAAATTTATACATTTAACTTTGGAATAGAAAATACTATTTGTTATAATTGAATTTAATTAGTCAACAATTTGTTGTTTTTGCCTTCAATTACTGATTAATACTCTATTTTCCATTGAATGTTGTCATTGTATTTTCCAGTCCCGAAGTGCCAAATGATCTGATAATTTCAGAAGCAATTTCTAAACGCTCGGGTAATTTTGCTTTTTCTTCTTCGTCCCAATCGCCTAAAACATAATCTATTTGCTGTCCTTTTTTGAACTGATCGCTGATTCCAAACCGAAAACGGGTGTATTCCTGCGTATTCAAAACCAGATTTATATTTTTCAATCCGTTATGACCTCCGTCACTTCCTTTTGGTTTGATTCGGATGGTTCCGAAAGAAAGGTTTAAATCGTCTGTAATGACCAAAATATTCTCTAATGGAATGTTTTCTTTATCCATCCAATATTTTACGGCCTTACCGCTTAAATTCATGTAAGTGTTTGGTTTTAAAAGAAAAAAGGTTCTTCCTTTAAACTTATATTCGGCCAATGTCCCCAGCTTTACGGTTTCGAATGAAAGGCTTTCTTTTTTGGCAAAAAAATCCAGGATTTTAAAACCTATATTATGTCTTGTGTTTACGTATTCAGCTCCAATGTTGCCTAATCCTACGATTAAATATTTCTTCATATAATCTGTGTTCTCTTCTGTTTCTGCTGATGAAAACAGGCTTTGTATCCATTTTATCATGTTGCAAAAATAAACTTAATTTGGTAATTAGAAAATGTGTCAATTAGATAATTGGATTTGTGTGTATCATTAACCGTAAAGAGCACAAGGGTTTCACGCAGATTTTGCAGTTAAGCGGATTTTATCTCCAATATTCTCATCCTGACGCAGGAAGGATCTCCGCAAGTGGCCCGACAATTAAAGATTACGATTGCCTGCCATTATTCTCAATTTGTCAGACTGAGCGGAGTCGAAGTCCCGCAAGAAACTCGACAATCTAAAGCGAAATACTTTGCGGGACTTCGACTCCGCTCAGTCTGACATACCATGAACTTTTTCTCAGAACCTCAGCATCTTAGTAACTTAGTTGCTCATAAAAAACTAAATCTCTCGCCAGCCCTGACAGCAGCGGTATCCTTTTTCTGGCTTCTTTAGCCGGGAAAAGATATAGCGAATGGCGGGAACGTCAGGTCTTGAAAATCATTAAATGTTCTGCTCCTAAAAAATTAAAGGCATAAAAAAAGCACCAGTTTTGCAACTGATGCTTGATATTTGATTTGAAAAAAATTATTTTTTCTTTCCTTTTGCAGGAGCTTTTGCAGCTTTTGCAGCTTCCTGAGCAGCTTTCATAGCAGCACGAGAGATTCTTACCTGAGCAACAACGGTGTTTTCCGGGTGCATCACTTTGTAATCTGGGGTACCCACTTTAGTAACGTATAATTTGTTACCCATTTCAAGTGGAGTAATGTCAGCTTCAACAAAATCAGGAAGATTTTTAGGTAAAGCTTTTACTTTTAATTTAC
>JBDTRA010000075.1:0-25575 GCA_039931915.1 Flavobacterium sp. | reverse complement strand
AACCAGGGACACATGGATTTTCAGTCCATTGCTCTACCATCTGAGCTAAGGCACCATGCTAATTACTTCACTTTATCTCTATTTACATAAGCGCTGGGTGAACGTGTTTGCGGGTGCAAATATAGGATGATTTTTAGTTTATCCAAAACATTTTTTAAAAAAAATCAATTCGTACCTTCGCATTGGTAAATAAAAAAATATGGTTTTAACAATTGACGTTGGTAATACTCGAATTAAAGCGGCTGTCTTTGAGGGAAGTACTGTTTTGGAAAGTTTTGTTTTTGAGAAAAATGAGCTCGAAAAAAAAATTGAAAATATTTTAAAAAAATTTCAAAATTGCTCGGATTTGGTTGTTGCATCAGTAGGAAATGTCGAAAAACAATCTTTTTTGGCTTTCGAAAATCAACTTAATGTTCATTTTTTAACCCATGAAGATGTTTTTCCGTTTATAAATAAATATGCAACCCCAAAAACTTTAGGGATCGACAGAATGGTTTTGGCTTCGGGGGCGACTTTGCAATTTCCAAAACAGAACAGATTGGTTATTGATGCGGGAACCTGTATTACCTACGATTTTATCGACGAATTTGATAATTATCTGGGTGGAGCCATCTCTCCGGGACTGCGATTGCGCTATGAAGCATTACATAATTATACAGCCAGATTGCCTTTGCTGACTTTAAAAACTCCTGAATCATATATAGGTAACACTACTACAGAAGCTATACATTCAGGTGTCGTTAATGGTTTCGTCTATGAGATTGACGGTTTTATCGATGAATATAGAGCAAACTTTTCAAATTTTATAATAATTTTAACGGGCGGTGATACAGATTTTTTGGCTAAACGATTAAAAAATACCATATTTGCCAATTCAAATTTCTTGCTTGAGAGTTTGAACCAAACATTTCAATATAAAATCAACAATGATTAAAAAAATTATACTAAGCGCTTGTTTGCTTATCTCGTTAGTTTCATTAGCTCAGCAAGGTACATCCTCTCCTTATTCCTTTTACGGAATTGGAGATATGAGATTTAAGGGAACCATAGAAAACAGGTCGATGGCAGGTGTTGCGGTGGAGCAGGATAGTGTTCACATGAATGTTGAAAACCCTGCAAGTTATGCTAGTTTAAAACTAACTACTTTTACTGTAGGAGGTACTTATGGTACATCTAAATTAAAAACTGATACTGAAAGTGCAAGTGCCAAAAGATCAACTTTTGATTATTTACTTCTTGGGGTGCCAATGGGTAAATTTGGTTTTGGTTTCGGATTAATCCCGGTTTCTTCTGTTGGATATAAAATTCGAAATGATAATACTGGTACTGAAGGAGCAACAAGCACCCAGTTTGAAGGAACCGGAGGTTTAAATAAAGTTTTCTTCGGATTAGGATATAAACTAAAACCAAACTGGAGTATTGGGGCTGATCTGCAATATAATTTTGGAAAAATTGAAACAACAAGTCTAGAAGTAATTACAGGAGTTTCAAATGGAACAAGAGAAGTTAATACTTCAGAATTGTCCGGTGCCACTTTTAATATTGGAACAATGTATCAAACTCCAATTTATAAAAAAATCAATTTGTTTACCAGTTTAAGCTATACTTTTTCGAGTAATTTAAAATCAACAAGCGAAAGAACGATTGCTGTTGATGGTGATGCGAATCCGGTAGTAATTGATCCGGTTCATACTACTTTGAAATTACCAAACAAATTAACTATTGGTGGAGGTATTGGAGAAGCAAGAAAGTGGCTGGTTGGTACTAGTTTGACTTTTCATGGCAGCGGAAAGTTTGAAAATTTTTATAATACCAGTGATGATGTTCGCTATGAAAATTATTCTAAATATGCTATTGGAGGATATTTTATACCAAATTATACTTCGTTCTCAAGTTATTTCAGCAGAATTACGTTAAGAGCAGGTATGAAATATGAAAAAATAGGTTTAGTGGTTAACAATGAATCTATAAAAGATGTAGGGATGAGTTTAGGTGCCGGATTTCCTATTACAGGATCATTTTCAAATATTAACTTTGGAATTGAATATGGAAAAAAAGGAACAGTTTCTTCAGGTTTAATTCAGGAGAATTATATAAATTTTAGTCTTAGTTTCTCTTTTAACGATAAATGGTTTGTAAAAAATAAATACAATTAAGGTATAAAAAATTTGCTTTTAAGCTCGTTACAATTTACTACATTTGGCAAATGAATTTACCAAAAAGACATATTCTTATAACCGTTGTCACAGTTTTTGCTGTGACACTGTTTTTTGGATGCGAAAGCAATTTTAAAGAAGTTCAGAAAATTAACTTTTCAGAATTTATTCCTGCCACAGATGCAGATACTGTTAATATAAAATATACAGATTCCGGACGCATAACAGGTGTTTTGAAAAGTCGTAAAATGTTGGATTATTCCAGTGTTGAATTTCCTTTTACTGAATTTCCAAAAGGGATAGATGTTACCTTATATGATAAGAAACAAAAACGTACTTTTATAGTGGCTAATTATGCGGTTTCATATAAAAGAACCGGTATAATTGACTTGCAGGGAAAGGTAAAAATTACTTCTGAGGCAGGACAAATGCTCGAAACGGAACAATTATACTTTGATCAGAAAAATGAGTGGTTTTATACAGAAAGAAAGTTTAAGCTTACTGATGCAAAAGGAGTTTCTAATGGTCAGGGGATAGATTTTAGTAAAGATTTCAAGGTTATAAACTCACAACGGGTAAGTGGTGAGATTGAAGCCAATGAAGAATAAAATATAAATTATGGGTTATTTAAAATATACACAATACGCTTATCTTGTAATTGCAGGTCTGTTTATTTATGATGGAATAACAAAGATAAATTCAGGTGATGGTGCTCCCTGGTTGAGCTTTTTGATTGCCGGGATGGGGGTTTTTATGTTTTTTTTCAGGAGAAAATTTGCCAGAAAATTTGACGAACAGAATAAAAAACAGTAAAAAATGGAAATTAGTATTATTATACTGTGTTTAATACTATCAGCCTTTTTTTCAGGAATGGAAATAGCCTTTATTTCCTCAAATAAGATTTATCTTGAGATTGAAAAGAAACAAGATAATTTTATTTCCAAAACACTCACTAAACTTACTGAGAAACCGTCTAAGTTTATTGCCGCAATGCTTATCGGAAACAATATAGCATTGGTTGTTTACGGGTTTTTTACAGGAGATTTAATTCTGAAATGTATTGGTTATCTTGGGTATCAATTTTCAGATTATACAAATTTGTTTATTCAGACTTTAGTTTCGACTTTTGTAGTTTTAATAACGGCCGAGTTTTTTCCAAAAGTTTTTTTTCAAATTTACGCCAATTCTCTCATTCGGATTTTTGCTATTCCGGCCTATGTTTTTTATCGGTTATTTTATTATATCTCCACTTTTTTTATTTGGATTTCCGATTTTGTCTTAAGGAAATTTTTTAAAACCGAAGGGGATCAGGTGCAGCTGTATTTTAGTAAAATAGAACTCGGAAATTATATTACAGAACAAATGAGTACTGTTGAAGATAATGAAGAAGTTGATTCTGAAATTCAGATTTTTCAGAATGCATTAGAGTTTTCAGGCTTAAAAGCGCGTGATATTATGACGCCCCGAACAGAAATTGTAGATATAGATTTGTTTGATACCGTTTCTGATCTTAAATCTTTATTTATAGAAACGGGCTATTCTAAGATTGTCGTAAGCCAAAATTCTCTTGATGATATTGTAGGTTATGTACACTCTTTTGATTTGTTTAAAAAACCAAAAACCATAAAATCAATTTTAATGGCTGTTGAGTTTGTGCCGGAAACGATTTTAATAAAAGATGCTTTGGCAATACTTATCAAAAAAAGAAAAAATGTTGCTGTTGTTCTGGATGAATACGGAGGAACTTCCGGTATTCTTACAATTGAAGATATTGTAGAAGAATTGTTTGGTGAAATCGAAGATGAGCATGATTTAGACGAAGAACTGATTGAACAGAAGCTGGGAGAAGGAGAATATCTTTTTTCAACAAGGTTAGACGTAACCTACCTGAATGAAATATATAAATTAGAAATTCCCGAAGATGATTCTTATGGAACTTTAGGCGGATTTATTGTTGATTTCACAAAAGAAATTCCTCAAAAAGGCGAAAAAATAATCATTGGGAACTATCATTTTTCGATAGAAGAATGCTCAAACAAGAAAATAGAATTAGTAAAAATGTCGATAAAAGAGTGATTTTTTTTTACTAATTAAAAAAATTGCGTAAAATAAAAGGCTAGTTGTATTGTTATTAACTAGATAATTGTATTTTCGCAAACTGAATATAAAATTAACGATAATAAAAATGGCAGTTTTAGCAAAAATTAGACAGCGTTCCGCTTTATTGATAGGAGTTATTGCACTTGCATTATTTGCATTTATAATACAAGATCTATTCACTAGAGGAAGTTTCGGTCAAAGTTCAAAAGATGTGGGAAGCATCGATGGAAAAGATATTTCATTTGAAGACTTTAGAGTTAAAGTTAGTAATGTCGAAAAAAGTGGTCAGGGAATTACTACCACCGAAGCTGCAAACAGAGTATGGGATCAAGAGGTTTCAATCGCTTTATTGTCAGCTCAATTTGATAAATTAGGTTTGAGAGTTGGAGAAAAACACCTTTTGGAAGTTTTGAAAGCTGATCCAAATATTGGTAAAAATCCAATGTTCTTAAACGCAGCAGGAATGTTTGATGTTGTTAAATTCAAAGAATATTTCAAATCAAATCCGGAAGCAGCCCAGTTTATTACTGAAAAAGAAAAAGAAGCTACTTTAAATGCGAAATTTCAAATTTATAATACGCTTGTAAAATCAGGACTTTATACTACTGCCAGTGAAGGGAAGTTAAAATATGAAATGGAAGCTAATAAAGTAAACTTTGCTTATGCAGCTGCATTATATTCTTCTATTAAAGACAGTGATGTGAAAATTTCAGATTCTGAGATTGTTGATTATATGAAGAAAAACGAGAAGAAATTTAAAGCAGATGCTACTCGTGAAATTCAATATGTTTTAGTTGAAGACAAACCTTCAAAAGAAGATGAGGCTGAAATTAAAGCTAAGATTATGGCTTTATTAAATGGAAGAGTTGAGTATAATGCAAAAACCGGTAAAAATGATACATTGCCAGGTTTTAAAAACGCAACTAATATTGCTGAATTCGTAAACGCTAATTCTGACGTTCCTTACGATTCAACTTACATACCTAAAAATTCTTTACCTGCTGTAGATGCAGATAAATTATTCAGTTTAGCTTCTGGTCAAATTTATGGACCATATGTTTTTGGAAAATACTATGCTATTTCTAAATCTTTAGGATTTAAAGCTGGTGTGAATGCGAAAGCAAGTCATATCTTAATTGCATACGAAGGATCACAAACTCCAAATGCAAAAGAAAAAAGAACTAAAGAAGAAGCAAAAGCTAAAGCGGAAGAAATTTTAGCTCAGGTTCAGGCTAATCCTGATAGTTTCATGATGCTGGCTTTTACGAGTTCTGATGATTCATCAGCACAACAAGGTGGTGATTTAGGATATTTTGGACCAAATCAAATGGTGAAACCATTTAATGATTTCGTATTCAATAACGGAATAGGAAAAGTAGGTCTTGTTGAAACACCTTTTGGTTTTCACATTATCAAAATTACAGATAAACAAGATGGTATCCGTTTAGCTACAATTGCTCAAAAAATTGAACCTTCTGAAGCTACTTCTGATAAAATATTTACATTGGCTACTAAATTTGAAATGGAGGCTGCCGACAAAGATTTTAATGCTACAGCTAAACAATTGGGATTAAAAGTTGCAGCTCCTGTAACGGCTAAAGCAATGGATGAAGCTTTTGGTCCATTAGGAAACCAACGTTCTATTGTAAGATGGGCATTTGATAAAGAAACGAAAGAAGGAGATGTAAAACGTTTCGAAATTGCAAATGTGGGTCACGTAATTGCAAAATATAAAAGCGAAAACAAATCAGGTTTAGTATCAGTTACACTAGCAAGACCTTATGTTGAGCCAATTTTGAAAAACAAGAAAAAAGCAGAAATATTAAAAGCTAAAATGAGTGGTTCAAGTATCGAAGCTATTGCTAAAAGTGCTGGAGTTACAGTGCAACAAGCGACAAATGTTACTATGGACAATCCGATTTTACCTGGTGGAGTTGGACAAGAGCCTAAAGTTGTTGGAAATGCATTTGCTTTAGCAGTAAATAAAATTTCTGCTCCAATTGAAGGAAATACAGGTGTGTATGTTGTAAAAAACATCAGCACAATTAAAGCTCCTGCAATTGCTAATCATGCTGCTTATGTTGCTAAATTAAAAGCACAAAGTGCTTCTGATGCCAGCAGAATTTTACCTGCATTGAAAACAAATGCTAAAATTGAAGATAACAGATTACAATTTAACTACTAGTTTAGTACTAAATTAAAATATTAAAACCCGATACTTTTACTTTAGTATCGGGTTTTTTTGTACTGTCATCCCAGATTTTTAGGCAAAATTTAGATTTTGAAAATAAAAATTCTGAGGATTAATTTCCTTAACAGCTTCATGTTGATTATGATATAATACAGACCAGTTTGCGTTATTAGAAAAAATACTGTTAATTTGTCAGAATGTTTCTCGAAAAAAACTAAATTATATTGGAAGACAGAAAAATAAAGTGTATAATTAAAATTGACAGAATATGAAGAAAAATTACTTGAACGTTTTAACTTATAATGATTTTTATGCTTAGGCTTTTTAAGAAAAAGCCGAAAGTATATTCCAAAATTGAAAACCATATTTTTGGAATAATTACTGAGCTATTGAAAGTTAGTGCTACCGACATCAATTGTGATGAATTAGGAGGAAAGTATTATTTGAGTAATGAAGAACAACATTTTAAGGTTACTATATTAGGAAATGATAATGTAATACGATTAACCAATACGCGTGATTCTGTTGCTGAGAAATATGACAAAATTTTTGTTGAAGATGTTTTAAAAGCAGTAAAAGAAGAGAAACATCGCAGAATGGAATTGGTATATGATTCTATTACAAACAGTATTGAGAGCATGGCAGAGCGCTTGCATAATACGCTTATTGAATCAAATGAGCAGGAAAATCAAATAGTTCGCCAGCTTGAAACAAAACATATTAAAATAAGAAAATAAATTTCAACCGGAATCTGTTTGTTTTAATATTTAGCTATAAGTCCCCTATAATATTATTTCATTATAGGTAAGTATAGTTTCGTATCCTTTTGATGCAAAATAGGCTGAAGGGTTTTCTTTTGAAACTACCATTACAAAGTCACCTCCCCAGGCGCCAAGGCTTTTTACAACTCCATTAAAATCCGGAAAAGCAATTTCTTTAATCGTTCGCGTTTCTAATATAGTACTGAGATGAATTTCATGTTTTTCGAGAGCTGATGCAAATTCTTTTAATGTTTTGGCATTTAAAACAGCCTCAGTAATTTTGTTGTTTTCTGTAATGCTTTTGGTCAGATGTTCATTTTTGTTATTGTAGTAGGCATTAATAGCACTTTTGCTATTTTGTTTTTTATTGAGATAAACAAAATAAATATTTTGTTTAAAATCCGGATTGAAATTAGTGATTTCTACAATAGGTAAATTTTGCTCTAAACGATATACAATTGGGGTGTTGTTTTGGGCACAGGCGATATCATAACCACTGCCTCCAAAACTATTTTTGAGTAATGTAAAAGCATCAATTTTAGTCCATTGTGCTATATTGTTTAATAAAGTGGATGATGTTCCCAGTCCCCAGTTTTTTGGAAAAGTAAGCTGGGTGCTGATTTTGTAACCTTCAGAAAAATCGATAAAATCCGGATTTAGACTATACGCTTCGTGTAAAATATTGATTAGTGTCGTTTTTACAGTATCTATTTTAGTTCCCGGATTGTTTATAATTTCAGAAAAAGTAATACTATCTTCAAACCAAAGACAACTGTCATAATCATAACTTTTCCAGCTGATTTCCTGATTTATACCATTTTCAATAATTAAGTTTTGACCAAATTTTGTGGGTAATGCAAAAGCTCTGGCACCATCTAAAACTAAATATTCGCCTGTAATTAAGAGTTTTCCGTTACTGTAAAAGGTTGTTTTCATTCTTTATTTTTTAACCCCGATGGCAATGGCATCCTTTTATGGTCTCGTTTTTTTCTAACGAGACCACAAAAGATAGAATGGACAGCGGGAATAGCTTCATCCTTCGACTCCGCTCTGGATGACAATATTATTTTCGTAAATTTTCAATAAATTCAACTACAGCACTGTGTGAGACCGTATTTTTCTTAAAATGTGTTTTAATTAAATGGCGTTCTGCTTCGTTGGCTTCAAATTGATTAATGATATTGTTCAAGTGCATTTTCATGTGGCCCTCCTGGATTCCGGTTGTAGTCAGCGAACGTAAAGCGGCAAAATTTTGTGCTAAACCTGCAACAGCAACTATTTCCATTAATTCTTTCGCTGAAGGTTTTTCGAGAATCTCCAAACATAATTTTACTAACGGATGTAATGAAGTCAGACCTCCAACAGTCCCTACAGCTAATGGGATTTCTAACCAGAAAGTAAAGATTCCGTTTTCGATTTTGGCATGAGATAAGCTGGAATATTGGCCATTTCTGGAAGCATAAGCATGAATGCCGGCCTCTACAGCTCTAAAATCATTTCCTGTTGCCAGAATAACAGCATCGACACCATTCATGATTCCTTTGTTATGAGTCACAGCTCTAAAAGGTTCAACTTCTGCGATTTGAACGGCCTGGATAAAACGTTGCGCAAATTCTTGAGGATTTGAAATATGTTTTTCTGTTAAGTCTTCAACAGGGCAGGAAACTTCGGCTCTGACAATACAATTTGGTACATAATTAGACAAAATGCTCATAATAACCTGAATATTCAAATCAGAATTTTGAGCTTCTTCTTTTAAAGTTGTTGCAAATTGTTCCAGACAAGAGTTAATGAAATTAGCTCCCATGCTGTCTTTGGTTTCAAAAGTTGCATGCAGCTGGAAATAATTATCGAGTAAATTTCTTTTGTCTTTTAGCTGTATGTCCAAGATTCCACCGCCACGCTGTTGCATGTTTTTGGTAATGCTTTGTGTATCAGTGAAAAATTTTGGTTTTATTTGGTTGAAGAAGGATTCTAATTTATTAGCATCTCCGTTAAAAGTAAAATGAACCTGACCTATTTTTTCAGTATCAATTACAGTCGCTTTAAATCCACCGCGCGTAGCCCAATATTTTGCTGATTTCGCAGCAGCGGCAACAACAGAACTTTCTTCAATGGCCATTGGAATGGTTTTATAGTTTCCGTTGATTAAAAAATTTGGCGCAACTCCAAGTGGAATGTATAAATTGGTGATCGTATTTTCGATGAATTCATCATGCAGCTGCTGAAGCTTTTCATCTGAATTCCAGTAATTTCTTATTATATTAAGTGCCTCTTCAGGGTTTGAAAAATATTCTTTGGCAATCCAGTTTGTTTTTTCTTTTTTGGATAATTTAGAAAATCCGGCAACAGCGTTGTTCATTCTCAGTATATTAAATAATAATGTTGCGGCAAAGATACCAATTTAAGAGTTTTGTTTATAATCTATTTAAAATTTGGAAGGCAATAAAATATTATTTTTTTAACATTTAACAGTTAAAATGTGTATTATGTTTATTTTTTTCACTAAAATTGAACTCTTTTTTATATTTAAATTAAATGCTAATGAATACAAGTAAAATTACTCTTGTTCTTTTATTTTTGATTACTACTGTTTTTGGACAACAGAAAATAACTGTTGAAAATATTTACAGTGGGGCATTTCGTGCTAAAGGAATGGATAAATTGCAATCGTTAAAAAACACGGATCAATACACTGTTTTAAATGTTGACCAGACCAGCAGAAGTGTGCAGATTGATTTGTATGATTTTGCAACCTTGAAAAAAGTATCAAATTTAATCGATACTAAAAATCACAAAGAACTTGCAGGCGGAATTGACAGCTATACGTTTGATGCTTCTGAAAAAAAGATTTTAATTGCCTGTAATACCAATAAGATTTTCCGCCATTCTTTTACTGCTGATTACTTTTTGTATGATATTACATCTAAATCGCTGACTAAGCTTTTTGATTTTCAGGTACAGGAACCAACTTTTTCTCCTGACGGTACTAAAATAGCTTATGCCAAAGAAAACAATCTCTATATATATGATGTAAGTTCAAAAAAAGCAACAGCAGTTACTACTGATGGAAAAAAAAATGCAATCATAAATGGTATTACGGATTGGGTTTATGAAGAAGAATTTGCTTTTGTCCGGGCTTTTGACTGGAGTAAAGACAGTAAAAAATTAGCGTATATCCGTTTTGACGAAAGTGCAGTTCCTGAATTTTCAATGTCAATGTTTCATAAAGATTTATATCCGACAATTGAAACTTTTAAATATCCTAAAGCGGGTGAGAAGAACTCAGAAGTTTCATTACATATATACGATGCGGCGAATAATGCGGCTAAAAAAGTTGATTTAGGAAATTATAATGACTTTTATATCGCAAGATTACAATGGACAAATGATAATAATGTTTTATCAGCACAGGTTTTAAACCGACACCAGGATAATCTTGATTTGTTGTTTGTTGATGGCACAACGGCAGCTGCAAAAGTTATTTTTAATGAAAAAGACAAAGCTTATATTGATGTTACGGATAATTTGACATTTTTAAAAGATAACAGTTTTATCTGGACAAGCGAAAAAGATGGTTTTAATCATATTTATGTGTATGATAAAACAGGAAAGCTTAAAAATCAAGTCACTAAAGGAAACTGGGAAGTAACTTCATACTACGGTTTCGACGAAAAATCAAAAACTATTTTCTATCAGTCTACAGAAAATGGTTCAATTAACAGAGCTATTTACAGCATTGCATTAGATGGAAAAAACAAAGTAGCGCTGTCTAAAAATACAGGAACGAACGCGGCTACTTTTAGTCCTAATTTTCAATTCTTCATTGATACATTCTCAAGCGCTTCTCAGCCTACAACGTATACTTTAAACGAGTCGAAAACCGGTAAAGAAATTCAGGTTATCGAAAATAATCAGGCACTTTCTGCTAAATTAAAAAGCTATAATTTACCTGTAAAAGAATTTTTTGTTTTAAAAACAGCAAAAGGAAATGAATTAAATGCATGGATTTTAAAACCAAAAGATTTTGATCCTTCAAAAAAATATCCTGTTTTCATGTATCAATATTCTGGTCCTGGTTCACAGCAGGTAAATAATGATTGGAATAATACGGATGATTATTGGTTTCTTTCGCTTACTCAGCAAGGTTATATTGTAGCTTGTGTTGATGGAAGAGGAACTGGTTTTAAAGGTGCTGAATTCAAAAAAGTAACACAAAAAGAATTAGGGAAATTTGAAGTTGAAGATCAAATTAATGCAGCGAAAGTGATTGGTGCTTATCCTTATGTTGATGCTTCCAGAATTGGAATTTTTGGATGGAGTTACGGTGGATTTATGGCTTCTAACTGTATTTTTCAGGGGAATGATGTTTTCAAAATGGCAATTGCTGTTGCACCGGTAACAAACTGGCGTTTCTATGACAGTGTTTACACTGAAAGATATATGCAGACCCCACAGGAAAATGCAAGCGGTTATGATCAAAACTCTCCAATAAATCATGTTGATAAATTAAAAGGGAAATTTTTATTGATTCACGGATCTGGTGATGATAACGTTCATGTGCAAAATTCAATGCAAATGATGGAAGCCTTAATTCAGGCAAATAAACAATTTGATTCTCAAATATATCCGGATAAAAACCACGGAATTTATGGCGGGAAAACCAGAATTCAGCTTTACAATAAAATGACTAATTTCATTAAAGAAAATTTATAATCTAATCTAAACCTTAAATAATTGATTAACATATGGGAGAAACTCAAGTAAAATCGGCGCATCCAAAAGGACTTTGGGTATTGTTCGGGACAGAGATGTGGGAGCGGTTCAATTTTTATGGAATGCGGGCTTTATTGACTTTATTTCTTGTGAACTCATTATTGATGAAAGAAGAAGAGGCTTCGTTAATTTACGGAGGTTTTCTTGGACTTTGTTATCTAACACCGATGTTAGGCGGTTTTGTTGCCGACCGTTTCTTAGGAAATAGAAATTGTATTTTATTAGGCGGATTAACAATGGCTGTAGGGCAATTGCTGCTTTTTGCAAGTGGTAGTGTTTTTGGTACTAATTTAAGTTTGGCAACTACAATAATGTATTGCGGATTGGGTGCTATTGTTTTTGGAAATGGATTCTTCAAACCAAACATTTCCAGTATGGTTGGGAGCTTATATCCAAAACAGGAAAAAACAAAACTGGATACCGCTTTTACTATTTTCTACATGGGTATTAATATGGGAGCTTTTTTAGGGCAATCAATTTGTCCATTGTTGGGAGATGTTGTTGATAGAGGCGGCGTTAGGGATATTCACGCTTTTAAATGGGGATTCCTGGCAGCTTCAGGGGCAATGTTTGTAGGAACTGTTCTTTTTTACTTTTTAAAAAATAAATATGTAGTATCTCCGGAAGGAAGACCATTAGGTGGATTGCCATCTAAAAATGTAGCTGCTGATTTTGAAGAAGGAGAAGCACAAAAGGCTAATTTTTCTCAAAAAGCATTAATTAGTGCAGGATTTGCATTTTTAATTTTAGGGGTGATTTTTCATTTTGTTTTTGGACAGAATTTAATTTATACGTTAATCTATTCGAGTGGTTTGGCTTTGGCCGGATTAATTATATCTGATACATCATTGACAAAAATAGAACGGGATAGAATTATTGTAATCTATATCGTTTCTTTCTTTATTATATTTTTCTGGGCTGCATTTGAGCAGGCTGGTTCATCGTTAACTTTTATTGCTAATAATCAGACTGATAGAAATTTCTTTGGTTTTCAAATGCCACCATCGATGGTGCAAATATTCAACGGGTTATTTGTAGTTGTAATGGCAGTTCCTTTTAGTATTCTATGGGATTATTTAAGGTCAAAAGACAGAGAGCCAATTTCGCCGGTAAAATTAGCAGTTGGTCTGGTTCTTATTACAATTAGCTTTTTCATGATTGCAACTCAGGTTTCCTACATTGGAACTTCAGGGTTGTTGTTAGTTAAATGGCTTATTTTGTTGTATTTCTTAAACACTTGTGCTGAGTTGTGTTTGTCTCCAATCGGATTATCTTTAGTTGGTAAATTGTCTCCAAAGCGTTTTTCTTCTTTATTATACGGAGTATTTTTCTTGTCTAATGCATCGGGTTATGCTTTAGGCGGAACGTTAGGCTCGATTTTACCGGCAACCGGTGATAAATATAAAAAAGCGCAGGAATTAGGAATTGATTTACAGGCAGTTTTAGATAAAAAGATTACATTAACTCCAGCTCAGTTGGAATTATTGGATAAACATCAGATAAGTGATCATTATCCTGATTTTGCAGGTTTTATAATTCATAATCTATATGAGTTTTTCATGGTGTTTGTTGTTATTACAGGATTGGCAGCTTTAATTTTATTTGCATTGACTCCATTTTTGAAAAAAATGATGCACGGTGTTAGATAATTTAATGGAATAGAAATATACTAAAACATCATCTTTGAATTAATTGAAGATGATGTTTTTTTATGTAATTAAAATAATAATATGGAAGAAAGTTTAAGTTTAGAACAAATACAAAATTTTAAAGGAAAATATCCAAAGCAATTGTGGTATTTGTTTACTGTTGAAATGTGGGAGCGATTTTGTTTTTATGGGATGCGTGGTGTTTTAACCTTTTTCATGGTAGATCAGCTTTTGCTTAATGATGAAGCTGCTAATTTGCAATATGGTGCTATTCAGGCATTTGTGTATGCTTTCACTTTTGTTGGAGGGATTTTTGCAGATAAAGTTTTAGGTTTTAAAAAGTCATTGTTTTTTGGTGGAATTGTTATGATTTTGGGGAATTTGCTTATTGCTTTTGCTCCACAACATTTATTTTATTATGGCTTGGCATTTTCTATAATTGGAACTGGTTTTTTTAAACCCAATATTTCTTCCATGGTTGGAGAACTATATCATGAAAGTGATCACAGAAGAGATGCAGGTTATGGAATGTTTTATGCCGGAATTAATATAGGCGGTTTTTTTGGAGGAATTCTGTGTATCTATTTAGGGAAATATTATTCCTGGCGATTGTGTTTTCTTTCGGCAGCTATTGTCATGATTTTTGGATTGTTGACTTTTTTGTTTACTAAAAAACATCTTGGTCCAATTGGAAATTCTCCACTACTGCATTTAGAACCAAAGAAAAGAAAAATTAAGGAAATAGGGGTTTACATAGGCTCATTATTAAGTATTCCTTTTATTTTTATCATGGTAAAAAATACAGATTATACAGATTATTTCATGTATACGATTGGTATAATTGCCATGATTTATTTTATATACGAAGTGATAAAATTAGGAGACATAAAATTGCAAAAAAAGATGATTGCTGCTTTTACGTTTATTTTCTTTTATTTAGTATTTAATGCAATTTATGAACAAAGCGGGGGGTCATTGTCGTTGTTTGCCAAGGATAATTTAAGTTACAATCTGCTTGGATTTACCATTGATCCCAATGCTGTAAACAATAGTTCAAATACATTGTTTGTTGTTATTTTTAGTCCTTTAGTTGGATTGCTTTGGCTTTGGCTGGCTAAAAAGAAGATAGAGCCTAATACGTTGATTAAATTTGGTATTGGGTTTTTGTTTTTAGCGGCTTCTTTTTATATTTTTTATTACACTAAATTTTTTGCAGATGTTAACGGAATTACTTCTTTGAATGTGTTCACATTTGCTTATTTGGTGACAACTCTTGGTGAGCTTTGTTTGGGGCCAATCGGAATGTCAATTATTACGAAATTGTCTCCAAAAAGATTATTCGGAATGATGATGGGATTGTGGTTTTTAGCTACTGCATTTGGGCAATTATTTGCAGGAAAACTTGGTGCAGAAATTTCTAAATCGAATACAGGAACCACTTTAATGTCTAAGTTACAGTCATACACAGATGGGTATTACCAATTGGCTGTTTATTCATTGATTGCCGGTGTGATTTTAATAGCAATTTCTCCATTTATTAAAAAATTAATGCAGGAAGTAAAATAGACGACATTTTGAAGTTGTTTTTTTGTTTAAATTTGAAAAAAATTAATGACATGAAAAAAATATTTATAATTGCTTTTTTTATAATAGGTTCGTTTGCTGTTAATGCTCAGGGTTCGAGCGTAAGCGAACAGGCGAAGCAATTAAATTGGCATACAGATGTAAGAGAAGCAATAGCTGTTAGTAATAAAGAAAAAAAACCGTTACTGATGTTTTTTACAGGAAGTGATTGGTGTGGTTGGTGTATTCGTTTGCAAAACGAAGTTTTAAAAACACCGGAGTTTCAAAAGTGGGCTGCTGAAAATGTAATTTTAGTAGAGTTGGATTATCCAAGAAGAACTGCCCAGACACCGGAAGTAAAAAATCAAAATGCCGAATTACAGCAGGCTTTCGGGATACAAGGGTTTCCTACAGTATATTTTACGAATGCAGAAAGTAAAGACGGTAAAGTAAATTTTAAAGGCCTTGGTCAGACTGGATATGTCGCAGGTGGGCCAAAAGCCTGGTTAGCAGTTGCAGACGGAATAATTAAATCTCAAAAAATGTAATACTTTAAATAAATACAGAAAAAACCTCACAATGCAAATTGTGGGGTTTTTTTGTTTAACAAGAAAAATATATTGTAATAGATAGGTATAATTGCAAAAAATTTCATTTTGATAAAATTTTATAATTAAAAAAACATATTGTGTAATTTTAATGCTAAAAAATCTTGTAGAATTAAAATATATTGTTAATTTCGTTTTGCTAACTAACCCAATTTACATGTTATGATTAAAAAACTACTCCTGCTAATTTTCTTTTTAGGGTCAATTCCTTTCCAAGCCCAAAATGTAGTTTGGAAGACCAGTATGGACGCTGCTATTGCTGCAAGTAATGAAGAGAGTAAACCAATGTTGATTTTTTTTACCGCATCAAGTGCACCGAATAATCTCCAAAATGAAGTTTTTAAAACGCCGGATTTTGCAGTTTGGTCAAGAGATAATGTCATTTTGGTTAAATTAGATTTATCTGACGTTAATACATCAGATGGTGATAAAGAACAAAATATCAAACTTAAAAATGCATTTGGTGTTGAAAACTTACCCGAGGTTTGTTTTGCCAGTGCTTCAGTCAGAAAAAATAAAACTACATTTCAGGCACTTGGTAAAATTGGTTATGTGCCAGGAGGTGCTAAAGTATGGATATCTGAATCAGAGGCTATTTTGCATCCAACTGAATAAAATTTTAATTTAATTTATAATATCCTTTTTCATTCGTGGAATGAAAAAGGATTTTTTGTTTCATACAAGTCGTTTTCCAATATTTTTGAATAGAATTAGAGTTTGATGCATCGGCAATAATTATTTCAGGATGTAAATTTTTTATAATACGCTCTAAATTAACTTTCGGAGATTCAATCAAGAGTAAGATATCAGGCTGTTCATTTTTAAGATAAACCCCGGTACTGTCTATGATAGCGATCTTTTTTTTATTAAAAAACAGTATGTTTTTAATTTTTGTCTTTTTCTTCACATGACTGAAATTACCAATCAAATAAGAGTTTATAATGCTGTTTTTTGATGTTTCTTTTAAAAGACTGTCATTGTAAAAAACAGTAATATTTTTTCCGTTTCTTTCAGAGATAATTGTTTTTTTCTTCACATTATAAACAATCATTTCCTGTTGAGTCTGCATTTCTTTTTTTGTTACTATAAAAGAAAGTTGTAAAATCATTGTTGTACTCAAAACACCAATCAATTTTAAATAATTTGGCTTTTCCAGCCATATAAAAGTGAAAATGATCCATAAGTAAAATGCAAATAAATAATAATTATTAAAGCTAATTTCTCTTATTACGAATGAATCAAAGGAAGCTACAAAATGAATGACTTTGTTTAAAATATAAATACTTTTTTCGAATATTTGAATTAAAAATAGTGGAGGTACAATAAAAACAGCCAGGATCATTACAATTATTCCGGCAATCATGATAAAAGATAAAATTGGAATAATTACAATATTGGTTACAAAAAAAAGTCCCGGAAATTGATGGAAATAGTATAAACATAGCGGCAGGGTACCAATTTGTGCTGCAAATGAAATAGTTAAAACATTCCAGAGATTCATAATAATTTTATTTTTCGGATTCCATATGTTTTTTAATATCGGCTGTAGCCAAAGAATGAAAAATAAGGCGAGATAGCTCAGCTGAAAACCAATATCAAACAAGAAGTAAGGTTCAAATAGCAGGATCAATAATATGGAGACTAATAAAGTATGATAAATATTTCCGCTTCTGCGCAAATGATTTCCAATTGCCAAAAAAGAAAACATAACAACTGAACGTAAAACACAGGGTGACAGGCCGGAAATTATGGCGAATATGATTAGCGAACTTAAAATGACAATTAATTTTACAAAAGAGCCCTTTCGTGTATTAGGTACTGGTTTTAAAATAAAAGAGATAAATATCATTATAAATCCTACGTGTAATCCTGAAACCGAAAGGATGTGTGTAGCACCTGAAAATTGATAATCCTGAATAATATCCGTTCCTATTTCTTGCCTTTGCCCCAAAATTAGTGCTAAAGCGACATTCATTTCATTTGGGCTAAATTGACCTTTTTCAAGATTATGAATTATTCTCGTATGTAATTTTGCAGCATAATACCAAATGTCTTTTTTTATTGTTCTGTTGATACTGATTTCTGATTTTATCGCATAAATCTGCCCATAAATTTGTTTGTCTTTTAAGTATTGACTGTAATCAAATTGATTAGGATTTTTTGGTGGATTATTATGTTGTAAAATAGTCTTTAGGCGAATGATGTTTCCGATTACAAGTAAATTGGGAGTTTTGTCCTTTTGGATATTTATAATAATTTTTCCCGAATAAGGTTTTTTCTCGATTTGATTAAAAATAGCAATATATCGGTCATTATAATCGTTGCTTTTTAATTTTTCACGTAAAGTAAGGGTTATGAATTGTGGTTTTTCAAATGCTTTTTCAAAATGTATATAATTTGTTTTCTGTAAAGATTCTGTATGGAATAGTAATGTTGTAATGCCAATAAAAAACGAAAACAAATAGGACAGTATGCCAAAAAGGATAGTGCTTTTTTTATTTTTTTTTAATGAAAAAAAAGTAGTCAAAAAACAGATTGTAATAATTATGAGCGATACAAAAACAATAAAAAAGCCTGGCGGGAAATAATAAGAAACCAGAATACCGAGTATAAAGCTAATTGTAATTTTTGTTAAGGGGAAATCTAATACTTTTATTTTCATAAATTTAAAAGTATTAAAAATTTGTAAGAAAAAAATTATTTTACATAAAATTATTCAATAATTCGATTAATTTGAACAAATGATTTTTTATAGTACGTTTCATTTGTAGAAGAAACAATCACACCTTTTGAAGTTGAAGAGTGTATAAATTTTATTTCTTCACGATTAATTTCAGTAATAAGTCCAACATGGTTAATCTGTTTACTGTTATTCGTTTTAAAGAAAATTAAATCCCCTTTTCTGGCATCATCAAATTTGATTAACCTTCCAATTTTTGATTGGTCATAAGAAGCTCTGGGTAATTTTATACCTTCTGATTCAAAAGTTGAATATACTAATCCTGAACAATCGTATCCGTTTTTTGTTGTGCCTGCAGCTTTATAACGAATACCAATATTGTCAGTCGCCGTTTTAATCAAATTATTCACAACATACTTAGCTTCTCGTCTTACTTCTCTTTTGCTCACAGTTGATGATCCTGATTTGCAGAATGCTAAAAGAATGGGGAATAGTATAAAAAGAAGTATTTTTTTCAAAACGAATCTATTTATTGTTTTAAATCGGCAACAATAAGCTTTGCTGTTTTTTTACTGGCACCGGCACCACCTAATTTTTGTTCTAAAATATCGTATTTATTTAATAATTTTTGACGATAACCCGGCTCTAATAATTTTTGTAATTCTTCCTTGATTCGCTTTGTATTGCATTCATCTTGAATCAATTCCGTTACAACCTCTTCATCCATAATTAAATTAACAAGCGAAATGTATTTTAATGTAATAATACGTTTTGCAATTTGATATGAAGCCCAGCTTCCTTTATAGCATACTACTTCAGGAACTTTAAAAAGTGCTGTTTCTAATGTCGCTGTCCCTGATGTTACTAATGCAGCTGTTGAGGAGCGAAGTAAATCATAGGTTTTGTTTGAAATGAAATGAATGTTTTTATTTGAAATAAATTTTTGATAAAATTCAAAATCCTGACTTGGAGCACCCGCAATTACAAATTGATATTCTTTAAAATCGTCAACAACGCTTAGCATTACGCTCAGCATTTTGATGATTTCCTGTTTGCGGCTTCCCGGCAGAATAGCTATAATCGGTTTTTCATCCAATTGATTCTCTTTTCTAAAAACAGTTTCGTCAAAAACAGGCTGATTATGAATAGCATCAATTAAGGGATGTCCAACGAACTCGACAGGAAATTGGTGTTTATCTTCATAAAAACTTTTTTCGAAAGGTAAAATCACAAACATTTTATCAACATCATTTTTGATAGCTGTAATTCTGTTTTCCTTCCAGGCCCAAATTTGAGGTGAAATATAATAATGTGTTTTGTAATGTAATTCTTTTGCCCATTTAGCAATTCGCATATTAAATCCCGGATAATCAATAAAAATTAAAACATCCGGTCTGAATTCTGAAATGTCTTTTTTACAGAATTTGATATTATTTAAGATGGTCTTCAAATTAAAAACCACTTCTATAAATCCCATAAACGCTAATTCGCGATAATGCTTAACTAAAGTACCGCCGGCTTTTTGCATTAAATCCCCGCCCCAAAAACGAATTTCTGCATGAGGATCTTCCTCGTATAAGGCTTTCATTAAATTAGATCCGTGAAGATCCCCGGAAGCTTCACCTGCAATAATGTAATATTTCATACGTAGTTAATTTCTTTTTTTAAGAATATGTATCATCTAATTCTAACGTATTATCTATTAGAATTATAATGATTTCATCTCATTGTTTTGAGAGTTTGCCTTGATTTTGATAAAGATCAAAATTGCGGAACAAAGATAAGATTTAAATTAGCAAAGTCGAAATTGCTAAAACAATGACAGCCAGAATGATTCCGCCGGCCATATATTCTTTGTCTTTTTTTAATAAGAGGGCAAAAACGGCAAGGTCTAAAGTTGTGCCTAACGTTATTACTTTTCCTAAATAGCCATTTTCTTTTATAGTTTGAATTCCCGAAGAAATATCAAATTTGGTAAAGAAAGTAATAAACATATAACTCCCAAGTAAAGAAGTGAAAATACCGATTATAAAACCTAAAAAAATGTCTTTTTTGTTCATAAATTCCAGCTGTTTAATTGTTGAATAGCATGATGTGCTGTTAAGTCAAATTGAACGGGAACCACAGAAATGTATCCGTTTTCCAGTGCCCATTCATCTGTGTCATTTCCTTTATCCTGATTAACAAATTCTCCGGAAAGCCAATAATAATCCTTTCCAAACGGTGTCTGTCTTTTGTCAAATTTTTCTACCCAGAGTGCTTTCGCCTGACGGCAAATTTTAATGCCTTTAATTTCTTTTTCTTTCAATTTAGGAAAATTAACATTTAAAATAACTCCTTCAGGTAATTTTTTTTCAAGGGTTTCTAAAACTATTTGCTTTATAAAAGATTTTACAGGCTCAAAATCTGCATCCCAATTGTAGTCTAACAGCGAAAAACCAATAGCTGGAATTCCTTCAATTCCGGCTTCAACAGCAGCACTCATAGTTCCTGAATAAATCACATTAATAGAAGAATTTGAACCATGATTAACTCCCGAAACGCATAAATCAGGTTTCCTTTTCAAAATTTCATTGACTGCTAATTTCACACAATCTACAGGGGTTCCGGAACAACTGTATTCTGTGATTACATCGTTTTCTTTCGAAATTTTATTCAAATATAAAGTGTTGTTTATTGTTATGGCATGTCCCATCGCACTTTGAGGTTTATCCGGAGCCACGACAATCACTTCGCCAATCGTTGCCATAACATCTATTAAAGCTCTTATACCGGGAGCAGAAACACCATCATCATTAGTAACTAATATCAAGGGTTTTTGGTTTTTCATAAATTAGGATTTAATTGCGAATATAGATTTTTCAGAACAAATGTAGGTACAGATTTTCTTAGAATACTAACAAATAAATTAAAATTTGTCAACTAACTTATCTAAGTTTTTTGTGATTCAAAGATTTTTATATCTTTAACAAAAAATTATCGTAGACTTGGCTTTTTTGGCCCGGTTTTTACCATAACTTAGATTAAAAAATTGATGAATGCTATTATTAAATTTATGAAACGAAATTATAAAATCCTCATAGCCATATTATGCTTGTCTGTAACTTTATTTGCATTCAAAGTAAATGCTGATAAAACAATAGATCCGGATCCTAATAAAGATAAAATGCTTTTAGAATTGCTGGCATTTGTTATCGAAAAAGGGCATTACAGTCCTCCGCCTATCGACGATACATTCTCTAAAGGGATATTTAAAGATTATATTGATGCATTAGATCCTTCTAAACGTTTTTTCCTGCAATCTGATATTGATGAGTTCAAACAATATGAGTTAATGCTTGATGATCAGTTTATTAATAAAGACCTGACATTCTTTAATCTTACTTATACCAGATTGATGAAACGTATGGAAGAAAGTAAAAAGAGATATAAAGTTCTTTTAGCTCAACCATTCAATTATAATATTGACGAGACTTTTAATGCAGATTATGAAAAGATTCCGTATGCGAAAAACACTGCTGAAATAAATGAAAGATGGAGAAAACAAATCAAATTGTCGACACTTTCATCTCTGGTAACAAAACAAAAGTTAGAGGAAGATAAAAAGAAAACGGATCCGGCTTATAAAGTGAAATCTTTTGAAGCTTTGGAAAAAGAGACACGTGAAAGTTCGCTAAAATCATTAGATGATAATTTTAGTTTAATAAAAGATTTAGATAAACAAGATTGGTTTTCTGTTTATGTAAATTCAATTATGGCTCGTTTTGACCCGCATACCAGTTATTTCGCTCCGGAAGAAAAAGACCGTTTTGATGTAAATATCAGTGGTAAATTGGAAGGGATTGGCGCTCGTCTGACTAAGAAAAATGATTTCACCCAAATAGATGAATTAATTTCAGGAGGCCCGGCGTGGAAAGGAAAAGAATTGGAAGCAGGAGATTTAATATTGAAAGTTGCCCAAGGAAACGAAGAACCTGTTGATGTTGTCGGAATGCGTTTAGACGATGTTGTTAAAAAAATCAAAGGACATAAAGGGACAGAAGTTAAGCTTACTGTAAAAAAGGTTGATGGAAGCATTAAGGTTATTTCAATAATCAGAGATGTTGTTGAAATCGAAGAAACATATGCAAAATCAAGTATAGTTGAAAAAAACGGATTAAAATATGGAGTGATTTATTTGCCTAAATTTTATATCGATTTTGAAAATAAAGACGGAAGAGATGCCGGTAAAGATATTGCTTTAGAAGTTGAAAGACTTAAAAAAGAAAATATAAACGGTATAGTGCTTGACGTTCGTGATGATGGAGGAGGTTCACTATCTACGGTAGTTGATATCGCAGGATTATTTATTGAGGAAGGGCCAATTGTTCAGGTGAAATCAGCTGGAAAAAAGAAAGAGGTCTTATATGATAAAGATAAAAAAATTGAATGGGACGGACCACTAGTAATAATGGTAAATAGTTTCTCTGCATCAGCTTCAGAAATTCTAGCTGCAGCAATTCAGGATTATAAACGTGGTGTTATTATTGGCAGTAAACAAACTTACGGTAAAGGTACTGTACAAACAGTTATCGATTTAAATCAGTTTGTTCGTAATAGTGAGTTTGGAGACTTTGGAGCTTTGAAAGCTACTGCCCAAAAATTTTACAGAATTAATGGTGGTTCTACACAGTTAGAAGGTGTGAAAAGTGATATTGTAATGCCAGACCGTTATGCTTATTTAAAAATGGGAGAGCGTGATATTGATAATGCAATGCCATGGGATAAAATAGATCCGGCAGATTATAATGTATGGAAGTCTAATGAAAATTTTATTCAGGCATTAACAAATAGTAAATTGAGAATTGCCGGGAATCCACAATTTAAATTAATTGAAGATAATGCAAAATGGATCGATATTAAAAGCAATGAGAATACCTATAGCTTAAATATTAAAAACTTCAAGGCAACTCAGGAACAAGTAGAAAGCGAAGGAAAAAAATACAAACCAATTGCAGATTATAAAAATAATCTGGTTTTTAAATCTTTGCCTTATGAAGAAGTTGAAATGAGTAGCGACGCAGCTCTAAAAGAAAAACGCTCAATTTGGCATCAGGCATTGTCTAAAGATGTATATGTTGAGGAAGCTTTAAATGTTTTAGACGACTTGCAGGCTAAAGGTAATTCCAAAAGTGCTATTGGTCCTAAAATGAAAAGAGATAAGTTAGCAAAATCATAATTAACAAATAATATTAAACGTTCCATAATCAAAAATTTTGGAACGTTTTTTTTTTTTGAACTTTATTGAAAAACATGAAAAACTACCTCGTTTTTGGTTTGATTAGTCTAATGCTTTTTTCATGTAAAAAAGAACAGAATGAAAAAAAAGAAACAATTCAGGAAACAAATGCTTTTGTTGGGCAATATCAAAATACAACTGAATCTGGATTTTCAACAAATTATTTGCCGACCTCTACAACACATCAAATTATAAAACACGATTATTATACACTTTCATATAATGAAAAATTTGAACAGGCTGAATGGGTGGCATATGAATTAAAAAAAGAGTATTTAAAAAATAATGATTTTAAAAGGCCTTATTTTATTGAAGATCCAAAAGTAACGACTGGTTCTGCTGATTGGAGAAATTACAAAAAGTCAGGTTATGATAAAGGGCATCTTTGTCCTGCAGGAGATATGGAGTTTGATAAAAGAGCTTATAATGATACTTTTTATACATCGAATATTTCACCACAAAAGCACGATTTCAATAGTGGGATTTGGAATAGAATAGAACAAAAAACACGCTACTGGGCAGGAAAATATAATGATATTTATATTGTGACAGGCGGGGTTTTAAAAGATTCTGATAAAAAAATAGGAACAGAAGAAGTTGCTGTTCCTAAATATTTTTATAAAATCATTTTAGCTAAATTAGGAAAGGAAAATAAAGCAATTGCTTTTTTGGTTCCGAATGAAAACAGTGACAAGTCAATTTATGATTTTGTAGTTCCTGTTGAAACTATTGAAAAAATGACCGGAATTGATTTCTTTCCGAATTTAAAAAATTTAAAAAGCAGTCAAAACTTTTAAATCAGCAATAGTAGCGATTGGATTTTCGGCTTTAAAAACAAAGCTTCCTGCAACCAAAACATCTGCTCCGGCTTCTACTAGTTGCTTGGCATTTTTATTAGTGACACCACCATCAATTTCAATAAGTGTTGAAGTATTTTTGCGTGTAATCAAAGCTTTTAGTTTTTTTACTTTATCGTAAGTGTTCTCTATAAAGGATTGTCCTCCAAAACCAGGATTCACACTCATGATACAAACCAAGTCAATGTCGTTAATAACATCTTCTAACAAGTCAATATTGGTGTGAGGATTAATGGCTACTCCAGCTTTCATTCCTTCAGCTTTGATAGTCTGTAATGTTCTGTGCAAATGTGTGCAGGTTTCGTAATGTACACTTAAAATGTTTGCTCCTAAATCTGCAAAAGTTTTAATATATCGATCTGGATCAACAATCATTAAATGTACATCGATAGTTTTTTTAGCATGTCTTGAAATTGCTTCCAAAACTGGCATTCCAAAAGAAATATTTGGAACAAAAACTCCATCCATAATATCAATATGAAACCAATCAGCCTCACTGTTGTTAATCATTTCGATATCTCGTTGTAAATTGGCAAAATCAGCTGCTAAAACAGAAGGAGCTATAAGTGTATTCTTCATTGTGTGTAGTTGTTAATGCAGAGACACACAGCAGTGCGTCTCTTTAAGTAGTTTATTTTTTGCAAAGGTAATTATAAAAAATAAAAAACTCCGGTAATCAGCCGGAGTTTCAATCATCAATCAAAAAACGAACAGTCAATCAAACTGTTGTTTACTGTATAGTTGAAAGTCAAATGTCTTAAAGCCAAAAGACCTTAGACTTTAAAACTTTCTAACTTTAAGGTTTATTAACCTAAATAAGTTTTAAGAATTTTACTTCTTGAAGTATGTTTTAATCTGCGGATTGCTTTTTCTTTAATCTGACGAACACGCTCACGAGTTAAGTCAAAAGTTTCTCCAATTTCTTCTAATGTCATTGGATGCTGATCACCAAGACC